>CALUUP010000019.1 GCA_944323985.1 Candidatus Gastranaerophilales bacterium | reverse complement strand
GAATATTTTTTAGAAATAAGAAATTTAGATCGAACTGAAAAATATTCAACACTTTCAAATGTAGAAAAAGCAAGTCGTTTTATATACTTAAATAGGACTTGTTTTAACGGATTGTATAGAGTAAATTCTCAAGGACAATTTAATGTCCCGTTTGGAAACTATAAAAATCCAAGAATTGTTGATGCTGATAATTTGATAAAATGTTCAAAATTACTTAAAGATACAGAAATTAAATGTGCAGATTTCTCAGTGATTTTAGAGAAAGTCAAAAAAGGTGATTTTGTCTATTTTGACCCTCCTTATGTTCCATTAAATGAGACTTCTAGTTTTACTTCATACACAAAGGACGGTTTTGATTTAGATATGCAATTTAAGCTGAGAGAGGTTTGCGATGAATTGGATTCTAGAGGTGTTATGTTTATGCTTTCCAATTCTGATACTAAATTAGTAAATGAATTATATGCCAATTATGAAATAAAAAAAGTTTTTGCTTCTCGTGCTGTAAATGCTAATGCTAATGGTAGAGGCAAAATTACAGAAGTTTTAGTGAGGAATTATGACTAGAAATTTTAAAGAATGGTTATCTACTTTTAGACCTTGTATTGCAGATTATGGCTATTATGCAGATTTTGATAAAATTACTAAAAATATAGATAACTTAAAAGTTGAGTTAAATATTTTAAACTCTTTAGTTGGTTCAAAAAATATTGAACAAGATTTTGAAAATATTATAAAAAAATATCCTGAGACTTTAAAATGTATTCCTTTGCTTTTAGCTGTAAGAGCTAATGAAATTTATACAATAGATAAGGATGGGGAATTTAATTTTTCATTTATTGAAATGAATTATTCAATTGAAGAATATAAAATGTTTATGAAAAAAACAAAGCTTTTTAACTTGCTACAAAACCATATTGTAAATAATTTAGTAGATTATGCAACAGGTGTCGAAACGGGTTTAGATTCTAATGCTCGTAAAAATCGTGGCGGGCATTTAATGGAAAATCTTGTTGAAAGTTATATTCAAAAAGCAGGTTTTATTAAGGGACAAAATTACTTTAAAGAAATGTATATCCATGAAATTGAGCAAAAATGGAATGTAAATTTATCAGCGATTTCTAATCAAGGTAAAATGGAAAAACGTTTTGATTTTGTAATTAAAACAGATAAACAAATTTATGTAATTTAAACCAATTTCTATGCTAGTGGAGGCTCAAAATTAAATGAAACAGCAAGAAGTTATAAAACACTAGCTCAAGAAGTTGCAACAATAGATGGGGTAACATTTATCTGGTTCACTGATGGTTGCGGTTGGAATAGTGCTAAAAACAATCTTGAAGAAACATTTGATGTTTTAGATTCTGTTTATAACATTCAAGACTTGGAAGATAATATATTAATAAGGTTGTCATAGAAATGGATAAATTAGCAGATTATTTTATCAATATCCTTTTTGATTATATTTGGAACAACACAATTGTATTGCGTTGTTCTCTAGTTATGCTGCTAATAATAATTTTTATTATTTATCAAAAAAGGACAGAGGTCTATAATGCCCTTTTCCCTATTACATATGATAAACTATGTTTAAAAATTGGTACAATATTAAACAAGAATAAGAATTTGTTTCGAGAATTTGGTCCAAATTCATCAATAAATTCCGAAAAAGACCCAATAAAACAAGATTTAAAATTATGGAGAAGCATAAAAACAAACGAAATTTTACCAAATAATAAGGAAATAAGAAATTTAATTGAGGATAATGATAAAATAATTTCTTCTACTGATAAATCTTTATTTCAAAAAATGTTGAATCATATAATTGCATTTGAAGCTCATTGCCTTGATGAATCTATTGATTATAGAAATTTTCAATTTCCTATTGAATTTGAAAAATTTATATATTTAAAATGTGAATACTTAAATAGAAAACAAATTGAAAAAATTACAAAATGGATAAAAAATAAATTTTTAGGTAAAAAATCTAAACAACTAGAAATAAAATCTGTATGCATATTTGGCTCGATTTTTAAAGCTCAGTACAAAGACATTAACGATATTGATATTTTAATATTTAGTGAAATTTTTGAAAAAAAAGATATTTTAAAATTTGCGAATTTTTTAGAAAAAACAAAAAAAGAATTCGCTTGTAAGTTTAAAAAAGAATTAAATTGTACTTTATTTACAAAAAGTGAAAAAAATGGATATAAAGAATTTTTAGAAAAAATTGATATTAAAAAGGAGTTGTAATGGGCAAAAATTTACATTATTCAATTATCAACTTCATAAAACAAAGATTGCAAGAATGTAACAAAATAAATTCATACATTCTTATACAAAATACCAATCATTATGTAATAGAAGTTAAAAGAAATTTACCATATGAATCATTTAAAATCTATATGAGTGATGAATACAGATACACAATAATGGATTATTACAATAAACCTACAGAAATCAATAAAGGAGATTTTATATATCTAGCAAGGCCCGAAGCTAATTTTGCAAATGAAATTGAGATAATGGAGACTGCTTTGTCTGATGGTATATACATAGGTAAATTTTCAAGATTGCTTAGTTTTATGAACAGATCTTTAAAAGATGCAGAGATAAATACAATCAATCACATCAATAAATTAAAGGAAGAAGAAAAAGAACGAAACAGACGTAATCTATGGTAAAATTTTAAGTTGCTTGATATTTAGGTTTAAATCAGATAAGTGATATTATATTGATATTTGCACAACTGGACTATACCAAAATAATCAAACTATCCGTACACCTTAAAAACGGTGCTAAACCCAGCTATATTAAGAAAAAATCAAACTATCCGTACAGTCCCCAAAAAGTCCATTTCGGCAGTTTGATTTTTTTGGTAAACTTAATTTCCCGACCTGAAAACGCCCTCGCAAAGCGGGCTGTCCAAAATAATCAAAGTATCCGTACAAATCAAACCGGTCGTTAAATTACAATTTAAATATATACTAAAAAAGAGTCCCTTTGGACTCTTTTAAATTCGGAGAAGGAGGGATTCGAACCCTCGGTACAGGTTGCCCCATACAACACCTTAGCAGGGTGCCGCCTTAAGCCAACTCGGCCACTTCTCCTCAGTGCATAAATCTATTCTAACACAAACATTTTATTTTTCAAAATAAAAATCCTGAATTTCATTCAGGATTAAAATTTATACTCTCAACTATCTTAATACAGACAGGGGGGTAAATATAACATTGACCTAAAAATTTCTTTCAAGTCAAATGTTTATAACCCTACTTCACAGCTTGTAATTTAATTTGAATACCACTTTCTGCATTAACAGCAACAGCATTCGATACTGCCATTGTCCTTCGTTTTTTAGCCCCTCTTAATATAAATTCAACTCCGGTAAATGTATTATTGCTTGGGGTTGTAATCTTCTTCAACATATCCTTTTTGTCCTTTCCAATAATCTGTTCGCCTTGTAATATTCTTATCGGCATATTTTTTTTTAACTTTAGGATTTGTTAAATAAAATTTACAAATATTTACATCTACATGCTCTCATATTATTTTTACAAATTTATTAAGTTTTATTACAAATATCCTTCATTCTAATGATTTTATTTTAAAAATATACTGCTAACATATAACTATACTCCTTAAAAAACGACGATACACATATCCCTAATCAACAGCTATGCACGATAAAAAGTTCATAGCTTTTTCTTTGTGGATGCGGAAAAATTGATATTTTTCTCGCAAACTACTTGGAACGGTTTCGCATCAGGTTGTGTGCTATCCCACACACGACCTGATGCTCACACACCTAAAGTCGGATTTGAAAAATCTCAAAAATTTGTCATTTTTTGGATTTTTCAAATCCTCCTTTTGTAAAAATTTCTTAACATTATTTTTATAAAAAGCAATTTTTATGATTTACATGTTTTAAAGGGAGCAGAAGAAGTGTAGAAATATGAATATACAACCCGTACAGAAGAATAATGTCTCTATGCAAGGGAAACGATGGAATCGTTTTACCGACAAAATTATGCAAAAAACACTTAATCTTTTCCCTGAATATACAACTAAAGAATCTGCTCAAAAACTTGACAAATGGAATAGATTTGACAACTGGAGCTCTCGCCCTGATGTTAATAGAGGTATATTAGGTGCGACAGCTTTAGTTACCCAACCTTTTATCGATGCTAGCAACCATAAAGTAGATAAAGAAACTCGCAAAGTTTCTGTATGTCGTACTATTGCTAAAATTATTGCTGGAACAGGTGTTGGAATTCTTGTCGTAAGAGGACCTTTATATAAATTAATAACCTCTATGACAAATTTAAATGGAAAATCTAAATACAGTAAAGCATTAATCCCTAAAAAATACTTAGCAGAAATATCTGCCAACGAAAAATTTTTAAAAAACTATAGAAGTGCTCTTTCTATGTCGATAGCACTAGGGGCAATGTGTATAACCAATTTTGTATTAGATGCACCGCTAACAATCATTTTAACTAATCTTTTAAAAGATAAAGCTAATTCAAAACAAAAAATAAAGGAGGGTAAAAATGAGTAACTCTCCATTGCAAAAAGGACTTGAATGGGTTTACCAAAACTTCAAAAAAAATACTGCGACAATGCTTGTTGTAACAGGAACTCTAGGTTGGGCATTATCTTCTCTTGCTCAAATTGGTGCGGTTTTAGTTAACCCCAAAATACCTAAAGAACAAAAAAGCTTCCTTGTACCTCAAGAATTTTTAGATGCAGTTGTTAATATTGGCTCTTTTTTCCTTGTTACGCAATGTACAAAGAAAATATTTTCAAAATTAGCTTCTACCGGAAAATTTGCACCACAAAAAGTTAGAGATTATTTAAATAAAAATAAACATCTTTATGGAGATAAAGTTGGAAAATTATCTCTTGATTTAGATGAAGTAATAAAACAAGACCACTTATTTCCAAAAGAATCTTACTATTCTTATAAAAATGTTCTAACAACAACCGGAACAATTGGAGCAAGTATTCTTTCTTCAAACATAATAACCCCTGTATTAAGAAATAGTATGGCATCTGACATGCAAAAGAAATATTTAAATAACAGACCTCAGCCTAGCAATAACATGAAAATTTAAAAAATTATGCTAAAATAATCATATGGAAAAATATGATTATGGAATAATAGGTGGAGGACCTGCAGGATATAGCGCAGGAATGTTTTTAGCAAAGCAAGGAAAGTCTGTAATACTATTTGAAAAAGATTTACTAGGAGGCACTTGTCTTAATAAAGGCTGTATTCCAACAAAATCACTTTTGCATTCCTCTCAAGTATTTGCAAATTCTAAAAAATTAGAAGAGTTCGGAATAAAAATCAATGCTGAAGAATTTAATTTTTCAAAAATTATAGAAAAAAAAGATAAAACCGTTGAAAAAATAAGAAAATCTTTAGAGCTTGCAGTAAAAAATTCTGGCGTGAAAATAGTTTATAACGAAGCTTGTATAAAAGATAATACAACTATTTTAGCAGAAGATAATGAATATAAGGTAGATAAAATAATTCTTGCAACAGGTTCAAGACCTAGACAAATAAAAGGATTAGAGTTCGATAAAGAATTTATTTTTAATTCTGATGACCTACTTAATTTAAAAAGCCTGCCAAAATCTGTTTTGATTGTAGGCTCTGGTGCTATAGGAATTGAATGGGCTAGAATATTTTCAAACTTTGAAGTTGAAGTCACAATAGTAGAGCTCGCAGAACATTTAATACCACTTGCAGATATTGATATTTCTAAAAGAGTTGAAAGAATTTTTAAACAAAAGAAAATCAAATTCTATACTAAAACTTCAATTCAAAGCATTGAAAATAAAGCAGTAACTCTATCAAATGGAGAAATAATATCTCCTGATTTTGTGCTTGTTGCTGCAGGCAGAGAAACTAACACCCAAAATGCAGAATGTGAATGTATTTTGGGTGATGCTTGTAATGAAATCCAACTAGCTCATTATGCAATTAGTCAAGCAAAATCACTAGCTCTAGGAATTCCTTTTGATAAAAACTTAGTTCCATCAATAATATATGGAGAACCTGAAATCGCTTGGGTAGGAATTCAAGAAAAAGATTGTGATGAAAATTGCAAATCTACTCTTATGCCAATTACAGCTCTTGGAAAATCTTGGTGTGATGACTCTACAGACGGATTTATAAAAATTATTACTAAAAAAGATAAAATCTGTGGAGCAAGTATAATATCAAAAGAAGCATCAAGTTTAATCCACATTTTCCTCATAGCAATAAAAGAAAATTTATCAATAAATGAAATAAAATCTATATGTTTTGCTCATCCAACATACGCTGAAGGAATTTTTGAAATACTAAATTTAGTATAAACATTGAAAATCAACGTATTTATAACATCACCTCTTTATATTGTTTACAAACACTTTTTAAAAGCTATTTTTATTAAAAAAGAGTTTGTAAACTTTTGTAACAATATAAAGCATATTATGAAATTATTTATTAAAGAAATACTTTATATATATGTAAGCATTAAGCAAACATTAAATAGACACATAACACAAACCTTTCATACAACCTACACACTAACCTTCTACACATGAGGAATTAAGTAAAACAAAATTCCGAACCTTTCTAAAATAGAAAGGTTTTTTTTTGCTTAAAAAGATAAAAAACCATTTACCAATAAATATATTTATGCTACTATATAAAGAGTTAAAGAGGAGCATAGTAAAATGGGTTATAAAATACTATCAAAAAAAGAACTTTGTCCAAATCAATATGAAATTACTATTGATGCACCTTATGTTGTAAGAAACGCACAAGCTGGACAATTTATTATATTCAGAGCAGAAGAAAATGGTGAACGTGTACCATTGACAATTGCTGATGTTGATAAATCTACAGGAGCATTAACTCTTGTATTTATGGCTGTAGGTTATTCTACAAAAAAATTAGCAGAACTTAACGTTGGTGATGAATTAGTAGATTTAGTAGGTCCTCTTGGAAAACCAACAGAGATAAAAAAATATGGAACAGTTGTTTGTTTAGCCGGAGGTTATGGCGCTGCTCCTTGTTATTTGATAGCAAAAGCTTTTAAAGAAGCTGGTAATAAAGTTTACATGATAATGGGTGCAAGAACAAAAGAACTAATTTTCTGGCAAGACAAAATGAAAGACGCTTGTACGGAATTGTTTATTACTACAGACGACGGAACTCTTGGTGAAAAGGGTTTTGTAACAGGTGT
Organism: Candidatus Gastranaerophilales bacterium; assembly: GCA_944323985.1. Lineage (GTDB taxonomy): Bacteria > Cyanobacteriota > Vampirovibrionia > Gastranaerophilales > Gastranaerophilaceae > CAG-196. Next base: position 21,523 of record CALUUP010000019.1, on the reverse strand, counting down.
TCTTGACAGATTAATGAATTCAGAAAAAATAGATTATGCAATCGCAGTTGGACCAATGCCTATGATGAGAGCTGTAGCAGAAATGACAAGAGGCAAAAATATATACACAGAAGCAAGTATGAATCCAATTATGGTTGATGGTACAGGCATGTGTGGGGCTTGCAGAGTTACTGTTGGCGGAGAAACCAAATTTGCTTGCGTTGATGGTCCTGATTTTAATGCTCACAAAATTGATTTCGATGAAGTTATTAACAGAACTAAAATATACAAAGATCAAGAACGTAAACGTAGTGAAAATTGTAACTTATTAAAAATGGCAAAATAACTAATATAGGAGAAATATAATGACACCTCGTGATCAAGAAAAATCTATACCATTATGTCCGTTAATGAGTGTAGGTTCTCAAGTAGAAATTGTATGTATGCAAGAAAATTGTGCTTGGTATTTAAAAAACTATAAAATTTGCTCCGTATACATGATGGCACATAATTCGATGCTTGATGTGCAAGCAAAACAGCAAGCTAAAGCTAAACAACAGCAACAAGCACAATAAAAGTTCTAATATTAAAGCCGGAATTAAAAACCGGCTTTTTAAATCTTAATGGAGAATATGTATGAAAAACACTGTAGTAATAGGTGCTCAATGGGGCGACGAAGGTAAAGCCAAAATAACAGATTTACTTTCTGAAAAAGCAGACTTAATTATACGATACCAAGGCGGATGTAATGCAGGACATACTGTTGTTACAAATGGTAAAACCTATAAATTCCATATAATTCCATCAGGAATTCTATATGATAAAAAAATTTGCTTTATTGGAGCTGGTACTGTTATTCATCCGGAATCTTTCGAAAAAGAATTAAACGAACTAAAATCAGAAGGAGTTAATTTCGAAAACCTAAAAATTTCACCTTTAGCCTCTATAACACTTCCATACCATATAGAAATAGATGGATATAGTGAAGCTAACTCCGGCAAAGGAAAAATTGGTACAACAAAAAGAGGTATTGGTCCTACTTACACTGATAAAATGGCTAGAATAGGACTAAAAATTCAAGATTTATATTCTTATGAAGCTCTTAATGAAAAACTTGATATTATTCTTCCATTAAAAAATAAAATATTAAAAAATGTATATAAAATAGACGAATATTCAAAAGACTGTATAATTTCATTATGCGAAAAATATGCAGAACTATTTAAACCTTATGTTTGTTTTGAATGGCAAGACTTACTCAATCGATATAAAGACAAAACAATACTTTTTGAAGGTGCTCAAGGAGTAATGCTTGATATTGATTATGGGACCTATCCATTTGTAACCAGCTCAAATCCAATTGGAGGCGGTGCTGCTGTAGGTAGCGGCTATGGTCCAACAATGATACAAGATGTTGTTGGGGTTTCAAAAGCCTATGTTACAAGAGTTGGAGAAGGCCCTTTTGTAACAGAATTAACAGACGAAATTGGAAAAAAAATACAAGATATAGGTCATGAATACGGTGTAACTACAGGAAGACCTAGACGCTGCGGTTGGTTTGATTCTGTAATTATGAAATACGCAGTTCTTGTTGGCGGAATTACGAAAGTAGCTCTTACAAAACTTGATGTTTTTGATACTTTTGACGAAATAAAAATCTGTACTGCATACAAAGACTGCAGAAATGATAAAGTTTACACTACATATCCAACAGACGTATTCATTCACAAGTATTTAGAGCCTATTTATGAAACTGTTCCAGGTTGGAAAACATCATTAAGCAATATAAAAAATTATGACGAACTACCAGAAAACACTAAAAAATTCATTTCCAAAATAGAAGACTTAATAGGTGCTCCTATTGGAATTATTAGTGTTGGACCGGATAGAGAACAAACTATATTTTTAGAATCAATCTAAAGTTGTATGTTTTTCATAATTTTTGGTAATTATAAATTTCCATACTATTAGCTAAACTGATAGTATGGAAATTAAAATTTTTAACGATACTTGTATAATAACTCCACTTTCTCCTTTACTGGATGAAAGAGAAATCAAAAGAATTAATTTGGAAATAAATGAACATAAAAATTTTAAAATAGGAGTTGATTTAAGCTTCGTACAAAATTGCAACATTAGTTTTTTTGAAAATATCACTAATAAAAAGAATATTAATTTATTTAATATTCCTATAAATGTTTTTGCAATAATCAACTTAATGAACCTAGATAAAAAGATTAAATTATTTAGTTCAGAACTTGACTTTATAGAAAACAAACGCCAGCTTATAAATAGAAATTTCCAATTAATAAAATAACCCAATAAGGCTATTTAAAAGAGATTTCGAGGGAAAGGGTTGAAATTTTAATTTGTTTATAATAAAATACTGTTGACATACATTCTGTATAGTTATTTATCCAAACCGGAGTGATGGGAATAACAGGAATAGTCGCCTAACAAGTTTATTAATAGACAGTTGGTATTTAATAAATTTAGGAAAGAGGTCCTGTCAGGAACAGAACGAGAACATAGCGAAACCGTAGGGAGGATTTTTATAGTAACATACAGAATCCAATTTACAAAATATAAGAGGATTTCAATGATTAGAAAAACAGTCTTAACAACTATTGCATTGCTAGCTTTGTTATGCGTTAGGGTTCAAGCTGCACCAACACCGGAAAATGTAATCAAAGAAACAATTGTTAAACATTCTTTAGAAATGAATGTGGATCCAGCATTAGCCTTAAGTATTGCAAAGAAAGAATCAGGTTTTAGACACGAGTTAAGAAGCCCTTATGGTGCTGTAGGAGTATTCCAACTGTTACCTTCGACAGCAAACCGATTAGGATTTAACCCTTATTACTTAAGCGAAAATATCAAAGCAGGGCTTACATATTATAAAATGATGTATAAAATGTTTGGCTCAACAGAATTAGCACTTGCAGCTTACAATGCAGGTCCTGGAAATGTAAAAAAATTCGGAGGAACAATTCCTCCTTATGGAGAAACTAAAAGATTTGTTAATCAAATCATGTCTGAATACAATAGACAAAAAACCAACCCAGATCCAGCAATTGCAAAAGTTAAACAAGCAAAAGCTCCAATGCCGGAAAAAGAAACTAATATTAATAACGCTCAGAAACAAATTGAGCTTCCTAACTTAAAAGAAATTCCGGAAGTAAAAATTTCGGATCCAGTGATGGAAATTTTATAATAAAAAAGCTGTCAGTTACCTGACAGCTTTTTATTTCTTACACTTTCTTCAAATGAGCATAAGCTGCATCCATCGCTTTTTTACCCATTTTTCCAAAATCAATTGTATACATTGTACTATCACCAATTTGAATAACATCAGCGATATGTCCGATTCCGAGTTTTTCATGAAAAACTCGTTCTCCAACATTGAAGAAATATTGAGTTACAGTATTTTTAGCATCCTCTTCTAATTTCTTTTCTTCAGCAATTTTTGCTTCTTCACGTTTTCTTTCTTCCAGTTTACGTTTCATTATATTATCTTCAAAAAACGCTTTTATTTTAGCATCTTCTTTTTCTTTGTTAATAGGATTTTTATTAATAATAACTCTACTAGGAGTTCTTTTTACAACATTTGTTGTCTTATTAAAACTTGGAGCAACAAAATTTTTCCCGAAAGAATTCGTTGTAGTTGTAGTATTTTTTGAATTTGGAGCGACAAAGTTTGCTCCAAAACCTGAAGTAGGCTTCACGTATCCGTCAGAATTAAATGATGCTTTTGAGATTGAACCATATCCACCTTCATTTTTAACTTTTTTAACAGCATTTGCAAAAGTTCCTCTACTACTAGAAGATGAGAATTCTGAAAATGCCGATTCTTCTTGGTCAATTAATTTAGAAGGAATTTCTTCTAAAAAGCGACTTGGAGAATAATATTTGTATTCACCCCACATTTGACGTCTTTTTGCGGTTGTTAAATATAATTTAGTTTCAGCACGGGTAACTCCAACATACATTAAACGTCTTTCTTCTTCTAATTCCGATAAGCTATTAGAGCATCTTGCAGAAGGGAATATTCCTTCATCACAACCGGCCAAAAATACAATAGGGAATTCAAGACCTTTTGAAGCGTGTAATGTCATCAATGTAACATTATTAGCAATTTCATCCATTCCATCTATATCTGAAACCAATGAAACTTGTGATAAAAATTCACCTAATGTATTATCAATTTCTTCAGGTTCAAATTCATTTGCAACGTTTACAAGTTCCTGTAAGTTTTCTATTCTTGTTTCATCTTCATCAGTACCTGAAGCCTGTAATTCTCTTAAATAACCTGTTTTTTCCAAAACAAGACTTAGAAATTCTGGAAGAGAATATCTGTTTTGAGCTTCCTTTAATTTAGAAAGTAATGTTGCAAAATCTTTCAACTTTGTAGCTGTGCCTGATTTTATTGCTTCTATATTATCAACATCTAAAATTGCCGAAAACAAACTCATATCATTATTATCTGCATATTCTTGTAAATGTTTTAAAGTTGTTTCTCCAATCGCTCTTTTAGGAACATTAATTATTCTTCTAAGAGATTGAGAATCATCATTATTATAAATAAGTTTTAAGTATGCAATCGCGTCTTTAATTTCCTTTCTATCATAGAATTTTAAACCGCCATAAATTCTGTAAGGAATTCCAGCCGCAATAAGAGCTTCTTCTAAAGCACGTGATTGAGCATTTGTTCTATATAAAACGGCAAATTGATTATAATTATCAGATGTATCTTTAATGGATTTAACAATATAATTTGCTTCATCGGCTTCGTCTTGAGCTTCGTATAAAGAAATTTTTTCTCCATCACCTTTTTGAGAATAAAGAACTTTATCTACACGTTCTTCATTATTTTCAATAATTGCATTCGCAGCATTCAAAATATTTGCCGTCGAACGATAATTCTGTTCAAGTTTTACTAATTTAGCATTAGGGAAATCATTCTGGAAATTCATAATAATTCTAAAATCCGCACCACGCCAACTGTAAATAGATTGATCAACATCTCCTACAACACAAAGAGAACGAGATTCAGGGATATATGAATCTAAATTTGTGTACAAAGCTTTAACCAACTGATATTGAGCTTGGTTCGTATCTTGATACTCATCGACTAAAATATGTTGAAATTTATCATAGTATTTTTTTCTTACTTCAGGATTTTGCTCCAACAATTTAACACAAAGCATCAACATATCATCAAAATCAATCGCATTATTGTTATTAAGCGTATTTTCATATAATTCAAAAACTTGAGCAATTTTTTGTGATTTAAAATCTCGTGCAAACGTCGCAAAAGTATAAGCATCTTGCATTTTATTCTTTGCATTTGAAATAACCGCTTTTATAAGCTTTGGCTGATAAATCTTATCATCCAAATTCAATTTTTTAACAGCTTGTTTAATAACCGCTAAAGCATCCGTTTCGTCATATATTGTAAAATTCTTATCCAATTTTTTTCCTGATTGGAAAGAATAATTTTCAATATCTTGTCTTAAAATTCGCCCGCAAATACTGTGAAAAGTACCAACCCACATATATTTAACAATATTTTCTCCAAGAATAGAAGAAAGCCTTTCCTTCATCTCCTTTGCAGCCTTATTAGTAAATGTCACTGCCAAAATTTTTCCGGCAATTGCTCCATTTTTTATCATATAAGCAATTCTGGAAGTTAAAACTTTTGTCTTACCACTTCCAGCTCCTGCAAGAATTAATAAAGCCCCTTCTGTTGTTTTAGCAGCTTCTAGCTGTTCTTTATTAAGGTTTTCTAAAATATTTTCCATTCCCCTATTCCCAAATTCCCCTTTTTGTGATATTATGTTTCAGCATACTAAGAAAAAAATATTTTTTCAATTCAAAAGAAAATAGATTTTATAATCAGCGTAATACAGAGATAAATAAAGGTGGTAAAATGAGTGACGTTTTAAATTCTATTGAAGATGAAAAACAACCTTCAATTATGGTTCCGATAGGAGATATGGATACAGCAGACAATGCTCCTGATACAGTTGATGAATTAGCAATGGAATTAGCAACCATAAAACAACCCGCCAAAAGAATTGCAATAATCGGTTCCAGAAATCTAGCTATTACGCACCAACAAATGATTGAAACTCTTACAACAGCACTTGTAAGACAAGGAAATACTATTATAACATCAGGAGGTTCTTGTGGTACTAATGCTGCTGCAATTAGAGGGGCAATGAAATCTAATCCTGATAAATTAAAAGTTATTTTACCTCAAACAATTGGTCAACAACCATCAGACGTTCAAGACCAGTTAATTGGTGTTCCAAATATTGTTGAGCACTCTGATAGAGCAATGATGACTCTTGCTGATGCTTCAAGAGTTTGTAACAGAGAAATTATAGATGATTGTAACCAATTAATCTGTTTTCTTTCTCACACTAGTAAAACTCTTCATACTGCAGTAGAATACGCAGAAGAAAATCATAAAGTCGTAACTGTATTTTATTTGGATTAATAATTATGGATTTAATAAAGAAACTCACGGGTAAAAACCCAAGTGAGTATGAACCTGTAGCAAAATCTTTAGTTGATAATGCTGATATAGATTTGTTTTCGAAACTTGTTAAGCAAGATGATTTTCTATTCGATTTTATAAAAGATAATATATCTAGAAGAATAAAATCAGCTTGCAATGCTAACAATTACCAGAATTTATTAGCATTTTTAAATTGTTATTCAAGCTCTTATGAAAACGTTATTGCAGAGTGTCTATATGAATACGGAAAAGAAGATTTAATTCCTCTAATGAAAGAACTTTTCCTAGATGAATCTGAATCTAAAAAAGCTTATATTGCTAAATATTTCTCATTTGTGCCACCAAAATTTATTCAAGAAATGATTCCAATATTTAGACAAACCGCTAACTCAAAATTTGAACCGCTAAGTACAAATTCTATAGAACTTCTTGCTAAATTAAATGACGAAATTTCTAAAGAAGAAGCTTTAAATAAATTAAGTTCCAAAGACGAATTTGAACAATATAATGCAATAAAATTTCTAGTTACTTACCAAGCAAAAAATTCTTTAAATCAAATTATAGAAGTAATGAAACATTCTTCTCTTTCTGAAAATATAGCATCAGAAATACCTTATTTAATAGATTTAAATGAATTTTTAGAAACAAATTTTGATAACGCAATTCTTGTCCTTTGTAATATCGTTAATGCAATACCGGAAATTATTCCCGCTTCAACAGTACTAGACTATAATTTATATAATATATTTGAAGAACTATACCTAAAAAAATTAACCGGAAGTTCAGCTTTGTTATTAAGAATAGCCAAAGATAAATTTGAAGAACTTACTTCAAACGAGGAATACTTATTTGACTGTGACAAAAACACGAAAGAAGAAGTTCTTGCTATTAATGATTTATTAAAAGGAGTTAATACACAAAAACTCACAAGTTTCTTATATGAAGAACTCTATGAAGAAAGTGTTTTTGTACTTTTTGCAATTGACTATGTAAATGAAATTGAAGAATTAGAAGTTTTACTGGATAGCAAAAATCCGACATTAAAACTTAAAGTATTAACTAAACTCAAAGAAAAAGGACTTTTAACAAATAGACATAAAGAAATTGCATTGCAAAATCTTAATTGCAATGATGTTAAAGCGGCTATTGAAGTCCTATAATACGTAATTACAATTACCTAAATCTAAATTTTTATTAAAATCTTTTATTAGATTAGACGAAATTATCCAATTTATTTTCCCATTAGGATACTTAATATAATGTTTCGTCGAACACATTGTAGAAACATAACAAGCATCAAGAATATTCATAAAAGAAATATCAACACTCATATTTTCACATTGATATCTCTCTATATATCCAGAGATAAACTCAATCGCATCAACAGGATTATTAGTATTGGGGATTAATGTATCATTCTTGGGTAATAGTTGTAACATGTATATTTCCTTAACATTGAGTAAAACGACTATATTTCAAATTTCTTAACAAACAAAGAAAAAAATCATCTATTTGGAGTATAATTAATAAAAAAAAGGAGAGATTATATGCAAAAAGAATCAGCAGAAGTTGCTGCAAAGAAAATAAAAATGCTCGTTTTCGATGTAGATGGAGTGATGACGGATGGTAGTATCACTTATGACGAAAATGGAGTCGAATATAAAACATTTAATGCAAAAGATGGTCATGGTGTAGTTAGAATGAATAAATCAGGTTTTATCACAGCGATAATAACAGCCAGAAATAACGGAACTGTTCAACACAGAGCGAAAAACCTTAATTTTACCGAGTTATATCAAGGAAGAAAATTTAAATTACCCGCATTAGAAGAGTTAATGGAAAAATATAATTTAGCCTATGAAAATGTTTCTTATATGGGTGACGATTTACCAGATATTTGTATCCTTGAAAAAGTTGGTCTTGCTTGTTGTCCGGCTGATGCAGTTAAAGAAGTACAAGAAATTTGTAATTTCAAATCTCAATTTGGTGGCGGAAAGGGTGCTGTAAGAGAACTTTGTGATTTTATATTAGATTCACAAGGAATAGAAAAAGAATATATAGTTTGTGAAGGTCCAGAAAAGAAATAAAGGGGTAAAAGGGTAAAGTGGGTAAATATTATTATCGTCAAACTAGTAGTATTTATAAACTCAATAATATTTACCCTCCCCTTTGTTATCGCTAAACTAGTAGTCCGACCTACAAGCTCAATACATTTACCCCCCTTTGTTATCGCCAAGCTAGTAGTATCACCTACAAGCTCAATACATTTACCCCTATTGTAAATTTTTCTTAAAATCGTATATACTCGCTATTGTATCGATTAAATAACACTTTTATAATAGTGTTTAAGTTACACTAAGTCGAAAATGAGGTGTTGTGTTGAAAATAGCTGCTATCAATGCTCAAAGAGCAACAGGGAAAAGTGCCAAACAAACAAAACAAGACAATCAAAAAAATGTCAATTTTAAATCAGGAGCAATGTTAGCAGGTGTCGGAACTCTTATGCAAGGAATTGAAAATAAGGGTTATTTCTTGTCGTTCTTAATTCAAGATGGCTTAGGAATGACACTTCCTAGAACTGTAACCGGTTTTAATAGAGATAAAGAAATTACCGGTCACTTAAACATGCAAGAAGGAACTGAAGTATTTTTAAGAGAAGGTTTAACTGGCCCTTATATCATAGGTGTTGCTCCTTTTGTTTTATGGATCACTAGAAAGTTTTGTAAATCAACAAATACTAATACTCGTTTAATTAAACGTTTTGGTGACGATTTAAAAAATATGGTAAAAGAATCTTCTTTTAATAAAGAAATTCAAAAAGATGCAAAGAAATTCAAAGAAGAATTTTATAAATATAGTGTAGAAAAAATTTATAAAAACACTATTCCAAATGATAAAAATTCAGAAAATACAATAAAAGAAATCTTATCCGAATTAGAAAAATTAGATTCAAGCAATAAAAACACAAAAAAAGCAGCAAAAGCAAAAATCGTAGAAATTTTTAATGAGAAATTATTAGAAAATTCTTCAGAACTTTTCAATATAAACAAGGTTTCTGTTGGTGAAGAAGGAACAAAAAAATATTTTCATACTGCAGAAGCTTTTGAAGCATTAAGCGATTATGCACATGACGCTATTATTAATAACGAAAAAAGAAATATGATAGATGCAAACGCTGCAGAAAATATAAAAAATAATTTTGCAACAAAACGTTTATTAACCAATATTTCAAATATAGTATTGACTTTAGGAGGATTATCAGTACTTCCAAAATTATATGCAAGAAGTGATGTTTCTCCAGGAGCTGCAGCTTTACAACATGCAAAAAACAAAAAAGCTCAAGAAAATACACAAAAAGAACAAAATCCAACCTTCAAAGGTAAAAATATTAATGGAAGTAATGGATTTTCAGGCTTCGGAAAGTTTCTTACTAAAAAAGTACCTGAAAAAATACAAGAACTTTTTGAATATGCAGGATATAATTTTACAAAATCAACTTTTGCTTGTTTATCATTATTTGGTCTTCTTTTGCCAAGAGGAAAAAGAGCTTGGGATAGAGCTCCTAAAGATGAAAACGGTAAGCGTGATATGACAGAGATAAATGAAATTTTATTAAGAGATACCATTTCATCTTTATCAGTTGTATTTGCTGTTCCACTTTTAACAAAATTAATGGTAAACACATATGAAAACAAAGTTGGTTTTATACTTACTAATAGAGCTTCTGATGGAAAAAACATATTCAAAAAAGCTTTAGATGTAATTAATCCGTATAGCAATTTAGATGTTTTATCCATTGCTGATTTGGATGCCATTTATGGAAATATAAATTCCAAAGACAAATTAATGAATTTTGCCAATTTCGTTAATAATAAAGGTGGTGATTTAGAAAAAATCATATCTCAATCTAATAACCATAATTTAATATTTAATGATAAAACTTTCACTTTAGATTCTATAAAAAATCTTTCTAAAAAAGAAAAAAATCAAAAAATATTAGACGTATTTAAAAATCTTGATATCAAAGATTCCAAAGCTAAAAATGAATTAATATCAAAAGTTATGCAAGGATCTGGAAATATTAAAAACAATAAAATTGCTCAATTTGCAAGAGGTCTAAATTCAATACCAGGAGCTGTTTCAACATTCTTAATATCTCCAATTCTCCTTGGTATATTTATTCCTATGTTAACGTACCATAATACTAGAAAAGCTCATGAAAAAGCTTTAAATGGGACAACTAACAAATAGACAATAAGTTTTCTTTGTTATAAAATTTATGTAACTTATGAAGTTTTTAAGGAGCTATTATTTATGAAGTTACATAATTCTTACACAAATCAAATCGAAGAATTTAAACCAATAGAAGAAAACAAAGTAAAAATGTATGTTTGCGGCCCAACGGTTTATGACAATGCTCATCTTGGTCACGCAAGATGCTACATTACTTGGGATGTTTTATATAGATATTTAAAGTTTAAAGGTTATGATGTTACCTATTGTAGAAATGTAACAGACGTAGATGATAAAATTCTTAAAAAAGCTGAAAAAGAAGGAAAAACTCCGGAAGAAGTTTCTCAATATTGGTATAAAAAATTTAGTGAAAGCATGAAAGCTTTAAATAATTTAAAACCTGATATAGAACCATTTGCAACAAAAACGTTAGGAGAAATGATTTCTATTAATAAAGATTTAATAAAAAACGGATATGCATATGAAGCAAATGGAGATGTATATTTTAGAGTAAAAAAATTTCCTAAATACGGATATTTATCAAAACAACCGATAGACCAGCTTGAAAGTGGTGCTAGGATAGAAATAGGAGAACAAAAAGAAGATCCGCTTGATTTTGCTTTATGGAAAAAAGATGAAAAATTCGGATATAATTCTCCTTGGGGTGTAGGACGTCCAGGATGGCACATTGAATGTTCAGCGATGAGCAGAAAATATCTTGGTAAAACTATTGATATTCATGCTGGTGGTGCTGATTTAATATTTCCACATCACGAAAACGAAATTGCTCAATCTGAATGTGCAAACGGATGTAAATTTGTTAATTACTGGCTTCATAACGGATTTGTTACTATAAATAAAGAAAAAATGTCTAAATCATTAGGTAACTTTTTAACAATTGATGATATTTTAAAGAAATATGATGCAAACACTATAAGATTCTTTATCTTAACAAATCACTACCGTATGCCTGTTGAATTTTCAGATGAAGCCTTACAAGCTGCTTCAAATGGTGTGAAAAGAATGCTTAATGCTAAAAAAACAGTTATTAATAATAATATTGATTTAACTCAATTAGAAGAATATAAAGCTTTTGTTGAAGCAATGGATGATGATTTAAATACATCAAAAGCATTAGCAATTTTATTTGATTTAACAAATAAAGCGAATAAAGATGTTCCATATGCTTATACTCTTTTAGAAAAATTAGGCTCAACTCTTGGTTTTACTTTTGAAAAATCCTATTTATCAGAAGAAGAAATTCAAAATAAATTACAAGAAATCAATAAAGAATTAGGAAAAACTTATTCTTCAATGCAAGAAATTATTGAAGATAGAAAAACTGCCAGAGACAACAAAAACTGGGAAATTGCAGATAAAATAAGAATAGCTTTAGATAAAGTTGGAATAGTATTAAAAGATTCTAAGGAAGGTACAACTTGGGAGTTAAAATAAAAACTTTTATCTTAATATTACTGTCTTTAATTATATTAAATAGCAATAATATTAAAGTTTTTGCCGGAGAAATAATAAGAGTAGGGATAACTGATAATAAGTTTCAAAATGTATTAAAACAAGAAATTACGGTTTTCGGAACTGCTGATTGTCAAGTTTGTGACAAAGAAACAAGAAAACCTATCTTCAATATCCCTGCAAATACGGAACTTATTGTTCGTAATAATGTCTCGGGATTAGAACTTATATTTAACAATAAACCTTGGATTATAAGAGATTTCGTAATTGTTTGCCCTCAAGGTGTTTTAGGGGTAAAAGATTTAAAGCGAAAAGGTCTTCAAGCACAATATCATGGTGCATTTGAATTTGTACAAAAACAAGATAGAACGGGTTTTTACTTAGTTAATTTAGTGGAAGTTCAAGAATATTTAAAAGGCGTAGTTCCTAATGAAATGCCTGTAAGGTTTGGATTAGAAGCATTAAAAGCACAAGCCGTTGCTGCAAGAAACTATGTATTAACACCAAGAACACAAGCATACAAAGAATTTCAGGTAGTAGACAGTGTCGCAAGCCAAGTTTATTATGGAGTTAATACAGAAACGGATTTATCAACTCAAGCAGTTATGGAAACAGATGGTATTGTAGCCTTATATGATAATGAACCTATTTTAGCTTTATATAGTTCGACTGCTGGAGGCTATACAGAAAGCTATGCTTATGCATTTTCTGACCCTACTACAAAAATGTTTCCATCTATAAATAAACCTTATTTAGTAGCAGTTCCTGATAAGTCAGATTTTGAAAGCTTAGAGGAAGAAGAAAAAGCTGCATCTTTCTATAAGAGTAAAGTACCTTCATTTGACATTGAATCACCTTATTACAGATGGGAAAAGACTTGGTCAACGAAAGAATTAGAAGAAATTTTAAAGAAAACTCTTGTGGCTCAATCAAAAACAGGATTTGTGCATCCTGCTTTTAAACAAGGTGATGAACTTGGAAATATTAAAGACATTAAAGTTATGAAAAGAGGAGCTTCAGGTAAAGTTATTGAACTTGAATTAATGACAACAAAAGGCTGCTATAGAATAGCAAAAGAATTAGTCATTAGAAGAGTTTTCCAAAAAGATGGAATATCTTTACCAAGTGCCAATATAATTATTGAAAATTCATTAGACAACTACGGAAATATAAATGAAATAAAATTTTATGGCGGAGGTTTTGGTCATGGAGTTGGAATGAGCCAATACGGTGCAGGATACATGGCTACAAAACTTAAACAACCATATTACAATATTTTAAGACACTATTACTCAGGAATTAATTTAGGCACAATGCCTATTACAATATGTGGAGAGGAAATAAAACAAACATTTTGGGCTCCGGTTGGACGAGCACAGTTAGTGATTACAAATTCTAATGCTGCCAAAATATTAGTAAATATTAACGGCAAACAAATGGAATTTCCTGTAACAAAAACAATTTTCCAAAAAGATTATAAAATCGATATCTCAAGATATATTGAAGATGGAGCAAACACTATTGTTTTTTACCCTCCAACATTAGGAAGATCAGTAACTTTATATGTTGAATTGGTAGAAAAATATGGAACAGAAAATTAATAAAGATGAAACACCTAGCGTTTTAAAAGCAGCGTGGTTAATAGCACTTGTAACCATCGCAAGTAAATTTATGGGATTTGTTAGAGATATGGTTGTAGCGAATTTTTACGGTGCAACAATGATTTCAGATGCTTACTTTTATGCACTACAAATACCTTCTCTTGCAATTATAATACTTGGTGGAGTAGGGGGACCTTTTCATAGTGCAACAGTTGCGGTGTTCTCGAAACTTATTCCTGATTTTGATTCTAAACCAGATGAGGTTGTTAATAGATTATATAATACTTTTTTAACAGTATCTTTTTTATTCTTTGGACTTTGTTCTATTTTAGGTTTTCTATTTGCGGATAAAATAATGGGATTGATTATTTCTGCGGGAACGCCTGAATTAGTTGCTTTAGCGGCAGCTCATTTTAAAATAATGTCACCAATAATACTAATTGGAGGTATTATTGGTATCTATTATGGACTTTTAATTTGTCATAAACAATACATACTTCCAAATCTTTCTCCTATGATATTAAGTATTGTTGTAGTATTAATTATTTCAATATTCCATAATGATAATAAAGGTACTATTTTAGCTTTAGCAACGACAATTGGTGCGGTGTGTCAATTAATAGTACAATTTCCTAAAATCAGACAACTTGGCTATCGAATTAAACCAAATTTGGACATTAAAAATAATGAATATTTTAAAAATATATCAGAATTACTCTTCCCTGCAATTTTAAGTTCTACAATAGGTCAAATAAGTATTTATATTGATATGTTTTTTGCTTCAACCCTAAAAGAAGGAGCTTGGACTTCTGTTGTTTTTGCTAACAGAATATTTCAATTCCCTGTTGGAATTCTTGTAACAGCTTTTTTAGTTCCACTATTTCCAATTTTTTCAAGACTTGCAGGGGAAAAAAATTATGATTCTATAAGAACTTATTTTAATAAAGGAGTTGGGGTTTTATTTTTTGCTGCTGTTCCAATGATTATATTAATACTTCTTTTAGCTAAAGATGGTATTTCTTTAATCTTTGAAAGAGGAGCTTTTAATGAAAATGCTGTTATTATGGTTTCAGAAGCTCTTTGTTATCTATCTTTTTCAATTTTGCCTTATGTATTTAGAGATTCTATAACAAGAGTTTATTATGCATTTAATGATTCTAAAACTCCATTTATTATTGCTATGTCATCAATAGCTCTTAAAGCTGTCTTAAATTGGCTTTTAATATTAAAACTTGATATGGGAATTGCTGGAATTACTCTTTCTACATCATTTGTAACACTATTCAATGCAACATTTTTAGGCTTATTTATACATAAAAAGATTAAACTTGATTATATAAGTTTATTCAAAAATTTTGCAAAAATGATTTTTGCAGGATTAACAACTTTTATTATTTGTTGGTTTATATGTTTAGAAATGAATAACATTCCTCTTCCTAAATATTTATTTGAAATAGTAAAAATTGTTTTGATAATGATTTTAACTCTCGGTATTTATGGAAGTCTTAATTTAATATTCAAAATGGATTATGCAAAAGATCTACTTGCAAGAATAAAAAAATAATATTTTTTAATAAATAACTAAAAGCGACTTTAAATAAAGTCGCTTTTTATATTATATATTTTTTTATCCTTATAATTTCTGAGGATTTCTTAATGGTATTAATCTATCCAAATCAGAATTTACACTAAAGTAGAATCTTGCAGTATTTTCATCATAAGAACGACCAAGAGGGAAACCAACTCCGATTTGTCCTGTTAACCATTCAGTAAAGTTAATATAAGTACCAAAACCTACTGAATGTAAGAATGTTTGAGGGTAATTATAAATATTACCGTTTTCACCTAACCAGCCCCAATCATAGAAGACTGCTAATCTTAATCTTTCATCAATCTTAGGTAAAATTCTATCTAAGAATGGAATAGGGAATCTATATTCTACAGTACCTGTAACACCATAATCTCCAATTAATTCAGCCGGTTGATAACCTCTCAAAGTGTAAGGGCCACCCATTTGCATTTGTTCAGCTGCAAATAATTTATTAGGAGAATATTGTCCACCAACTCTTACGATACCGGTTCCTCTACCAAATAATCTTTGAACACGAGTAGCACCAGCAGTGACTTTAAAGAAAGTAGTATCTTGGATAGCACCATGTCCATCACCACCCATACCAAAATCAACGCCTAAATTACCAATCCAACGACCGTAATTATCGTCAGTCATACCATATAAACCTGAACGCCATACATTCAAGTTATAATTAGATAGTCTTAAAGGATTACCTGCAATTGTAGCCGATGTATTGGCATTTACATAATCATAACCTGTATAAAATATTAAGTCAGTCTTTGCATTCTGAATGATAGGCTGAGTTAATTTAAAGAAATAACTCTGAGCATTACCTTTAACATTCAAAGATTTATATGGACCACCTAAACGAACGTGTGAATCTGAGAAATCAAACGATAATCTAGTACCATAAGAAGAAACAGGTAAAGAATAACCAGCCATCCAACCGGTAGAACCTGATGAAAGAATTGTTCCACCATAGATTTTATCACCTAAACCTGTTAAGTTATCCATACCTACTAAGAATGAAACTCTTTGAGCACCAGTATAAGAACGGCCATAATCATCATAACCAAAATTCAAATTAACAGGGAATCTATCTCTTACATTCAAAGTAATCGCAGTATTTTCATCACCTTCCGGCTGACGTTCTACTTCTGTCTGAATTTGAACATAATCTTCTCTATTAATCTCTTTCATAGCTCTTTGAAGGTTCTTTGCATTAAATACATCACCTTCTCTAAGCCCTGCTTTACCCATTATAATGTGTCTTAAATACCACTCACGAGTCCATTTTTCGCCTTCAATATTTAATTCACCAACTTTACTTTCTATAATCTTAATAGTTGCAACACCATCGACAATTCTTTGAGGCGGAACTGTTGCGTATGAAGTTAAATAACCTTTTGAACGATAATAATTAGTAACTTTTGAACAAACTTCCAACAATTCATCAAAGAAAATATCTTCACCAATTACTTCTAAACCTAATTTCTCCAACTCTTCAGTAGGAATTTTAGTATTACCCTCGAAGTTAATTTTTTCTAATAAAAAGTGAGGATTATAAAGCATACCCTCTCTAGCTTCATTTTCTTCAATAGAAGCATCATAAATCTGTTCATCTTTTGTCACTGTATCAAAAGATTGAATATAACTCTTATCAATCTCATAATGATTAATATTCTGTAATTCTGTAGTGTTATATGCACCAGGGTTATATCCACCCATTTCGGCTTGCATTGGAAAAACATCAGCATAAGCCTTTGTCATTGACAGTAAACAAAACAATGCGAGCAAGTAACTTAAGTTTTTTTTCATTTTATCCAAATTCCTAATTCTTTTTTGTATTATTGGGTTATTTTACGACTTTATATTATATATTATATTTTATTCAAAACCCTAGAACAAATTTATTTGCTAATTTGTAACAAAATATTAATTCTATTATTTTATTTTAACTCATCTGTTAATTTTTGTAAAGATATATTCAAATTATTGTTAACTTAAAATTGATGTGTGGAAGATATAAAAAAGAAAGGAGCTTATAAATTGATACAGGCTATTGGAGGAGCAAGTAATTTTAATGATTACGAATATATGCAGATATTAAATGAATTACGCCAACTTGGAATTGCTCCAAGTGGGAACAAATCCGCAGATAAATCGAAGCTTGAAAAAGCAAAACTTGAACTCGTTCAAAAAATTAACGAAAAACAAGAAGAAGATACAAAACAACAATTACAAATACAACCAATAAAAGCAACTGACGAGGTTCAAAGAACTCAAATAGAAAATGAAAGAATTGGTGCAATGACAGTTGCAGAACTAAATAAAATTTATTTTGGATTATTATAAAAAATAAGCGGTTAAAAAACCGCTTATTTTTATTTTTTAGAAATAAAATCTAAAACCCCATTAATAAATGTCAAAGGATGAACCGGACATCCTGGGATATATAAATCAATCGGATATTTTTCCAAAAATTCTCTATTAAGTTTAGAAGAATTTTGAAAAACACCGCCAGAAATCGCACAGGCTCCTGCTAAAATTACAATTTTAGGATCAGGTGTATGCTTATAACAATCTTCCAAAGCCCAAGCCATATTTTCTGAAATTGGTCCGGTTATTACAATACCATCAGCGTGACGAGGTGATGCTACAAAATCAATTCCAAACCTACCCATATCAAAGTTGCAATTTGAACAAGCATTTAATTCCATCTCACATCCGTTACATCCAGCCGCAGACACTTGTCTTAATTTTAAAGACTTTGAAAATACTCTATGAATTTCTTTTCTAGCTTCTATCGCAACTTTTTCAAACTCATCAGGAGTCATATTTTCTGTAACAATTAACTTATTTCTATCTGTAGAAGATAATTTATAATAATTACTAAATTTTATAGCTTCACACTGACATTCTCCGCATAAAGTACATTTTCCCATATCAATAGATAAAGGATTTGCTTTTAAAGCTCCTGTTGGGCAAACTGCTTCATCAATCTTACAACCTTCGCAAGATTTTAGAATTGGAAATCCTCTAAACTGACTACGCATTGGAGCGTTAGGAATATCAGGGATATACTGTTTTCCTTGAAAATATTTTAATTTTAACGTATCAAACATTTTTATTTTCCTCTATTTACTTAATTAATTAAAAAACGATAAGTTGAGTCGGCGAGAAGATACTTATGTATATAAATTTAATTTCTTATAAACTACTAAACTTCTCAACTCATCCCCTCTTATAAATCATTTCCACAATATGACAGATTAAAACTCTTATTACATAATGGGAAATCTGAAACACCATTATTTCTAACCGCCATAGCAAGCATATACCAGTTATTAAAAGATGGATCTTTCATTTTGTAACGTAATAATTCTCCATTACCTCCTGTCAAAGCTATATGAACAACCTCACCTCTCCAAGCCTCTGTCATTGATATAACCATTGAATTTGAAGCCAATTCAGTATTTGGAGTTACTTTTAAAGGCTCAGCTTTATATTCTTTAAGCTTTTCTAACAATTTTCTAACAATCTGCATTGATTGTTTAATTTCTTTATATCTTAATCTAAATCTTGAATGAACATCACCTGTTGCTTTAAATGGAGATTTAACATCTAAAGCCGTATACCATTTATCGTTAAAATCAAATCTGGTATCAATATCAACACCGGAAGAGCGTGCGGCCATACCAACTGCACCTAAAGATTTTGCAGTTTCAGTACTTACAACACCGGTTCTCTCCATTCTTGAAATACAAGAAGGTTTGCTTAACATAACTTTAGAAGTTCTATCAACAGTTTTTTCAACCCCTTCTAGCATATTTAAAATCTTTTCAGCCATTTTTTCATCAATATCAAAGTTAACTCCTCCAACATTGATTAAACCTCTTCCGAAACGGCTGCCAGAGATTTCAAGCATTGTATTTATTACAAGAGTTCTTGTAATACCAAAAATAGAAGCACCCATCAAATATGCAATATCACCTGAAATAGCGCCTAAATCACCAATATGAATAGCAATTCTTTCCATTTCCAATGCAACTCTTCTTATAATTTGAGCTTTTGAAGAAACAGCAGAATTTGATAATTCTTCCATAGCTTGAGAGTAAGCTAAATTATAAGCAATAACAGAATCACCACAAACAGATTCCGCTAATCTATTATTATATCTTTTACTATTTAAAAATAATTCTTCAACACCTCTATGTTGATAACCAAGCATAATTTCTAAATCGTAAACTTTTTCACCTTGACACATAAATCTAAAATGTCCTGGTTCAATAACTCCAGCATGAATTGGTCCAACTGCAACTTGGTGTACATCCTCTCCTTTCATTTCAAAGAAAGGATACTTATCCTGATTATTTCTCACAGGTTTTAACCAAGGATGATTTAAAGGTTCTATACCAAATTCTTCATAAAATTCGCGTTCAAAAATATGAAATGCCGGGAATTTTTGAGTAAAAGATTCATAAGATTTCATATTAGGATAAAACAAAGATGAAGTTACGTATAATTTTCCAACTTTATCATCAGCCATAACGATATACAATCTTATGTTATCAAATTCTTTTTTTCCAAAAAATCCAACAACACGCATTTTCATTTTCTCAAGATCAGCTTTAATATCTTCAATTGAAATTGTAGGAATATCTAAAGCGTTAATCTTTTTATTATTTTCTGTAATTATCCAATTCATAATTAACTTTTAACCTCTTAATTTTAAAACTAAAAACCAGCAACTGCCGCCAAAATTGAAATAACAATATCTTTTGGCATATAAATACCAATCACAAAAGCTATAATAAGCATAGTAATTTGTGGCAAATACATTGTCCAACTAAGTTTTTCAACTTTTTCAACTTCATCTTTATTATCAGTGAATGACATTTTAATAACAGCTTTTCCTAAACCATATAACACAATTGTTAAAAGTAACAAGAAAACTACACACATTAAGAAATGTCCTTTTAAAAACATAGTCTTAACCATTAAAAATTCACTAATAAATAAAACAGAAGGAGGGAAAGCAACAATTCCTAAAAATGAAGCAATCCATAACCAACCGGTCATTCTATCTTTCTTTAATAAACCTGTTACAGATTTAATTTTTTTAGTACCGTACAATTCTAAGACATTTCCAGAAGTTAGGAAGAATGAAGCTTTTATTAAAGAATGTCCAATCAAATGTATCATAGCAGCTAACATACCAATACCGCCCAAAGCAGTTCCGATAGCTAAAATACCCATATTTTCGATAGATGAATAAGCAAGCATTCTTTTATAGTTATTAATGTGATAAACAAAAACTGCAGTTATAAATAAAGATAAAAATCCCATCGTAAACAACATAATTCTTGCATAACTATCACAACCGGATAAAACCATAACTCTAAACATATTTAAGATAACTAAAAATGCTGAATTTAAAAGAGTAGCTGAAAGCAACGCAGATATAGGAGAAGGAGCTTCAGCGTGGGCATCCGGCAACCAAAAATGCACAGGAGCCAAGCCCATTTTTGTACCTATACCGAATAAAATAAAAACAAAAGATAATTTTAACCAGAAAGGATTAAATAAAACAGCATTATTATATAAATCAACATAGAATAATGAATTTAAATTTCCAGTAGCAACCGTTAATAAAATAATTCCAACAAACGCTAAAGCAATACCAATTGAACAAATAAAAACATATTTCCAAGCAGCTTCAATAGAATGTTTTGTTTTATGGAAATAAATTAAATAGGCACTAGCTAAAGTCGTACCTTCAATAAATACCCAAGAAACACCTAAATTAGTGCTTAAAATAGCACCAGTCATAGAAAAAACAAAGAACAACAACATATAAGTATAATGTCTAAGTTTTCTTGTAAGTGAACTATCATTTCTTAAATATCCATTATTGTAAATTGCAACAGCAAAAAATACTATTGACATCACCATCAAAAATATTTTATTAGTAGCATCTACAGCAAAAAATTTACTAGCAGGCCACTGAGGAAGAAAATCTATATTTAAACATAAAGCTAAAGACACAACAAAATGAACAATTGCATATAAATTTACCATCCAATTATTTAAAGCTCTATTTTTAAATATAAATAATATCAAACACGCTAAAAGCGGAAA
>CALUUP010000018.1 GCA_944323985.1 Candidatus Gastranaerophilales bacterium | reverse complement strand
GCTAAAGCTTTTTCAAGTCTGGCCAAGGGCAATTAAAAAAAGACTCACCTATACGGTGGGTCTTTTCTTGTTTAAGCCCTTGACGCTCGAGGAACTCTTGCTTGCCAGACAGCTCCTGTGCAATCGGAGATTGCTACGTCGCGGACGTAAAGAAAATTCCTCAGTTCGCCGTCTCCCGACGCCGAATTCGGACTTTTCTCCGAGCTAAAGCTTTTTCAAGTCTGGCCAAGGGCAATTAAAAAAAGACTCACCTATACGGTGGGTCTTTTCTTGTTTAAGCTCTTGACGCTCAAGAAACTTTCGCTTGCCAGACATATTCTACGCAATCTTAGATTGTAATATAATATAATAACTGTAATTGATTAGGTTATTTTGCTTCTATAGTATTTCCGGTAAGTTTATTGAAGTTATCTAAATACGTTTGGGCTAGTTTTTCTTTACCAAGATTTTTATATACATATGCTAGATTATAGTGAAATTCAGGAACATCTGATTTTAGCATAATTGCTTTGTTTAAATTTGTCTTAGCTTTTTTAATTTCACCAACTTTTATATAAGCACAGGCTAAATTATAAAGAATATAAGGGTTTTCTTTGTTTAAAGAAGCTGCTTTTTTATAATTATCTATAGCCATATTAAACTGATTATTTTCTAAATAATTATTTGCTAAATTATAATAAGCTTTGTAGAATTTTTTATCGACAGTTAAGGCTTTTTGATACATAAAAATAGCGTTATCTTTTTCGCCTTTATCGTCTAGCACATTGCCTAAAATAAGCCAATCTTTTGCAGAACGATCTTTTTCGTCAATTTGTAAAATTAAATCCATAGTTTTCTGGTAATTATTATCACTATAAAATGCCGTAGCTTGTTTTGATAAATCTTCAGAAGCAAAACAAGGCATTGAAAATATTAAGAGTAAAACTATTAAGAATTTTTTCATACCAAAATTATAGAAAAAAATTTAAGATTAATCAAATTCAATTAAACTTAAACTTCTTTTTTGACGAACTTTATTTCATATCCCAAAATCTCAGCTATGCAGACCATTTCACTATATGTGATACTATTTCTTCCTATCTTGTGTGATAAGGAATCAGGAGTGTAGTTCTTTTTGGTCTTTTCTGATAATTTTACTGCTAGTTCTTTTAACATTGTATCTTCTTGTAACAGCAGTAATTTAATTTGTTTTCTTACATGATTTTCCATACAATTATTATACATATGTGTCGCTGAGTTGACAAAAATGTCTTATTGGTGTATTATGCAAGATGAATATGTCTTGTATAAGATAAATAAAACCAAAGAGGCGTTATATTTTTTAACAAAAGAGGTAGCTATGAATAAAAAAGAAAAAGATTTTATTGCAAAAAAGCTTGAAAAAATCGCAATAGAGATTTCTTGCGTCAAACATTTAGCGATTATTCTTGAAGAGCTTATTCAAAATGATGCAGGAAATTTAAGCAAATCTGATGTAGCGACTCTTTCTGTTATTCTTACAAGAACAGTTGCTGCTCTAGAGAATAAATTTGATAATTTTGGTTTAAAATTTGGGATATAGGATGAGTTTGCGGAAAAATTGACATTTTTCGCAAACTCTTGGGAACGGTTTTGCATCAGGTTGTATGCTATCCCGCATACGACCTGATGCTCACACTCCGAAGGTCGGATTTGAAAAATCTCAAAAATTTGCGAGAATGAGCTTTTGTACTTCGTACAACGCTCCCGCTCTCGCCAGTCAATTTTTGGATTTTTCCGTATCCTCCGATTGTAAAAATATTCTTTTTATTTACTCCTTACAATTTACATTTTATTGAAATAAGTTTATTTAAATGATAAACTTCATTATGAAGAAGAAAAGGAGTAAAAATTTATGGTCTGTTTAACATCACACAAGATAGATGCTAAGATAGTTGCAGAAGCTTTAAAAGCTTTAGGCAAAGAAAATTTAGCTTTGATTATTCACGGTAGTAGCTTTCCTTCAGCAGATGGTGAAGATACAGGATTTGGAACTTTTAATTCTAATGGTGGGCACGCTTTAATTGATTATGCTTCCGGCATATTTAATGCTATACAGTTGGGACCTGCTGGAAAAACTAAAAGTTCTGATTCTTCTCCTTATACCGGAACTATTTTTTCAGGTAATCCCTTGTTTATTGATTTAAAACAGTTAACTGAGAAAAAGTGGGAAAATATTTTATCTCAAGCTGCTTATGAAAAAGTTATTAATAATAATCCAAATCAAAATAAAGGAAAAACGGCTTATTCTTATATAATGCAAGCTCAAAATGAAGCATTGAAAGAAGCTTGGAATAATTTTAAAGATTTAAACAGTGGTTTGTTTGGTTCTTCTTTGAAGAAGGATTTTGATAAATTTAAGAAAGAAAATGAGTTTTGGTTGGAGAATGATTCTTTATATGAAGCTCTTTCTATCGAAAATGATAATGATTTTTGGTATACTTGGAAAAATGAGTTGGATAAGAATTTAAAAAATCCAAAAAATGATGATGAAAAGAAATTATATGAAGCTCGTATAAAAGAGATTAAAAATAAATATGCAGATGAGATTGAGTTTTATAAATTCTGTCAATTTGTATTAGAAGTACAAAATGAGGAAACAAAGAAATATGCCTTATCAAAAAATATAAAAATGATTGCAGACCGTCAAGTTGCTTTTTCAGATAGAGATGCTTGGGCGTATCAATCTTTATTTTTAGAGGGTTGGTATTTAGGTTGTCCTCCTGATTATTTCTCAAAGGATGGGCAAGCTTGGGGTTTCCCTGTTATGGATCCTGAAAAAATGTTTAATGAAGATGGTTCATTGGGTGAAGGTGGTATTTTGATGAAGCGTCTTTATAAAAAGATGTTTCAAGAAAACCCTGGTGGGGTTAGAATTGACCACATTGTAGGTTTAATTGATCCTTGGGTTTATAAAGTTGGTAAAAAGCCTATGTGTGAAGAAGGGGCTGGCAGGTTATATTCTTCTCCTGAGCATTCTGAACTTTATAAATATGCAATTGCTAAATATGAGGATTTAGATTTAACTCTAGAAGCTGATAAAGAAAAACGTGTAAAGAGCTTGAATGATGAGCAAATTGCTTTATATGGCAGATTAATTGAAAAAATAGTTATTGCAGCTGCTGAAGAATGTGGATTGGATAAAAATGCGATTGTTTGTGAGGACTTAGGTACTCTAACTAATCCAGTTGATGCAGTTATGAAAAAATATGAATTACAAGGTATGAGACTTACTCAATTTGTTGTTCCTGAAAAACCTGAACATCCATATCGTTGTAAGAATATTACAGAAAATGTTTGGAACATGGTAGGTACTCATGATAATAACCCGATTGCAATGTGGGCTGAGAGTATGATTAACACTCATGAAGGTTATTTACATGCTAAGAATTTAGTGGAAGATTTATTTGCAGAAGCAGATAATAAAGATGATATTATTGTAAGATTGACTCAAGATAAAGAGTATTTGACTTTTGTTAAATTAACAGAAATTTTTGCTTCTAAAGCTAAGAATGTTCAAATGTTTTTTACTGATTTCTTCCAAATAAACGATGTTTATAATAGACCGGGAACATCTGGGGATCAGAATTGGTCTTTAAGATTGCCAAACAATTTTAAAGAACTTATTCCGCTTGATTTGCATTCAATTTTGAAAGCTGCAATTATTGCAAGAGGCAAAGATTTTGCGTCTAAACACGCAAGTTTAATTGAAAAACTTTCATAATTTGGGATTCTATGATTGGATAAAAAATATCAGGTTCGTTATAACGAACCTGATATTTTTTCTTTATAAAAAAGAACTTTAATTTATTAAAATTAAAGTTCTTTTTTATACTTGATTTGTTTTATTTTTCTTGAATTTTTTTAGCATTTGCTAAATCGATATCATCAACTTTATTATTTTTATGAGCATCTTCAAGTTCTAATTGTTTATTAATAATGACTGTTTGAATAACTTGGAAGATATTACTTGAAATTAAATATAAAAGCACTCCGGCAGGGATTGGAATAATAATGAATGTAAATGTAAGCATAATTGGCATAAATGTATTCATAGATTTTTGCATTGCTTTTTGTGCTTCATCCTGCTCTGCATTTTTATTCATTGCCATCATTGCTTTTTGTGAAAATATCATTGTAACTGCAAAAAGTGCAATTAGTAATAAAACATCATAATGGAATGATTGTTTAACTTCTTTTGTTGGAATTGAGCTAATTAGAATTCCATCTTTTCTTACAAAAGTCATTTTTTCTGTTTCTTTTGTCTGAACATCTGTTACATTGATTTCAGCTTTTTCAATTTGATCTAATTGGCTGAATTTTAGATTTAAGCTGTCTAGGCTTACTTTGAAATCAGCAGTTTCTCCTGGAACTAAATCACCTTGAACTTCAACAGCTTTTGTAGGTTTTTCTATTTTTACATTATCAAGAGGTTCATCAATACCTTTTAAATAAACTTTTGCTGTTTTACCTGCCATAAATGAATCATATTTTGATACTCCTAGTATTCCGTCTTGAGAGATTCCTGCGGAAGTTTTAAGAGTTGCATCTAATCTTTTTATGAATAAAAACTGTGAATCACCTGCCATTTGAATAAATTGAGGGCTCATTAAAGTTGAATATAATAAAATGAATATTGGCATTTGTATAAGAAGCGGAAAACATCCAGCCATTGGATTAAATTTATGCTCTTTATAAAATTCCATCATTTTTTGTTGCATAACTTGAGGATTGCTTTTATATCTCTCTTGAATAGCTTTCATTTTTGGTTGTAATAATTGCATCGTTCTCATTGAACGCTGTTGTGAAAGCCCTAGTGGCCACATTGCAGCTCTTACAATTATTGTTAGTAAAATAATTCCTAAGCCGTAACTTCCTGCAAAAGAAAGCATTTTTAAAACTTTAATGGTTAGTGTAGTAAAATCCATATTCTCTTCCCTAAATTATCTAGTACTATTAAGTGTACAAATGTACACTTCTCAAAATACTTTAAATATACCCCATAGTCAATATTAACAAAGGTATTATAAACATTTCTTTACTTTTATAAAAAAAAGAAAACCGAGCTTTCGCTCGGTGAATCCCTATATTACTTAATCGTAGTTTACTTAATCGTAAATTATACTCCTTGGGGCAAATATAATTTTCTGTTGAAACTTATATTTCCCGTTTTTATAAAATTATTTGATTACTGTAAAGAATTTAAATTCTCCTGGCATCAATTTCCCAAATGAAAGGGAGTTAGTTGCTGCTACAAATTTTTCTTCAATGTAGTCAACTCCATCAAATCTAAATTCGGAAACAATCGAATAATCACAAGAAAGTTCGATTGTTTTATCAAAAACTTCTCTTCCTTCAACAATTTCTGACCAAGAATTTCCATTTTCTTCTCTCAAGATTTTTTCAGTTGGTGAGTGGAAATTAGCAACTACCAAGATAGAATTTTTCAAACCTTCTTTTTGAATTTGCCATACTACAAAGCCATCATCATCTTGTCTGATTATATGAGCTTCACCATCTGTTATAACAGGAGAATTCTTAACAAATCTATCTAATGCATCAAATTTAGAGAAGAAATCATAATCTTTTTCTCTTTTCATTGAAACTTCGTTTCCGATTACGTATTCCATACCACCGTTTGTAAATGATTCATCTCCATCAATATACATAACTGGTCTTTGAGCGTGACGGCCTCCTGGAAGGAATTTATATTTAAACCATTTAAATAATGCACCTTGTTGTCCTAATTGTGCAGGATATCTGTCAATTGCTTCAAATTCACCATCTTGGTTGTTGTATGATTTCAAAATTGATAGTGGTGTAGATTTTTTTACAGATACATTATAATTTGAAAGATTTAAATTATCTTCAGCTATTGCTTCAGGAGTTTTGTAGCTTTGTGAAACAATATCATTTCCCCACAATAAATCAAAGTTCATATCTTGGTGATATTCTTTGAAATAATTATCCCATAGCATGTATTCAGCTAAAGTTGCAAAATATGGAATTTTTTCTTTCATTGCAGTATTTAACATTCCAAGAACTTTTCTTGGTGCTCTATAGCTTATAGGTGTTCCATCTTCCTCTGAAACTCTATCTACAATGTGATCAATGTGATCAACTCTAAATCCGTCAAAATTGTATTCTTCTTGTAAATTTTTCATATAATCAATGAAAAATTTAACAACATCATTGTTATATTTACCATTTTCAAGGCATACAAAATAATATGGAGTTTGACAATCTAAATTAGCATACTTAGAAACATCAATTCCATCATATTTGTAGTGTTTGAATGTTGGATAAGAAGCTCCTTCGCTCATTTTATCAAAAACAGGAACACCTGCTGAACACCAAGCACCACCTGGTGCAGGCCACATGCCTTCTGAGATTAAACCTTGAATTATTTCGTTTTGGTTAAAAATATCTTTTTCAGACATTTTTTTACCACGATTATTTTTTGCAAATTTATTAATCAAAGTTCGAGCTTTTTTGTGTAATTTATCTTGAATACTTTTTTCTAACATTGAATTTGATAAGAAAATCTTTGTTTGTCTTAATTTTTCATTAATTTCATCAAAAATTTTCTTATAGTGTTCAGTTAAATCACCATAGCTTTCGCCTTTAATATCTTTTTTGTAAATGTTGCTTACAATTTCTAAATCTTCTTTTGAATATTTATCAGAAAGTTCTGAAACTATTTTATCTACATTCTTTAAAAGTTCTTCAATGATAGCATTAATATCAAACCATCTTGCACAATCAGGATTTGTTAAAACTATTTTAGAAAAACGACCTGTTTGCGGAAGTATATCATAAATTACAGGGTGACCAGCTAGTTGAGTTAATTGAATAAACATCTTAACTTGTTCATCAGCATTCAAACCGGTTTTATCTTTTATAACACTATCTTCTAAGTTTGGACTTACACAACTTGCAGTTGGCAAATATGCACATCCAAATTCTCTAGGGTGAAATGGAATCAGATACATTGTTGTAGAAAAGATATTATTTTCTAAATTTCCGCTTGGAAGAATTAATAATTGTCTCATCCAATCCATAAATTTTCCGCAGTCTTTAGAGTTATTTCCATTTCCTAAACCTGCTAAATTTGTAAGCTTTATATTATGTCCTTCTTTTTGCAACCAAGAAGAATCTTTTACATTATTTCTTGCAAGAACACTTGCTTTTGTAAAATTAAAAATTCCGTCTTTAAATACACCGTTAAGTTCCCATTTTGTTTCTAATGCATAAAGAACTTCCGCGTTTGTTAACTCTTCTAATGCTTTAACTTGTGGATAAGGAAGATACCCGTATTTTTGAACTGTTGATTTTAAATATTCTTTTCTTTCTTCTGAAATATTCTTATCTGGATATAAATTTTTTAACTTAGAATAAAAATTGTTTAAATTATCACAAGAGTTTGTAGTCTCTTTTTTAAACAAAAAATCTAACATAGGGTACTCTCCTTTATATAATATTTGTGATTAATCGGATTTGTATAAAAATCATATCACGCATATATATTTTTTACAAATGATTGTAAAGTTATATTAAAAATTAAAATAATAAACATCCAGAAGTAATAAATAAAATTACAAAAAATTTAATTTATAAAAAGTTAAATTTGTCAATAAATTTAAATGTTTCAACAATTAAAATATTGAAATTATTGTAATATATAATTATTATCTAAAAAATCTTGAATTTGGTTATCTTGAAGAACATTGCCTAAATTTCTATCTTCGGCTTTTTCATCTATTTTTTTACAAAGATTCTTAAGTTCTTTTTCAAAATTTTTATTTAATCTATCTGGATCATACTTTATCCCTAACTTATTTGCTTTTATAGCAAAAGTCAAATATCCGTAAAAACGAGTTCTTAGATTTCGATATTCATTTTTACCTTCAAACCAATCTTCAGAAAGAACTTTTACATGTGTATTTAATTTTTCTCTCATTCTGTTGTCAAAAATTTGATATTTTTGATTAACATTATCTGTACTATTTATTTTAGATAATGCTTCTTGATCTTTTATTATTTCTATAGCTAACTCTTTATCAATGTTTAAATTTTTTGCGAGTTTATCAGAATTACCTTCTGATGCTTTTAAACATTGCATAAATTGATTTTGTAAACTATCTCTCCAAGCAGATTTTTCTAGACCTACTACATAACTCTCTCCATCGCAAATAAAGTTGTGGCTATAAAATGCAAAAGCATAATTTTTTGTAGATGTTAATTGCTTTCTAGCCATTGCATTTGCGATACTACATAAATTTTTAATCGATTCTATATTATTAATCAGATATTTTTCATGAAAACCAGTTCGATCATCGAGAGCTTCTATTAATTTATAATTATACAAAAATTGTTCTGGGCAATTCGCTAACCTGTGTTTAACTGGAGTATAAAGGACTTTGTCGGCAAGTTCTTGTTTATAAGCCCCATAAAATTCATTTGGTAAAGTCCTTATATTGTTTGCAAAATAATCTTGGGCATATTCTCCGGATTCAATCATAGAATTAATAAGACATTTTTTTGCGATTTTTATAGAGGAATCTTTATCATCTAATTTAGGAAGCATTTCTAATGCTTGTTTTTTTAGATCCTTGAGTTCTATACGATTCCAAAATTCAGTGAATATACGTCCCAAATTCTCATCAAGAGAGTTAGAAGTTTTACTCAATTGTATAAACATAGTCGCAACATCGACATTAGAATAATTCTTAATATTTTTTAAAAGAGTAACAAATTCTTTTTTAAATTTTTTAAGTTGCGATGCATTTACTCCAGAGATTAAAACTTCTGAAACGACTTTCCCCGCAAAAAAGGTTCCTGCGCCTTTAAAAATAGGTGTTTGAAATTCTGGGCGAGAATTGACTACATTGTTACCTTTTTTGGGGTGACTATAATTACTAATATTTGTTTGTTGATTTATTTTGGGAAGTAACGCAATTTTCATTTTTATCCTTCTTTTTAAAATAAGTTTGAAATAACATCTTTTAGGTCATCTATGTGGTCAGCTATACCGTCTAAAATAGAACCTCCAGCATCGCTTATTGCACTACCTGCGTCTAAAGCTGTATTAATTGAGTCTATATCAGGGACATCAGATGCCTGCTCCATAAAATTTTCTAATACAGAAGAATGTGTTACTATATCATTATTGTCAGGAATTAACAAATTATTTGCATCTAAAATCTTAGCACCTGCGGCTGGTAAATCTGTTGGGATATCTATACTTGTTACCCCATCCGGTAAAAAATGATGTAAAACAGATCCGTGTGAAGAAGAGTCTACGTTAGATAAAACTGATTGACTTATTTCAGAACTTTCTTCCTTGGAAAGAATTCCCAACTTGCTTTTAAAACCTTCTATTGCTTCTTTTACAGGAGCACTATGTCCTACTTCTTGAAAACTTTGTTGTGTTTTTTCAACTAATTCAGAGGCCTTATTACGCATTGATGCTGGGATAGACTGGCAGGTTGGGTCATAATAGCCTTTAAAACTTGTTTTTCTAGAATAAACATTTGTTCCTCCAATAGGATAAATTTTCATACACACCTCCTTTAATATCAATGTTTTAAGGGATGATACAACAGAACTAATTTGAAATCAACTTAATATTAAGAAATATTAAAATTCTTGACTTTAAATTCTTTTTACTTGCGAGAGAAACATGTTTATACTAATATTTAGTTGGTTACATTGGTCGATAGGTATAACCCTAGTCGGAAAAGGTCTGGTAGGTAAAAATTCAATTAAGAGTTTATATCCCCCTTCCGATGGAGCAATATAGCCCGTAGTAAAACAAGTTAGAAAAACAAAGGAGACAAACGATGTCAGTAGCATCACTTATTGAACTTTTAGAAGCTGGAGTTCACTTCGGACACCAAACACAACATTGGAATCCAAAAATGAAACCATATATTTATGGTGCAAGAAACGGTATTTATATTCTTGATTTAAGAAAAACTGCCGATTTATTAGATGCAGCTTATGAAGCAGTTAGAGAATATGCAGCAAAAGGAAGAAATGTTCTTTTTGTTGGTACTAAAAAACAAGCAGCTGAAGTTGTTGCTGAAGAAGCTACAAGAGCAGGTGCTTACTATATTAACAGAAGATGGTTAGGCGGTATGCTAACTAACTTCGAAACTATCAGAGGTAGAGTTAATAAATTAAGAGAATTAGAAGATTTCATTAACTCAGGTCACGCTGAAAAATTACCTAAAAAAGAACAAGCTCAATTAAACAGACAATTAGCAAAATTAAGCAAAACTTTAGGCGGTATCAAAGAAATGCGTGGTTTACCTGATATTATCTTCGTTGTAGACCAAGCTAAAGAAGATATCGCAATTGCAGAAGCTAACAAATTAAATATTCCTGTTATTTGTTTAGCTGATACAAATGCTAATCCGGATGGAATCAACTACATTATTCCTGGTAATGATGACGCTATCCGTTCTATCAAATTAATTGCTTCTAAACTTGCTGATGCTGTTTTAGAAGGTAAACAATTAAAAGAAAACAATGCTAATACAAAGAAAATTGAATCTATAACAGCTGCTGATGCTGGTGTAGAAGAAGTAGCATCTGTATAATTACAATAAAAAAGAATGGTAATTAATAACTGTAACTTTTTAACTATAAATATTGAAATAGAGTTGTGATATAGGAATAGTGGATAAGATAATATCTATTCACTATTCACTATTCACTCCTCACTTGTTCAAAAATAAGGAGAATTATAAATGAATATTACAGCTACAATGGTAAAAGAACTTCGTGATAAAACTGGTGCTGGCATGATGGATGCTAAAAAAGCATTAGTAGAAGTAGATGGTGATATGGAAAAAGCAATGGAAGTTTTACGTCAAAAAGGTATTGCTTCTGCTGATAAGAAAATGGGAAGAATTGCTGCTGAAGGTAGAATCGGTTCATTCGTTTCTGATTCAGTTGGTGCAATGATTGAAGTTAACTGTGAAACAGATTTCGTTGCAAAAAATGAAGAATTTATTGAATTAACAAATGGTCTTGCAGAATTAGTAGCAACTGCTAACCCAGCTGATGTTGAAGCTTTATTAGCTACAAATTGCCCTAAATGCGGTAAAACTGTAGAAGAAGCTATTAAAGAAAAAATCGCTTCTATCGGTGAAAAAATTACTGTAAGAAGATTTGTTAGATATGAAGGTAACACTGCTACTTACATTCACAATGGTAAAATCGGTGTGCTTTTGGAAACTAGTGCAAAAGACGAAGCTCTTGCTAAAGATATTTGCTTACATATTGCATCTTCAGCTCCTGAATTCGTTTCAAGAAAAGATATTCCTCAATCAGTAATTGATGAAGAAACAAGAATTGAAATGGGTAAAGAAGATTTAGCTAACAAACCTGAACAAATCAGAGCTAAAATTGTTGAAGGTCGTGTTAATAAATTAATGGCTCACAGATGTTTAATTGAACAACCATTTGTTAAAAACCCTGATCAAACTATTGAACAATTAATTTCTGGAAAATTCGACATTGTTAAATTTGATAGATTTGTTCTTGGTGAAGGTTTAGAAAAAAGAAATGATAACTTTGCTGATGAAGTTATGAGCCAATTAAATAAATAAGTTTAATAAAATATAACAAAAACAGGATAAAGATTTTTCTTTATCCTGTTTTTTTATTAAATAATTAATTAATAATTAAAAAATCTTGATTTTTTTTAAATAGTATTAAAATAAAATTAGCGGGTAAAATAAAAAAAACAAGATTTACCCCAGACGGAGTTAAAACTATGATTAATTTTGAAAAATTTACTAATTATTCGCAAGAAATTATATTTGCGGCAAATGCTAAAAAAGATTTTTATAAGAATACAGAAGTTCAGCCGGAACATATTGTTATGGCGATGATTGAGGATAAAGGTATTGCAAAAGATTATTTGGAAGAATTGAAATTATTAAATCAAAATTTCATTAATTCAATAGTTACAAAAATTAAAGAGTATCCTACAATTTCATCTCCAAGTGTTTCTCAACAAGTGTTTTTATCAAGGGAAACTAATTCTTTGTTAGAAATTGCAACTAGTGAAGCAGAATCTTTAAAAGATGAATTCATAGGTATTGAATGTATCCTAATTGCAATGACTAAGTTAGAAAACTCTTTTATAAAAGATTTATTAAAACGTAATAATGTCGATACAAATTCAATTTTAAATGTTATGAAAAAAATTAGAGGTAATAAAAAAGTGGATAGTAAAAATGCAGAAGAAAATATGAAAGCTCTTGAAAAATATTCAACAGATTTAACAGAAAGGGCTAGAAAAGGGAAATTAGATCCTGTAATAGGTCGTGACGAAGAAGTTAGACGTATTATTCAGGTGTTAAACAGAAGAACCAAAAACAATCCTGTTTTAATCGGGGAACCTGGGGTTGGTAAAACTGCTATTGTTGAAGGTTTAGCACAAAGAATTATTCGAGGTGATGTGCCGGAAAGTTTAAAAGATGTTAAATTAATATCTCTTGATTTGGGTGCATTGGTTGCTGGTGCTAAATTTAGAGGTGAATTTGAAGAACGTCTAAAAGCTGTTTTAAAAGAAGTTCAAGATTCAAACGGTGAAATTGTAATGTTTATTGATGAGTTGCACACAGTTGTCGGAGCAGGTGCTACAGAAGGTTCTATGGATGCAGGTAACCTATTAAAACCAATGTTAGCTAGAGGCGAATTAAGAACGATTGGTGCAACTACTATTAATGAATATCGTAAATATATTGAAAAAGATCCGGCTTTAGAAAGACGTTTTCAACCTGTTTTAGTTGATGAGCCTTCTGTTGAGGATACAATTTCAATTTTAAGAGGATTAAAAGAAAAATATGAAGTTCATCATGGTGTAAGAATTCTTGACAGTGCTTTAATTGCTGCTGCTCAATTATCTGATAGATATATAACAGATAGATTTCTTCCTGATAAAGCCATTGATTTAATAGATGAAGCAGCTTCTGCTTTAAGAATTGAAATTGATTCTATGCCTGAAGAAATCGATGTTATGTTAAGACAAAAAATTCAGCTTGAAATTGAACGAGAAGCTTTGAAAAAAGAAACTTCTCCTGAATGTATTGCAAAAATTGATAAATTAACCAGTGAAATTGATGATTTAGAAGGAAAAATTTCTAAACTTAAAGCACAGTGGGAAGTTGAAAAAAATACAATTACAGGTGAAGCAGGTATTAAAGAGGAAATTGACAGAGTAAAAACTCAAATTGCTGAAGCGGAAAGAAATACCGATTTACAAACTGCAGCAGAGCTTAAATACGGAAAATTGATGGAACTTGAGAAAAAGTTGCAATCTATCCAAGGTAAAGAAAAAAGTGAAAATCAACTTCTAAAAGAAGAAATAAGTGGTGATGATATTGCAGAAATAGTAAGCAAATGGACAGGTATTCCTGTAAATAGATTGGTAGAAAGTGAAATGCAAAAACTTCTTAGAATGGAAGATGTTTTACATAAAAGATTAATTGGTCAAGATGAAGCTGTTGATACAGTATCAGATGCTATAAGACGTGCTCGTTCAGGATTAAAAGATCCAAAACGCCCAATCGGTACTTTTATATTTCTTGGACCTACAGGTGTTGGTAAGACAGAACTTGCTAAGACTCTTGCAGAATTTTTATTCAATGATGAAGATGCCATTATTAGAATTGATATGTCAGAATATATGGAAAAACATAACGTTGCAAGATTAGTTGGAGCGCCTCCGGGATATGTTGGATATGAAGAAGGCGGACAACTTACAGAAGCTGTTAGAAGAAAACCTTATTCTGTTGTATTATTTGACGAAATCGAAAAAGCTCATCCTGATGTATTCAATATAATGCTTCAAATTTTTGATGATGGTAGACTTACTGATTCTAAGGGTAGAACTGTTGATTTCAAAAATACCGTTATTATTATGACAAGTAATATTGGTAGTGAAATTATTTTGGAAGATTCTTTGAATGCAGCTGTAAATAACGCTAATTTTGAAGAAACAAAAGAAAAAGTTATGGCAGTAATGAGAGAACGTTTTAAACCTGAATTTTTAAACAGGGTTGATGAAACGATTTTCTTTAAAGCTCTTACTTTACAACAGTTATCAGCAATTGTTGATATACAAATGGATCATTTGAGAAGTTTATTAAAAGATAAAAATATTACTTTTGAAATTACTGATGATGCAAAAGAATTTCTTGCAACAAGAGGATTTAATCCAATTTATGGTGCAAGACCTCTTAAACGTGTAATTCGTCAGTTAGTTGAAAATCCTTTATCTAAATTGTTGCTTTCTCAAAAATTTATTGATGGAGATAATATAAAAATTGATTTAAAAAATGATGAATTAGTTTTTGAAAAATAATTAATTTAATAAAATAGTCGGGTTTTTGATTATTAATCAAAAACCCGACTATTTTCGTTTCTCTTAATATATGTTACAATGGTAAAATCATATTAAGAAGGATAGCGTTTTGGCGAGAAAAAAACATAATTCTAAAATTATACATTTTATTGTGACGTTTTTATTAATGTCAAGTGGAGTATATTATTTTTGG
The DNA here is from genome assembly GCA_944323985.1 of Candidatus Gastranaerophilales bacterium. GTDB lineage: Bacteria > Cyanobacteriota > Vampirovibrionia > Gastranaerophilales > Gastranaerophilaceae > CAG-196. The sequence goes on along the minus strand of CALUUP010000018.1, from coordinate 16,655 downwards.
TTAAACTATGTCCCTCAAAAGTGGTATGAAACGCAGAGTATGCTTCCGAATCAAAATGAAGCTTATTATGTAAACCAATGGTGTACATCAGATTTTGGCAGAAAAGAAGCTGTTTTGTGGGATTTGACAAGAGTGGATTGCCTAGCAAAAGATTATGCTATCGAATTTGATTTTGCAAAAAAATGGGCAGAATCTGTTGGACAATCTCTTTACTATTCTAAAATGACTAAAAAACAACCGGCTGTAGTTTTAATTTTACAAAACATCACTGATTATATTTATGTAAACAGAATTGAAAGAATGAATTTGGGGATTAAAATATTTCTGATAAAAGCTTATTGATTTATTAAGTTAATTGAAATAAAAAAGAGGACTTATGTCCTCTCTTTTATTTATATCTTATCAAATCCGGTATATTTTCTTAAAACTTCCGGAATAATTATTGTTCCGTCTTCTTGTTGGAAATTTTCTACTATCGCCGCAAAAGTTCTTCCGACCGCAAGTCCAGAACCATTCAAAGTATGAACAAATCTCAATTTGCCTTCTTTGTCTCTATATCTGATATTAGCTCTTCTTGCTTGATAGTCACCAAAATTAGAACAACTTGAAATTTCTTTGTAAGTATTATAAGAAGGTAACCAAACTTCTAAATCAAAGCACTTGTTAGCACTAAAGCCAATATCAGCTGTGCATAAAGCAACTCTTCTATATGGTAAACCTAATTTTTCTAAACAAATTTCAGCATTTCTTGTAAGTTTTTCATGCTCATCTTTACTGGTTTCAGGAGTAGTTAATTTAACCATTTCAACCTTATTGAATTGGTGAACTCTTATTAATCCTCTTGTATCCTTACCTGCAGACCCAGCTTCTCTTCTAAAGCAAGGTGTATAAGCTGTCATATATTTAGGTAAATCGTCTTCGCTTAAAATTTCTCCTGAATAAATATTTGTAACAGGAACTTCTGCTGTAGGAATTAAGTATAAATCTTCATCAACACATTTATACATATCTTCTGCAAATTTAGGTAACTGTCCTGTACCTGTCATTGTTGCAGCATTTGCCATAAACGGAGGTAGAATTTCTTCATATCCGTGTTCTTCTGTATGCAAATCTAAGAAAAATTGAATAATAGCACGTTCTAGTCTTGCACCTTTACCTCTATATAGCGTAAATCTTGATTGAGAAATCTTTACTCCACGTTCGAAATCAACAATACCCTTTTCCTCACATAAATCCCAATGTGCTTTTGGGGTAAATGAAAATTCTGTTGGTTTTCCCCATTCCTTAACTGTTGGATTATCATTTTCTGAAGCTCCAATTGGAGTTGTTTCATCTGGAATATTAGGTGTTCTTAATAGTAAATCTCTTTGAGCATTATCTAATTCTATTTGTTTTTCTTCTAGTTCTTTTATTTCGTCTCCTAATTGACGAACTTCTTCTTGGATAGAATCAGTATTTTCACCATTTTTTTTCATCATGCCGATTTTTTGTGATTCATTTTTTCTCTTAGCTCTTAATTCATCAGCTTGAGCTTGTATTTTTCTTCTTTCGGCATCAATTTCTATGACTTTATTAATAGATAACTCAGGATTTCTTCTTTTTAATAGTTCATTGATTTTTTCAGGATTCTCTCTTATTAATTTAATATCTAACATTATCCTTACCTCGTTTTATTGCTAATTTACACATAAATTTTAGCATAAAAACGGATAATGCCAATATATATTTCTATTTTTATAATGTAAATGAAAAGACGATAATCGCAGTTAAAGAAAGAACTGTTAGTAAAAATGCTATTGCGACTTTAAGAACCGGATGAAATCTTAAATTTTCTTCATCTTCTAAATCTAATTGTTTTATTATTTTTTTTGAAAAATCTTGTTTTATATTTCCATTAGTTTTAGAAAAAGAGTTATTCATAAGTTTTCTTATGTTATACGAATCTTCTAAATCTTTTCTGGCTTGTTTATTGTTAATTGCAAATTTTCTAATTTTTATATTTTCGTCATTAGGTAATTCATTGTCAATATATGCAGATAAATTTTCTTTAAATAATCTATATTGACTACATCCGTTTTTAACATATAAATTATCATCATTACATTCTTCTTGTGTAAATGTGTTTTGTAAATCTGTTATCATGGTTTTAATAATGTCGTATTTTGCTCGGCAACAAGCACATTTTTTTAAATGTTCTTCTACTTTTGATTTTAATGATTTACTCAATCCTCCTTCTATATAAAATGAAATTAATACATCCATTTGTGAACAAGTTATTTCCATGTTTCTTTACTCCTTATTATATAAATTCTTTTAATTCATTTTTTAATCTCATTCTTGCTCTTGAAATTCTTGATTTTACAGTTCCAAGAGTAGTTTTTGTTATTTTAGCAATATCTTCGTAGCTCAAGCCTTCATATTCTCTTAAAATAATTACGATTCTTAAATTTTCTGGTAAACTTAACATTGCTAATTTTATTAGTTTTTCCATTTCCGAAAATAGACACTTCTCGCCTGGTTCACAGCCAATTTTATCTTTTATTTCTAAAAGTTTTTCACTGTTTAATTCTACTTGGTTATTTTTATGATTTTTTCTTAAATAGTCATAAAATGTATTTGTTATTATTTGATTGAGCCATGCTTTAAAATTTTGGATATCTTTTAATTTTGTAATGTTTCTAGCCATTTTTAGTAAAACATCTTGAGTTAAATCTGCAATATCTTCTCTTTTTTCGGTTAAATAACTGAAAATAGTAAAAATTTCTTTTTGTACACGTTTAACAAGCTCCTCTAAGGCTTTGATATTACCTTTCTGAGCTTGTATTATTATAAAGCCGATATCCCTTTTTTTTAATGTGGTCTTTTGCATTAAAGACTCCTTCTTGGGATAATTATAGTTAAATCATTTGTTAAGCATATTCCCCTACTGTGGAGGTAATTTGTATAAAATAATTTGATATATAAGGGAAAAAGAAAACAGGTCGGTTAAATATCCTTCCTGTTAAGATTTTACACTAGCCGAAATATAAATAGCAATATCATTGTACATTAAAATTAATAAAATTACAAATAATTGTTTATTCTTAAAGTTGTTTTAAATACTGAATATTAGACTATAATCCAATTATATCTTTAAAATAAAAAGATGAAGAAATATGAAGTTGTGTAACATTTATATATAAAATATATAAAAATAGTCAAATTTATTAACAAATAGGACTTTATATATATGAGGCATATTATGAGTTATAAATTTGATTCAATCGTAAATAGAACAGAAGTAAATGCTCTAAAAGAAATGATTTTCAAAAGAGCAGCAGAAAAATCTGAAGCAAATGTAGAAAAAGAATATGATGATATTATGGATTTGGCTAGAAATTCTTTTGAAAGTCAAAATAATCCTTTTGCAAGAATTGCTGGGGTTAGTGACAAAGAAACCGTAAAATCAGAACTTTTAAAATCTGAAAAAAAAGTTATTAATGAAGAATCTTTAAATGAAAGAAAAGAAATAGGTTTTCCTATTAAAAGGCAAGATTGTAAAATTCAAAGTAAAGTTTTGGAAGAAATAAAAAGTCAAACATTTATCAATAGTATGAAAGATGCTCGTGAAAGCTTAAGTAAAAATGTAGAATTTAATAATGCTGTGGAATTTTTAAATAATCAAGCGTTAGTTTCAATGTTGAAGATAAAATCCAGAAATTTTGAAATAATTGTGTAACGAAAGGTTTTAAATAGTAATTTATTATTGACAGTCTTTCAGAAGTCTGTTAAAATGAGTGTAGATGTAGATGAAAATTATATTTTAATATAAGAAGAGAAAGGAATATTACAATGAAGAAGACTGGTTTTACTCTTGCAGAAGTTTTGATTACCTTAGCTATCATTGGTGTAGTTGCGACATTGACACTTCCTGCATTGATGACAAACACTGCTGAACAACAAGCAAAAACAGCATTGAAAAAAGGTATAAACACATTAACTGAAGCAGCTCAGATGAATCAAGCTATTGCAGGGTTTGACTATGGGTCTTTAACTGTTGCAATGGATACAAGTGACCCTAATCCTGATGAACAATCTTTATATGGTTTATTAGCAACAAGAACATCTGTAGATTATCAAAAGTCTGGAACTGATAAATTAGTAACAAACCAAGGTACTGCAACATCTACGCCTTCTGATAACTATGCGATATTCTTTAGAGATGGTTCTGCATTAATGTTTGATCCTGCAATTGTAAGTTCAAGTTCTCCAGATGCTCCTGGAACTGGTAGCCAAGCAGGTGATAAATTAATGGATGATAACTTAGTATATGGTATTACTGCTATTTATGATACTAACGGAGCTAAAGGTCCAAATATTTTATCAAATTGTAAAGGTAATGCTTTAGGAGAAGCTCCTGACTCTGATAATGTTGCTGATTGTACTACAGCTAAGCGTATTATTAAAGACCAGTTTGGTGTAAGATTAAGAGGCGGTTATGCTGTTCCTAACGGTGCTGCTGCTAGATGGGCGTTTGAAAACTAAGGTTTTAAATAAATTAGATAAAAATAGAGAGAATTTATATTCTCTCTATTTTTTTGTATATTTAATCAAAAATATTTACTCTTAAATTTATTTTAAATATTTAGTTAAAATGAGCTTTTTTAAGGCTTTTGCATTAACTGCATTAGGTTCAATTTCAATAATTTTATCTAAATTTTTAACTGCTTCTTTATATTGTCCTAATTTTTTTTGAATAGCTGCAATTGAATAATATGCATCAATAAATTTATTATCAATAGCTACAGCTGATACAAAATCATCAAGAGCTTTTTTAGGATTTGTTTCAAAAATTAGTTGTCCTCGATTGAAATAAGCATCTGCCATTTTATTATTTAATTGAATAGTTTTCGTATAATTTTCATATGCTTTATCATTTTGGTTAAGACTATGATAAGCAACTGCGGTATAAAAATATGCTAAGTCATTATTTATGTTAAATTTTAAAGCTTCGTTAAAATTAGCTATAGCTTCAGGAAAATTACCGGAATTAACGTCTAAAATACCTAAGCTTAGATAATATTTTTCACTAAAATTTTTATCATCTTCAATACATACTTCTGATAACATTTTAGCTTTGTTATCAATAGCCATTTTAAATTTAGGATTCAAAATAATAGCTTTATTATAATCTTCTAAAGCTCCCTTAAAATCTTGCTGTTTATACTTTGTGTAGCCTCTATTGTTATATGCCAAAGCACATTTTGAATCTAATTCTATAGCTTTATTATAATCATTTATAGAGCTTTCAAAATCTTGTAATTCGTTATTAACGAGTCCTCGATTTATATATGCATCTAAAAAATTTGGATTAATATCTATAGCTTTAGAATACAATTCTTTTTTCTTTTCAAGATTTTCAGTAATCAAGGCTGAATAAAAATAATATTCATCCATACAATTTAATCTTTTTAAATCATTTTCAATAATTTTTCTAGCATGCTCATAATCATTAGCATTAAGAGAATTAAATATTTTATTAATTACTTTATTTTTTTCCTTCATAGAAGTATTTTATCATAAACGAAACAGGACGGTATTACCCGTCCTGTTTAATACAATAATATTTTTTATTTTCTATTATTTTACAAAAAAGCTAGCATTAACATTAGCATTAATTTTTACAACACCAGCACTAATCGCAGTAGAAGGAACCCCTGCAGCTTCATCAGCTACAGAAGCTAGCATATTTTTAGCCATATACATTCTTGGATTGTTATAATTATTTGCACTACAACTTACGTCTAAGCTTCTAATACCATCAACAGTAGTAGCAAGATTTTTAGCTAAAATATCTGCTCTAGTTTTTGCTTTTTGAGTGGCAATACCTAAAAGTTGATTACATTCATCATCATATTTTGAAACAGAGAATGATAAGCTATCTACATTTGTTGCACCTAAAGATATTGCTTTATCTATAATTTGACCAATTTTGTCTATTGATTTTGTATGAATAAATACTCTATTAGAAACTTCGTATCTATCGAAATTCTTTTTACTGCCAGAATATGAATATATAGGATTTGCACTATAATCAGAAGTTTTAATATAATCTCCATTTTTTGAATTAAGCATTGAACCTAATTCAGAATATAATTTGTCTGAAATTTCTTTATTAGCTAACGTAGCTTTTTGCATTGATTTTGCATCAGAAGTTAAAACAGCGAAAGAAACTTCTACAACATCAGGCGCGATTTCTGTATTAGCAGAAGTATTTACAGAAATGAATCCTTTTTGTGAATTCCCTTGTACAACTGCATAACTTGATAAAGATAAGCTGCTTGCAATTAAACCTAAGACAGCTACTGATACTAATAATTTTTTCATATTTTCCCTCCTTCTTACAAAAAAGTTTCTAGTATTATATCATATAAACGATTTTTATTTCTAATTGTTCATTTATAATTAAATTTATGAAAGCTTTGGTTTGGGAAAACAATAGAATTGAATTAAAAGAAAAGAATTTACCTAAAATTATCCATCCAAGAGATGCAATAGTTAAAGTTAAATTATCTTCTATTTGCACAAGTGATTTACATATAATTAAAGGTTTTGTTCCAAAAGCGAAATCAGGAATTGTGTTAGGTCATGAATTTGTTGGAGAAATCGTTGAAATCGGTTCAGAAATTAAAAATTTAAAAATTGGAGATAGGGTAAGTGCCAATTGTGAAACCTTTTGTGGAGAATGTTATTTTTGTAAAAAAGGTTTTATAAATAATTGTGAAAATGGTGGCTGGGAGCTGGGATGTACTATTGATGGCTGCCAAGCTGAATTTGTAAGAGTTCCTTATGCTGATATGGGGCTAACTAAAATTCCAGAAAATTTAAGCTATGAAAATGCTCTTTTTGTCGGTGATATTTTAGCTAGCGGATATTTTGGAGTAGAGCTATGTAACCTTCAAAAGGGCGAGACTATTGCGGTTATTGGAGCTGGACCTGTAGGATTATGTTCAATGGCATGCGCAAAAAATTTCAACCCTTCAAAAATAATAGCAATAGATATAAATAATACAAGACTCAAAAAAGCTAAAGATTTAAATTTAGCTAATTATACATTTAACCCTAATGAATGTGATATTGAAAAAGAAATAAAAAACTTAACCCAATATCGAGGAGTAGATTGTGTTGTAGAAGCAGCTGGAAGCAATGAAAGTTTTAAAATGGCTTGGGAGATTGCGAGAGCCAATGCAAATATTGCAATAGTTGCCATGTATGAAGAGAATCAAACTCTTCCGCTACCTCAAATGTATGGTAAAAATCTTGTTTTTAAAACAGGTGGGGTAGATGCTATCCATTCAGAAGAATTACTGGATATGATTTCTAAAGGCATTATTAATACAGATTTCCTTATTACTCAAACATATCCTTTTAAAAAAATAATAGAAGCTTATGACTTTTTTGAAAATCATAAAAATGACTGTCTAAAAGTTGCGATTACCTATTAGAGTTGAGAAGTTTATAAGTTTAGGAGTTGAGAAGGAGTTAATAATAAAAATCTATTCACTAATCACCACTTATTATTCACTAGCAAGCAAGTAGGTCGGATTTTCAAATCCGACAATAAAATTATTTGTCAGCATAGTAATGTTGACCTACGAATTGTCCTTCCCCAATTGGGGAAGGTTCGGATGGGGAATTTATTAAGTCGAAAAGCTATCTTCTTTTTAAATCTAATTCAGACCTCACCCTACCCCTCTCCTAAAATGAGATGGAACCGAGGATTAATTGTCTACTTTTATGGGTACACTTCAGAATTTAATAATAAAATTCTATTCACTATTCACCAATCACTATTCACTAAATGAGACCAGTTATTCCATCTGAGCTTTTTATAAGGTACTAGTAGTTTTAAGTTTCTATTCAAAGTTTTTATTAAACTCATCAATATAACTTTTAATACTATCTAGCTTGTCCTTTTTTTCTTTGCCCATTTGCAAAGGATTAAAATCATTTATTCGAAATTCTTGCACAATACTTTGCATATCTTCCAAAGTATTTGACTCAAGTGTATACATCAACTTTAATCCTTTACTTATTGTCAATATATACTTTCCAACCCCACCAATACAAAAAGCAATCAAATTTTCATTATCTTTAGCCCAATCCTTTGTTAACTGCTGAACGTCTTTATTTTTAACAAAAACATCCAAGACATCTAATGGCCATATCTCGGGTTTTACAATTTGCATTTTTTTAAAATTGATTTTGTTATTTTCACTATTCGTATTAATTATATTAATCTTATCTATTCTCATTATTTATCCTTAACTCCCAGTAAAACCATCAGAACTTCTTTTATAATTCTCTTTTAAATATTCTTGTCTTTGCTTAATTTTTAAAAGAGTTTCCATATTCATTTGTTCAATTTTTCTTTCATACTCTAATTTTTTTATAGAATTTTCAAAATTTTCATTCTTTTTAGCTTCTTTTTTCTTTTCTTTTTCCAGCTCTTTTGCTCGCCTTGCTTCAAATTCAATTTCTGATATCGGCATTACATCAGCTTCTTGTTCCAAACGATAACCTACAACAGAAATCGGAATACTTGAGCCTGTTAGGGATTCAAGTTTTGAATTTTCGCCATTAATATCAATACTCCAAGTTCCTAAAAACTTTGGGACATCACCGGTATAAGCATACGCACACAAAATAACTCTATTTTCATTATTAGCATCAAAACCCATCGGATAAATATCCCAACGTTTTTCATCAAAATCAATTCCACTTGTTAAGGCCCAATAATTTACAATAGCATCACGGATTTGAGGAAGCTTTTCAGCTTCTTTTTTTTGAAAATCATATATCCACAAATCAGTTTTCCAAATTCCATCATGACGATGTCCTACTTTTTCTTTAACGATAAGTTTTGTATTATCAGTCGAAAAATCTATTGGAGTTAGCGTTCTAAAAATAAACTTTGTGTCAATATCTTTTGATGTTGAAATTAAAGGTTTAGGATCTTTATTTAAGATATTAGCCTTCTTAACCTTTTCGATATTCGAAAGTGAAGAATCCAAATTAATCAAAAACAAATCACAACTTGTACAGTCTGATTGGGCATAGTAATAAACAGCTGGATAAACTAATTTTGTAAAATCACCTGAAACAATACCTTGCGCATTAATTTGTCTATCAAAATTTAATTTTCTAGGTAATGTAAGTTCAGGACTTCCAATAGGATCATTATATTTTACAAGCTTAAACTTTTTTTGAGGAATATATACCATATTTTCATCTTTTGGCATCTCTGCTTCTGTAAGAATTTTAGCATTAATTTCTTTTCTTGTTTTTGCTCTCGATTTAGCTTCGTATTCTGCAACAGTCATATAACCTGATTCAGGTAGCTTGCTTTTTTCATATTTTTCGGTCTCACCGACTTTATCGACTTCATTTCTATAAATACATTCCGCAACAGCTCTATCCTGTCTTTTTAAAAACGGATATTTAAGTTGTGTAAAATGAAGTTTCATCGACATAAAAATGCCGGCTAAAGCTTCGAACATTAAACCAACCCCTCTTTCATGGCAGTAACTGTTGCTTGGGTACGAGAAGTTACACATAATTTTTGTAAGATACTATGAACATGAGCTTTCACTGTGGCTCTTGTTATGACTAGTTTATCAGCTATTTCAGGGTTTGATAAGCCCTCAACCATTGCCTCTAGCACATCTAATTCTCTTTCAGTAAGTCCGTATGAATTATTACTACTTTTCTGGGTAGGTGCTGATACATTTATTTTTACAGCAGGTCTTTGAATATTAGAGAAAACCATTTTGGCAATAGCTGGATCAATCCAACCTATACCTTCGCTAACAGCTTTAATCGCAGAAATTGTTTGTTCTGGTGTTGCTCCTTTCATAACATAGCCATCTGCTCCGGCTTTAAAAGCTGCAAATACATCATTTTCATTATCTCTTGAAGTAAACATTAGAATTTTAATTTCAGGATTGAAATCTTTAATTCTTTGTGTTGCTTCAATGCCATCAATATTTGGAAGTCCTATATCCATTAATATAACATCAGGAGATAATTCTCTGGCTTTTTTTATCCCATCTATTCCATCAGCAGCTTCTGCAAGAAGAGATATATCATCAGCTTTGGAAAGTAGCATTGATAATCCCATTCTATATAATTCATGATCTTCTACTAATAAAATATTTATCATATTAAAACACCTTTTTTATTAACAACTGTATCTGTGAGTATAAAAGAAAATTCACTTCCCTTATTTAATTTACTTTCAAGCCAAATTTTCCCACCATGAGATTCAATAATTTGTCTTGATAAATATAAGCCCAAGCCGGTTCCAGTAGAACGTTTTTTGCTTGTACCTTGAGAAAATCTTTGGAACATGTTAGGAATATCTTCTGGAGGAATTCCACTTCCATTATCAGATACTGAAAAAATTAAGTCATTATCTTCATTTTTTATTGTAATTATAACTTTTCCGTTTTCTCCCGTATAATTAATTGCATTTCCACAAAGATTACATATTACACGTCTTATTTCACTTCTGTCTGCGTTAATTTCTATATCTTTATTTTCGCATTCAAGTTTAAATTCTATATTTTTTGATTTTGCCAAAGATAAAAGTTCGTTATAAACTTGTTTTACAAGTGAGTATATATTGAAATTTGTTTTTGTTAAAACCAATTTATCTGCATCATATTTATAAACTTCCAATAAAGCATTAACTAAGCCAAGTAAATCTTGATTACTTTTTTGCATTGTCGTAAGTAGAAGTTTTTGCTTTTCATCAAGTTCCCCTAAGGCTCCATCTAAAAAGAAAGTTAAAGTTTGAATTGCTGCTAGAAGTGGTGTTCTTAAGTCATGTGTTAGAGTTGCAATAAAATCATCTCTCAACTTATCTGATTTTTTTTGTTCTGTTACATCTCTTATAACACCTACAAATCTTTTATAATCATCTTCAGGGTTAATCCTTGCAAAACTTATTTCTACAGGAATTTCAAAGTTGCTTAATGGATTTTTAATGTAAAAATCTCTTAATAGAAGTTCTGTTTCATCTAATTTATGTAATTCTTTGGAAATAAATGTTTTTTTAGAGAATATATAATCATCAATAGTAGAGTTTATGAGCTTTGAAGATACTAATCCAATTAATGTTTCTGCGGAAGGGTTCGCTTGCTCTATTACCCCATCTTCGTTAATTATTATGATACCGTCGGCACAATAATTTACAATTCCTTCCAATTTTGCATTTGATTGACGTAAATCTGAAGTACGTTCTTCTACTATTTTCTCTAAATTATGCGAATAATTTTCTAATTCTTTATGTGCAATTTCTAATTCAGATATTTTTTTACGAAGTTCGCTTAATAAATAACTTCTTTCAATACCATTTTTGATGTTTATTATCAGATCATCATTGTTCCAAGGCTTTTCAATATATCTGTATAATCCTATTTCATTAATTGCTTTTATGGCATTTTCTTTATCAGCATAACCTGTTAATAAAATTTTGCTTACTTCAGGGTATATTTTATTTACCTCTGATAAAAATTCTAATCCATTCATTTCTGGCATTAAAAAATCAGAAATGACAATATCAGGCGTATTTAATTTGAGGAAGTTTAAAGCTTCTTTAGGTTCATTAAAAAAATGAGAGTCTTGAAAACCTTCTACTTTTAATAATGTTTTAAAAGCAGAAGTAACTATTTTTTCATCATCGACTACTACAATTTTCCCCATAATCATATATTCATGTTACCTCAAATAATGTAAATAGACAAATTATTAACATTTATAAATAATATGGTATAATTGAGATGTTCGAAAAGAGGTATAAAATGAGAGATAAAAAACGAGCATTCACTTTAACAGAAGTATTAATAACCTTGTCTATTATAGGGGTTTTAGCAGCTTTGATAATGCCTGGGCTTCGTAATAGTATGAGTAGAGATTCAAGAGCTCTTTCGCTAGCAAGGACTGTTGAACTTTTTCAACACGGGATTACAGAAATTTTTAATGAAGTGCAACAGAGAAATATTGAATCATCTCATGTTACAGAATTATCCGCTATTAAGCTTAAAGATTTATATGATGCGGATTCAGAAGGTTATTTAACTGATGAATTTAATTTGATGGAAGCAGCTGGTAGTTTTATGGGTGTGGAAAAATTTGATGATTATAATGTTAATCTTATTAAAGATTATTCAGGTAATGTTGCTTCAGGTGATTTAACAAAAGATGCAAATGTTTATAGATTCAAGAAATTAAATTCTGTAGTTATATTCCAAAAAATTCCAAGTACAGGAGTAGATACCGCAAAAAATGATGAAATTTTGACAAGAGTAGTAATAGATGTAAATGGAGTAAAGCCTCCTAATTTATTAGCAAATGATGTGTTTTTATTTGGGCTTTCAAATAATGGACAATTAATTCCTGCAGGTTCAGAAGCATATAATAATAATATATATGGTGATGATGTTGAATCATATCAAGAGGGTTGTAAGGATAGTATTGATACAGGAATATCCTGTGCTGCTAGAGTAGCATCAGATGGATGGAAAATAAATTATTAAAGAGGAGATGAAAGATGGCAGAGGCAAAATTATTAGCAAGTATTCAAAGATCAGATACAGAGCAGTTGCAAATATCAATTTCAGAATATAGAGGAAAAAGTTATTTTAATTTAAGAATTTTTTATACAACAGATGATGGTGCAACTTGGCTTCCGACAAAAAAAGGTGTAACTTTTGCTCCGGATCAATTAGATATTTTGTCTGAAGCAATAGAGGAAGCAAAGAAAGAATTTATGAGTGAAGAATAATAAATGAAAAATTCAATACAAGAAGAATTTATTGCGACAGTTTCACATGAGTTGAGGACCCCTCTTACAAGTATAAGGGGGTTTTCTCAAACTTTGCTTTCTTCTTGGGATAAAATAAATGATGAGGATAAAAAGAAATTTATTAAAATAATAGAAGAACAATCTCAAAGACTTATAAATTTAGTAGAAAATATTTTAAGTGTTTCAAAAAGTAATGCTGAAATTCAGGTTTTAAAAAAGGTGGATGTAAATTCTTCTATAAAAAAAATTTTTCCGTTATTTATTGAACAATATAAAAATCATATTTTTAAATTGAATTTACAAAACAATTTACCTCCGGCAAGGTTGGATGAAGATAAGTTTCAACAAGTTATGACAAACTTGATTGACAATGCTGCGAAATATTCAGAAGAAGGTAAGACTGTAGAAATTATAACAAAAATTCAAAATAATAATATTCTAATTCAGGTTAAAGATTCTGGAGTTGGTATAAGAAAAGAAGATTTTGATAAAATATTTAAAAAATTTAGTCGTTTAGAAAATCACTTAACAAGTAGAACACAAGGTAATGGTTTGGGTTTATATATAACTAAAGAAATTGTTGAGAAAATGTCAGGAAAAATAAGTTTCACAAGTGAAATCGGAAAAGGAACTGTTTTTGAAGTAGTTTTTCCTTTTTACAATGAGGAGGAAGTTTTAAAATGTTCTCATCAATCTTAATAATAGATAAGAGAAAGGAACTTTCTGTAAAATATAAAAAATCTATTGAAAATGAGCATGTTAGAGTTTTTGTGGCAAAAAATATTCAAGATGGCTTAAAGCAAATTCAATTGATTATTCCTGATATAATTATAATTTCTGATAGTATAGAAGAAAATTTAGATACTTTTTGCCGAAAAATACGAACATTGACTTTTAATATTCGTCCAATAATAATTGCACTATCAAAGTCCGCAGATATTAAAGATCGTATAAATGTGTTAGAAAATGGGGCAGATGATTTTTGGAGCGAGCCGGTAAATTATGAGGAGTTTAGAACTAGAATACAGGCTCATTTACGGCGTGATATAGAAGTTAATCTTGATAATAAAACTTTATTACCTAACAAAAAAATTGTTGAAAAGAATTTAAAAAGGTTATTAAATTTAAATGATAAACCTGCAACTTTGTTGGTAAATTTAGAAAGATTAAATAGCTATAAGAGTATCTATTCTGAAATCGCAGGTGATAAAATAGTTCAAACTTTAATTGCAATAATTAAATCAACATTAGATTCTAATGATTTTTTGGGACAAATTGATGACACAACTTTTATTATTATTACAAATTCATATGGCGCAGAAAAATTAGCAGCTTTTTTGATTTTTGCATTTGACACGGTTGCTCCAAAGTTTTATACAAAAGAAGATGCAGAACGCGGATATATGGTTTTAAAAGGTGATAGAGAAGCTGGCATGAGGATAAATTTTGTGTCAATTTTGATTGCCGGGGTGTTGGATAATTATAAACTTATATCAACTCCTGAAAGTTTGTTGGAGAGATTATATTCAATAAAAGAAATTGCAAGAATTCCACAGGGTTCTAATTATGCAATTGATAGATTAAAATTGTCAGGAGAAATTTCTAGGGAAAAAGTAATTAATAATAATCAAATCTGTATTCAGGAGATGGATAGCTCTCTTGCTTTGTTGCTTAGAACAACTTTAGAATTACAAGGTTATGATGTAGTAGAAAATATCGATATTGAATCCTCTCTGCAACCAAAAATTTTGATAATTGATAGTAATGATGATATGTCAGGTTTGGAAATTTGTAAAATGTTAAAAGAAAGGATAAATTTTGTAAATACGAAAATAATAATGACAAGTTCAAAACATAAAAAACGAGAAATATTATCAGCCGGAGCTGATTTATATTTACCAAAACCTTATGAAATAACTGATTTAATACGCTGGGTAGAATATTTTATGAAGATGTGATTAAAACTACTTGCAAAAAAAGCTTTTTGTGATATCTTATTTATGTAAGCCCTGGTAGCTCAGCTGGATAGAGCAACCGCCTTCTAAGCGGTAGGTCATGCGTTCGAATCGCATCCAGGGTAGATAATTTAAAAACTCCCATTCAAGGGAGTTTTTGCGTTATATAACCTGAAGTATTTTTAACATCCCCTTGCAATACTTTAGTCTTTTTTATTTAATATAGATTTTATCTAAAAATTTTAATATACTCTTCAAACACATAAAAGCGATTTCTGTTAAACCCTGTTTTTTCCTGTAATATTCCTACTTCTACAAATGCTTTGAGTAATCCATTTGCTGTTGCAGGAGTGATTTTAAGTTCTTCACTTACAAGTTTGGAATTAACTTTGGGCTTAGAATATAATAACTCTAGTAATCTTTGACCATTTGTTGCTTTTTTACCAATTTTAGTTAATTTATTTTCAACATTTTTTTTGAGCTTTATAATTTCATCAAAAGTTTTGATACTGTTTTTTGATGTTTCAATAACTCCAGTTAAAAAGAATTTTAGCCATTGCGTAATGTTATCATTTTGCTTGACAATTGAAAGTGAATCATAGTATGACATTCTGTTCTTTTCAAAAAAGTCAGAAATGTATAAAACAGGCTTATTTAATAATCCGGTACTAATCAAATAAAGAATTATCAAAAGTCGCCCAGTCCTGCCGTTTCCCTCTAAAAACGGGTGAATCGTCTCAAACTGATAATGAGCAATACCAGCTCTGATAAGTTCCGGTACTTGTATGTATTCATTATGTAAAAATTTTTCAATATCACTTAGTAAATCAGGTAAAAGATTAGGTTCAGGGGGAATAAAAAATGCATCCTGTAAAGATGAACCACCAATCCAATTCTGTGTTTTACGGATTTCTCCGGGAGTCTTATGTGCGCCTCTAACACCCTGTAAAAGTATTTTATGAGCTTCTTTTAAAAGCCTAATCGAAAGGGGTAACTCATTTAACTTTTCTACTGAATAATTAATAGCTTGAATGTAATTTTGTACTTCATGCCAATCATCTCTTAATTCAGGTTTTACTTGCTCAACAGGAGATATTGCATCTTCAAAAGTTGTTCTTGTCCCTTCAATTCGATTTGAATTTGTAGCTTCTTTTGTTGCATACATCTTAATAAAAAAATCAATATCAGGAATTAAATCAGCATAAGAATTTAGTTTACCTAGCCACAGACTCGCATCTTGAAGTAAACTGGATAATTCTTCTAATTTCCAATTAATATCTTCATTAATAAATGATGGTACAAAAGGCTTGTAACCTTTATGTAAAATATATGTTCCTGCGTTATATTCTTTCATCATAATTCTGCCATATTTTAGTTTAAATGATTATTCTAAATTATAGCATTTTTATAATTTAGTTTCAATAGATTAAACAATGTTTTCAATCAACCAAATTCTGAACTCGACAACTTTATGGTAAATAAAATGATGATAGGATTTTTCCTAATCCTCTTTTTATTTTGCTTGTGCTAGCGACGAGAAAATACTTTTTGTATTTATAAATATTTAAAGTCAACGTAGTGAGTTAATCCTGATAGAGCTGGAATTGAGCTTTATCAGATAAAGTTTTTTATTTTAATAAAATATATTACTACTATAACTCAATTTTTGATACGTCTATTAAACTAGCAAAATCCATCTCTAAGGCTGTTGCTATTTTCTCTAGGGTATCAAGAGTTGGTGAAACTTGACCTGTCTCCAACTTCCAAATAGTATTTTTATCAAGCCCTGCCTTATTTGCTAACTCTAATTGTGATAAGTCTCTTTTATTGCGTTCTAATTTTATCTTTTTACC
>CALUUP010000017.1 GCA_944323985.1 Candidatus Gastranaerophilales bacterium | reverse complement strand
GTTTACGTTGTCTTATCATTCGCTTTTGAATTAACAAGTTTTTCGTCTTCAGCTATTCTGTTTTCAAGGTTCAAATATTTTTATTTATTTCTTTATTTCAGCTTGACGGTTTTATATTAACTATTTGAATACTTTTTACTTCCTCAAACTGTGCTATCTGTTTAACACTCCGTTAATACCGGCTTACCGCTGCCAACATCATCTATCATATATCGTCAATTTCTTTTGTCAACTATTCTTTTTCTTTGCTATTTACATTTCGTTACATTTAAACGATACCGATTTCAATGTACTTAGATAGCGTTGCTATGTTTATATTTCGGCGTTCTAGATCCCCTTCCGAGAAATCTACGTGTAAATCAATTTTCTTTACGCTTTGATTTATCGCGTTCCTTCATTATAAAATGAAAAATTTTTAAAATCAAGTTCTTTTTTTACATTTTTTTACATTATTCTTTCTTTTTTTCATGTTATATATATTTATATGAAAAGTTTAGCGGAGTTTTTACTAGAAAAAATTGAATTAGCTGGTCTTTCTATTACTGGACTTTCTAAAAAAACTAATATTAAAATTGAAGTTCTTGATGATATCTTATCTGGCAAAGAACTTTTTCTGTCAGTTACTCAAAGACAACAATTAGCTAAAATTCTCAAATGTTCTATATCGGAAATAAAAGAACATGAAAGAACTTTCAAATTCAATGAAATTTCTAATGACACTATCACTAACTTAAAAAAACAAATTCTCAACAAAGAAACAAATTTAAAATGCCCTGTTTGTGGAGAACCTTTAATCACCAGAATAGCTAAAATGTATGATCTTGAAGACAACATTATTTATAAACCTAAAGCGCACTGTGTAAAATGCGTATTCCAGATTAAAGATTAACCCCTTCTAAGTTTAACAAAAATTTCTTAATTTCTGCGCCATATACATAATTCAATTTATTACCTGATAAACTAACTACCCTATGGCATGGTATTAATATTGCTAAAGGATTCTTGCCACAAGCATTACCTACAGCCCTTGCGCTTTTAGGATGATCAATTAATGTTGCTATTCTTTTATATGTCTCTATATGACCATATTTCACTTTTAATAATTCTTGCCAAACTCTCTTCTGGAATTCAGTACCAATCATGCGATATGGAACTTTTATTTCCTTAATTTTCCCATCTAGGTATAAATTTAATTGATCAAAAACTTCTCGTATTAGATTAGTTTCGTTCTCTTCACCATCACAAATTCTACTACCTAAGATTATTCTTTCAATCTTATTATTATTCTCTACTACCGTAACTTTTCCAACTTTTGTTAATTTTATATAAAATTTCATTTTAGCATATTAACATAATTTTCTTTATCTGATAATATTATTTTATTTGGAGTATACATGATTAATAAAATAATACTATCTTTAATTATCTTTTCATTTATTAACAGCAATGCTTTTGCTGCTTACCAAAATAATCTTAGAACAACTTTTTTAAATAACAAAACAAACATTTGCTGTATCAATATTAGAAATTTTAATTCTAAAGACATTAATAATAACGGTTTAATTGATGAAAATGAAGAAAAAGGAAATTTTCTTAACGCTATTAAAAGATTAGATGAAATTAAAAATTTAGGTATAAATACTTTGCATATATTACCGATTACCCCTGTCGGAAAGCTTAAAGCACTTGGAACGGCTGGTTCTCTTTATGCAATGGCAGACTTTTGGAGTATTAATCCTCAAATTGTAGATACTAATTCTGATCTTACTGATATAGAACAGGCTCAATTATTTATAAAAGAATGTCATAAAAGAAATATAAATGTAATTATTGACTTACCTAGTTGCGGTGCTTATGATCTGTTTTTAAACCACCCGGAGCTCTTTCTTAAAGATAACAAACAGCTTTCTATTGTGCCTACTGATTGGACTGATGTCAGGTTATTTAACACAGGTTCTAATAATAAACTTAACCAAGATCTAATTAAAGCTCATAAAGATTTTATTGACTTAGTCTTGCTAATTGGAGCAGACGGAATTCGAGCAGATGTTGCAACCATTAAACCTTATAATTTTTGGGCGGAAATAATTAAATACACAAGAGCTCAACAGCCAGAATTCTTATTCCTTGCTGAAGCTTCTGATTCTTGGAGAGAACCTCCTAGTAAATTTGCGCCTTTTACTCCTTATGATAAACTTTTACAAGTGGGGTTTGATGGATATTATGGCAGCTTTTTTAATTTAAAAGATTGGACTAGCGATGATTTTATAAATCACATTAAATTTAACCTTAAACTTTTAAATTCTTATAAAGATAAAAAAAGTGTTATTCTTAGTTTTTCAACACACGATGAAATTAGTCCTATTTTGCTTCACGGTGAAAATTTTTCAATTATGATTTCTTGGCTAAACGCAACACTGCCTTTTAATCCATACTGTATTGATGGGTTTTTTAACGGGGATGACTACCTTTATCCTTGGGCTAATTCTATCTCTGAAAACTCCAAAACTGATGACAATTCATATTTTGTTCACAGAGGCAAAATTGATATTTTTAATTTTTCTAAAAAACCTGATGGGAAAAATTCTAAAATTCTCAATATTTATAAAAAAGCTAATATTTTTAGAAATAACAATATCGAGCTTATTACAAAAGGAGATTTCGTGCATATAAATACTAAAAACGATAAAGTTTTCGCTTTTTCTAGAAATCTAAATGACAAAACTATTATAGTAATTGGAAATCTTGACTTTAATCAACCTCAAAATAAAATTAAACTAAAAGTTAATAATTTAAAAAAAGACATGACAATTGAAACAATTTTTGGAAATGATAATATAAAAAATAATAGAAAATATATTTATACAGACATGCAAGCTGGAGAAATTAAAATTTTAAAAATTATGAAAGGTTAATAATATGCAAAGAATTGTATCAGGAATGCGTCCAACTGGGAAACTACATCTAGGTCATTACCTTGGAGTTATTGATAACTGGGTAAAATTACAAGATAATTTTGACTGTTACTTCTTTGTCGCTGACTGGCACGCTCTTACTACAAAATATGATAAAACAGAAAATTTAAAACAAGATATTTTAGATGTTACTATGGATTGGCTTGCTTGTGGAGTAGATCCTAATAAAGCTACTATTTACGTACAATCACAAATACCAGAAATAGCCGAACTACATCTTTATTTAAGCATGATTACTCCTCAAAATTGGGTTGAAAGGGATCCTACCCTTAAAGACATGGCAAAAATTCTTAAATCTAAAGAAGGTATGGCTTCGCAAATTAATTATGGACTTATGGGATATCCTGTATTGATGACAGCTGATATTCTTATGTTTAATGCTAATTTCGTGCCTGTTGGTATTGACCAAGTCGCTCACGTAGAACTTACTAGAGATATCGCTAGAAGATTTAATAATTTATATAACTGCAACTTCTTTAACGAACCTCAACCTAAACTTAATAATTGTTCTCTTATTTGTGGGCTTGATGGTAATAAAATGGGAAAATCTTTTAATAATGACATCAAAATTTCGGATACAGATGAAGTAACTTCTAAAAAAATTATGTCTGCTATTACTGATAGAAGCAGATTGAGAAAAGATGATCCAGGACATCCTAATGAATGTGAAGTAGCATTTAAATATTGGAATATTTTTGGTGATGAAAAAGATATTGAAAAAATTAAATTTGAATGCGAAAACGGACTTAGAGGTTGCGCTGATTGCAAACGCCAATTAGGTTTAAAAATTAATAATCACATGGCTGAAATTAGAGAAAAAAGAAAATATTATGAAAACAATCAAGAAATTGTTAAACAAATTCTCAATGATGGTGCAACTAAAGCTAGAAATGAAGCAAAGTCTATTCTCAAAGAAATAAGATCTATAATTAAAATGTATTAAATATGAAAATTAATAAAATATTTAAAACAATTAGTTTAGCTATATTTACAATGGGGGCCGTACAATATCCACAGAATAATATAGCTCAACAAAAACTTCTTAATGATACAATATCTATCGTTACTCCTAAGGGAACGAATGATAATTTCATCTTATCAAAAGCACCATCTCCACTAATAAATATTTGTGGAAAAACTAAAAGTGCTATCTTTGTAATAGATTTAAATAAAAACTTCTTATACCAGTATGACAAAAATGGCAAAGCCCAATCTGCTTATTTAATAGCAAGTGGTAAAAAAAATACACCTACTGACACTGGCTTAAGAATAGTTACTCACATTGAATCTTACCCATATAAAAATGCCACTAAAACAACAAGAAGATATCGTAAACCTAACGATTATGGACCGAATATAATATGTCTAAATAAAGTAGATTCAATTACTGGAAAAACAACTCCAACTGGAGAATTTATTCATGGCAATAATAATATTAAAAGTCTAGGTAAATACGCTTCTCTTGGATGTATAAGAATGGATAATTCTGTTATTAAAAAACTTTCTAAAATAGTAAAAAAAGGGGATTTAATTCTAATAAAAAAATAAAAAATTACCGGCTTTTTTTATCAGATCTGGTTCTAACAGATATTCTTATATTAGTACCCATAAATCCAAACGCTTCTCTTAATTTATTCTCCAAATATCTTTTATAATGTTCTTTTAACAATTCCTCATTATTTGCAAATAAGATAAATGTAGGAGGCGCTATTGCAGCTTGAGTAGAATACATTATCTTTAGTCGTTTATTTCTAATTGTTTGTGGAGGATTCAATGCATAAGCTTCGTTTATAACCTTATTTAATAAACCTGTTGAGACACGCTTGGTTCTCTCTGATTGAACTTCAACCACTTTTGCAAAAATTTGATTTAATCTCTGATGAGTAACTGCACTTATATATATTTTAGGTACATAATCTAAAAATGGTATTTCATTTGCTATTTTTTGCTCAAATTTATTAATAGTATTTGACTTTTTATCTTCTATCAAATCCCATTTATTAATTGCTATAATCATACCTTTACCAGCTTCTGTAATTATAGAAGCTATTTTCTTATCCTGATCAGATATTCCATTAATGGCTTCTGTTGCATCAATAACTAATAAGGCAACATCACATTCTCTTATAGAACGAATAGCTCTATCGACAGCAAATTTTTCAACACCATAATCTACTTTAGATTTTTTTCTTATTCCTGCTGTATCAATTATTACAAAATCTTGATTGTTAAAGCTTAATCTGGAATCAATACTATCTCTAGTTGTACCAGAAATATCAGAAACTATTACTCTTTTTTCACCTAACAAAGAATTTACTATAGAAGATTTTCCAGCATTAGGACGACCAACTATTGCAATTTTTATAGTTTCATCATCATCTAAATCTTCATCTGTTTCAAAATCAACAGTAATTTCTTCTAATAAATCACCAACACCACCTGAACCATGCAAAGCTGATATTGCTATAGGCTCTCCTATTGCTAATGAATAAAAATCACTTAACATAGTTATTTGATTATATGAATCAACTTTATTTACAGCAAGAAAAACTGGCTTCCCTGACTGTCTTAAAATATTTGCAATGTCACTATCTACAGGAGTTACGCCTTCAATTCCATCTACTATGAATATAATCTTTTCTGCTTCCTCACAAGCTATTTTTGCCTGATCATATATAGATAGCATTATTTCATCTTCATCACCAGGAACTATACCTCCAGTATCTATTACTGTAAATGGTTTATTTTGCCATTCTACATCAAAATATATACGATCTCTTGTTACACCGGGTAAATCATCTACAATAGACTGTCTTTTACCTACAAGTCTATTTACAAATGTTGATTTACCTACATTTGGTCTTCCTACTACTGCAACTATTGGTTTCCTATTCATAATAAGTTCAGTCTAACACAAAAATATATTATCTCAAATATTTTGAAATTTGTGCTTGTATATTATTAGCTTTAATTATATATTTTGAAAGCTGTTCATACTTATCTTGAGCTTCTCCATATGGAGTCTGTAATGTCATCAATTCATCAACATTTTTACTAATATTTTCCAATTTTGCCAAAGATTTTCTTATTTCTAAACCTGATGAAAAACGCTTAGGAAGTTTTGATAAAAATAACTCACTTACTGATATTAATAATTTATTACATAGACTAAATTTATCTTTTATACTTTTAGGTATAAAATTAAATATTTCACCAGAAATTTTTGCTGATAAACTTGAATCGCTATATATAGCTAATAACGAATCTAAGTCGTCTTGTAAAAATTTTTTTCTTGAAAATAATGTCTCTAACAATACATAATCTTTTATTTCACGTGCTGCTTGTATTTGTTTATCTATATCATTTATTTGTCCCTCTAAACGTGAAATTCGATACTCTAATTTAAAAACCTCATCCTTAACATCTTTATAAGCATCTTCCTGTAATATATTCATATCATAATCATTCAAACGTCTTGTTGGTTCTTGAGAATATTTTACTGAATCCTGCTCCGTTGGCATTAGAAAAAAATTTTGCCCTTCTATTGAATTATCATTATACTTTTTTTCTCTGCTATACATAAGTAAATTATACTATTAAACTATTTTTTCTTCAATTTTTGATTTTAACTCAATAGCTGGATAATAATTTGAAATTAATTTTAAACACTCATTTATTGAATAATTAGCTGCTTCAAAATTCAAAGAATTATAATAATAACTGGCAAACATAAAATGTAACTCCGGATCATTATAATAAAATTCTTTTGACTTAACCATATAATTATACGCAATCTTATATAACTTATTATGTAACATAACTCTCGCTGCAAATTTATAAACTTCTTGATTTATACCTAATAAGATATCTAATGAGCCTAACAAACTTTCTACAAAAGCAAATTTTTCATTCTTTATAAGAAAATCTAAATCTATCTCTAAAAAATTTCTTACTTGAAAATAAGTAGGATAATGCTCTAGATAATTTTTTAAAATTTCTATTAAACTCTTTCCCCAAAAAGCTCGTGGAGAATCATTCATATTAAAAATTGAATACGCAATATCCAAATTATTGTTTAAAATACACAAATAAGCATGTTCTAAACTATTTATTTCTATATTAATATTCTCATCAAAAAAGAAAAATTTTTCTTTATTTACAACACACATTTAAGAATTCTTCTTATTTACTCTTATAGATTTATTCATTGTAGGTTTATCTTCTACTATGATTTCATCCTCTACAATATTAGACTTATCTATTTGCTTATTCAAATCCGTACCCTGCTTTATCATCGCAGAAACAGAATCTACAGATGTCACATTAGTATTTTTACCAATCATATTTGCCAATTTAATCTGCAAATAAATTTCTTCTCTATAAATTTTTACATCTTTATCAGCTTGAATTGCAACCTTACACACACCATTCTTTGCTTCGACAATAGTTATTTCTATATTGTCATTTATCATTATTTTTTGGCCATTTTTTCTAGTAATTACAAGCATGTTTATCCTTAATTCACTATATACTTCTTCAAATATTTTAAATTACTACATCTCTTTAAACATAGGGTAACTTATATCATATCCCGATCCTGATAAAACTATCTGCCCCGCTTTATTATTATCAATATTGAAAATTAACGGTGCTAATAAATTTATTGTAGTTGACTTTGGATCTTCTTGAGGAATCGAAGTTATATTCATTACCAATAAACTCTCGACGCTCTCAATACCCAAAAGCTCTACCACATTATCAGGAATATCTATCGTATAATCATAATCCAATGCAGATACGGAAATTATTGGAAAAGCTAACCCACCATCATCTACAGCTTGAAGCCATTTAAATAAAGTATCTTTATTTGGTTCTAATATCACAAATCTTGTCAAATGATTAAAACCAATTATGGGCATTACAAATTCAAAAATTCGAGACTCTTCTATTTCAATTTCACCAAATCTTAATGTTTCTAACTTCATACTTAAAACCCTACAGAAAATTGGTTAGTCAACAAAGACTGTATAACTTGAGGAGATAAATTTTGATTATTACTATTACCATACAACATTTGCATAACATCAAGTTCTCTGCTATTACCATTTAAAACAGATAAATTAGAGTAGTTTACATTACTAGATAATAAATCCACTAATCCTGCTTTCTGCAATACTTTAATAGCATTTACAATTTCATCATTAGAAGGAGCTTGACCGGAAAAATCTTTAAATTCATTAAATTTATCCGGAGAAATATCGTCTTTTCTATTCATCTCTCTCATCATATTTTCAATTTTTTGTTTCTCAAACTCACCACGAGCTTCTTCTGAAAAACCTGAGCCGAATTTACCTTGTATAAAAGAATCAAAATCAGACTTCTTATCGAAATCAGAACACTTATCAGGAGTTTCTATACAAACCTTTCCCTTTTCTGCATATTTTGACAACTTAGTTCCAGGAGATAAATTAATAACTTTTTGGTAATACTCCACTGCTAAATCTGCTTTACCAATCTGAGCACATGTCATTGCGTAATAGTAACAAGCTAAAGCATTAGAAGGATCTTTTTTTATATAATCAGACAAAACTATATACGATTGCGAATAATTTTTTGCTTTATATAACTTTATCGCAGATGACAAATTATTATTTATCACTGTCTTAGCCTCAACTAAGCCATTTATTGAATACATACCTATAAGTAACGCTAATATCAACAAAACTTTTTTCATAATCTTCCTTCTTATTTATACACTCACGATTACATGTTTAGTATACAACGACTTCTTAGATTTTATATACACCATATAATTGAAATTATACCATGTTTTTATACTGATAACAATGTTTTTGTCAATAAAAAATTACAAATATCTTTTTCTAAATTAACCCTAAACAAATTATTAATTTCTTTAATAAAATAACAAGGACTTGTAACATTAACCTCTATAATTTTACCATCAATAACGTCAAGGCCTGCCATAACAATACCTAGAGAATTTAATCTTTGAGCGACTTTGGTAAAGTTAGAAATTTCTTCTGATGACAAATTCGCTTCAATTATAAAATTATCATTATGAGTATTAAATTTGAAATCATCACTAGAAGGCAATTTTTTTACAGCATAATTTAAAACCTTATCGCCCAATGTTAAAACTCTCTTATCACCATTTTTTACATCAGCAATATATTTTTGAACCATTACTAAAGTAGTTCCAGAATTAGTTAATGTATTTATAATAGTTCTTGTATTAGGATCGCCCTCATATAAAAACATAACTCCTGCACCAAAACATCTATTCAAAGGTTTTAAAACTATTTTTTTATGTATTTTTAAAAACATTTCAATATCTTCTAAAGAAGAAGTTACCGTCGATTCTGTCATAAACTCTTTAAAATACAGGCTATGCAATTTTTCATTAAAATCTCTAATTGCAGAAGGAGAATTAATAACCTTTACTCCTTTTACAAAATCAAATATATAAGTGGCATTTATATAGTCAACGTCTACTGGAGGATCTGCTCTAAACATAACCAAGTCAAAATCTTCAATTAATTTATTAATAGTTATGTTTTTATAAAAAATATTTTCATCAGCTAAAAAAGCTTCATAACACTTCGCATATGCAATGTCAGATTTTAAAAATAAATTAGAATTAACCGTAATATAAACTTCACAATCTCTCTCTAAAAATTCTTTGATCAACCAAAAATTAGTTACTAAATTATTAAATTCAAAATATTTAAGCTCAATTTTATCAATTATAAATAGTATTTTTTTCACAATAAAACTCCTTTTTAACTAATATAGCACTAAAACAAGAGTGTACAAGTTGACTAAAGAGGTAGAACTGTTTTAATATAAAGAAAGAATATGGCACAAAATTACAAGAAAAAAAACAAAAAGAAGAGAGAAAGTTTTTTATCAAAATTTGTCAATTTCACATTGACAATAGTTATAGCCTGTGCCATAGGTTCACAAGTTTGTACAGCTGCTAATAATAATTTACGAATTGCACAAATTAGTGATGCTCATTTCTCTTCATTTGAAGAAAACACTTCGTATAAATTCCTAAAAAAATCCGGCGAACTTTTAAAAGATGTAATTTTTCAAATTAATACATCTGGGCCGTATGATTTTGTTGTATTTACAGGAGATTTAATTAACACTCCTAATGTTAATGAGCTAGAATTATTTACCCAGCAAATAAAAAATTTAACATCTACTTGGTATGCAATACCGGGAAACCATGACATAAGTATTGACGGACCTTTAACAAAAAGCAAATTTATGAATATATTATCATCAGACAATGATAATATGAGTCAAAAAAATATATATTATTCATTCACCCCCAAAAAAGGGTTTAGAGTTATATGCTTAGACTCAATAATAGATTATAAAATAACTACAAATGGAGAAATCTCTAATGAAGAATTTTTATGGTTAAAAGAAGAATTAGAAAACCATAAAAAAGATACCATAATAATTTGTACACATGTTCCAATATTTGAACCATTTTCAAGCCCTAATCACAAAATGCAAAATGAATATGAAATTAAAAGATTATTAAAATACTATAAAAATCCTATAATAGTTTTACAAGGGCACTACCATGCAACAAAAATAATACAAGATAATAACCTTCTTTATATATCTTGTCCGTCTCTCGTAACATATCCTAATGCTTATAGAGTTATAAATATTCATACCAACAAAAAAAGAACCTTAGTAGATGTTTACTTAAAAGAAACAAATTTAAAAAACATTCAAATGCGTTCAAAGCTTAGATTAATGGGAACTGAAAAATTATACGGTAATGAAAATGATAGAAATGGAAGTTTTGAATTAAAAATAAACAATGGAGAATAATAATGTCAGAATTTAAAGTAAAATTTAGAGGTGTCAGAGGCAGCTATCCGGTTGCACATAAAGATTTTCTAAAATATGGAGGTAATACCGCTTGCCTTGAAATCCATGTTGGAGGACATCTGATAATTCTAGACGCAGGAACGGGTTTAATAAGTTTAGGCAATGAATTAATGCAAAAATATATTGAATCTGGTACAACTATAACTGATAGAACACCCGTTAAATGTACAATATTATTAAGTCATATCCATTTAGACCATATACAAGGTTTTCCATTTTTTAGACCATCGCATTTAGCATCTACAAGAATGGCGCTGCTAGGTGGAGTAAGTTACAATGAAACATTAGAACAAGAACTGGCTAAATTACTCTTTACAAAATCATTTCCACTTGATTTAGGAGATATTGCAGCAGATTTAAAGATAATGGATTTAAATGAAACTAATTATATAATATTTAAATCTGGTGAAATGCCCAAAGTTATAAGAGTTAACGATTTAAAAGAGGGAGATTATAGCGAAGATGATGTCGTTATAACTTGCTATAAATCTTATGCTCATCCTCAAAATGGTGTTTTTATATATAGAATAGCTTATAAAGGAAAGACATTGGTTTATGCGACAGATAAAGAAAGTTATCCTGGTGGTGACAAAAAACTTGTTAAATTTGCAAAAAATTGTGACTTATTAATACACGATGCACAATATTCTACAGAAGATTATTTAAGTATATATGTACCAAAACAAGGATACGGCCATTCAACATTTGAAATGGCTCTCGAATGCCAACAACAAGTTGGAGCTAAAAAACTGGTATTCTTCCATTTTGATCCTAGTTACAATGATGAAAAACTAGATTTATTAGCTGAAGAATACGCGTCTGACAATGCTATATTTGCATATGAAGGATTAGAACTTAATTTAATATAATGAAAACCAATAAAATCATAATAACTATACTGTCTTTAATATTAGTCTTTTGTGTTGGATATCGTAAACCGGACAAATATACAATTCAGGCTGAAAAAAATGCCTTTTACCATAATAATGTGGGATTAAATTATTTAAAAGACAGAATTTATTATGCAGCTATTCAAGAATTTAAAATCGCAATATCATTAAGCCCAAACACACAAGCTACAGCTATATTTAAAAATAATTTAGGAGAAACTTATACTTATATTGGATATCCTGAAATGGCAAGAACTTGTTTTGAAGATGCTTTAAAACTTTATGGTTTAAATTTTAAATATTACCTCAATCTTGCAAATTGCTATAAAAATTTAAATATCATGAATACTAAAATTAACGAATATAAAAAATCAACATCTCCTTACGATAAAATAATGTTAGGACTTCTTTATCTTCAAAACAATGAAATAAGAAAAGGTATTAATACTTTAGATGAATTCTGTATGGAAGAACCGGATTTACTAATAACTCCAACAATAAAACAATATTTAAAAGAAATAACTTCTAAACAAAATTCTACTTAAAGAATTGTTCCATACTTTTTCTTGTAATTTTATTAAATAACTCTCCTACGATATCTACAGGCTTATTATTAACAATTGATTTTTCTATAATCTCCATTATTAGCAATTGATTAGGAATTATTTCTTGCAAAACCTTGTAAAAATTAGCGAAAACCTTTTTAAAATCAGCATCTTGAGTTGCTAAACCATTATTCATCATTCTATTTGTTATACTTGCAATAATTGTATATGCTTTCATTGCAATATTTTCTTCTTTTTTATATAAATTTTCGGGAAAATGTTTACTTAATAACTTTAATTCATTACCCCAAAACAATTTTTTTCCATTAAGCATTAAAACATCTTCACTATCTACTCTTGAATATATTACTGATAAAATATTAGTTTCTTTTTCACCCATCATTTTCAATAATTTTCTATATTCATCAAGATCATTAAATCCATCATTATTTAGCTCAGTCGCAAAAAATGAAAAACGAGCTTTATCATTTTTTATATCATTGGATATTACATTTTTAAAACCTTTAAAATTAAGTTGATTATTATTTCCTAAAACTTTCATATAATTTATAAAACACATAAAAATATTTTTTGCTATATCAAAAAAAATATTCTATAATAATTTCTATGAACAAAAAAACAAAATTTGCAGGAATCTTTTTCCCTGAAAAAAGTGAAGAATTAAATAATCTAATAGATTCATATAAAGAAAATAAGCAAATTTTCTGTAAATCTAAAGCAATAATAGTACCTCATGCCGGATATATTTATTCCGGGCACGCAGCTGTATCAGGTTTTCAATATTTAGAACCTTGTGAAAATATATTTATAATAGCTCCATCTCATCAAGAACATTTCAATAATATAGCAATGCCTGAATATAGTTATTATGAAACTCCACTAGGGAATTTAGAAATTAATAATAAAATAATAGAAGAAATTTCCAGAAATTTTCCTAGCATAATCGCTAATGAAATCTTTGAGAATGAACATTCAATAGAAGTTCAACTTCCACTTATACAAAATTTCTTTTTCCCTCATTTACAAAATGCAAGTGATTTTGTAAAAAATTTAAAAAATATCGGTAAAAAAATAAAAATAATTCCTATTTTAACAGGAAATTGTGACTATAAGATCATCAGTAATATAATATCTCAATATTGGGAAAATTCTTCATTCATAATATCATCCGATTTAAGTCATTATTATAATCAGACTCAATGTAGACAAATTGATACATATACCGCAACAATAATCGAAACCGGAAAACTTGAGTTTTTAGAAAATTACCAAGCTTGCGGCATAGTAGGAATAAAAGGATTAGTTAATTTTGCAAATAACAATAATTTATCTTTAATTAGAGCTGAAATGTACAATTCAGGTGACATTAGTAATGATAAGGAAAAAGTTGTTGGTTATGGTTCTTGGTTCGTATCATCTCTGTCCAAAAATGAATATATTAAAACTTATCTTTCTGATTACGCTATAAATATTGTAAAAGAATCTATATACTCTATACTATATGAAAAAGAATTTATACCAAGAAATATCCCAAGTGTTTTCACTCAATATGGAGCATCTTTTGTAACATTAAAATTAAATAACGAATTAAGAGGTTGTATAGGTTCTATATATCCAACAAAACCTTTAATAATTGATTTAATTGATAATGCAAGAAATGCTGCCTTTCAAGATTCAAGATTCACCCCCCTAACAAAAGAAGAATTTGAAAATGTAGAAATTTCAATTTCACTACTTTCATCCATTGAAAAAATATACTTTAAAGATGAAAAAGACTTGCTATCAAAAATATATCCACACGGAATCATAATTACAGAAAAAGATAAAAGAGCTGTATATCTTCCAATTGTTTGGGAACAACTTCCTGATAAAGAAATCTTTCTAAATTCTTTAAAAGAGAAAGCAGGTCTTTCTCCACAGTACTTTTCAAGAACGATTGAAGCATTTAAATTTGATGCAATAAGTATAGAAAACAAAGACGTTTCTTAAATTTTTATCATGCCATTTTCTATTTTATAAATTTGAACATCTTTCAAAAATTCTTCATCAAATAATAAAGTATCAACTGATGTAATAATAGTTTGTACGTTATTTTCTATAGATTTTAAAAGATAATTTTGTCTTACATCATCCAATTCTGCTAACACATCATCCAATAGCAAAACAGGAGAACATCCGGTTTTTTCCTTTATAATTTCTAATTCAGATAATTTTAAAGACAAAACAATAGTTCTTTGTTGTCCTTGTGAAGCGAACTTAACGGCATCAAGACCATTTATTTTCAGTTCTATATCATCTCTATGAGGCCCCACGCAAGCTTGTCTTCTTGCAAACTCTTCCGTACGTCGTTTTTCTAATTCATCTCTCAAATATTGACTTATTTCTTCTATTGAATCATATTGACAAGTATATTCTAAAGTCAAAAATTCTGATTCACTTATAACTCTATGCTTATTAGCTGCAATCTTTAGTAATTCATTTAAGAATTTTTTTCTTAAATATATAATATTTGCACCTAATATTATAAGTTGATCATTATATATATCAAATAATGTTTCATCAATAATTTCATTTTTTAATAAATTATTCTTCTGAATTCTTACTTTATCATATTTAGAAAGTCTTTCATCATAAGCAGGATAAATTTGAGAAATAGCCCTATCAAGCCACTCACGCCTATCTTGAGGAGTACCTCTTAAAAGCGCTAAATCTTTAGTAGAAAACAAAACTGTTTTTAAAATCGATTTAAAATTTCTAGGAGTTGTTTTAACTTTGTTAACTTTTAACTCTCTTTTTTTGTTAACATCATATGTAATATCCAATTCAATATCTGTTTCATTTTTTTCTACAAGAGCATTAATCTCAAATTTATTAGCATTAAATTTTATTAAATCTACATTAACAGAAGTTCTTGGACTTTTTAAATCAGAAAGAAAAAACACACTCTCTAAAATATTAGTTTTTCCTTGTGCATTTTTACCAATAATCAAAATCTTATTTTTGTTAAATAAAAAATCTATATTATTACAATTTCTGTAATCAATAAGCCCCAATCTTTTTATCTTCATAAATTTAGTATATCACAATTATAATTTTAAGATTTATATAAATTAACATAATGGCGGACTAAAGTAGGGTTATGAAAAATTTTACAATAATTTATCTTGTAGATAACCAAATTTTAGTAATAAAAACAAGAGGTAATAGATATGAAACAAATAATCCCAGAAAAAAGTTCAGAAAAAGTCGCAAAATTTTTAAAAAAGAATTCTCTACATAAAAAAGATTTTGCCGAAATGATTGGAGTTACACTTTCTTATGTGTACAATTTAATAGATGAAACCGTACCATTTTCCACAAGAGGAACAACACTCGAGAGAATTGCAACAGTTATGGATATTGAACCAGAAGAATTCGGAGAATATCGAATTCCTCAAGAGCCAATATTAATAGATGAGTCCGTAGAATTGATAAAAGATTATATTAAAGAAAATAAATTAACTGTTGTATCATTCTTAAAATCATTCCCAAGAAAAAAACGTATTGATATTGTTGATATTTTAAGAGGAGCATTACCGCTTCCAATTGACTATAAAGAATTAAAATTAATCGGAACAACTCTCAATATGGAAGATGATGAAATCTACAATATTTGGGAAACCAGACTTAAACAAGTATTAGAATCTGCAGGCATGAACATATATTCTAATTCAGGGCTTATTGATTCAATGTTCAATTGTGCTAAAGAATATGTAAAAAAACATTAAGTTTTATAGCAATTTTTTAATTATTAATAACTTTATTAATATATAAGGTTAGAAAAGGTTGTAGAAAATTTAAGAGAAGCAAAAGCTTCTCTTTTCTTTTAAAATTCATTTAAAATCTCACTTGCTACTTCTTGAGCTGAATATTTACTAGAAAGCTTATCTTTTACTCTACCAAGTGCTTCTATTTTATACCCTCTGTAATTCACGTCATAAAGCAATTTTTCAGTTTCATAGCAAATATTATCTACATTAAATTTTGCTTGAATAAGTTCAGGCACTATATCTTCGCCTGTAATAATATTTGGCAGAGAGACTTTATTTATACATCTTACAAGTAAATATATTAAATAAATAATCCAAGGCCCACGATAGCCAATAATCATAGGGACTTGATACAAAGAAGCTTCAAGCGCAACAGTTCCTGAAGCTAAAATTAACGAATCAGAAACGCTTAATAAAGCTTGATTTTCACCTTTAATAACCTTAAAATCAGTATTTTTAATATATTTATCAAAAATACAATCACTTAAATTAGGAGCATGCGAGATACAAACCTGTAATTCTGGATGTTTTTTCTTCAAAATTTTAGCTGATTTTATAAAAGTATCCGCTAAAAACTTTAACTCTAAAGGCCTAGAACCTGGGAAAATTGAAACAAGAGGTCTGTTTATATCCAAATTATGTCTTTTAAAAAATTCTTCTTTATTTGCTTTACAAGGAAGCTGAGCAACAAGCGGATGACCACAATAATGAACATCAATACCGTACTCTTTGTACATTTCAACTTCAAAAGGAAAAATACATAAAACCTTATCTACATATTTTTTTATCCCTTTAATTCTCCATTTCCTACTAGCCCATACTTGAGGTGGAATATAATGAAAAATCTTAATATTGGGATTAGATTTTTTTAGTCTTTTTGCAACACGCAGATTAAAAGTTCCATAATCAATTAATAGAACCAAATCTGGCTTATATTCATTTATTAAATATTCAGATAATTTCTTTTCAAGCTGTAGGTGTTCTATTGCCATTTTAAAATTAAATCCGAAACCAGACATTTTAGAATGGTCACAATATAATTTAGCTCCAGCTTTTGCAAGATTTTCTCCACCGATTGCTTCTACTTGAATCTCAGGACAAGAATTTTTAAGACACTCAAGGACTTTTCCACCATGAATATCACCTGAATATTCACCTGTAATAATAAAAATTTTTTTCATTTTTATACAGCCATTATTACTATGTTATTTTTATTTGCAAATTTAATAACTTCTTCTCTATCAACAATAATAGTTTCACCAGCTTCAACAGCAATTAAATCAGCTTTATACTTTTTCATGGTCTTTAAAGTTCTAAGACCAATTGCTGGAATATCAAAACGTTTATCTTGAGAAGGTTTTGCAACTTTAATGACTCTTGAATTTTTCTTAGCAATTTTACATCCTCTTTGAATACATTTGTCAGTTCCCTCAATCGCTTCAACAGCCATAATCATTTTATCTTTTATTACAACGGATTGACCTACATCCAATTTTCCTGTTTCTTTAGCAAGCCAATAACCATAATTTACGTCATCTATTTGTTCTTGGGTAGGCTGTACTTTTCCTAAAATACCTGATGGAATCATTAAATTCTTTATAAAAAGAGTCTGATCTAAAATAGTTATACCAATTTTTTCAAGCTCTTCTATAATCATAAGCATTACTTTATCATCATTTAATCTAATAGCTTTTTTTATAAAATCCAAAGCTCTAGCATCAAATTTTGGCCTTTTTAGCAAAATAGTTTTGCTTACTTTACCCAAAAAAGTTATCTGTTTTATACCTTCAGCCTTAAGTGTATTCTCAATTTTTTGAACTTCACCAGGACAAAATGAATAAACTTTTGAACAATATTTTTTTAATTGTGAATAATTATCATTTGATAACGAAATTGCAACAACATCAAATCCATTTTCTTTTGCATATTGAGCCATCTTAACAGGTAAAAGTCCATCCCCTGCTATCAACCCTTGTTTTTGTTCTAATGCAACAGACATCATTTCCCTCCAACTAATTTACTTATATCGTACAATAAAAATATAAATTTTGTAATAGTGATAATTAGTATAAATTTATCAATCACCAAATACGATCATTGGGATATCACGTTCTAATGCAAATTTCTTCAAAAAATCAAGATTTAATGAATTATTCTTAACAAAATTAATCACATTTCCGACTTTATCAATAGGACTATACGCAAATACGCCCATTACATTAGGATTTGAAACATACATTTCATTATATTCTCTATTTCCTTTTCTAACATTTGAGTTTATTGTTGCGAATGCTTTAATAATTTTTTCTCTAACATCTTTTGGTTCTATTTCAGTGAATGGTTTATTTTCATTTTCTTTTACAAACTTCACATACTCAGAATCACTCATTCCTGTTGCATCTTTTATCATATTAGAAATGTATAATCTATCAGATTCTCTGTTTCCGCCAAAGATATAATTCTTTTTAAAGTCAGCAATAGATTTACCACAACCTGAACCGGAGTCAGTATTTCCACCTCCATGGATATATTTTGTATCAACATCTAATAAAACCCCTTGCGTTCTAAAAAATCTGTATTTTGATTCAGGTCTTTCCGCATAACTTACTGATAATAATACGTCAGAATCAACTAATCCAAAAGCATCAAACTTAGCTAGTTGATTTGCATAATCTAGACCGTGTACAAAGAATTTTATATTACCAGTATCAACATCTGTTTCTTGACCATTATTATTTAATCCTTTTGCAGATATACCTCTTGAAATAGAACCTTTAGGGAATCCAAGAGCTTCCCAATCTTCAACTTCATTGTATTTTAGAACTATCAATCCTTCTTTATCAACATAAACACCTTTTAAATTAGTACTACCATCAGAATTAACATAAGTAATTGCTTGTTTCATAACTGACGATGTTGGAATTTTTGTTACAGGAAGTAGTGGTTGTGATTTTTGTAATTCTACAACATATTTTTTGATTTTTGTAGCATAAATATCAGCAAGATCACCATAACTAGTAGGTTTACCAGTCGCATCAACTCGACCTTTACCTATTGTTGTATCATGAAAACGGTTATCAGATTTTACGGCCTTCAAGTCTGCATGCGTAAACATCATAGCCATATCAAATAAATTATCTTGTTGTAAATCATACGCAACAGATTGTAAGCGTTTTTCTAATTCTATAGGACTAATATTTCCTTCATAATCTCTTGCGGTATTCACATATTGCAGCCATTCATGATGTTTAATTAAAGTATATAATTTAATTTCTTCATTTTTTGATAAATTAAATTTCTTACCAATAAAGAATGTATCAAAACTACTTTCATCTGCGTGAGTCGGATCTGAAAAACCTTCACGCTTTCTTATGTCATGCATTAATGAAGCTAACATCATTATTTTTTTATCAGACTCACTTAATTCATTAAATTTAGGATCTTGAGCTACTTTTTGCATAACTTTTAATGAATGCTGCATGATATCAAAATCGTGAGTTAAATGTTGGACTTTACCTATTGTTGTTCTTAATTCAGGTAATGCTTCAACTATCTCATTTAAAAATTGCTCTATTTCAAGATTGTTAGATTTAATAGGATTGTTCTCTGAGAATTTTATAACATCAGCTCTTAAATTTTCAACAACTTCTTTTGTTCTTGAATCTGTTATTTGAGTAAGTGTTTTACCATTATTTAAATTTACAGGATAGCCAGTAATTGAAAACCCTGTTTCCTTATTACCTTTATTACGATGAAGTTCAAATCCATAGTAGTCATAAACTTTTTGACGTTCTTCGCTAGATAAATCTTTTACTTTATCAAGAACTGTTTTTATAAAATCATCTTTTGAATATTCTTGAGTGATAGAAATATTTGCAAAATCATTATCAGATAATTTCGCAAGAGATTGAGACAAATTACTCATTGAATTATTAAAGTTTTCTACTTTTATTTCAGGTCTTAATGGAGTAACATCAACCCCTAGAGAACGAACAAGAGCAGGAAGTAATGTACAATATTCCTCTTGATTTCGAGGAATGAGAGGAAAATCTTTTGCTACATCATCTGATATTTCAAATAAACCTATATTATTAGCAACTAATTTTCGTAACAACCCACGTTTTTCTTCTATAGGAATTTCATTTATATTTTGTTTACCTAATAAACTACTAAATTTAGCTGCAAAAATCAAATCAGTTTCATTCATACTATCAACTTTAGCTCGTCCTACAATACGACGTAAACGTTGAATATCTTTATATGAAATAGTATTAGTATTATTAATCAAAGCTGAAAATTGAGATATACTTATTTCTTTACTCTTATATTGAGCAAAAAGTTGCTCAGCATATTTAATATTACTGTTATTTATATTTCGAACAATACCTGGAATACTTTCCTTTGGAAAATCTTTATCAATACATAAAGATTTAGTATAATTGATATTTTCTTCATTCACTACTCTTATAATATCAGCAATCTTATCTGGCGGAAAATCTTTATTTTCGTATAAAAATTCTGCCATTTTTATATTTTGTTCGTTTACTAAAAATACAATAAAAGAAACTACATCTTTAGGAAAATCTTTGTCTGAGCATAACTTTTCTGCAATTGCTATATTTTTTTCGTTTGTTTTTGAAAGTATTTCTGAAATAAAATTTTTAGGGAACTCTTTATCTAAACACAATTTTTCGGCTAATTTTATATTTTGCTTGTTAGTCGCACCTAAAATATTACCAATCATTCTATCTGAGAAGTCATCATTAGAATATAACAATTTAGTTATTGGAAAATTTTCACTATTAACTTCTAAAAGTGTTCTTGTTAAATCTGGAGTATTAAATTTATCTTTATATTTATTGTAAACGTCATATTTAATATCTAAATCACCCCCCAAATCATACCCATATCTTTCACTTATTTTATTAATATCCCAGTTATCATTAACCAAACCAGCAAGAGTATAATTATCGTATGTCTTAGAATTAATTAATTTATGTAAGAATTTAGGATCAATATTTTCACTATCTGGATTTTCTTCAATTAATTTATTTGTTATAACATCGATTTTTTCTTGAAGTTGCTGCATTGATAATTTATCATTAGCTAAAATTGCACTTATAGTGCCATCATAACTAACACCATAATCTTTTAATAAAGCAAATATCTCAACAATATTATCATTTTTAGACGATACTATTGTTTGTAATATATTTTTATCCATATCAAATATTAGATTTTTTTCTTTTAAAGCTTTTACTCTTATATTTGCTATTTTAAAATCTATATCAGGTTTCCAATTATATGTAATATAATTATTTACACTATTTTTCATTCCTCCACTATAAGAGTCTTCATTAAACAGTTCAGGAAGAGATTTTATATATTTAGCAGCTTCTTCATAATCTCCATTTTTCAAATTAAAATCTTTAAAAAAACTATTCCAAGATGGATATGCATTAACTTCATTAAATGCTTCTAGCATTTTAGCAACTCCACCAATATCTTTAACTCCTATATTATTTAACTCTGAAATAAAACGAGTTGGAGTACTCGCATCACTAGACATATGTGCAAAACTTTCAATTCGAGCATAAGCTTTGAAGAAATCAAGATAATCTTGAGAATTAATTAATACTTCCTCTCGAGTTGCGAAACTCATTATAAAATCAGCATATTTATCCTTAAATTCTTCAGGTATATTATCAATAAATTCTTTTGCTTTTGAAGGATCTTTTCGATTTAATAACTTTATAATACTATCTCTAGAAATAGCTCTTTTTTTATTCCAAGAAAAATCAAAACCATATTTCTTTGAAAATTCTGATAACTTTTTAAATTCTGCCAATGCTTCTATTGGATCGTTATAATTTGTATCAATATTTAAATTCTTTAATTTATCATATTCAACTTTAAACTCTTGTATAAATTCCGGAGTTATTTTAGAAGGATCTTTTATTGATAAAGCAGCCCCAAAATAATAATCAATTCCTAGAGCTTTAGTAATTTGTCCATTAGCAATAATTCTCTCTGGAGTTAATTGTTCAATTTCTTCAGGATAATACTTATAAGCAGTCGCAAATCTATCCAAAATATCTTTAAAAGGAGCACCTGTTTGATTGAATATTTCTATACTTTTATTCAAAAGGTTTTCATAATTAGGATTTTCATGTACCTCTTCCCACAATTTAACCAATAATTCTATAGACTCTTTATCATCATTTGTCTTAAACATGTACTTAATTTGTTTAAGATTATCAGGATTAATAAGCTTCATTATTTCAATTTGTTCACTATCAGACTCTATATCTAATAAAGATTCTTTAATTTCTTTCACAGTCATTTCATTAAAATTTAAATCACCTTCATATTTACTAACAATATCAAGTGCATAAATATAAGCATTTAAAGCTTCAGTATCTTTAACAATATTCCTTATCTCTGCAATATCAGTTTCCGTTAAATTATATTTTCTTAGAATATTATTAGCTTCTTGATTTGAAATTATTTTTTTATTCTCGAAAAGTTCTTTATATGAATATAAATCAAGATCTCTACTAATTGTTTCAGCTCTTTGAATACCTTCATCAATTTGATTTACATGATTTATCTGATCATTTTGATGAACCTTATTTAATTCAGTTTTAGAAGAATCAGCATTAAAATTTCCTCTAACTTCAGATTGAGTAAGCACAGGATTTTCAAGCCTTACATCACTATTACTAACTACTGTTTTCTTTTTCAGTGCAAGTTTACCAACATCAGCAATATCACTAGCAGAACCTACCATTATACCCATTAAGT
The DNA here is from genome assembly GCA_944323985.1 of Candidatus Gastranaerophilales bacterium. GTDB lineage: Bacteria > Cyanobacteriota > Vampirovibrionia > Gastranaerophilales > Gastranaerophilaceae > CAG-196. Next base: position 8,359 of record CALUUP010000017.1, on the reverse strand, counting down.
TTGATTGTAGCAATGTTTTCCAATCATCTTTAGGATCTAATATCCCCATCATCATCAAATCCCCAGCATAAGAAATCAAAAAATCAGTACTTAGTTTTGCTCCGCCTGCTGTAGCAAAATTTTTCAACATCTCAGGATTAGTAAAAACCTCTTTCAAAGCTTCTTTTCTTCCGATATTACTTAATTTATCTTTAAATATTGTAGCTAACTTTTTATCAACGAGTTTATTAAAAACTTTCATCCCTAATTTACCGGCACTAAAACCAACGATAAACCCTCCGGCATTCATTATTGCAGTCTTCTTTAAATCTTCTAATTCAGCTTCATCAACTTTATCTCTTGTCTTAGCTTCATACGTTCCTAAGCCTGATTCTGCAACCATTCCTCCCAATGCTAAAGCATTACCGCTTGCAAGAATTAAGCCACCAGCAGGAGCTAATGGAGTACAACAAAGAACTGCTCCTAAGCCGATTAAAACCATTCCACCAGTTGATGCTTCACCGGTATATTTTTGAATGAATGTTTTATTATCTTCTTCCATTGCTTTTACAATTTCTTCGGTAAAATCACTTCCGTAAGCTGAATTATATGCAGCTTGATAATCTTGATTTATTGCTAAAATTCTATCTTCAGGTTTTCCACCTAAAACTTCTACTGCTAATTTTTCCTGCTCTTGTAACCCTAACTTTAATAAATTTACTAATACACGTTGTTTATTTTCTTCGTTAGATATTGCACTTAAATCAATGTTAATTTTTCCATTATTTGTTTCTATTAAACTTATTGGAAGCTTACTTTTTGCGATTAATTCAGATAACTTTTCCTTTGCTAAATTATCATTCATAGAATTTTCATAGTAAGCTTGATAAAATTCAATAATTTTATCAGAAGTTAAAGAATTAGAATCCTTTAAAAGCTCATTAACCCCATTTTTATAAACTTGGAACTTATTAAAAGCTCCAATAGACATTTGTCTTTCTTGAGTCTTGGAAATTAATTGTTCTACTTTTTCTTTTGAATATTCTACCCCTCTTTCATATCTAAACACTTCTTCAAAAGTTATTGGATCATCTGAATTGAATTCAGGAGGTATTGTTTCATCTATTGAAAATCGGCTTTCAATCCCTTGAAATTTAGTTTTTTTATTATTGGCACCATCAAGAAGATTTAATAAATATTTATCCATTTCTTCTTTTTCAAGGGAGATTAATCTTGATTGTATTGTTTTTATACTATCTATTTCTTGAATAGAGTTTACTTTGTCTTCAATATAATCTTCTAAAAACTTAGCAAATTCTTTTTTGCTTCTATTACCTTTGTTTCTATCTAAAAAATTTAAACCTGTATTCTCATCTTTTTCATATATTCTTCTTAAGAGCATTGTTTTTAAATGCTCTTTGTTTTGTAAGTAGTATTCTCTTTTTGTTAATTCACCATCTCTTGCAGAAATTAAATTCAAAGCAGTTTGTTCTTGAAGAGCAAGAGCTTCTTCAACTTTAGTAGCAGATAAATTTTTATTTCCTAAAATATCTTTTTCTTTTAACTTATCATAGGCATCAGAAACTTTACCGTTATCTTGTTGAAAATAAAGACTTCCTGCAGTTCTTACATCATCTAAGATTGTATTTATAACTTGATTCTGAGCTTTAATTTCAGTTAAGTCAATATTATTTTTGAAATTAGAAGTTTCTGTTGTTTGTACAGGTTCATCTTTATTAAATATAGTATTTGCAAAATTTGTTAAAATATTTTGAGCATTATCAATCTCTTTTAAATATTCTTTTCCAAATATATTAAGCTCAGTTGAATCTAATTCGTTATTATTTCCGGAAGGATTTTTATTAGCAGCATTTTTAAGAGCATCCCAAAGGTTTTTAATTTCATTTACTCCAATGGAATTGTTTGTCTCTATTAAACCATTTTTGTCAGAGTCAAATATATTCAACAACTTACTAAGATTTTGTTTATCTTTTTCTGATATTTTTCCAAGTTTTTGTTGAAATTCACTAAAACTTAATTGCTCGTTTTTAAATTTTAGAAAATCTTTATCTGACAAAACTAACCTCTAAATTCTTTATTCTGCAAAATAAATCTTTGCTTGCATGATATTTATCGGCTTTTTTTTATATAAACTTTAGGATTTGTTAAGATTTTGTTACAAAGAAAATTAATTAAACAAGTATTATGTTTATAGTAGAATCTATATATGAACTTAGATGCCGCAATAGATAGCATACTTTCACCCATAGCTGATAAAGTTTCAGGGTTAATATTTTCCTATTTCACTATAGGAAATGTTAAAGTTGAATATCTTGTACTGCTTTTAATAACAGCAGCCTTATATTTCACTTTTAGAACAGGTTTTATTGGAATTTGGGGGTTTAAACATGCAATTAAACTTATTACAAATAATTATAAACATAAAAACCCAACAGACTTTCAAAGAAAGAAAAAAGGTGAATTATCATCTTTTCAAGCTCTAAGTGCAACAATTTCAGCTTCTGCAGGAATTGGTAATGTTGCAGGTTCTGCAGCAGCTGTTTCTATAGGAGGGCCTGGCGTTATATTTTGGATGATTATTGCTGGCTTTTTCTCAATGGCTCTTAAATTCTCTGAAGTCTTACTTGGAGTAAAATTCAGACAAACAAATCCCGATGGTTCAGTATCAGGCGGGCCTATGTACTATATATTAGTAGGACTAAAAAGTAACGGTAAAATTTCACAACATATCGCACCACTACTTTCAAAAACATATGCTATATGCTGTATTTTTGCAATGATTGGGGGCTGGAACCTTTTCCAAATAAATGCAATGACTGCTCAGTTTACAGAGGTAACAGGAGGAAATAACAGTATTTTTGCAAATAATGGATGGATTTTAGGAACAATTGTTGCAATAATTACTTGGTTTACAATTATAGGAGGTATTAAAGCTATAGGGAAATTTACCTCAAAAGTTACACCAATAATGTGCTCTTTATACGTTTTAAGTGCATTTTTAGTTTGTTTAGTAAACCTTCATCATCTACCAGAAACAATAACTTTAATCATAAAAGAAGCTTTTGCCCCTAAAGCAATGATTGGAGGAGTATTTGCATGTCTACTTTGGGGATTTAGAAGAGCAATGTTTGCTAATGAATCGGGTTTAGGCACTGCTCCAATTGCATTTTCAGCGGTAAACACTAATAAACCTGTTGCACAAGCTTTTATTTCAATGTTACAGCCTTTTGTTGATACAGTAATTGTTGGTGTAGCAACAGCTTTCGTCATTGTCGTTTCAAAAGCATATCTTACAGTTGATGGAATTGCAGGAATTGAACTTACTTCAAAAGCTTTTGCTACAATATGTCCTTTTTATCCAATACTACTAACTGTTATGGCCAGTTGTTTTGTTCTATCTACTATGTTGTGCGGATCTTACTACGGGCTTAAGGCTTGGAATTTCCTATTTGGAGAAGGGAAATGGAAATCTAGAGCTTTTCAAGCCATTTATTGTTTATGTATTATTGCGGGTTCAGCAATGAATTTTAAAAGTATTATAAATCTCTCAGATGCGGTAACTCTTTTCTTGGCAGTACCGAACTTAATTGCAGTATTTTCTCTTTCTAATATTGTAATCAAAGAGCTTAAAAGATATTGCAAAAAATATAATATTAACTCTGATTTTGTAAAATATTTGTAAGATAAAAATATTTTTATAAAATCTTTACTTGCTAGATAACATTAAATCGTGTACAATCATCTAAAAAGTAGGAGGATTTATGCCAAAAATTTATTTTGTAGATGTTACAAATAGAGACGGGGTTCAAACTTCAAGATTAGGACTTGCGAAACTTCAAAAAACAATTATCAACTTAATGCTCGATGATATGGGAATTACCCAATCAGAATTTGGCTTTCCAACTACTATGCACGAATTAAACTATTTAAATGCCAACTTAGAACTCGTAAAAAGAGGTGTTATTAGAAAAACAAAATTATCAGGCTGGATGAGAGCAATCGCTTCTGATGTTGAGCAATCATTCAATAATTGTCCATTATTAGAAAATTGTAATCTTTCTCAATCTACATCTGAACAAATGATTTATGGCAAATACTTAGGCAAAAAAACTCCTGAAGATATCTTAAAAATGACTTGCGAAGCTGTAGAATGTGCAGTTTCAAAAGGAGCAAAAATTATCGGAGTAAACGCAGAAGATGCTTCAAGAAGTAATTTAGATTACTTAATCAGAATAGCAAAAGAAGCTAAAAAATGTGGAGCATACCGTTTTAGATATTGTGATACCTTAGGTTACGAAGACCCTAATACAACATACGATAGAATTTATCGTTTAGCAAAAGAAACTCAAATGCCAATAGAAATGCACTTTCATAATGATTTAGGAATGGCTGTTGCTTGTTCTGTTGAAGGTGCTCGTGCAGCCGTTGATGCTGGAGTAGATGCATATATAAATACCGCAATAAACGGAATGGGTGAAAGAGCCGGTAATGCGGACTTAGTTTCTTGCTTACTCGCAGTTCTAAAATCTGCAGGGTTTAAAAATAAATACCAAATTGATGAACAGATAGATCTAAGTAAAGCTTGGAAACTTGCAAAATATACCGCATACGCTTTTGGACTTCCAATACCTATAAATCAACCGGCTGTAGGAGATAACGCTTTCGCTCACGAATCAGGAATTCACGCAGATGGTGCTTTAAAAGACAGAAGAAATTATGAACTATATGATTTTGAAGAACTTGGAAGAGGAGAACCTGAAATTATTGAGACAGGTCGAATGATTACAACAGGTGAATATGGTGGAATCAAAGGTTTTAGAAACGTTTATGATAAATTAGAAATAGAGTTCAAAGACGAAAATGAAGCTAGAAACATTCTTGAATTAGCTCGATATGCAAACGTTCACACTCAAAAACCACTAACAGAAAGTGAATTAAAATTCATATATCATTATCCTGATATTGCTGCTAGAATAATGACAGTTTCTCCGTTCTATGAACCTTCAGGAGAACTTCAAAAAAGATTAAATACAGGTAGTTTAGCAATGCCTCAACAGATTATATAATTGCATATTCCATTATATAATCGTCCATTACAAAACCGCTACCTATATCAGATACTACACTATCTATAATTTTAAATCCATATTTTAGATATGCATTGATTGTGTTTTTGTTATATTTATTTACAGTCAATTGAATTTTATTATACCCAAAAATTTTTGTAAGAGATTTTATTTCCTCAAAAACTTTCTTACCATATCCTAAATGCCTAAATTCTTTTTTAATATAAAGTTTTGATAAAAACATATAATTATGATTTTTAGACGAAACTCCAAAATAACCCAATATTTCACCCTGTTCCATAATAAAATAATATGAATATTTATCTTCTATAATTTGATTTTGAATAGCTTTATATGATTGAAATTTATCAACCATATAATCAATTTGTTCTGCAGATAAAATACAAGGCCAATATTCATGCCATATTTCACTTGCTAAATTTGCAAGAATTTCTAGCTCTAAATCTTCTACTTTTCTTATTTCCATAAAAAATATTTTATCACAAATAGCAAATAATAATTTTAGAAGATTTAAAAATTATAAAGGAGATAATATGAACGAAATAAACTTTAAATCTACATACAAAATTCCAATTAATCAAAATGGAATAAATAATACAAAAAAAATACAATTAAAATCATTAATCAGCACATACAAAACAGGAACTTTTGATCAATTACAAGATGTTGCGTCAGTGTCAATTCCAGACGAATTAGATAAATCTTTTTTAAGAAAACTAAAGAAAATTGGATACAAATTTTATCAAATAATTAACAATGAAAATATTGCAAAAGAAAATATAAATAAAACAATAAAAAAAGAAGAAAAGTCAATAATAGAAACACCATTTGAAGAACTATTTAAAAATAGAGAAAACAACGTAGAAAAATTAAACAAAATAAGAAACTCAAAAGACTACAAAAGAATTCAAGAAAAATACGGAACGGATGCTGCAGAAGCAATGTTTTTCTTCTCTAGAGAAAAATAAATATAATATAACGTAAAAAAGAAGCTTAACTAAATAGTTAAGCTTCTTTTTATATTAATTAAATATTAATGACAAAGAGCAAGTAAAACCCCTGCAGCAACAGCAGAACCAATAACTCCAGAAACATTAGGTCCCATAGCATGCATTAACAAGAAGTTTTGAGGATTAGCCTCTAAACCAAGTTTATTAGAAACACGTGCTGCCATTGGAACAGCAGAAACACCGGCTGAACCAATAAGCGGATTGATTTTTGTCTTTGAGAACATATTCATTATTTTTGCCATTATAACACCTCCTGCAGTTGCTAATGAAAATGCTATAATACCTAATAATAAAATGAATAAAGTTTGAACTGTTAAGAATTGACTAGCTGAAAGTTTAGAACCAACAGATAACCCTAAAAATATTGTTACGATATTAATTAAAGCATTTTGCATAGTATCAGAAAGTCTTTCTACAACGCCACATTCTTTACATAAATTACCAAAGCATAAAGCACCTAAAAGAGGACAAGCACTTGGTAACAAAATTACACAAAGTATTAATATCATCAATGGAAAAACAATCTTTTCTCTTTTTGAAACATCTCTCAATTGTGTCATTTGAATTTTTCTTTCAGCTTCAGTTGTTAACAACTTCATTATAGGAGGTTGAATAACAGGAACTAAAGCCATATAAGAGTATGCTGCTACTGCAATTGGTCCAAGTAAATTTTCAGCTAACTTAGTAGTTACATAGATAGAAGTTGGACCATCAGCACCACCTATTATACCTATTGAAGCAGCTTCTGGCATTGTAAACCCAAACATACAATATGCCATCAATAAAGCTCCAAAGATACCAAATTGAGCGGCACCGCCTAGTAAAGCCGTTTTAGGATTTGCAATTAACGGACCAAAATCAGTCATTGCCCCAACACCCATAAATATAATCAACGGGAATAGCCCTTTATGAATACCTGCTTCAAAAATAATTCCTAAAAAGCCGGTAGGACCTGCAATAGCTTCGCCAGGAGGCATAGGAATATTTGACAATAAACCACCAAATGCGATTGGTACTAATAATAATGGTTCAAACTGTTTCTTAATACCTAACCATAATAAGAATAAACAAATCAAAATCATCATCCATTGTCCATGCATATGAAGAATTTGTTCAAAACCTTTCAAATTTGGATCAGCAGGTAATATTATATTCATCAACCCTGTAGTATTCCAGAGAGCTGTTAATCCTTCTGCTATATTCATAAGAAATACCTCCCCTTAATTAACCTAATACTACCAAAGCTTGACCGCTTACAACTTTGTCACCTTGAGCTACTAAAACAGATTGAACAGTACCAGCTTTTGGAGCTTTTACTTCAATTTCCATTTTCATAGCTTCAAGAACTAAAAGAACGTCACCTTCATTCACTGAATCACCTTCTGAAGCTTCAATTCTTAAAACATTTCCAGGAACACCAGCTTTAACTTCTTCACCTGCACCTGATGATACTGAAGCAGATTTTTGTTCAATACCTTCTTTTACAGAAATATCATAAGCTTTTCCATTAACAGTAGCTTTAGAATCACCATCAAGTTTAACAGCATAAGCTTTTCCATTAACTTTTACAGTAAACTCATTTCCTGAAGCAGAACCTGCAGTAGGACAAGCTGGAGCTGCCGGACAATTTTTACGAACACCAATTTGACCTTTACCTTGTAAGAACATAATACCTTTTTCTTTACAAGCTCCAGCAATAAATATATTTTCATCATTAACTTCTAAGCCTGCGTCTTCAAGCATTTTTGTCGCAGCCTTAATACCTTTTGTTTCATCTTTATCATTTAAATCAACAACTTTTTCAGTAGTTGGTTCTAAACCTAATTGTTCTTGAGCAATTTTAACAATTTCAGCATCTGGTTCACAAGGAGTTTTACCAAAATATCCAAGAACCATTTTTCCATAACCTTCAGCAATTTTCTTCCAGTTACCGAACATTACATTGTTAAATGCTTGTTGGAAATAGAATTGAGAAACAGGAGTAACAGAAGTTGCAAAACCACCTTTTTCTACTACTTCTTTCATAGCGGCAACAACTTCAGGGAATTTATCCATAACACCATTATCTCTCATCATTTGAGTGTTAGCAGTTAAAGCTCCACCTGGTAATGGTGAAGAAATAATCATTGGGTTAACTGCTAATGCTTCTGGAGGTAAGAAATAATCTTTCATACATTCTTTGAAAATTTCTTCTGTTTCTAAAATCTTATTAATATCAATACCTAAATCATATTCAGTACCTTTAAGAGCATGCCACATAGA
>CALUUP010000016.1 GCA_944323985.1 Candidatus Gastranaerophilales bacterium | reverse complement strand
TAAGAAATGAAAAAATGCTTCATAATCTAACAACAAGACATAATATTTGTCAGGCTGTTAGAAATTATTTAAATAATAAAGGTTTCTTAGAAGTAGAAACTCCTATTTTAATTAAAACAACTCCTGAGGGAGCAAGAGATTATTTGGTTCCATCAAGAGTACAAGAAGGAAAATTCTTCGCACTACCTCAATCTCCACAAATTTTTAAACAATTATTGATGGTAGGCGGAATCGAAAAATATTATCAAATAGCAAAATGTTTCAGAGACGAAGACTTAAGAGCAGACAGACAACCTGAATTTACACAAATTGATATGGAATTATCTTTTGTTGAACAACAAGATGTTATAGAAACAGTAGAAGGTCTTTTAGTTGACGCATTCAAAGCTGCTGGAGTAGATATTAAACCTCCATTTATCCAAATGCCTTGGCAAGAAGCAATGGACAGATACGGTTCTGATAAACCTGATACAAGATTTGGTTTAGAATTATTTGATATCGGAGATATTATTCTTGAATCAGAATTTGAAATCGTTAAAAAGACTCTTCAAAATGGCGGTATCGTTCGTGGTATAAGAATTCCTGGTGGAGCTAAATATTCAAGAAAAGATATTGATGATATTACAAAATTGGCAGTGTCTTTTGGTGCAAAAGCTTTAGCAAATATCATTTATAACGAAGACGGCACAGCAAAATCTCCTGTATTAAAATTCGTAACAGAAGAACAAGCAAAACGTATTCAAGAAAGAGCAGAAGCTCAAGCAGGTGATATTATATTCTTTGTAGCTGATAAGCCAAAACTAGTTTATGACATTATGGGTAGATTAAGATTACATTTTGGAAAAACTTTAAACCTAATTGATGAAAATAAACATAACCTATTATGGGTAGTAGACTTCCCAATGTTTGAATATTCAGAAGAAGAAGGCAGATATATGGCAATGCACCACCCATTCACATCTCCAAACTTAAATGATTTAGACAAATTAGATAGCGGAGATTTAGGAAATGTTAAATCTATTGCTTATGATATCGTTTATAATGGAACTGAATTAGGCGGTGGAAGTGTTAGAATCCACTCAAGTGAAGTTCAAAAGAAAATATTTAAAGCTTTAGGTCTTACAGAAGAAGAAGCAACCGAAAAATTCGGATTTATGGTCAATGCTCTACAATATGGTACACCTCCTCATGCCGGTTTAGCAATCGGTTTAGACAGATTAGTAGCACTATTATGCAGAACAGACTCAATCAGAGATGTTATTGCATTCCCTAAAAACGCAAGTGCAAAATGTTTAATGAGTGATGCTCCAGGAGAAGCTTCTTTACAACAGCTTAGAGAATTACATATCAAAAGTACAGTTAAAAAAGAGGTGTAGGGGTAAATAGAGGTAAATTTAAACTAATTAAATTTCGACCTATAGACTTTGCAATTTAAATAAAAAAATAAAAAAAGGACTTGCTTTGAAAATAAGGCAAGTTTTTTTATATAAAAAGAAATAAAGGAAAATAAATTATATTTATAATTAACCACTACCCCAATCAAATACTGAAGATATAGCATCATCAATCAAAGATTGAATAGATTGAATTTCAGTATTGATTGATTCCAACTCCGTAGATAAATCTTGATTTTCAATATCTAACCAATTTTCTTTTTCAGAAATTCTTTCTTTTTCAGCGTTATACCAAGCCGTAATTTCTTCTCTAACACTAGAATCAGTCCAAGGTTCAACTAATCTTGAAGTTATAAAATAAGTTAAAGAAGTATCAGGTTCATAGTTTCCTTCCTCATTTACAGAAGCAAGTTGAAAAGTACCACTAACAATAGCATCACTAATATAATCTTCATTAGCCGCCATTTCTTTATTATATTCAGTAGTCCAGCCATTTGCAGCTGCAGCTTGAAATATCGGATAATAAAAATCTACAATACTTTCTAATTTAGAAGTTGCAGAATCCGAATTTTCAACCGTAACAGTCTGCCCTGTAGAATTTCCAGTTATTGTTTGTACTGCATCGGCCTCATAACTTGATGATAATTTATTATTATCAATAACAGTTTGAAAATCTTCAACAGAAAAACCAGAAATTAATTGAGCTAAAATTTCCGGAATTTTATCTGTCGAAAATGTTCCACCTTGCCCCTTAGCATTCATGGCAGAACTTCCAAGCACTGAAGTAATAGCATCTGCATAACTCTTACTCATTACAACTTGTCCTTTATAATCAGTTAAAATCATAGAATTTTCACTTTTTAAAGCACGAGTTCCTTTTGTAATTGCAGTAAAATCGGCACCATATCCCATTAAATAACCATAATTAATTTTATTATATTTACCATCAGCATAATATGCAATTTGCTTAGATTGTAATTTACTTTGATATTCTCTGGACAATGCACTTTGCTCTCTAGTTAATGCCATTTTTTCCATAGAATTAACAGAGATACCATACTCGCAATCAGCTTTTCGAGCGGTTAATGTTAATAGTCTAATTTGTGAGCAGGCTAATCCCATTTTTTCTTTCCTTTATTGTCCCTTTTATATTATTGTTATCGACAATTTTTCTAAAAACTTTAAATTTTCCTTAAAAATTTTTACAAAACTTTACAAAATAGCAATTGCAAAACTTTTTTTGTTTTATTCATATTAGAAGGCTTATTGTAGGTGAATTATGACTCAAACTAATAGTATTACTAATACCCCACAAATACCGGTATATACACCGATAAAAAATACAACTTCATTCAAGGCAACAAAAACAAATCAACCGGAAAATGAGGTAGATAGCTTTATAAAACAACAAGAACAAGCCAGAAAAAAAGCTAGAAATCAACAACGCTTGAATACAGGTATTCAATTAGGAGTACTAGGAGCATTATTACTTTCTGTTGGTTTTATGGCAAAACAAATGGGCATGTTTAAAAGATTTAAACTTGAATTTAAAGATTTAGCCAAAGAATTAAGCCTGGATGAGATGGCAATGCCTAAAAGTCAACAAGAAGCCGCAAAACGTATAACAAACTTTGTAGAACATCACGACAAAATTGTAAAAATGGGTGGTCCAGAAGGTTCTTCAATTTTATTTTATGGTCCTCCTGGCACAGGTAAAAATACTTTTGCTTATGCAATAACAAAAAAATTCCCAAATGCAAAATTTGTAGAAATGGATATTTCTAAAATGAACTCTAAATGGCACGGAGAATCCGAACAAAACGTATTAGGAACAATGGAAGCCGTTATTAAAGAAGCAAATAAACATCCTGATAAAAAATATTTTGTATTTATTGACGAAATAGATTCTGTAATGATGCAAGATAACGGAAGCAATGCAAAACTTTCTCAAGACATTTTAAACGCCTTCAAAAAAGGTTTTAATGATCTAACAAATAAAGAAAATATTATTGTAATGGGTGCAACAAACTTAAAAATAGACCCTGAACTCGCAAGGTTAGAAGGAAAAGTTCTTGATAGCGCAATGCTTGATAGATTTGCCGAAAAAGTCTTAGTTGATTTACCAACAAAAGATCAAATAAAACTTGCAATAACAAATTATTATAAATCTCCAAAACGTACAGATGTAGAAAATGCTTTAAAAGATATTAATAATGAAAAATTAGATAAAATTGCAGAATTTTTGGCTGAAAGAAAACATGAAACATCATTTAGAAAACTTATTAATGGTATCTTAAGGCCAGCTGCATCTAATAAAGAATATTCAACAGATGCAATCATGACAATTGATGATCTTATTAAATCCATAGTAAACAATAAAAATAACTTAAATATAACTGATAGTGAATTACAAAAATTCTTAGACTCATTAAAATAGTAGGAGATAAAAATGGTCCAATCTATTAATACACCAATTAGATTTAAAGCAGATACAATAACTTATCCAACTATTGATTACAACAATCAATATAATCCAGCGATAGTTGATAATAACATTGAAGATGTATTTTTAATGCAAGAAATGGCTAATAAAAAAGCTCTAAAAAAAGAAAATGCTAAAGAAAAATGGAACAAAGCCGGTGTAATTGCTCAAGCAGCAATCGCAGTTGGAATAATTGGTTCTGCTATTGCTACAATTTTTTCAGCAAAAATGACTAAAAAAGCTTTAACTGGTGTAAAAGAAGAAAGCAAAAAATTAATTGATACATTAAAACCAGTAGATGTAAGCAAAGAAAAAACTTTCGAAGAACTGACTCTAGGACCTGAAATGAAAAAAGTAGTAGAAGATATGAAAACAAGAATTGAAAGAGCAGAAGCTTTAAAGAAAAAAGGTTCAAACGGAGGCTCTGGAATTATGCTATATGGCGAACCTGGCGGCGGTAAAAATGCTTATGTATATGCTCTTACAAAATACATGCAAGAAAAATTTCCAGGTTCTGAGTTATATGAAATGAATGTTTTAAAACTAACAGACAAATACGTCGGTGAAACAGAAAATAATATTATGGGATTTGTAGAACAAATGGTAGAACAAGCAAAAGCAAATCCTAAAAAGAAATATATCGTATTTATGGATGAATTTGACTCTATTGCCAGAAAAGAAGACGGTAATAACAAAAAAATGGGTGAAAAATTCCAAAACGCTTTCAAAACTACATTAACAAAACTGACTGCTTGTGATAATATTCAAGTAATTGCAGCTACTAACAAAGCTGAAAAAGATGCGGCATTAAATAAAGTTCTAGATGAAGCTATATTAAACAGATTCCCTCAAAAAGTATTTATACCACTACCGTCTAAAGACCAGTTAAAAAATGCTGTAGTTGCTCATTATAAGAGTTTACCTCAAGACGTTGTGGATAAAGAATTGACCGACATTAACAATTCAAAATTAGATAGTATTTGTAGAGATATTGCTAAAAAATCAAACCATGCATCTTTTAGAGATTTACAATACATCTTTGAACATGCTCGAGTAATTTCTGAATCAGGTACAAGAAAAGAAGGTTCTCCTATTACTATAAAAGACCTAAAAGAAGCTGTAAAAAAACATGCTGAATCAAACAATTGGGGCAAAGGAGTAAAAGGTAATAGCAATGATGAAAATGTAACAACAGGATTATCTATTAGAGAAAAAATAGCACAATTCTTTAATCGTTTTAAAAAATAAAAGTTTACATTTTGTTAACAAAAAAGCAATTTTCCAAAATAAAAATACTTTATCTAAATGTAAGGGATAATTAAATGATTGAAATAAAAAATAAAATTTAATTGTAAATGTAATTCAAATAAGAATGTGCATTTACCTCACAAGTTTCTTTTTATACTCTCTCTCTTAATATCCTCGTGTTTATTTAATGTTTGCCATAACTCATTGGCAAACTTTTTTTTGGGGGAGGGACATCTTCTACATCTTAAAATAAAACTAAAAAAAAGAACCCCAAAGGGATTCTATCTATATTTCTCTAGTGTTTAAATGGAGCAAGGACTCCGTCTGCGAACAGAAAAACGTGACTAAATGTCACGTTTTTCGTGACTATTTCATCTAATTAACAAATTTTGTTTAAGCAGATGGAGGAACGAGACGTAGTCGAGTCTTCCGCTTTTAAAATTAATATAAAAAAAAGAACCCCCAAAGGGATTCTATCTATATTTCTCTAGTGTTTAAATGGAGCAAGGACTCCGTCTGCGAACAGAAAAACGTGACTAAATGTCACGTTTTTCGTGACTATTTCATCTAATTAACAAATTTTGTTTAAGCAGATGGAGGAACGAGACGTAGTCGAGTCTTCCGCTTTTAAAATTAATATAAAAAAAAGAACCCCCAAAGGGATTCTATCTATATTTCTCTAGTGTTTAAATGGAGCGGAAGACGAGACTCGAACTCGCGACAGTCTGCTTGGAAGGCAGATACTCTACCAACTGAGCTACTTCCGCACAAGAGTTATCTTAACTCAAACATAAAAACATTTCAAGTACTTTATTCAGATTTTTTTGAATTAGTTTTCTTATTAACATCCAAACTATCTTGATCCACAACAGTTTCATCCGGTTCTGTATGTGCATACATACGCAAACTCAACTTTGAAATCAAAATTTTCTTATCTTTTTCATACGGAGTAACTTCTAAACTGTTAATTCTAATATAATAAGGATACTGATAAATATCTTGTACTAATTTTCCTAAATTTACATAATTAGAAATCAATTCCATATTAACATCACAAACAAAATAAATCCCTTTACCAAAACTTACAAAAGGATCCCCTTCAGGATTATATTTATAATCTATGCTCTTTATCTTAACAGAATTAGAATGAACCATTTCTATAACGTCATTATAAAGAGTAAAAAATAAAGTTTCATTTCCTAAATCAGATTCTATAGGTGAATATATTTTTTTCTGAGAAGTAAAAATCGAATCTTTAATTCTCTTAATCTTCTGCTTAACAATTGTCAATTTTGACTCTAAAGAAGATACTTGCCCTTCTTTATTTGATACCTGACCTTCTAAAGATTTTATTTTCATCACCTCTGGCGATAGTAGTGAATAAACTAAAAAAATTAAAAGAGCAACCGCACCAACAAAAGCTAAAACACCATAATATCTCTTACTTTTATCCATTAATATATCCTTCTTATTATTCTTTAATTGACTCTAAATCTGGCAAATCACCAACAGCGCTTTTATCTTTTTTATCTTTATCACCAGCTTTTTTATCTTCTTTTGGAGCATTAGAAATTCTAAATTCATAGAAATCAGCGTTCATAGAAGTTAAAACAGAATCCACTTCTGAATCAATCTCAAAATCTTCATCTTTCACTGGAGATTTAGACGAATTTGAAGCCAAAGACAAACTTTGTAACTCTATTTTCGAATCAGGACTATAATCTTTAACACTTCTAAAGAAGGAATAAATACTCTCCAAATTATCTGCTTGACCTTCTATAGTTACTTTATCGTCAAATTTCAAAGCTGTTAACCACAATTTCTTCGGAATTTCAGTACCAACAATTGAATAATAAGAATAAATATTCTTATTATGAACCAATCCGGCTTTTATTTCGTCACCTTCATCAAATAAATCAGATGAAACATTCTCATTTTCTTTCAAAAATGCTTGTATTTGAGATATTTTAGAATCCAACTCTTGACTCTTTGTCTCTAAATCTGAAAGATATTTAGACATAATAGAATAAGCAATAAGAGTCGGTATAATGACAACCAAAGCAATTACTATAAAGATTTTTATCAAAGTTTCATTAGATAAAATTATGGTTCTACCACTAATATTAATTTCAGGAGGTTGTTCTAACAAATAAACATCCCCTAAATATTTATTATATAGATTAAATGAAACAGAAGTATATGGTAAAAATTCTCTATAAATGCCAGCCCCTAAAACATCTAAGCTCATTAAAGAAGCAGCTGCTTCATTTACTGTAGGCGCATAAGAAAAGCTGTCATCTACATCTAAATATTTATTAACATTCAAATGAATAATTCTTGCAGAATAACTCAATTTTTCAGATAAAACTTCAGCATTTATGGCATCAGTTTTTGATACCACATACAAATATTTAGAAGGTAAATTCTTTAACAAAGGATTAATTGCTGAAACAATAGAAGAATAATTTTCGACATCGCCTAAAACTTCACTAACAATAACTCTCTCTTCGAAAGCATCGACATAATTTTTACCATTCATCAATATTAATCTGCAACAATAATTCTCAACAATCAAAAACAACCAAGTAGTATCATCAACAATACTAACTTGTTCGCGATACATCAAAGAATTTAATGTCGAATTAACAGAAGTATCTATAGCATGTAATTTATAACCTAAATCCTTTATAATCATTGCAATTTCAATCAAGGCTGTTTTTTGGCTGGCCACGTAAGCAACTTTATTGAATTGCATAGAAGAACTCGGCACAAGAGCAGCACTAATACAAGGCTCAACGTTATCAAAAAACGAATTTTCAGAAAGTTCTTCCTCTATCGCACTTGTAATCTGAGCATCATCCAATGCTGCCGGATAATCATTTACTTTAAAAACAACAGTAGGAGTGCATAAAACTAAACTTGCACCCTTAGGAATTTGCAACTCCAATAGTAATTCTTGCAAAGTTTCCTTAAAAATATCAAAATCAGCAACAAGCCTCTGATGGATGTCAAAATCCAAGGGTTTAACACCATACTTTAAAACTTGTTTATTCAAAAAATTTATTTCTGCAACCTCTAAACCCTTTTCAGGAGTTATTGCCACACCAATAATTGAACTCTTCTTAAATAATTCCATTCTTCTTTCTTCCTATTTTTTTTTATTGTACAATAAAATACAAAATTTGTACACAGGATAAATAGATGAAAAAAATAATCGAAGAAATAAAAAAATTAAAAAATCAAAAAAATGCTATAGTATTGGCTCATAGCTACCAAAACATAGAAATAGATGAAGTCGCAGATTTTGTAGGAGATTCACTGTATTTAAGCCAACAGGCTAAAAAAACCAATGCAGACATAATAATATTTGCAGGAGTATACTTTATGGCTCAGACTGCAAAAATAATATCTCCTAATAAAAAAGTTTTATTACCTAATATAAATGCAGGATGTTTGATGGCAGACATGATAAATTACAAACAAATGCGTGATTTTAAATCAAAATATCCAAACATTCCAATAGTTTGCTATATAAACTCTACTGCAGAAGTAAAAGCAGAATGCGACATCTGTTGTACAAGTTCTAATGCTCTACAAATAGTAAAAAGTTTAAATTCCGATAGAGTACTATTTCTACCGGATCAGAATTTAGGGAAATGGGTTGAAAATCAGCTTTCAAATGTGCAAGTAATAACCTACGAAGGTAATTGCCCGGTTCATCACAATATCAAAGTTTCTGATATTGAAGAAATCAGAAATAGATATCCTAACGCAAAAATTTTAATTCATCCGGAATGTAAACCGGAAGTAAGCAAACTCGGAGATTATGTTGGAAGCACAAGTGGAATTATTAATTATGTCAAAAATAGTTCTGATAATCAGTTCATAATAGTTACAGAAAAAGGCGTTTATGACAGATTAAAAAGAGATTATCCTGATAAAGAATTTATTCTTATAAAAGATAACCTGCTCTGTGAAAGCATGAAATTGACAACTTTGGAAGAAATTTTAAATGCTTTAGACAACGAAACAACAGAAATTGTATTGGACGAAAAAATAAGACAAGCAAGTGCAAACTGCATTGAAAGAATGTTAAAGGTTTCAAAATAATGAATGAAAATTACATATATGGTAAAAATTCAATAATAGAAGCATTGGAATCTGGGACACGAGAATTTAATAAAATTCTTATTTCCAATAATTCACGAGCGGATCAAAAAATAGAAAAAATAAAACAATTAGCAACCGAAAAAGGAATTATCTACCAATTTGTTGCACCACAAAAATTAAATCAAATTGAAACAGATGGTAGACATCAAGGAGTTATCGCATTAATATCTCCTATTAAATATATAGAATTAGAAGATTTTCTTGAACAAAATAAAACATCTGAGACTTCAGTTGTTATTTTAGATGGAGTAGAGGATTCACACAATATTGGTGCAATAATTCGTTCTTGTGTTTGTGCAGGAATAAAAGCCATAATATTACCCTCCAGAAGAGGTGTATTAATCAACTCGACAGTAGAAAAAACAAGTGCAGGAGCAATTAACCATATTGCAATAATAAAAGTAAATAGTTTAGTTAATGCTGTTCAAAAATTAAAAGAAAACGACTACTGGGTAATTGCATCTGACCACCACGCAAAAGATAATTATTATGAAATTGATTACACAAATATGAATTTCGCATTAATCATGGGAGCAGAGCATTCAGGAATCTCAAAATCTCTAATAAAATTATCAGATTTTAAAATAAAAATTCCAATGTTAACAAACTTTAATTCTTTAAATGTTTCAAATGCTGCTGCTATAATATTATTTGAGAGCGTTAAACAAAGAGGTATTAAAAATGGGTAGAAAAAAAGAAACACTAAACCTTACAATAGATGACATTTCTGATGAAGGTATTGATTTTAATAGTATCGATCCAATAGAGGAAGATGACGACTCAATTTCAATTGAAGAGCCTAAAACACAAGAAAGTTTAAATTCTGTTAACTCAGACGATTCTGTAAGGATATACCTTCAACAAATCGGAAAAATACCTTTATTATCAGCTCAAGAAGAATTAGAAGTTGCAAAAAAAATATATGAAACACAAAGTGAAATTGCACGTAAAGTTTTAATTAACGCGAACTTACGCCTTGTAGTTAGTATTGCAAAAAAATACATAGGAAGAGGATTATCCTTCTTAGATTTAATACAAGAAGGTAACATGGGGCTTATAAAAGCAACCGAAAAATTTGATTATACAAAAGGATATAAATTCTCAACATATGCAACTTGGTGGATACAGCAATCAATTACAAGAGCAATTGCTGACAAAGCAAGAATTATAAGACTTCCTATCCACTTAATAGAATCTATAAATAAAATCAAAAAAGCTACAATGGATTTAACAACAGAATTTGGAAGAATTCCTAATAAACAAGAAATTGCAGACAAAATGGGTATCTCTGTTTCGAAACTAAACTCAATTGTAAAATCTACCCAGTCTACAATAAGTATTGATACTCCAACTGGACAAAAAGACGATTCTAATAAAATCATTGATTATATAGTTGATGAATCAACTATTGCACCTGATAATTTGGTTTCTCAAGAAAGCATGCTTGATGATATAAAAAACATGTTAGATCAATTAAGTCAAAAAGAAAGAGATGTCTTAATATTAAGATTCGGATTAAATAACGACGGCAATAAAAAAACATTAGATGAAATCGGCTCTATTTATGGAGTTTCAAGAGAAAGAATCAGACAAATTGAAAATCGTGCAATTTCAAAACTAAAAAAATTATGTAGAAATACGAATATTTCTTCAGGATTAAAAAACTATTTTGGAGCATAAAATGACAAATATTGATAGAATTAATGAACTGGTTGGTGAAAAAAAATTTAATGAAGCCAAAGAATTAATAATTCCAGCACTAAAAGAGGATGGCAACAATATCGAATTATTAAAACTAGCAGGTTTAACATTTATAAACCTTGAAGAATGGAAAGAAGCTCAAACCAATTTTGAAACAGTTTTAAAATATGCTCCAGAGGATGCTACTTCTTGGTTTTATTTGGCAAATTGTTATGATAAAAATAATGATTTAATTTCTGCAAAAAATAGTTACATTAAAGTCATCGAATTACGTAAAGAATATTCAGAAGCATACAAAAACTTATGTGTAATATTAATGAAACTAAACCAACCAGAAGAAGCTTTGAAATACGCAATAATTGCAAATGATTTATCTGATGAAGATTATATTTTCGATTTTGTAATCGGCACTGCTTATATGAAAATTCGCGAATTTTCAAAAAGCATAGAACCTTTTGAAAGAGCTTTACAAAAAGAGCCTGAAAATCTGGGAATTTTAAACAGTTTGGGAACAGCTTACATGGCAGTAAGCCAAGGGGAAAAAGCTATAGAATACTATAAAAAAGCTTTAGAAATTTCTCCTGGAAATCCTATGGCATATTTTAATTTAGGTTCAGCTTTTCAAATTCAACAAAATCACGCAGAAGCATGTAAATATTTAAAAGAAGCTATTAAGCTTGATGAAGAGGATGAAAGTTTTAAAATAGCCTACGCTATGTCTTTAGTAAAATCTGAGAAATACGAAGAAGCTGCAAATATCTATAAAACATTAATTGTACAACATCCTGAAAAAGAAAATTATAAATACAATCTTGTAACCTGCTTAGAAGCATTAGGAGATGTTAATACTGCAATTGATATGTTAGAAAAAATGGTTTACTTAAACCAAAAATTTGTACTTCCTGCTCAAAAACTTGCAAGTTTATACATTAAAGTTAACAATTTATCAAAAGCTAAAGAAATATACGATAATATACTATTGAAAAATAATCCCACAGCAGAGATTTTACATCAATATGCTATATTATCTTCAAGTCTTTGCGACACAGATACAGCAGAAAGAATATTAAAAAAAGTTATCAAAATGAACCCTAATATTGCAAAAGCTCATAAAGATTTGGCAATTATATATTTAAATAAACGTCTTTTTGATTATGCTGAAGATGAATTTAAGCTAGCTTTAAATTTAGCACCCAATGATTTTGAAATAATTTTTGAATACGGAAATTTCCTATATTCTATTTCAAAAAATAATGATGCAGAAAGATTTTACACAGAAGCGCTTGATTTGGAACCTAATAACATTCTAGCTTTAACATTTATGGCGCTAAATAAATTAGTTCTAAATCAACTAGACGAAGCTAAAGATTATATTATGAAAGCTTTTAAAATAAACCCTCATCACGAATATATTCAATTTTGTGTAGGAAGAATCCTCTTTGCAAGAAAAGAATATGATGAAGCTAAAATTTATTTAATAAAAGCAGTCGAACAAAATCCTGATATTGAAACTCAAAATACTCTTGCATTAACATATTTTGAACTTGGAGAATATCAATCTGCAATAAACATATTTGAAAATTTACTTTCTAAAAAGCCTGATAATATTTCAATATTGATGAGCCTTGCAAAGTGCTACGAAAATTTAAAAAACAACGATAAAGCTTTAGAATTTCTAGAAAAAATAGTATCAATTTTCCCGGAAGATGAAGAAGCTCATGAACTAATTAGAAAGTTATCTTAATTTTTAATTTACATAATTTTTGGAGTAATAATAAAATATTAAAACAGCTGCAAAAATCATGTAGTAAAAATTTACCAATGTTAACACAAAATGAGCTAAAATATTACCGCCCAAAATAGTAGTAACTATTGAAATTAAAAAATAAGAAACAAACAATATCAAATATAGCAAAATATTTTTTAAAATATTTTTACTAAATAAATCTTTTAAAGCAACAAAAAAAGCTTTAAAAGGATTTTTGTCTTTATAAAACATTGCTGGTGGATACAAGAAAATAACAAAATAAGTAATTATCATACAACTTAACAACAATAAGTTCCAAGCATTTAACCGAAATAATTGTTCATCAGACAAAGACAACAAAAAAGTTCTTAACGCTTCCGGCGAAACAACCGCCTTAGAAAAAGCTGCTGCAGAAATTCCAATTTGCCCTATAAATTTCATCCCAACAAAATAAGATAAAACCAAAAATAAAGCTATAACCATAAAAATATTTATTATCATTCCTAAAGAATTTAAAAAATATTCTCCTACACCCGCAGGAAATTCTTTTATTAAAAAATTTGGATCCTCATATTCTTCAGAAGATAAAATCGCTTGTTTTATCATGAAAAACCAACCTGATAAAAATGCTCCAAGCATCATTATAAACAATATAAAAGCAAAAATTAAACCTAATAAATTTCCATTCATCGAAAATATAATATACAAGCTAGATAACAATGAAAATAATATTAACGGAGTTGCCAATATTATAAATTTATTAGTCAATTTAAAACTTTCTTTAATATAATTTAACATCATTAACCCTTTTAAACTCTATACTGCATTACAGTCTTCTCTATTATATCATCTGAAATTTTTATAGCCAAATCTCGAAAACTATTTCCAATATTAGAATTTAAATTTACTTCAGAAACACAAACTCCTCTATTAATAGCTTCCATAATCGTAAAATAATTATTTGGTATTTTCCAATAAATTTTTTCATCCAATGTATTTTCTACATCTTCAATCTTTATTTCATCACCATCCATATAACGATTTACAATAACCTTAACCTTATCCTTAGGATAGTGTCTTGATTTAAATAAAGTTAAACATCTTTGAGCATTTCTTATTGCAGGAATATTAACAATAGTTGTAAATAAAACTAAATCCGATAAATCAAGAATCTTCAAAGAATTTTCATCTATGTTGGAAGACATGTCAATTACTATATAAGAAAAAACTTTTTTCAAAGCCTCGAATAATTTTATAATATCTTGAGGAGAAATACTTTCAGCCTGTTCTATATATGTTGGATCCGATAAAATATATAAAGAACTATCCTTATAACGTTCAAAAGCTTTTATGAATATATCTTCATCCTTATTTATAAAATTCTTAATTACATAGCTAACATCAAAAGTTGGATTTAAATTCAAAAAAGTTGATACATCTCCCAATTGCAAATTTAAATCAACTAATGCAACCTTACATTTAGTAACTTTCTCTAATTCTTTCGCCAAATTTATAGCAATAGAAGTTTTACCAATACCACCTTTATTTGAATAAACAGAAATAATTTTCGATTGAGAAGAAATTTCGCTGTATTCTATCTGAGCAATAGCTTCTATAACACGAACTAATTCATTTTTTATTACAGGCTTAGGTAAAAATTCTTTAGCTCCCATTCTCAAAGCCTTAACAATAGTATTTGTAGAATAATCTGCAGAGGTTATAATCAATTTTGAAATATGTAATCGAATTTCTTCAATAAATTCATCAGAATTTACTTCTGTAATATCTAAGATCACAATAGCATTATCTTTTACCTGCTTAACAAATTCCAACCCTTTACTATAATCTTCAAAAAGTTGTATTCCTTCAATTAAATCAAGATCCTCCAAATAGGAAGAAATAATATTTCTTGAATTCTCATTTTTATCAAGAACAATAACCACAGGTTTATTTTGCATTTTAGACCTCTTCTAATTTAAGACAAATAAATTAAAATTATAAATAAATTCCATAATTTAATATACCTTAAATTTAAGAATAGAACAATCTATTATTCAAAAATAGTTTCTAAATCCTTTTTTACACTGGAAAGAGTCTTTACACTAAAAAACTTGCCTAAAGTTTCAATCAGAGTAGGATTTAATAATATTGGAGCACATCTGCCAACATAAACCTTTACATATTCAAATTCTGATAAATACAACATTTGTGAAACACTATGTCTTTCACATTTTGGAAAAAATATTGTAATTGGAATATCAAATTCTTTAATTATTTCTTCGCCAAATTTACTTATCGCAAAAGTATCAAAACAAGCATTAATACAAATAATATTATCAGTATCTTCACAATATGAAAGAGAAACAATTAAAACATCTTTAGGTGTTTTCTTGATTAAGTTTTCAAAATACGACTTTTGCTCTAAAGTGTATGCATTTAAACCAATAAGAAAAATTTTTGAATAATTTCCTTTCAAAAACTTATTTTTTATTTTTTCAAAAGTTTTATCAAAATTATATCCGACTTCAACTGATTCACATTTTTTCCCTGTTTTGAAACCTTTTGCTTCTAAAGCAGAATTAATTACAGGTGAAAAATCTTTATTTTCTATCGAAATCACACCTTTAGAATACGCAATATCAGTAGTATAAAGCCTTCCTCTATATAAATTTTCTACATTATATAAAGAATGTTTTGTTAATAAAATAGGTCCGGGAAAAGTCGCAAAATCTAAATAACAATTATCCATTCCCTGACCATATTGGCCTTTTAAATGCTTATATTCACTAAATTTAGGAAAAGTATGAGCAAGCATCATTTCATCATGAGTATAAACATCAATTTCAGTTTCTTTTGAAGCCTCTAACACATCCTCTAATTCTTTAATATTAGAACCAACAACTAATAAGGCTTTACTTGGAGTTGTTGAATAAGAAACAACAGTTTCTCTTTGTATTCCATACCTTTCTTCTTGGACTTTTCTTAGCTGTTTCATCAAAGTGTTATCAAATCTAACAGCATCTTTTATTAATGTCTTAATTTCCTCCAAATTATATTTATTCACATTTAAACTATCTAACAATTTTAATATATAAATATATGCTTCTTCATTGTTTACAGAAAAACTTTCTAAATCTAAAAGATTTATACAAATACTTTTTGCTAAAACTAACAGAATCGTATATAAATTTCTAATTTCTTGAGAAATTGATTTTATTTTTTTTAATAATTCCCTTTCTCCCAATTGAATAGATTTAATTATATCTGCTTTATCATCAAATTTTAAAACCGATTTTAAATAATCCGGCACCAAATCGTTTTGTTCACATAAAGTTGCATATTCTTCTTTTATTCTTGGTAATTCGTTATTCAATTTCAAAATTATTTTCTCAAAATCTTTTTCTGAGAAATCAGAATTAAGAACCATTACAGAAATAATATTCAGAATAATATTTTTAGCAACATCATCTTTTCTATTATTTTCATGCAGCTTCAAAGCATAATGAGCAAGAAGTTTTAAATATAAAATCAAAACCTCTTGCAAAGAAGATATTCTAGGATTAACAGAACATCTTCCATTTGCGGTACAACTATCATATTGGTAATCTTCATTAAAATTATTTGTCATAGCAAATATATAATAAAATTAATTACAAAATAATATATTCCCCAATATGGCAATTTAATTTAGAATGTAAATTTTTGCTACAAAAGTATTGACATTTTACATACTTTCGAGTATACTTGCCGAGTGTGTTTAACCATGAGGGTTTATATTATGAAAATCAATGCTATCCAAAGTTATGGGTTTGTTTATTCACCTAAAAAAATGAACAAAAAACTTAGAAACGAAATCCCGACAAACTCTGGTGAAACTCTCGCAACTGATACAGTTTCTTTTAAAGGGAAAGGGGCTGTTAAAGGTGCAGGAATTGGTGCTGTAGTAGGAGTTGGAGCTTTAGCTGCTATTACATTTCTAAGTGGTGGTCTAGCAGCTCCGGCAGCGTATCTTGCATACGGTGCAATTTTTGGATCTTTAGGCAGTGCTGTTGGGAACTCTGTCGATAAGTACAATGAAGAAGAAAAAAAGAACAAGAAATAAGAAATATTATTTTCTTATTTTAAGTGAGAGGGGTGAATTGCAAATGTTCAATTCATCTTTTTTGCTATTTAAAAAGGTTTTATGCTATAATTTAGGCAAATTATAGGAGACATCTTAATGTTTAGTACAGATATTATCTACGAAGTAGTTACATTCTCAATCGGTGATACAAAATCCGGAACTAAAATGGGAAAATTACAATTAAAAGACCCTAAAACCGGTGAATTTTTGAATTGTATTCTTTGGGAAGAAGCTTTAAATAGAATTGATTCAAAATTATTCCGCTCCGGAAATGAATTAAAAATTATATCAGGATCTTTTAATGAAAAATATAATAACTGCCTAGTTTCTTCTTTAGAATTAATAAAAGAAGCAAAAACAGGTTTAGATAAACAAGAACAAGAAAACTCCTATAATGAATTAATTTCTTATATTAACAAAATTGAAAACAATGATTTAAAAAACTTTGTTTTAGATATTTATGAAAAAAACAAAGAAAAAATCTTAATTTCTCCTGCTGCAAAATTAATGCATCATAATTATATAGGTGGATTACTTGTACATACTTTAGAATGCGTAAAATATGCAGAAGTTAATCTTCAAAACTTTTTCCAAAGAGTTAATAAAGACGAGGTATTTGCAGCTTGCTTATTACACGATATAGGAAAAATATTTGAATATACTATTGATACTGAATCAGGTTTAATAGATTATGATGAAAATTTTAGAAAGGAATGGGTTTCTCATTCACAATACGGTTTTTCAATATGTATGTTAGCAGGATTTAAACGAGTTGCAAAAATGATTGCAGCACATCATGCCCGTGCTGAGTGGGGTGCTATTATTGATTTAAATGAAAAAGATTTAGAACCTTATGTTTATTTAATTCATCATATTGATGATTTGTCGGCTAAATTCGGTAAAACAAATGTCGCAATGCTCGGTTAAATAAAACTAAAATAAATAATTTAAGCCAATCAATAATTTACAGAAAGAAACTTTATGGAAATAAATCGCTTAAATAAAAATAATATTAATCTTTTGGGGAAAAATTATATTTCCAAGGATGACAATAAAAATATAAAAAAAGATAATTCACAAAAATTAGTAGAGGAGCTTAATAAAATGAGTATGATTAATAATGTAAATATTAATAGAAAAGATTATGAATTAAATCTTTCTATGGAAGAGCTAGAAAAACGAACTCATAAAGATTATCTAACCACAAAAAAAATGCTTACTATTGATGCACCTGAATATTTAGAATTAGCAGATGGTGATAAAGAAGCTTTAAAACATTTAGTAAGAGCTGCAAAGGTTTTGGACAAAGTTAATATGCAGCTTGATAACCCTAATAACCTACCTTTTCAAGAATATTTAGAAAAAGAAATAGCAAAAGGTAACGAGCAAGCAAAATTAACAAAAATTCTTTTTGATGCACAAAAAGGAGTTTGCTCTCTTGATAGAGAAAGCAATATGATAGAACTGGCTAAAGGTGTCAAAGAAAGAGCAGGAAAAGGTGTTTATCCTCAAGATTTAGAAAAAGAAGAATTTCACAATATATTAATTAAAATGTTAAAAGAAGGTAAAGTAGATGAAGTTGCTAAAATCCTAAATCAACGCTCTGTTGTAGAACGAGTTGGAAACGAACTTGTAGCTACAGATTATGTAGATAAATTCAAAGATGACTTTGCTTATATGGCATCTGAGCTTGAAAAAGCCGCAGAAACTTCAACAAATGAAGATTTTAACGAATTCTTAAAACTACAGGCAAAAGCTCTAAGAACAGCAGATCCTATGTTAGATGCTTATGCAGATAAAAAATGGGCAACCCTACAAGATACTCCGTTAGAATTTACAATAACAAGAGAAAATTATTCAGATGAGTTAACAGAAACTGTTGTAGAGAATCCTGAATTAAAAAAATTACTTGATGAAAATGGAATCACTCCTGTTGCTAAAGATTTTTTAGGCGGACGTGTTGGAATAGTTAATAAAAAAGGTACAGAAGCTATTTTAGGCGTTAAAAACTATTTACCGCTAATGGCTCAAAATATGCCTTTCAAAGATAGCTATATCCAAAACATTTCACCGGATAAAGAATCGAAACAAACAATGGTTGATGTAGATTTAGTTGCAGTAAATGGTGATGTTGGAGAATTTAGAGCAGGGATAACTCTTGCAGAAAATTTACCTAATGATGATAAATTATCAATAATAGAATTAGATGGCGGAAGAAGAAACGTTTATCATAGACAAATAAGATTAATTACATCAGATGATGCTAGAGAAAAAATGAAAAAACGTTTAGATGCAACTCTAAATCCTGAACTACATAAATATTATAACGACGAAGCAGACCACTGGTTTACAGTAGGACACGAAAACGGTCATTCTCTTGGACCGAAATCAGGTACAGAAGGTTTAGGAAAATATAAATCAATTATTGAAGAAAATAAAGCTGATATGGTTTCTCTTGCAATGCTTGATGTATTAACAGAAGCTGGTATGTATACACCGGAGCAAAGAAATCAAATAATAGTAACATATGCGGCAGACAACATGATGACTTCTAAACCAACTCTAAGCCAAGCTCATAGAGTTCGTTCAGTTATGCAAAACTACTACTTTATAAAAGAAGGTGCAATGGAAATTTCTAAAGACGGCATCTTAAACGTTAATATAGAAAAAATGATACCAACTGCAAAGAAAATGCTTGAAGAAATTATCCAAGTACAAATGAAAGGTGATTTTTCTAAAGGAGAAAAATATGTAATGGATAATTTTGTATGGACTCCTGAAATGCAAACAATGTCAGAAAACATTAAAAAAGTATCAAAAACTTTAAACGGAAAAGTCGAATCACCTTTAGCTGATAAGCTTTTAAATGAATAATGTAACAAAAACTTAATAAATAAGCACCTGATAGCAATTAAATTTTTTCAGGTGCTTTAATATTGTGTGTTGTTTCTTGAAAGGCTTAATATGAATATTTCAAACAATTTTAACAATCCTCATAAAATTACAAATTTTAAATCAAAAGAAGATATTGAAATTCCAAGAATTAATCAAAACGAATCTTTTATAAATGATGATTTTATAAAAACAATTCCAACAAAAAGATCAAATTTTAACACTAAAGATATATTACTTACTTTAGGTTTTTTAGGCTCTGCAACTGTTGCCGGAGTTGCTATTCATAAAAATAAAGGTTTAAACGAGAGTTTAAAAAAAGCTCTTGAAAAACTCAATATTTCAGAGAAAAATCAACAAAATTTAAAAACTAAACTTGAAGAAATTAATAAAAAACTCCAAGATAAAACAAAAGAAAATGTTGAAAACCTAAAAAAAACTAATAAAAGAAAAGCTGAATCTCAAAGTTTTTACAAAAATAAAAAAATAAAATCAACTTCAAAAGAAACAATTCAAGAAATTAATAAAAAAACAGAAAAAAATAATGAAATTTTACAAAATACTCCTCAAAAAAAACAAACATTTTATTATAAATTAATTCCTTTCAATTCAAAAGAAGAAAGAGGATATATAGAACAAATTACTAAAAAAACAAAAGAAATTACAAAAAAAGAAACTACCCCAATTAACATTCCGATAAAAGAAGCTACTGTAGAAACTAATAAGGACATTAGCTTTTTAGATAAATTAAAGCTTAATTTCAAAATTTTTCTATTCAATTTAAAAACAAGAAAAAATTTAGATGTAGACAAAAAAGCGTTTTTAAATACAAGTGAAAACCATACTTTAAAATTGAATAAAACTCCTGAAAGTTATTTAAAAGATTACACTTATAATTCTAAAAAACATGAAATTCAAGATATTAACATTCAAGATACGAATGAGAAAAAAAGTAAAAAATTTGCTCATAAAATTAAACAAAATATAGTAGCATTATTTTTTAATCTAAAAACAAGAAAAAACTTAAATATAGATAAAAAAGCGTTTTTGAATACAAGTGAAAATCACACTTTAAACTTAGATAACGTAGCACAAATTGATTTAAACTCAAAATCTAATTTTAATTGGTTAGATTTTGCAGCAAAAAAAGAAGAAACTCCAATAAAAATAAAAACTAAAAAAGTTTCTAAAAAAGATAGAATTTTTGCAGAAAAAAAGAAAGCGCTAGAAGAAGCGAAAAGAAATCCAAAAACAAAAAGAAAAACAAGTAAATGGGGAAGAAAATTCAATAACAAATACAAATCTCAAAATGTTCAACCTAAACAAACAGAAGAAATAAAACCAAAAATAAGCTTAAAACAAAAAATTAAAAACTTTTTTAATGATCTGCTTGATGATATAGATATTTAATTTTTCACAAAATCAATTTCATTTAATTTCTGATATATTGTTGAAATAGCCAAATACAATATATCATAATCAAAGTTTTGCCATTCAAAATCAAAACCAATGTTTACAATTTCATCATTATAAATAATTTTTGAATTAAAAAATCCTATAAAATTGGAGTTTTCTGCAATTAACATTGTTTGTAAATTTTGATTATACTCTAATAATTTTTCATTTGGAAGCTCTTGAACAGGTATAGAAATAAGAGTTTTTCCATCAAAGACAGAAGTAATTTTACAATATTTTCCTTGAATAAATTCTTCTAAAAAAGAAGATTTTGCAATTTCTTCTGATACAGATGCCAATTCATTTCTATATTTAATAACCTCATCTACAGAGTTTACAACATTAGCATGTCTATTAGATTTAACAATGACAGGAAATTCATTTGGGTATGCTAAATTTTTAGGAATAAATATTTTATATTTCTGTAATAAATTTTTTGATTTTCCAAAATCAATTAAAAAATTTGCCCAGTTAGAATTTAAAGCCAAACAATTTATAAAATTATTTCTTAAAACATCAGAAATTCCTTGTAAAATCCATTTTTCGTTTTCTACAAAAACGACATCAATTTTTAAAGCTTTACATTTTTTAGCAAGTTCTACAAAAGTATTAAATTTTATATTTACACAGCCCTCTATTTTTATATCAGAGGTAATATATAATTTATTAAGATATTTAGAAGCTTTAATAAAATCCGCAGAAACACCATCTCCTGCAATTAAGACATTTAATTTTTGCAACTTGAACAACCTCCACCACAACCTGCGCAGCCTGAAGAATTCCCAATCTTTTTCATATCAATAATTTCATTATTTAAAACTTTATCAATAATTATAGGAAAAAAAGTTTGTTCAATATATTTTAATTCATTTTCAATCTCAACAAAATCAGCACCATTAGAAATAATTATCGGATATTGAGCAACAATTCTTTTAGGATTTGTATAATAAAAAGTAATACCCGTAACTTTAACACCCTCTAAAAATGCTTTTTTTACAGGTTCTTCATCCGGAAAAGAAGGTAAAAGTGAATAATGAGAAGTTAAAATATTTTTATCTTCATATTTTTCAACTCCAATGCCTACAATCAAATCGAAATCGTCATTCGTTGTAATTTTATTTTGAAAACAACAAACCTCGAAATCTTTCAAATTATAAATAATAGCATCAATTGTTGAAGTATATTTGGAATAAACAATTGCAATCTTTTTCTTCATACAATTATTTTAACATAAGAGATTTATACATTTCCAAATACTTTTTAGCACTTTCCTTCCAACTAAAATCAGCTTCCATCGCAGATTTTCTCATCGCATTAAAAGTATACTTGTCTTTATAAACATTCATAGCAGTAAGAATAGCTTCTTTCATATCCCAACCGTCATATCTCCAGAATTTAAACCCGTTGGAATTATTCAAAGGATATCCTGTAACAGTATCTTCAAGTCCGCCAGTAGCTCTAACAATTGGTAAAGAGCCAAATCTCATTGCAATAAGTTGAGATAACCCACAAGGTTCAAAGCGAGAAGGCATTAAGAAGAAGTCACTTCCTGCATAAATTTGATTAGCTAAATCGCCTCTATATCCAACATAAGTTCTAATATTTTTAGTGTTATTAGAAAGCCATATAAATAAATTTTCATAAGCCTTATCTCCAGAGCCTAAGAAAATAAAGTCAGCTTCCAATTTTTTTAAATCATTTTCTACTTGCCTAATTAAATCTAATCCTTTTTGTTCTACAAGCCTTGAAATTAAAGCAATTAAAGGTCTTTCAGGATTGTATTTAAGTCCAAAATATTCAAGAATTTTCTTTTTATTCTCTTCTTTATTTTTTAAAGAATTAACATCATAATTTTTAGTCAAAGTTTTATCAGTTTTAGGATTAAACACGTCATAGTCAATACCATTAACAATACCGACAAGTCTATCAGTTTTTCCTCTTAAGGTATAATCCATACCTTCTCCGTATTCTCCGGTAAGAATTTCTTTAGCATAATTTGGAGATACAGCAACGATTTTATCGGAATAATTAATTGCCCCCTTCATCCAATTAACTTTACCATAATGTTCACAACCCCATTCATTAAATACGATATCTTTTCTCATATTTGCGTAATCTAAAATATCTTCAAACCATACACCTTGATAAGCAAGATTATGAATTTCAAAAACATTTTTAGTCTTAGACCAAAAATCATCAAACTTGTAATTTGCTTTTATATAAAGAGGAATCATCGCCGTATGCCAGTCATTAGAATGAATAATATCAGCTCTAAAATTCAATTGTTTAGCATATTCTAAAGTTGCAAGAGAAAAAGCAATATACCTTTCATGTTCATATCTTGGATCAAGCCAACGCGGATAAACTTCCTGAAAACAAGAAAAATACCAATCATTTTGCACAAAAAATACATTAATATTTGTATTAGGTAGTTTAGTCATATGAAGCTTAAATTTTTGAGGAGAACTTCCAAACGTAATCCACATTTCTGAATTTTCTAACTCTTTTAAACCCCATTTTTTATAATCTATACAACCATGAAGCGGAGTAAAAATAGCAATTTCAGCATCTTTTTCCAACGCTTTAGGCAAACTTCCTACAACATCAGACAATCCACCTGCCTTAGAAAATGGAGAAACTTCAGCTGCTGCAAACAAAATTTTCATATTAAAACTCCTCTTCTATTTATTTTTGCTCTCAATTTGTGATAAAAAATTATAGAACGTTGATTAAAAATTATCAACACATAGCTTAAATTTTATTAATAAAATTAACCAGCCCCAAACAAATCCCCATCATAATTAAGAGCTTTTGCATCCTTTAGTACAGGAAAATCATTAATATCGTAATTTTTCGCAAAATTAATAGCCTCGCTCCTTGCAAGCTCTAAGATTTTAGCATCAGCGACAATATCCGCAATTATCATATCAGGAAGTCCACTTTGCCTTGTACCTAAAAATTCTCCAGGCCCTCTTAATTGCAAATCTTTTTCTGCAATAACGAACCCATCATTAGTCTGAGTCATAATATTCAAACGTGCTTTTGTTTCCTGAGATTTTGTAGAAGAAGATAAAATACAATAAGACTGTAAATCACTTCTTCCAACCCTTCCTCTTAATTGATGAAGCTGAGACAAACCAAAGCGTTCTGCATTTTCTATCACAATAACCGTTGCATTAGGAACATCTACTCCAACTTCAACAACAGTTGTTGAAACTAAAATATCATACTCTTTATTCTTAAATTTATTCATTACATCATCTTTTTCATCATTTTTTAATTTCCCATGCAAAAGCCCAATCTTAAATTCCGGAAAAACATCATTTTGCCATTTTTCTTTTTCTATAGTTGCTGCTTTAGCAGAAAGAGTTTCACTCTCTTCTATCAAAGGATAAACAATATAAGCTTGCCGTCCATTATTAACTTCATTTCTAATCAAATCAGCGATTTGTTTTCTTGAATTTGCCAAAGTAGTTATTATAGGTTTTCTTCCTTTCGGAAGTTCATCTATAATAGTCAAATCTAAATCACCATTCATAGTAATTGCTAAAGTTCTAGGAATAGGTGTCGCCGTCATAGTTAAAACTTGAGGATTTTGAGATTTTTTTCTTAAAGCTAACCTTTGTTTAACACCAAATCTATGTTGTTCATCAATTACTATAGCACCTAAATTAGCAAACTCTATTCCTTCTTGAATTAAAGCGTGAGTTCCAACAGCAATATTTGCCTGCCCGTTTCTCAAATTAGTTTCAGCAATTCTACGCTGCTTCTTACCAATACTCCCTAAAAATAATTCTAAAGTTATGCCTAATGGATTTAACCATTTAACTAAACTATTATAATGCTGTTGAGCTAAAATTTCGGTTGGAGCCATAATAGCAGCTTGGTAACCATTCTCAACAGCAGCCAAAAGCATTATTGTTGCAACTACAGTCTTACCGCTTCCTACATCTCCCTGTAATAATCTCTGCATAGGTTTAGTAGAATTCAAGTCATTTAATATCTCATTTACTGCCCTCTTTTGAGCTTGCGTCAACTCAAAAGGTAAAGACTTAATAAAATTAATAACTAGCCCTTCTTTTTTTATTTCAAGAGGAACTGACAAAATCTTCCTACTATTTTCCTCTCTTAAAATTGCCAACCTTAACTGAATTAAAAAAAACTCTTCAAAAACTAGAGTAAATCTTGCTTTTTGTAATAATTCATTACTATCCGGAAAATGTATCTGTTCCAAAGCTTCTCTTTTTTCTAACAAATTATACTTTTCTATAATATATTTCGGCAAAACTGTTTCAATATCATTTTTAAATACCTGAATTACATTATAAATAGCTTTTCTTAAAGTTTTTATATTTAAATTTTCACTCAAAGAATAAATCGGAACAATTCTCGCTAAATTAAGATTTGAAGAATTTAAAATTTCATCTTCCATAATAGAATAACTAGGCTTATCTAAAGTTAACATTCCATCATAAGAATTAAATTTAACAGTACCGGAAACCATAATCCCTGAACCCTTAGGAAACTGTGATTTCATCCTTTCTAAAATATGTTTTGAACTTCTTGCACTAAAAAAATTTAAACCAATATTACCAGTGTTATCGTTTATTCTAACTTTTACTACACCTAAATTGTTTTTAGTAGTAAAAACCTCAACAGAACGAATCGTACCAAAAATTGTAGTATTTTCCCCAACCTCTAAATCCTTTATTCTTGTTCTAGTAGAATAATCAACGTGTTTTCTTGGGAAATAATATAACAAATCAGCAACAGTATAAATTCCCAACTTATTTAAAATATATGCAATCTTTGGTCCAATACCTTTTAAGTACATCACATCAGATTTTAACGTTAATCCCTCAACATCTTGCACTTTAGGATTAGAATTTAATTCAGCCTTAATTACCGCAACCAATCTTTCAATAGATTTTTTCCTTTGAGGTAAAGTATCCATCTGATATCTTTCAAAATGTTCTAATAACACTTTCCACTTAGGATTTTTTGAAGCTTTAATCTCTTTTTTCAACTCAGAACAAATAAATGAAGAAAAACTTTTACTTTTTCCATTAATATTAATATATTTATACTTAACTTCAATTTCAATAGCTTTTTTAATCTGTTCCAGATTATTCATGTTAAAATTATACTATAAATTAAATGTAAAAAATATTTGCGATTATATCAATTTTTAACAACAAAAACACTTTATCAATATATGAAAGTTTTATTTAGATTAGGGACACAGGAAAATATATTTCAAGAAGCGTATTCAGCATTTAGCAATAATTGCCTGAGAAATAAGCCGACTCTGGAAATAGCCAAAAATAATTTTCAAGAAATTCGAGATTTATTTATAAAAAATAAACAACTGGAAAATTTTTGCGAAAAAACATTAAATTTATCAGAAGAACTCTCCAATCAAGGAGAACAAAAGCTTAATGATATGATAATAAATGAACTAAGCAAATTATGTTTAAGATATAAATTACCAATGGCCGAAAATATCCTAAAAATTTCAATAGAAAACAGTCGAAAAAAAGGAGACGGCTTACACGTACTAGCAAGATTAACAGACTTAGAAGAATTATATAAATCAACTCGCAACAGAAAAAGTTTATTTTTTACTCTGAAACAAAAAAAAGAATGTTGTAAACAAATCTTAGAAAACTATGATAGTAATATACAAAACTTTGATAGTATACATAAAAAACCAACCAGTAGAGAAGGTATCCAAACACAACTGGCATATACATATTCAGATCTTGCAAGCCTTTTAGAAAGAAGAAAACCAAAAGATGCAATAAATCTTTACTCAAAATCTCAAGATATCTACGTTACTCTCCAAAAAGAACAAGAAAGTAAATACCTAAAAGAAAAAATAAAGAGATTACAAACACGATTCAATCTGACCCCAGAGCAAAAAGATATTTAAATATTTTTGACAGAAGAATCAAAAAATTCAACCAATTTTGCTACAACTAGATTAACAAATACTGGTCTATCATATAGATCAACATGAGAAGCCCCCTCAATTGTAAAAATTTCCTTAGGCTGACTAGCTTTACTATAAGCATCTTCTGTAAAGTACAATGTATCAGCTTCACTACCAACAATAAAAAGCACAGGTCTGGGTGCAACAGTATCAATATGAGCAAAAGCATCCCAAGCTGCTAGTTTATCATTACTTGATACCAAATATTTATTTACAGAAGTAGGATAAAAACACCTTTCGGTACGATAATATTCATAAGCTTCCTTCTGTATTTGGGAAGTTTTTTCATCTATTTTAGCCACAGATTCAGGAACATAATTCCAATATTTAACCTCTCCCCCTCTAGCTTCAATAGTCCTTGCTTCTGCAACTTCATTTAATAACTTTTGCATAAAATTTTCAATATTCACTCCAGGGAAACCATTTTTTGCACTATCACCAACATCCCAAGTACTAATACCTGCCGCAGCCTTAATTCTAGCTTCAGTTTGAATAGCATTCATAGTATAACCGCCACCGGCACAAATCCCCATCGCTCCTATTTTATTTTCATCAACATATGGAAGTGATACTAAATAATCAACAGCACTTCTTATATCCTCAACTCTTGAAGTCGGATCTTCCAAATATCTTGGTAACCCCTCACTTTCTCCTTGATGCGAAGCATCAAAAGCTAAAGCAATATATCCGTTTTGAGCTAAATTCCAAGCATAGAGAGATGAACATTGTTCTTTCACTCCACCTCCGGGGTGAGTAACTACAATAGAAGGGTATTTTTTATTTTCATCAAAATCTTTTGGATAAAATAATAATCCCGCAATTTTTAAATCAAACTTCTTAAAC
The DNA here is from genome assembly GCA_944323985.1 of Candidatus Gastranaerophilales bacterium. Classification (GTDB taxonomy): domain Bacteria; phylum Cyanobacteriota; class Vampirovibrionia; order Gastranaerophilales; family Gastranaerophilaceae; genus CAG-196. Next base: position 5,323 of record CALUUP010000016.1, on the reverse strand, counting down.
CAAACTTTTTTACCTTCTCTATAATGAGTATCATATAACATAACTTACACCTCAATTTCTTTTATCAATTTTGCAGGATTACCACCTACTATAGAATTTTCACTTACATCTTTTGTTACCACAGCCCCAGCAGCAATTATTGCACCATCAAAAATTGTAACTCCCGGTAAAATTACTGCATTTGAGCCTATCCAAACATTATTCCCAATTTTCACGGGTTTTGGTAAAATTGAAGCTCTTAGCTTAGGATTTTGATTGTGATTAAGCGTTGCAATAACTACATTGTGCCCAATTAAAACATTATCACCAATAATAATTCCACCTTGATCCTGAAAATGACAACAAGAATTTATAAAAACATTTTTTCCTAAAGTAATATTTTTTCCACAATCAGTATAAAAAGGTGGAAAAAGCTTAAATGTATCATCTACAGGTTTATTTATTAATCTAAAAAATAATTCATTAACTTTATTAGGAGGATTATATTTATTATTTAATTCTTGCGACAGCATCATTGCCTCATCAGCTAATTCTGTCATGCATTTATGAACCTCTGAATTTGCAACAACTTCTTTTCCACTATTCAAATATTCTAAAAACTCTTCTAAATTCATAAATTACCTTCATTAAATTTTTATAATATTCATTATTTACTACCTTTATTAAAATTACAAATACCTATATAGTATATTTTTTTATGCTTGACAGGTATATAAAAATAAAATAAAATTTTTTTATGGAAATAAGATTATTAAAATACTTTTTAAAAGTAGCTCAAGAAGAAAGCATCTCAAAAGCCGCAGAAAGTTTACATATAACTCAACCAACACTTTCAAGGCAACTAATGGAATTAGAAAAAGAATTAAAAACAACTTTATTTGAGAGAGGGAAACGAAATAAAAAAATAATATTAACCGATGACGGAAAATTATTAAAAGCAAGAGCAACAGAAATTATAGAACTAACAAATAAAACAGAAGCAGAATTTATTTTTAATGACAAAAACATCACTGGAGATTTATACTTTGGTGGTGGAGAAACAGACGCAATGCGAATTGTTGCAAGAGCAATAAAAAATCTATCAGTAAAATTTCCTAATATAAAATACCATTTTTATAGTGGTAACGGAGAAGACGTAAAAGAAAAACTAAACAAAGGTTTACTAGATTTTGGTTTATTCATAGAACCTGTAGATAAAAAAGAATACGAATTCATACAATTAGAACAAAAAGATAATTGGGGACTTTTAATCAGAAAAGATTCACATTTGGCTAAAAAAGAATTTATCGAACCCAATGATTTAATTAATATCCCAATACTATCTTCAAGACAATTTTTAGTAAAAAATCTTATATCAGGCTGGTTGGGATATAATTTTGAAAATTTAAATATCGTTGGGACTTATAACTTATTATACAATGCATCCATTATGGTAGAAGAAGGTTTTGGAAATGCTCTTTGTATCGATAAATTAATAAATCTAACAGAAGAAAGCAAATTATGTTTTAAACCACTAAAACCAAATTTAAGTGCAGGAATTTTAATCGCTTGGAAACAAAACCAACCTCTTTCAAAATGTGCCAAACTTTTTTTACAACAACTACAAGAAATAATAAATAGAGATTAATATTATTATTTAAACTAGCAAAAAAAATTTTTATAGTTTTTATAACAAAAAAGGTCTTTTAAAATGTCGATGTTTGGCGATTACAAAAATTATAGAGCACTTATTCCAGAATACAATAACTGGAAAGAAAACCGTGACAAAACCGAAGCTAAACGTATAAAATATCTAAAAGAAAATCCAAAAGCAATAAATAGTGAAGACATCCAAAAAAGCAAAACTCTATTAAGAGCGATAGATATAATGGATGAATATTCACAAAAGAGAGCCGAAGATATGGAAATGGCAACAGAAGTTGTAACAGGAGAAGTTCTAGAATTAGCGCTTATTGGAGGCGCTGCACTAGGTTTTGGAGTATCACGAATTAAGGCGATTAACAAATTTCTAACAAAAATTTTTAAGAATAATAAAAATAAAGAAATAATGGCAGCCGCAATTCCTTCCGTCATAGGTGGTATCTTAGGAACAATCGCAGTATTTCCACTAGAGGCTTGGGCTGCAAAAGCACAAGTATCAGCCTCAAAAAAAGGCCGATATGAAGCTATGAGAAAGGATTTAAAAAATCCAAACGGTTTTGCAATGCTTACTCCGGAACAAATCCAAGAAGCAAAACATAGAGCTGCAAAAATGCCTTTAGAAGAAGAGAAAAAACCTCTAATGAAAAATTTAAAAGAAAGTTTTTCTATAATAAAGGATATGACAGTTGGAAACAAAGAATATAAACAACAAAGAAAACTTTTTGAATATGAATTAGAAGAACATAAACAACATTTAAACGAAGAATTATCTCCAAAAGATATTGAAAATGCAAAAAAAGATCAACAATTATTAACAAATTTAATAGAAAAAATTGATATTGCATCACAAGATTATGCAGAAAATGCAGAACTTGCAACTCAAGGAGTTTTAATTGGAGCAACTGCTTTTAGTGGTTTATTCTCAATAATTTCTGCAAAAATTAGCGATAAATTAAAAATCAAATCAGGAAATGCAATAGCCAATATACTAGGCTTTTTAGCAATCATAGGAAGTTCAATATTTGCAACACAAATTCAAAAAGAAGCATCAAGAGTCGGAAGATTTAAAATAAAACAAGAATTAATGCAAAACCCTGAACAGTTAATTTATGTTGATGATAAAAATATCGCTAATATAAAAGATGTTCAAATAGAACAAAAAGAAAAACCAGGATTTTTCAAATTTTTACAAAAACTTTGGAAAGATAACAAAGAATATCAAAAATACAAAAAAACTGGTGCAAAAGAAGAAAAAAGACTTTATAAAGCTATCGAAACTCTAAATTTAAGTCCTGAACAATTAAAAGATGCAAAAAGACTACAGAGAAACACATTTATGGCATTTAATGAAGTTGATGAAAATTCTCAAAAATATTCTGAAAACATTGAAGCATTAGGACAATCTCTAATGTATCCACTAGGATTAATTACAGGTGGAATTGGTGTTGCACTTGGTTTCAAATTCTTAAAAAGAAACGCTAAATCAACACTTGAGCAAGCTAATAATTTTATAAAATATATAATGACAGTAATCGGAATTTCAATAGTACCGTCTGTTTTAATGAATGCATACATAACAAAAGAGCAAAAGAAAGCATCAAGAGTTGCAGATATGATGGCGATAAATAATTTAAAAGATTACAGACATTTTGCTGATTATACAAAATAAAAGTGGAATTGGTATTTATATATCCAATTCCACTTTTACTAAATGATTAAATTATTTTCTAGCCAAAGTATCTAGCAAGAAGTCCATCAAAGCCACGTCCGTGACGAGCTTCATCTTTAGCCATTTCGTGAACTGTATCATGAATTGCATCTAAACCTAATTCTTTAGCTTTTCTAGCAATCATCATTTTTCCGTCACAAGCACCGAATTCAGCTTCAGCTCTTAATTCAAGATTCTTTTTAGTTGAATTAGTAACAACTTCACCTAATAACTCAGCAAATCTTGAAGCGTGATCAGCTTCTTCGAAAGCATATCTTTTGAACGCTTCAGCAATTTCAGGATAACCTTCTCTATCAGCTTGTCTAGCCATTGCAAGGTACATACCAACTTCTGTGCATTCACCCATAAAGTTAGCTCTTAAACCTTCTAAAATTTCAGCGTCTACATCTTTAGCAACACCAATTCTATGCTCATCTGCATAATTTTTGTTACCATCCTTCATTTCAGAAAAAGCACTTTTAGCTGCTCCGCAAACAGGACATTTTTCAGGAGCTTCGCCTTCTGCTGTATAACCACATACTGTGCAAACGTATTTTGCCATAATTAATTCCTTTCTTTTTAAATTCTAAGGTCTTACCCTTTAACATTTTGGATTATAGCATATCTTTTACATGCCTTTCAATTGTAATTACAACATAAATAAAAATAATAAAACAAAAAACCGGCTACTTACGTTACCGGCTAGTTTTTGTTTAATATAAATTGATGATGTCTATCTAATTTCAGCATCATCGGTGGCTTGAAGCTGTTTTGACTTGTAATTGTGAATAACAGCATCCACTAATAAGTCATAAGAAGAACTTTTTTCAATATTCGGAAATTCTTCTTTTAATTGTTGTCTGACCATTGCTTCCAGCCTCTGTTCGTCAGTCTTTATTTTCAACTCTGTACTTGACAGAGATGCTATATAATCTTCATTGGCTTTTCTTTGTCCGCTTGAAAAAGTCAATAAATTAGTTTTTGGATCAAATATTTTTTTTAGTGACTTGAATAAATCTAGGTTAAACATAACGACCTCTTTATTTTTACTACCTTCACTTTGTACTATATTAAAGTGTCCTCAAGGTAAAAATTGACTGTTTTTTATCCTTTTGTTACAAATTTTTACATTTTTGAGAAATCTGTTAATATTATATACTTATTTTTCAAAGTGTTCAATAGTGCAAGCCTATTATTCTTAATCTTTTCATCCTTATCCATTACAAGAACATCATCAAAGAATTTTATAACAGTAGGGTTAATAGAAATCAAATCTGCCAAATATTTATTATAATCTCCTGTAAATTCAATTCCTTTAACTGCTTCATATAAATCTTTTTCAGCAGGTAAATTAAATAGAGTTATATCAACTTCTTTATTTACATCTTCTTTTAAAATTCTTAAAACACGATTTGCATTTTCTAAAAGTTTTTCATCATTCAATGTTGAAACAACTTTTACTCTTTCTAAATAATCACATAAATCAACACAAGGTGATTTTCCACAAATATCTCCTGAGCATGCCTCAAGAACATTTTTAGAATACTTATCATTCAAGAAAATTATCAATCTTTGAGTAAAGAATTCTTCAATATCAGATTTTACATCAGCTTTAAGAGGTAATAATCCTAAAGTTTCATCTATTAATTTAGATAAATCTAATTTTAAATTATGCTCTAAAACTGTTTTAATAATTCCCAAAGCTGCACGTCTTACTCCAAGAGGATCAGATGAGCCTGTAGGTTTTTTACCTGCAACGAATACCGCTGAAATAGTATCAATTTTATCAGCAATACCTACAATTTGGCCTTCGATTGATTTTGCAGTTTCACTATCAGCATTTAGAGGGAAATAATGTTCTCTAATACCATCTTGAACACCGATTTCTTCTCCTGAGACTCTTGCATAATCTGCACCAATAAAGCCTTGTAACTCTGTAAATTCAAATACTAAATTTGTAGCTAAATCAGCTTT
>CALUUP010000015.1 GCA_944323985.1 Candidatus Gastranaerophilales bacterium | reverse complement strand
GACTAAAAAAATCAAGATATATTTGAAACACACCCCTATTAGTTCAAAAAAATCAAATTCCTGCAATGTCTGTCAAACCATAATTGTAAAACGACAATTTGTTTGATAATTTTGGACAACTGGTTTGAGTATAAAAATTAGTAGATTTTGGTAATCTATGATTACCGAAACATTATATTATTGATGCGGTAAATCATAGATTTACCACATCCTACTTTCTATTCGTTCAAAAAAAATCAAATTCCTGCAATGTCTGTTCAATGATATAAAAATTATAGATTGAGCTTTAACTAAACTACTAAATTTTTTTATTTCTATAATCATTGATGATTTTAACAAAAAAATATGCCGCAACTCGGAATTGAACCAAGGACACAGGGATTTTCAGTCCCTTGCTCTACCAACTGAGCTATTGCGGCATATCTTATATTTAATTTTCATCGGGTTGGCAGAGCAAGCTCTACATTATCTCTAACCCGTTCCGCCTTCGACTCCACTCAAGGGAGCTATTGCGGCATATCTTATATTTAATTTTCATCGGGTTGGCAGAGCAAGCTCTACATTATCTCTAACCCGTTCCGCCTTCGACTCCACTCAAGGGAGCTATTGCGGCACATCTTTCTGTCTATATTTATATTCTATTTGCTAAAAAATATTTATCAAGTTTTTATTTTATGATTTTGGAACTAACCAAGCCGTAACGTTACGACCTTCTATCATCGGTTTCTTTTCTACCGCAACTGGATCATTTGCTAAATCCGCAATAAACCTATTTGCCAAATCGATTGCCAATTGTGAATGTTGCATTTCTCTGCCTCGAAGAGTTACAACTATTTTAACCTTATTGCCTTGTGAAATAAATTTCTTGATATTTTTTAATCGAACCTCATAATCATGGGTATCTATTTTATAACGTACTTTTACTTCCTTTATATCGACTACATGCTGTTTTTTCTTAGCTTCTTTTGCTTTTTTTTCTAATTCATATTTATATTTGCCATAATTTAAAATTTTCGCAACAGGTGGTGCTTGATTTGGACTTATTACTACCAAATCCAATTCTGCTTCCTCTGCCATCTTCAAAGCTTGAGCTGTTGAAACAATACCGTGATTTGTCCCATTCTCATCTATTAATCTTACTTCCTTTGCTCTAATTCTTTCATTTATTAAAGCTTTATCCTTGCCTAACCCTTTTGGGCTTTTATCTTCGTTTGCGATAACTATTCTCCTTCTACTGGCTTTTACATTATTAATAATATCATGCACTGTATAATTTTCAAGTATTATAGGCTAAATATCTTTATTTATAACATAACCGGTATTTAAAACTAACCATTTATAATTTTCTTTACTTGCTTGCGGAATATCTGTAACATAAGTTCCACCATTTCTACCCCTAGTAAAAGTTATATAACCATCTTCTAAAAGATTTTCTAATGCTCGTTTTATTGTTTTTGTACTCACTTTATATTCAATCGAAAAATTCTCTATTGTTGGTAATTTATCACCTATCTCACAATTTTTTATAATATATTGTTTAATTTTTAACTCTATTTCCTCATAAAAATATAATTTTTGTTGATTATCCTTTTCAACGGCAAGAGTACCATAATTCCCCCTACGAGTATATATTATGCCTTTTTTAGATAAAAGCTTTAATGCATCATGAATAGTTTTTATACTTACATTATATTTAATTGAAAGTTCTTTATTTGATAAAATTTTTCTATTTTTTATATTGTTATCCAAAATATATTTTTCTATTTTTTCTGAAATTTTTTCAGCCAAAGACTTAATCTCTATTTGTTTTATCTCAAAATTCAAACTCTCTACAAAATATATTTTATCTTTTTGAATAAGAACACCTTGCCGTTTTAAATTCTTCAAAGCGAATCGAACAGTAGAATCCGATAAATCTAAAATATTAGCTAATTTTCTTGTAGAAAAAAGCTTTTCTCCTATTTGATAATTATTTTTTATAAAAATTTTTATTAACTCTTCTGCATAATCTTTTCTGGATGTCATTTTAGGATTTATATTTTTCAAATCGTTAGAAGATATAAATGTTCCAATTCTTTGCTTGGATTCTACAAGTCCGACATCCTCCAAACGTCTAAAAACACTTTGTATTGTCCCCACACTTACGCCTATATGGAAAGCTAAATCGCCTTTTAATGGTAATCTATCTCCATATTTAATCTTTTTATCTTTTAAAGCCTGCTCTATCCATAATTGCAACCAAGAAAATATTTTATCCACCTTATTTTCATTCAAGCCAAAGCTATGAACATGTGGAGCCATTTCTGAAACTATTATCTGTCTTGAATCATTATTTTTAATCATTCTTATATAATAACAAAAATAAAATAAGGCTCAAGCATAATGCTTGAGCCTTTTATTTCCTCTACAAAAATTGCAAGCTATTTTCCGTTAACAACTTCTTTGAATTTTTTACCAGCTGAGAATACAGGAACTGTTTTAGCAGGAATTTTAATTTCTTTACCAGTTTGAGGGTTTCTACCATTTCTAGCAGCTCTCTTACGTGGTTCAAATGTTCCAAAACCTACTAAAGTAACTTTTTTACCTTTAGAAACTGTTTTTTGAACTGTTTCAATTAAAGCTGATAATACTTCATTAGCTTCTTTTTGAGTAACTTTTGATTTTTTTGCAATTTCTTGTACTAATTCTTCTTTGTTCATTATAAAACTCCTTTCTTCTATTTACAAAATCTATTATACAGACTCCATTTTAAAATGCAAGCTTTTTTTTCTTGAAAAGCCTATTTTTTCTATATCCTAGCCGAAGCACAAAAACAAAACCCTATTTTTATAGTATTAATAGAGTAAAAACTGACATTTTTTAGGTAAATTTATTCTTGTATATTTAAAATACTACCTTTTATATCAGAGGATAATTCATAAGCTTGTTGTATTTTTTGAGATTTTTGAGTTTTCTTCAATTCTATTTTCACATTTTCCATATTTTGTTCTAATTTTTTAATATTCTTCATCTCCAAATCTCTTATTTCATCAAGCAAAGCATTTAATTCTTCTTCTTGAACAGGGGTAAGTTCTAAATACTTACGAATACACTTACAACTCAAAAATAACTGTTCCCTATTTTTTATCATTGTTATTGCATTATCATAATCCTCATTATCAATAATCCGAGAAATATCTTCCGAACCATTTCTTAACTGAGTATATTGTAATATCAATTGTTCAAATTGCTTTTCATCCTGCATTATCATCACCATTATTTAACAGTGGATGAACAATATTTTCTCTTTGTTCATTCATTGCTTCTTCTACTGTAGTTATACCGTTTTGTATCTCAATTGCTTTCTGAAAACCCCAACGAATATTTGTTATATCCTCTATTACTTCATCTATTTTGGTAGCATTCTTCTGAACATTTGCTTTTATTAAATTTAACACCATTTTATTATACAATCTGAAAAGCTGCTTAGAAACATCATTCCCATTCTCTAAATCTATGGTTCGCATTAACTCTCGAATTATTTTTCTTGCACCTTCTATATTTACAGTTTTTTCTTTTAAGTTTTTCTCCTCTATTGCAACTTTTGCTTTTTGTAAAAACTGTAATGCACCATCAAATAATAATATCATTAACTTCTCCGGCGTCGCAGTATTAATATTACTCGCCTGATATTGTTTTATATATTTGTTGTATGGATTTATTGGTGGCATTTATACCTTCTTATTGATAAATATTCCGGAAGCCATATTTAATTTTTGTACTAATTCCCCAAGTTCATTTCCGGAAATTGTTTCTATTAATTTGTCAGTCGCACTATCATATAATTCTATTATATCATCTTTTGTATTTAATTTGACATAAAAATCCTTATTCGGATTTTCTATCTCTTCTATATCAACTTCCTCATCAGAAATTTCATCATCTTCTACTAAACCGTCCTCAAAAGTCTCTCCATTTGTCTGTGCATTTGATTGTTTTTTTTTATTTCCAGAATCCTCATCATCGTCTTTTGAACGAACCCTTTGATTAACACTCAAAGACTGGACTTGTCTATTAATTTGATTATCATCTGCTTGAATTGCTTGTTCAGTCTTACTTGCATAATCTGCGGATGTAGATTCTTTTACAGCTCCTGTATTTGATATTGATAAACCATCCATGCCCATTTTATGAAGCTTCCTTTACAAATATTTACTTTTTTAATCTTATGCTATAATCAAATTATCTACATCATATAAAAGAAGGGTATATTTTATGAGCAACAGTTTATTTATAAATTATATGGAAAAAATGCTATCTTTTCCGCTTTGGATTAAACAAACTATATTTTTAAATCTCTCAAATGATTTAACTACATATTTAAGTAATGATTTCCTAGATATGCCTGAAGGAGAACTATTCCATATTTACAAACCTGTTCTTTCTGATTTAGGACAAAATGAGCTATTAACAAAAGAATCTAAGTTTGATGAAAGCATATATTCTTTCCTTAATTGTTGTTCAAAAGGAATGTCTTTAATAGAAATAGCAATCGAAAATAATTTTACAATGGAAGAAGTTGCTAAAGCATTTACTTTCTGTAAAACTTCCGGTTTCTTCTCAAAAGAAGTACCTAAATTAGTTAGTGCGATTGCCGGATTTATTGCCGGGAAATATCGTACAGGGGAATATTTTATTCGTGCAGGGAAAATGACAATTGAACAATTAGATAATGTTTTAAATAAACAACAAGAAATGAACGCGGAAGGAAAACACGTATTTATAGCAGAATTAATGGTTCAAATGGGTTGCGTACAAGAAAAAGATGTTAAAAGTATTATTTTTATGAAAGAAGAATCCGGAAAAAGATTTTCTTTAAATCCAGATGACATACCAACTTTAACAATGGAAAAAGAAAAATTCGACATTCGGGTGGAAAATACAAAATTAAAAGAAGAAAATGAAATTTTAAAACAAAAAATGGATGCTCTTTTAACTTTCATAAAAGATCACAAAGAAAAAAATGATGAAAACAATAACGAAGAAATCAAACTTGTAGAAAACCCTCAATAATTTATATTTAAATCAGGATTTTTTCTAAACCACGTAAGTTGTCTTTTTGCGTAATTCCTTGTATGTTGTTTTAATTTATCAACAGCTTCTGATAGTGAAGTTTCTCCATCTAAAAAAGATAATATTTCTTTATAACCGATTGTTTCAGTAAAATTTTTAATTCGACCGTGTTTTTTCAAAAGATTTTTAGTTTCATCTATTAAACCTTTTTCAAGCATAATATCTACACGTTTATTAATTCTGTCATAGAGTTCCTCTCGGGAATTTATTTTAGGAATATGCCATTCTACATCATATTCAGGTTCTTTTTGAATTGAGACTTCAGAAAGAGGGCATGCCAATATTTTAATTACTTCTAAAGCTCTTATAATCCTTCTTTTATTAGAATCTTTAAGTCGTTCATAAGTTAATTTATCAAGTTCTCTTAATTCTTGCAATAATTCATCTTTTTCTTTTATGTCAAGCATTTCTCTAAGCTCATAATTTGGAGCAACCCTTGGTAAATCATAATTTTCAAGTAAAATTCTAAAATATAAACCGGTTCCGCCTACAATAATAGGAATTTTTCCTTTTTGTATAATTTTATCTATAACTAACTTCGCATCATCATAATAATTTCCTACAGAATAATCAAATTCAGGTTCAACAATATCTATTAAATAATGTGGAATACCTTCTCTTTCTTCTAAAGTTGGTTTTGCAGTTGCAATATCAAAACCTTTATAAACCAATCTTGAATCTGCAGAAATTATTTCTCCATTATATTTCTTTGCAAACTCGATAGACATAGCGGTTTTTCCACTCGCTGTCGGACCTACAATAGCTATAACTTTAGGTTTTTCAATACTCATATTTTACATTCTACCGTAAAATTAAAAACTATGTTATAATACGTGCATGCTTAAAAAAATTATAACCATAGCACTGTTATCAATTTCTTTAACTGCAAATGCGGTTGAAATACCTGTAGATGCTAAATTAGATTATAATCAAGGAATTGATTTTTATAAATTAGGAATGTATGAAAGAGCAATAGAATCTTTTCGATCCGCTATCAGAACATATCCAGATTATATTGATGCATATTATAATTTGGCAACAATATTAGAATACTTAAAACAATATGCTGAAGCTCTTTCTATATATAAACAAGTTTATTTAAGAAATCCGAACGATTATGAAGTAATTTATAAAATTGCGTTAATGAATTCAAAACTAGAAGATTATCAAAAGGCTTCAGAATTTTTAAAACTAATTCCACAAACAAGCAGTTATTATAAAAATGGTCAAGAATTAGCAGAATCAATTAAAATTTCAACAACTTTACCACCACAAAAAATCAATACACCATCAAAAATTGCAACTCAATCCGGAATTTATGAAAATATACTCAGTCCAACAGGAATAACATCTGATATGCAAGGAAATATATATGTTGCAACATTTTCAGATAACTCTATCATAAAAATAACTCCTGATGGAAAAAGACAAGTTTTTGTAAAAAGTACAAAAATCAGCGGACCAATTAGCTTAGCAAGTGACAGTATCGGCAACATCTATGTCTCTAACTATAATACCAATAATGTCCTTAAAATCTCTTCAAGAGGAGAAATTTCTGTACTTGTTGAAAAAATTGATAAACCTTACGGTTTACACGTTAACGGTAATATGTTATTTATTACTTGCCAAGGTTCTAATTCTGTCTTACGACAAAAAATCTAGTTGTTTAATTGGCGTTTTAGATCACTTTTTACACCACTTAAAGGTCCATTATTCGGTGCAATGAGATTTTGATAGTATTTTTTTGCATAAACAAATGGAAATTTAGGTATCCAAGAAAATTTAATAATAGTATTTGCAGCATCTGCTCCTTGCAAAAACATTAATTCATCAATCGTATCTTCATAAGCAGGAGATATTGATGAAAATATTTTTAAAAAGTAATTTGTTGCAGTAACACCATAATACCCAGTTGCAGTTGCTGGATTTGACATAATTTCTGTAATTTTAAAATTAGAACTATCTGCTAATTTATCAAATGGTAAAGTTAACTCAGTTCCCTTTACTCCTTCTATTTCATATTGATTTCCATTATACACAATCACCATTAAATGAGGTTTAGGCATATAAATATCATCAAAAATATTATCTAAAATTACTTGTCCATTAAGATCAGTAACTCCATATTTATAATTTTTACAAGTCAAAAACATTCCACCGTACAATAAATCAATAGAAGAATATTCTACAGGTAATACTTCAAAACCTTTTTCATCAAATATTCCATTCTTATCCCCTTTAGTAAATTTAGCAAATTTTCCTAAAACTCTATCTGCACGTGAATATTTTGGCTCTACTATTATATCTCCATTATCATTCATTATTCCAAACTTATTCTTATGTTGGATAATCCAACTACTTTCTCCAAGATTTATCATTTTTTTATATTTTGCATCCACAATAACTTGGCCACATTCATTTTTTAAACCAAATTTCCCATCTTCATTAAAAACAGTTGGTCTTGAGAATACAAAATTTTGTGATACTAATAGTAAACAGAATAATAAAGCTAATTTCTTCATAATTTTAGATTAACATAAAATTAAATATTTTTAAAAATATTTTTTATTTTTTGCCACAAAGATTTAGTATTTTTAATTTTTAACTCAGGATCATAATACATCATAAGATCTGGCATAGTTCTATAATTTAATTGTTTATTTTTATTCATATGTTGATCAATCATTTTCAATAATTTTTTATTATCTGATGTGAACCCATATTTTCTATAAAAAATATGAGGAGGATTAAAAGGATCTTCTGCTAAAGTCCCTGCACAAACAGACATTCGTCCTTCAAAACCAAAATTCTTACTCATATTTTTGGCAAAATTTAAAAAATTTTTACCATAACCATTTCGCCTATCTTTATATATTAACAATCTATCAATAAAAACATCTTGCTTTACAGAAGGATATGCAACCATTTCTCCTATAAGATTTCCATTTTTTGTATTAAACATCCTATAAGAATCTGATCCTCTTGGATTAAAGATTAAACTTTGAGGAATTTTTTGTTTTGGAAATGGTAAATTAAAATTTTTCATATCAATGTAAAAACCATAAAAATTTTTTTTGTTATTAAATCATTTCCCTAAGTTTTTTGAGTTGATCTCTGATTTCTGCAGCTCGTTCAAAATCAAGTATTTTAGCAGCTTTATGCATATCTTTTTCTAATTTTGAAATCAACTTTGGTAAATCCTTTTTATCAATACCTAAATCAACCATTTCTTCCGCCACAATATCTTCTAAATCACGATAACTTGCAACAAGCGATAAAAGATTATTTTCAATCGGTTTTTTAATAGTTTGAGGTATAATTCCGTATTTTTTATTATGAGCAAGTTGAATCTCTCTTCTTCTATTGGTTTCATCAATAGCCTTTTGCATAGAATCAGTAATTTTATCCGCATACATAATTACTTCTCCGCAAGAATTTCTTGCAGCACGACCGATTGTTTGAATTAAACTGGTTTCTGATCTTAAAAAGCCTTCTTTATCTGCATCCATAATTGCAACAAGTGAAACTTCTGGGATATCTAAGCCTTCTCTTAATAAGTTTACACCAATAAGAACATCAAATTCTCCTAATCTTAAATCCCTCAAGATTTCAACACGCTCAATTGATTTTATGCCGCTATGCAGATATCTTACCCGAATTCCATCTTGTAAAAAGTAATCACATAAATCTTCTGCCATTTTTTTAGTAAGAGTTGTGATGAGCACCCGTTCTTCTTTTTTTGCTCGTTTTTCGATTTCAATTTTTAAATCAGAAATTTGAGTCTCAATAGGTCTTACAGAAATTTTAGGGTCAACTAAGCCTGTAGGTCTAATAATTTGTTCTACCATTTGCTCGGATGTTTCTTTTTCAAATTCACCAGGAGTTGCTGAAATGTAGATTTTTTGTCCGACTTTTGCAAAAAATTCTTCACTTTTTAATGGTCTATTATCCTTTGCACAAGGAAGTCTAAAACCAAACTCTACAAGCGTATTTTTTCTTGAAGCATCACCATGATACATCCCGTTCAATTGCGGAAGTGTAACATGAGATTCATCAATTACAGTTAAAAAATCTCCTCTAAAATAATCTAATAATGTAGCTGGGGCAGAGCCTACCGGACGACGCTCTATTATTCTTGAATAATTTTCAATCCCTGAACAATAACCCATCTCTTTTATCATTTCAATATCATACTTCACTCTTTGTTGAAGTCTTTGAGATTCTAAAATTTTATTTTGGCTTTCCAGTTCTACTACTCTATTATTAAGCTCCTGCTTTATCATCTGAATAGTTTCTTCTTCATTCTCATCATATGCTATATAATGCACTGCTGGATAAATCATAACTGAATCAGGAACTTCGATAATTTCTCCTGTTAAATTATCAATTCTAACAATTTTTTCTATTTCATCACCAAAGAAATAAATTCTTGTAATAATTTTTTCATATGCAGGCATGATCTCTAAAATATCGCCCCTAGCTCTAAAAGTTGAACGCTCTAATACTAAATCATTTCTAGTATATTGAGTCATAACAAGATGTTTTATTAAATCAGCTCTATCAAGAGTATCTCCAACAGAAACCTTAATTGTTCCTTTAAAATAACTTTCAGGCAGACCTAAACCATAAATACAACTTACAGAAGCAACTATGATTACATCGTTCCTTTCATAAAGACTTCTTGTTGTATTATGTCTTAATCTATCAATTTCTTCATTAATACTTGCTGATTTTTCGATATAAGTATCAGTTCTTGGAATATACGCTTCCGGTTGATAATAATCATAATAAGAAATAAAATATTCTACTGCATTATTTGGAAAAAGTTCTTTAAACTCATTATATAATTGTGCTGCCAAAGTCTTATTATGAGCAATAATTAAAGTTGGTTTTTGAATTCTTTCTATTACATTCGCTATCGTAAACGTTTTCCCTGAACCTGTAATCCCAAGCAGAGTTTGAGCATCATCACCATTTTTTAAGCCCTCAACTAACTGTTCAATAGCTTTTGGCTGATCTCCTGAAGGTTTGTATTTAGAAACAATTTCAAATTTTCTTTCCATATGATATAATTATACATGCCAAATATAAATTATGTAAAATTTTGTAAATAGATAAGCAAATTTATTTTTTAGCAAATTTTTTATAAATAGCAAAATGTGTATGAAGGAGAACTGGTTGGATGATAACACCTATTGGGGTTCAAAGAAACGTATTTAGATCTAAACCAAAAGAAGTTGAGAATAAGAATTATAATGATCCACTTTTAAAATGGCCGCTTAGAGGTGCTGCTTTTTCAAATGAAGTTGGAGAAGCTTTAAGACCTTTGATAGGAAATACTGCAAATTTATTTTGGGTTCCCGCTCTTTTATACATAGGTGCTGATGTTTATGATAAATATAAAAATAATGAAACAGAATATAGTCCTAATTCTAAAAGATGCTTAAAACAAGCAGTTTTTCAAGGTTTAGCAAGTATCTTTTTACCATTAATTGCAGTTACTGCCGGACAAAATATTTTTTCTCAATTTGGAAAATTTGGAGAAGATAAAGTTAGTATTAATACAAAAGAACATATTTCTAAATTAGCTGAAGATTTTGTAAAAAATGGTAAAATGCGAGCTTTTGATGGTAAAGATGAAGAGTGTATTAAAGAGTTTTTAAATACTGTTGCGAATTCTCTTGATTATAGTCAAAAGAAAAAATCTTTAAAAAATAAATTAAAAGTATTTAGAAGTGACAATGAAAAAAATGTTAGTAAATATGCTACAAAAACAATAACAAATTTAATTGAAATGAGAAAAAACCTTTTAAATCCATCTTCTGAATTTAAAGCTGGTGATTGGTATTCAAATTATATAAAATCTCTTAATTCTGGACAAACAGAAACTGTAGCTGTGAAAACTGCTCTTAGACAGTTTCAGAAGAGTAAAATGATGAAAGGTAAATTTATTAAAACAATCGGAGGTTTTATTGCTTTAGGACTAGCTATTAAACCTATTGATAAATTTGTTGAACACGTTTTAATCGGAAAATATCTCGGACCTGAAATTGATAAGATAAAAGTTCCAAAGAAAGCCAACAAAAATTAAAATATCGTTCTAAAGGATTACTTCTATAGAGCATTAAGAAGTTTTAATAAAAATGCTAAAATATATATGTAAGTCGAAGGCAACTAGTGAATTGTCGGATTTCGACTAAAAAAATGATTAGGCATTGTGTGTGTGTTCGACTTACATCATTAAAACCAAAATCTTTTCTTCATAATAATTAGCCTTGCTCCTTTTGTCTCTCTTCCGAAAGGGGCTTAATTTTATGTCAAAAATAAAATTCTAGTCACTATTCACTAGTTACTAACCACTAGTTTGTCTTTTAAGAATTTTTCCCACAGCAATTTTTATATTTTTTACCACTACCGCAAGGACAAGGTTCATTTCTTCCAACTTTTTCTGTTATTGGAGTTTTTTCCTCTACCGGAGTTGTTATGTAATCAAAAATTTCTGAGAATGATTGAGAACAGAACAATATTGTTGCGGATGAATAGATTTTATTTTCAAGATAATCAAACTTATAATTTTTAATTAACTCTTCATAATTATAAGTTGTACCCATAAATTCATTTACAACATCCATAAAGTTAGAATATTTAGTAGATACCCTATCTAAAATAGTATTTGGAATAGAATCATTTGTTAAAAAATACTCAACACAGGCTTTTGCATTTTCAACTTTTTCTTTATCTTCAAAGATTTTACAGAATGTTTCAAAGAATGGTATTGCATAAAGTCCGTTTTTTTCTTCAAAAATTACTGCAACATCATAAATCTCATTATGAGAAGAAAAACCACCCATTGAATTTTCTAAGAAATTAGAATAATTGTTATCTAATTCTTTTACATGGAAAAATTTATAATTTTCAATATTTGAACCCTTATCTGACAAATCGATTTCTTCATCATCATTAAAAGCCCCGATTATTTCATCTGCGTGCTTATTTGTAGTTAAAATTATATCTTTATCAAAAGTTTTGATAAATTTTTGATACATTTCAGAAATTGTATTTTGAATTTCTTTTTCTTTTTCCGGATTATCCAAATACAATAATCGTGGAGTTTGAACCAGTTTCATCACGGCATATCTTATTGCATCAGCTTTTTGAGAATGAGAAAGAATACTTGAAATCTCTATAATATAGTACTCACCTTCTAATTCAAAAATACGAGCAACAATATATTGCCCTGCATATACTCCTCTAAAATTTGTCATTTTAGTAAGAGAAAGTACTTTATAAGTTTTTTCATTAATCAAATTATACAATTCAAACCCGTTTTTCAAAATCTTTTTGATTTCAAAAATTGAAGCTTGAGCGTTTATGAAACTTTCAGTTATTTTTTCGTTTTTAGTTCCATTTTCTTTAAACATTTCTAAAATTGATTTATTATCAATTCTACGTTCAAAAATGTAAGGAAGAAAGATTTTTTCCATTTGATTAAGAGAAATATTTCTTGCTCCAATTGTTGCGAGATATTCTTCAAAATCTGATTTTACTTTTTCATTATTTTGAGTAAATTCAAAAATTTCCTTTACAACATCATTTATTTCACTAATTTTTTCTATAACTGTCATCTAACTTTCTCCTCACCAAATAAGATATCCTAATAAAAAATAATTCGCAATAATACAACCAGACAATTGATTTTATTTTCCAAAAACAGGAGGCGGTTGAATATATAAGGGTTTTAATTTCCTCCAATCAGTTTCTGTTTTTTCTAATGCTAATTTTGCAAGTATTTCTCCAAGAGGATATTCATCTTGTTGATATGAAATTACCTCACTTGCATTTTCTTTTAATCTATCAAATAAGCTATTATCAGAAATAACCCTTCTGCCTTTTACAATTCTATCAACTTCCTCTAATTCAATTGCACCTAAAATTTTCCCATCATAAATATAAGCTTTATTTTTACGAGCATCCAATGCCACTAAATCATTTCCGCCTAAAATTTTTGATAATATTTCTAAAGAAGAAACCCCAACAGCTTTTATATCCAACTGTTGAGCCAAAACTCTTGCTACTGTAGTGCAAGCACGAATTCCGGTAAAACTTCCAGGACCAATATCTGTAGCTATCATATCAATATCTTTAGGATCTAAATTATTAGACTTTAAGATTTCAACAATAGTTGAAATTAGATATGCTGAATGATAATTCTCACCATCAGATAAAATTATTTTACTTTCTATAATTTTGTCATCATCACTTAAAGTAATATAAGTCTTGTCAAGACAAGTATCAAAAGCTAATATTTTCAATTTTTTAATCCTTCTATAATTTCATCTTTGCCGATTGATTTGAACTCATAAATTCTACTATCATCGTCATCATATGTAACATTTATTTCTATTCTTTCAAATGGTAACTCACCTTGTGAAAATTCTGCCCATTCTACGAATGTAATTTTTCTACCATAAGAATATTCTCGTAATTCATCAGTAATTGTTTTTATTCCGGTATGCTCAAGTCTATACAAATCAAAATGATAAACAGGAATTGAAGCACTGTGGTATTCATTAAGAATAACAAAACTAGGACTAGTTACTTTTTCTTTTATCCCCAAAGCTTCTGCAACCAATTTAACAAAAGCTGTTTTTCCAGCCCCGATTTCTCCAAATAAATTCACAAAACAACCATCCTTTTCTACAAGTTTTGCAAATTTATATGCTAAAGCCTTTGTATCATCTAAGGTTTTGCATTTTTGTCTAAACATACCCTGTTCCTTCCGCTTTCTTTTGCTTCATATAGAGCTTTATCCGCTCTTTTAAATAAATCTTCACCACTCTCATTAGAGTCTAATTCGGCAAGTCCCATACTAATTGTGACATTTATATTTTGTTTGTCAAGACAAATCGGCGTATCTTGAACTGCTTTTCTAAGACGTTCTCCGACAATTTGAGCCTCATCAATATGCGTATAAGGAAGAAGAATTGCAAACTCTTCTCCACCATATCTGGAAGGAATATCAGACTCCCGTAAATGTTCTTTTATAATCTGTGCTACTATTCTTAAAACAATATCACCACTTGCGTGACCATATGTATCATTAACTTTTTTAAAAAAGTCAATATCAATCATCATTGCACAAAGCGGATTTTTTTGACGCTTTGTAGTTGCAATTTCTTGACCTAAACGAACTTCGAACTGCCTGCGATTATTTAAATTTGTTAAAGCATCTAATGTCGCATATTGTAAAACTTTTGAATAAGTATTAGCGCGATTTATTGTAATTGCAGATTGTCTTGTTAATTGTTCCAAATAGCTAATATCTCTTTTTGATAGCGAATCTAATGTACTTCTTGCAACGATACAGCCTGTAATTTCTCCTTCAGATGTTAGCGGAAACGCTCCAATTTTATTATCATTTGTTAAAAGATATTCAGTATTATTATTTAATTTAGATAAAATCTCGTAAATCCTTTCATCATTACAAGCCTTCGGCCAAACTAAATCAAATTTGTTATTATTCTTTAAAAATACATATATTAAATGATCTGAAATAAATCTATCTAACATTTCACCAATTAGAGGAACTATATAATTTAACTCATATTGAGTTTCTATAATTTTTGCAATATTTTTCATTGAATCATGAAAATCAACATTGATTTTTGATTGTTCATTTAAAACAATATTTTGTATCTTTAAAGAAATTTCTGTAGCAAAAATTTTCATTATTTGTAAGAAATATGTATTTAATGTTTCTTCATTGTTAAATTCTAATTTTATTAACCCAAAAATATTCTCTCCTTTAATTAAAGGAATAATTAATGAATTTATTTTTATAGCAATATCCCCAATTTGATTAGGAATTTTATAAGCCTTTTTATTAATTATAAAATCATATTCTTTAAGGTTTTCAAAAGCTTCATAAACCTCATCATTATCGTTAATTATACTCCAATTATTTCCACAATTTCTTAATGTGTTTGTTACTTCATCAAAAACGTATAAATCTAACTTTTCAAATTTAATAAATTCAGAGAATTCTTTTTTCAAATTTAAATCCAAATCAGAAATATTAAACTCTCTAGTTAAAATATTAGAAAATCTTGATAAAAATAAAAAGTCTTTATTATTCATTAAAATTCTTCTTCCTCATTAAAATATTCAAATCCTGCACAAGATTTAAAATTTTCTATAATAGCTTTATCAAATTCTTCATCCGGAACAATTTTACCATTGACATATGTATAAGATAACGCAGTAGTAGGTTCATCCGATAAACGTTGAGAATAATATTCTTGACTGGAAATAAAATTCCTAGTGACATCATTAAGTAAATTAAAAATATAAGCTGATTGTAAATTTGTAGTATCAGGATCTTCTAAAATTAACATTGCAGCTTTTTGAAGTTCATCAACCGAATCTCTATACCGATGCAAACCTTTTAACAGTACTGCCAAATTATAATGAGCTTCATATTTCATAGGATCTATTTTAATAGCCTTACAATAATATAATCCGGCTTCTCTAAAATCTCCTCTTAAATGATGTGCAACTGCTTTATTATAATAAACATCATAGCTGTTTTTTAAATATTTAAGAGCTTTTTTGTATGCCTCAACAGATTCACCTAAATACTTATATGTCAAATATCTTTTATCTAAAGGAAGATACATGGCTTTCTTTTTATATGCAACTCCTTTATTATAATAAGCAATACCTTTATTTGCAGGAACACTTTTGATATTACTATAAACAAAAGGTATCCATAATTTGAAAATTTTTATTTTAGGAATAGCATCAAATTGTTCAATAGCATCATCAAATAAACCCAAATTTTCTGAATAAATTATACCTAAGTTCATTCTTGCTAAAACGTAATTTGGGTTATATTTAATTGCATGTTCATAAGCATCAACTGCAGAATAATAGTCTTCATAAACAGCATAGATATTACCTAAATTAAACCAAGCCTCATAATGTTCAGGATACAATTCTAATCCGGAATTATAATACTCAAGCGTTTTAGCAATATTATTTTGATAATAAGCTTGATCTCCTCTATAAATGTAATAGGTACCCTTCGCTTTATTAAATTGCTTTTCAATCCAACCCCAAAAGAAAAAAGCCAAAATAGCACATATACAAATGAGAATAACCAAAGTTACTTTTGAAAAAATTTTTCTTAAAATACGTTTCATACCTGGAATGATTATATCATAAATTCATAGATTATTTTATTCTAAGTATTTTTATATACTACAAAATTACTAATCTTCAATATACTTAAATAAATCATTAGGAGTACAATTAAGCACAAAACATAATTTATTTAAAGTTTCAAACTCTATCCCTGCAGTTTTATCATGATATAAAGCATAAACCGT
This sequence comes from Candidatus Gastranaerophilales bacterium, assembly GCA_944323985.1. GTDB lineage: Bacteria > Cyanobacteriota > Vampirovibrionia > Gastranaerophilales > Gastranaerophilaceae > CAG-196. The sequence goes on along the minus strand of CALUUP010000015.1, from coordinate 17,529 downwards.
GTTATAAGAAACACCTGCAAGTTTAGCAGTTTCTGCTATTGTCATTCTTCGCATTCCTATCAATATTGAAACATTATTTTTTATCATATTAGTATTTTAGAAGATTTATTCACATAAGTTGACATATTTCAGTATACTGAGTAATATATTCTTATAGATATAAAAATATGAAATAAAAGTTAACAAGCTAATGGGAAATAAAATTATAAAAAATAACAAAAACGACTTTACAATTTATTATATCAAGCACCTTATTTGTGATTATATGAACCTTGAACCAGAAATGGTAAGTTTCAAAAAACAATCTAATTTTGAATATGAATTTAAAATAACGTTCAATTCCAAAAAAAAATTAAATCTCATAGTTTTGAAAAATTTAAATGCTATATATAATGCCCAAGCTCTTTATGATGATATTAATTTTTCAATACAAGATAAAAACATCGGTCCTTATCGAAAACTAAACAATTCAATTTATTTTTTCAGGTGGCTTGAAGATTTTTAGTTAAACTATACTTTTTCCTATGAGCATGATATAATCACTCTATGTTTACCGGAATTATTGAAGAAACGGGAAAAATCATATCTATCACAGATAAAATCGTAGTTATTAAAGCTGATATCGTACTTAATAAGACAAAAATCGGCGATAGTATTGCTGTAAATGGAGTCTGCCTTACAGTAACAGATTTAAGTAATAACTCTTTTTGTGCTGATATATCTCCAGAGACATATAAAGTCAGTGCTCTAAAAGAACTAAAAAAAGATTCTATAGTAAATCTTGAGCGAGCAATGGCAGCAGATGGAAGATTTGGAGGACATATCGTATCAGGTCATGTAGATAGCATTGCTAAAATTTTAGAGATAGAAAAAAATACTGAATTCTACAATCTCAAAATTATCTTAAACAGTAATTCTTCAAGATATGTAGTAAAAAAAGGTTCAATTACAATAGATGGGATAAGCCTGACAGTTGCAAATATCGTCGATAATTTAGTAACTATTGCAATAATTCCTCACACATTTGAAAATACAAATTTAAAAACACATCAAAAGGATGATTTTGTTAACATTGAAGTCGATATTTTGGCTAAATATATTGAAAAATTTTTATCAACGGGTGATAATAAGTCAAGAATAGATATGGAATTTCTCCAAAGAAATGGATTTTGCTAACATGACAAATCAATTTAATACAATAGAAGAAGCATTAGAGGATTTTCGCATAGGAAAACCAATTATAGTTGCTGACGATGAAGATAGGGAAAACGAAGGCGATCTAATCTGTTCAGCACAATTTGTAACCCCTGAATTAGTTAATTTCATTACTAAAGAATGTAGAGGGATTGTATGCTTAGCAATTTCTCAAGAGATTGCAGAAAAATTAGAACTTCCTCAAATGGTTGAAAGAAATACCGAAAGCATGCAAACAGCCTTTTCATTAAGTATTGATGCACACCCAAAATACGGAGTAACAACCGGAGTTTCAGCTTTTGACAGAGCAAAGACTATCGAAGTTGCTATCGCACCAGATGCGACACCGTCTGATTTAAGAAGACCGGGGCATTTGTTCCCTTGTGTTGCTAAAAAAGGTGGAGTATTAAAACGCTGCGGTCATACAGAGGCTGTTGTTGATTTAGCAAAATTATGCGGACACAGAGAAGCTGGAATTATGTGTGAAATTATGAAAGAAAACGGCGAAATGGCTCGCAGAGATGATTTACACGAATTTGCTAAAAAACACGGTTTTAAATTTATAACAGTATCAGACTTAATTGCATATAGATTAAAACAAGAAACCTTTGTAAAACGAGAAGTTGAAGTCTTTTTACCAACTCAATTTGGAGATTTTAAAATTGTAGGTTACACTGATACAATTACAGGTTGTGAACACGTTGCTTTATATAAAGATGATGGCACTGATAAAATTCCTCTAATAAGAGTTCACAGTGAATGTCTAACCGGAGATATTTTCCACAGTCTTAAATGCGATTGCAACTGGCAATTACATACAGCACTTAAAATGATTAATGAGTATGGAAAAGGTGCTTTAATATATTTAAGAGATCACGAAGGACGTGGAATTGGTTTAATTAATAAATTAAAAACATATAAACTCCAAGATGAAGGACAAGATACCGTTGAAGCAAACGTATCATTAGGATTTGCTCCAGATTTAAGAAACTATGGCGTTGGAGCTCAAATTATTCTTGATTTAGGTTTTAATAACTTTAATTTGATTACCAATAACCCTAAAAAAATTGTAGGACTTAAAGGTTATGGCTTGACTATTCATGAAAACATTAACCTTAAATCTGAAATTAACAAATACAATGAAAAATATATCAATACAAAACGAGAAAAAATGCATCATATAATGTAAAGGATATTTTATGGCAGAAACAGCTTACGAAGTAGGATTATTAGACGGAAGTTTACATAAAATCTTTAAAGGAGTATACAACGACTTTAAAGCAAAAGCAGTTGAAGAATATAAATTCGAATTAGCACCGCTAGAATATGAAGAATTTATAGATGCCATCGAAAAACAATACATGAAATGCATTGTTTTAAAAGAAAATGAAATTCCAACAGCATTTTTAGTTTATACAACATCGATATCCGAAGCAATAGAATTAAATCTAATACATTGTCTTGGTACAGAAGATGAAATAAATAAAATAAAACTTCTAATTGAAAAATTTTTAGAATTAACCGAAGAAGACCGCAAAAATAAAGTAGTATCATATCCAATGTTAGGTCACCAATCCATATTCAGTGGAGATATTGCCAAATATGGTTTTAAATTTATAGGCTTAGCAGTTTTAAGATTTATAATGGGCAATGCCTCTTCAGAAAGAGTATTAGAAAATATGAAACTTCCGGAAAAACCAGAAGATTATAAAATAGTAGGTTATTCTGATACTTATAAAACAGAAGCTATAAGAATAATTCATGAATCATTTAAAGATACACAAGATGCAGTTTATGATACAAGATTTTTATCAATAGAAGGAACTACCGATATAATTAATAAAATAGTAGAAAATGTATATGGCGAATTTTTACCGGAAGTAACTTCAGTATTATTATATAAAGACTCTCCAGTCGGTTTTGCATTTGCTAACGTAACAGGCGGAACGATAGCAAATTTACCATTGGTAGCAATAGAAAAGGAACATCGTGGTAAAGGTTTCTCAACCCATCTTTTAAACCGCTCTATAAAAACACTTGTAGATTGGACAAAATTAGGAACCAGAATTTTTGCAGAAGTAAATGTAACAACAGAAACAAATAATTATAAAGCTTTAAAAATGTACCGTAAAGTCGGGTTTAAAGAGGATTTCTGCTATCCTCAAGCATATTTGGTGCAGAAAAAACGTTAATACTTACTACACGAAAGGAGAAGTATGAGAGTATCAAGTAAATTATTAGCAGCCCTAAGTGCTGTGTGTGTGACATCCTGTATGGTAATAGCAAAAGAACCGGCAAAAATTCAAGCTTATGCTCACCCAACAATGTTTGGGACACAAGCTCAAACTCTAGTAAACGCTGAAAGTGAAGCAATTATTGGCGGAAAAGTTTACAAACCTTGTCAAGCTAAGACAATGGAAGGAAAAGAAAATGTTATTATCGGTCATTTTGCAAAACATATGCTTGATAATATGAAAGGTAAAATGGATGCAAGACGAGCAGGATTATTTAATCCTAAAATGCCAGTATTACGCTCAGAAATGGCATTTATCTTAGCAGAAGGACTTGAGCTAAAAACAGTAAAAGCAAATAATTACAAAGATATAGATGCTGATTATTGGGCAAAAGATGAAATTGATAAAGCATTAACTGCAGATATTATGATTGGATACCCTGATCTAAATTTTAGACCAGATCAACCAATTACAAAAGCAGAAGTTTTTGCAACATTTGCCAAAATGATAAATCTTGATGTTGATACAAAAACAGCACCAACCTTTGAAGGAAATACAATTAAACACATCCCTAATTGGGCTTATAACGCTACAAATGAAGTTATAGCATCAAATATTTTAAATAAAATGCCAGATAAAGATAAATTAATAAACGATGAATATTTATCAAAAGAACAAGTTGCATATATGCTTGGAGCTTTAAAAGCCGGCTTTAATATAGATACATCAAACGGTCTTGTTAACTGCGCAACAAAAAAATATGAACCAATTAGTATGAAAATCAAACTAAGCGAAAGAATTAGTGCAAGAACTTCTAACGTTGGTGATACTTTCACAGCCAAAACAACTGAAGATGTAACAATAGGCGGAGTATGCTATCCAGCAGGCTCTACAGTAAAAGGAATTGTTTCAGGAATTTCAAGACCTGGTGTTAAAAATCCTGGATATGTTCAAATAGAATTTAAAAATATTAAAAATGGAGATAATGTAGCAGAATTTCCTAAAATCATGTCAAGTGCAGATGTTAACGTTTCTAAAAACCCAAATATTGCATCAAGAATTTTAGGAGCACCATTCTCAATAATAGGCCGTACAGCAGGTGTTGCAGGGCGTTCAATTTCTTCTACTTGTGAAGTAATCTCAAATGGTGCAGAAGAATTTGGCGATAACTGGTCAGATGCTTTCTGTGATACAGCTTCTCTTCACCCGCTAAAAGGCTTGAAAAGTGTTGGAAGCAGTTTTATTACAATAGGTAAAGGAGTTTACAACGTAACTAAAATTGCTGCAAGCGGAGTATTTGGTGTTTGTTATGAATTAGTTGACGAAGTAAAATACATCTTCGTTCCGAATACTACAAATGATTCAAGTCTAAATCCGGATGAAGAATTAACTATTCTTTACTAAAATGATTTAATTCATAAAAACAAAAATCCTTGTTATTACTAAATAGCAAGGATTTTTTGTAACAAAACTTAATAAAATATTTAAAATTTAGCAATTTTTTATTTTTTTAAAACTTAATATATATATCCAAGATATCAAAAATCATTACATAGTAAAGGAGAAATATATGGCAAGAGTTTTAATTTCAATGCCCGAAGAATTTTTAGACAGAATCGATCAAGTAGCAGAAGGTGAAAATCGTACGCGTTCAGAATTAATTAGAGAAGCTTTAAGAAGCTACATGTATAAGAGCCGAGTAAAAGCTAATACTATGGCTGGTAAAAATGCAGCTATTTTAGAAGCTCTGCTTGATTAAATTAAAAATATTTACTAAAATCAATTTATTATTAAAAAGATAATATTAAATTGATACAAAAGAAGCGGAAAAGGAAAAGGGAAAATTTAGGAATAAAAAAACCATCAATATAAATGATGGTTTTTTATTATATATTTTCGAAAGAATCAATAATAACATCAAGAATCACAGTTCCATTATGATTAATGGCTTTTTCTAAAGCCGGAATCAATTCTTCAATACTTTTGATTCTTATTGCCATTAAATCATAAGCCTCTGCAATTTTAACAAAATCAGGATTAGTCATCTCAACTTGATAACATCTACTATAAATTTTTTCTTGCAACTGTCTAACCATACCTAAATAACCATTATTCATTATAATTACTTTAATAGGAATATTATGCTCTCTGCAAGTTGCAAGCTCTTGCAAATTCATTTGAAAAGAACCATCCCCAGTAATATTAAGAATTAAATTTTCAGACTTTGCGATATTAGCCCCCATCGCAGCAGGCAGTCCAAAGCCCATAGTCCCTAATCCGCCTGATGTTATAAATTTTCTTGGCTTATTAAAATTAAAAAACTGAGCAGTAAGCATCTGATGCTGACCAACATCAGTTACCACAATCGGTTCATAATATTTTGTATATTCTGATATGGTTTTCAATACTATAGAAGAAGAAAGTTTTTGTGAAAGACTTTCCGGTAAAATAAATTCTGATTTATATAAATCAAGTTCCAATAACCATCTGTTATAAGATTTATTAATTTCATATTCAGATAACTTGCGAACAACACTACCAACATCAGAAATTAATTCCATATAAATATTTCTATTAGAAGATTCAATATTAACATTTATAATCTTTAAATTTTCAAAAAAATTCTTCTTCTTACAAGTAGATCTATCAGAAAAAGCTACTCCTAAAGAAATTAATAAATCACATTCATTAAGAGCCTTATTAGCAATTTCCGTTCCATTAAGCCCAATCATCCCCAAATATAAATTATTTTCAGAAGGATATACGCCAATTCCCATAAGAGTAGAAATAACAGGGATTTGAAACTTAGAAATTAAAGTTTCAATTTCAACAGCATAATCAATACACCCACCCCCTAAAAGAAAAAGTGGTTTATTCGCCATTTTAATTTCATTAAAAATTTTATCTATATCACTTTCAATAATTTCAACCTTGTCTTGATTAAAATTATTTACAAAACTACTATTGTTAAAATCCGCTTCAAGAATATTTCTTGGCAAAATAACAACAACAGGTCCTTTAACTTCAGAATTTGCAGTTAAAAATGCCGTATTGATAATTTTAACAATATCATCACCTTTTTTTAATTTAAAAACTTCTTTACAACAAGGTTTCACAATAGATTCTATATCAATATTTTGAAAAATTTTCTCATCGTTATAATTTTCCGAAACATCCCCAACTAAAATAACAAGAGGTGTAGAATCAGCAAAAGCATTCGCAATTCCGGTAACAGTATTAGTAAAGCCCGGTCCAGAAGTCACTAAAACAACTCCGGTTTTTCCACTAACTCTTGCATAACCTTCAGCAGCATGAACAGCTGCTTGCTCATGTCTTACTAAATAATGTTCAATAAAATTATTATCAGCAAGTTCATTGTAAACGCTTAAAACCGCAGCACCCGGATAACCAAAAACACTATCAACTCCAAGTTCTTGAAGAGTATTAACTAATGCAGAAGAATTAGAAATATGTTTCGATTTAACACTACTTATCATCGCATGGATATTATACCTCAAAATAAAAAATAAAATACTTGATTTCTATTTTTGTTTAAAGTAATATTAACATGCACTTCGAAAGCCGACAAAAAATTTATTTTATAGGTTATAGAAGTTGTTGAAAACTAAATAACGGGATGTAGCAAGGACTCCGAACAAAACGATTAAGTATCGTTTTGGATGGAGGTAGGCGAAACGAGAGGCAAAGCCTCGAGAGAGCCGTATATAAGATATACCAAGCTGCATTTAGAAGAAAACTTGAAAACTGAATAACGGGATGTAGCAAGGACTCCGAACAAAACGATTAAGTATCGTTTTGGGTGGAGGTAGGCGAGACGAGAGGCTAAGCCTCGAGAGAGCCGTATATAAGATATACCAAGCTGCATTTAGAAGAAAACTTGAAAACTGAATAACGGGATGTAGCGCAGCTTGGTAGCGCACCTCGCTTGGGACGAGGGGGTCGCACGTTCGAATCGTGTCATCCCGACCATTTTAAAAAGAAGCTTTGTATAAAGCTTCTTTTTTTATTAAAAATTTTAGCAAAATTGGCATGCCACTTTTTTTATTTCTTTCTTTTATTTTTTTTAGTGTATAGTGTGTGTTTTACAATTAATAAGGGTTTGAGATTTTGTCAAGAAAAGTATATACTTTTCATGCGAAAAATGTAACAATTTTAATAATATTTAGAAATGTAAAAGCATTGATTTTATTGAATTACAGGAATTATGAAATTTTGTGAAAAATTTGATTAGAATACTTATTTGAATTATCATTTAAATATAGGATTAGATTTTGGGAAGAGAATGTTATTCTCTAAATAGAAATAAGCGGAATAATAATAGAGTAGCTTATTTTGTCGTAAATTAGGAGGTTAGATAGATAAAAATGCAAAATAGTTTAAATAAGGAAAGAAATATAGTAGAATTTGCCTCAAATAAAGTAGTTACAGATGTAATTAAGGGTAATGCAGCTGTAAATAATGATTATATTTCATCACCAATATCAAAAATCAATATACAATCAGAGCAAAAAATTACTCCTATAAAGATGAATAACGTCTTAGTAATCAAAAAAGATGGAACAAAAGAAGAATTTGATAATAGCAAAATTATTAACGCTGTAAAAAAATCTGCAACAAGAATGTTAGTAGAATTATCTGATGTGGAATTAAAACAAATATGTGATTTTGTAGATAATAACATTTTAAGAATGAATAAAACCGAAGTAACTATAGCAGAAATGCATAATATAGTAGAAGGTGCTTTAGAACACATTAATCCTAATGTAGCTCATAGCTATAGAAATTATAGAAATTATAAGCAGGATTTTGTTCATATGCTTGATAAAGTATACCAAGAAAGTCAAAAGATTATGTACATTGGAGATAAAGAAAACTCTAATGCGGATTCTACTTTGGTATCAACAAAACGTTCTTTAATTTTTAATGAATTAAATAAAGAATTATATAAAAAATTCTTCTTAACAGTTGACGAATTACAAGCAATCAGAGATGGTTATATATACATTCACGATATGTCAGCAAGAAGAGATACAATGAATTGTTGTTTGTTTGATGTTGCATCAGTTTTAAAAGGTGGTTTTGAAATGGGCAACCTTTGGTATAATGAACCAAAATCTCTTGATGTAGCATTTGATGTAATCGGTGATATTGTTATGGCTGCAGCAAGTCAACAATATGGTGGATTTACGGTTGCTGAAGTTGATAAAATTTTGGCACCGTATGCAGAAAAAACTTATGAAAGACAGTATAATAAATACTTATGCTTAGGCTTGTCTTTTGAAAAAGCTAGAGAAGAAGCTTTAAAAGATTTACAAAAAGATTTTGAACAAGGATTCCAAGGTTGGGAATACAAATTCAACACTGTAGCTTCTTCAAGAGGTGATTATCCTTTCATTACTGTTTCTGCAGGTTTAGGAACAGGTGAATATGAAAAAATGGCTACAAAAGCTATGTTGTCTATAAGAATGAAGGGACAAGGTAAGAAAGAATGTAAAAAACCTGTTTTATTCCCTAAAATAGTTTTCTTATATGATGAAAATTTACATGGCGAAGGCAAGATTAATGAAGATTTATTTAAAGTAGGTATAGAATGTTCTAAAAAAGCTATGTATCCTGATTGGTTATCTTTATCAGGTGAAGGTTATGTAGCTTCTATGTATAAAAAATATGGAAAAGTAGTTTCTCCAATGGGATGTAGAGCATTTCTTTCGCCTTGGTATGAAAGAGGCGGTATGCATCCGGCTGATGAAAAAGACGAACCTATTTTTGTTGGTCGTTTTAACATTGGTGCAATTAGTTTACACTTACCTATGATTTATGCTAAAGCTAAAAAAGAAAGCAAAGATTTTTACGAAGTTCTTGATTATTATATGGAATTAATCAGAAAATTACATATAAGAACTTATGATTATTTAGGAGAAATGAAGGCTTCTGTAAACCCTCTTGCTTATTGTGAAGGCGGATTCTTAGGCGGACATTTAGGTATTCACGATAAAATTAAACCTTTATTAAAATCTGCAACAGCTTCTTTTGGTATTACAGCTTTAAATGAATTGCAAGAATTACATAACGGAAAATCTTTAGTAGAAGATGGAGCTTTTGCTCTTGAAGTTATGGAATATATTAATAAAAAAGTTAATGAATTTAAGGAACAAGATGGATATTTATATGCAATCTATGGAACTCCTGCTGAAAATCTTTGTGGATTACAAGTAAAACAGTTCCGTAAAAAGTATGGTGTTGTAGCTAATGTTTCAGACAGAGGCTATGTATCAAATAGTTTCCACTGCCACGTTAGTGAAGATATAAGCCCTATTCAAAAACAAGATTTAGAAAAACGTTTTTGGGATTTATTAAACGGTGGTAAAATACAATATGTAAAATATCCGCTTGATTATAATACTGAAGCTGTAGAAACTTTGGTTCACAGAGCTATGGATATGGGATTCTATGAAGGTGTTAATCTATCACTTTCTTACTGTGACGACTGCGGACATGAAGAATTAAATATGGATGTTTGTCCTAAATGTGGAAGCAGAAATTTAACTAAAATTGATAGAATGAACGGATATCTATCTTATTCAAGAGTAAAAGGAGATACTCGTTTAAATGACGCTAAAATGGAAGAATTAGCCGATAGAAAATCTATGTAATTTAACCGTAAAATAACTAACTAAAAACTTGAGAATTTAAATTCTCAAGTTTTTTATCTTTAATATGTTAATAAAACTTAACAATTCTTACTAAAAAAAGCAATTTTTTCATAATTAAATACTTTTTATATATACAAGATATATAAGAGAGTAAAAAGAGTAAAATCAAAACCATTAAAATTTTGATAATACTATATTTATTTTCTTAAAAATCAATTCAAGTATTAGTAATAATTTAATATAGGAGTATTTATTATGGCAATTGGAGCAAGAGATTTTATTGACAAATTATTAGTTGAAAAGTATGCACAAGAAAAAGTTGATAACCACGATGATAATGCTTTAGTTTCTAAAGTTAATGCAGATGATATGATGTCTGCAATGAATTGTTCAGCGAATAATTTTAGAACAATGCTTGCTTTGAATAATCGACTTACAATGGTCTGTTATGGAGTAGTTGCTAAGTCTGCTAAATATGTCCAAACGGAAGCTGCATAAGTTAAAATTAGTATAATAAGACTACGAAATCCTTTCTTGTTTTTGATAAAATACTAAAAAACAAGAAAGGATTTTTTATGAGCATAAATCAATCAATTAAACCTTTAACATTAGAAGAAAAAGAACATTTATTTCTTGGTGGCTGTGATTTAGTTGATTTAGCCCGAAAATATGGAACTCCTTTATATGTAATTGATGAAGCTTCTTTAAGGGAAATTTGTAAAAATTATAAGAGTGCCTTTAAAAATTACAAAAACATAAAAATGATGTATGCATCAAAAGCTTTATGCACATCTGCTTTATGTAGAATTTTAGATGAAGAAGGATTTGGTTTTGATACTGTTTCCGCAGGAGAAATTTATACTGTATACAAATCAAATGTTGATATGTCGAAAGTTTTATTTAACGGCAATAATAAATCTTTAAAAGAAATTGAACTTGCAATAGACTTAGGTGTCGGAAGATTTTCTGTTGATAATTTTTATGAGGCAAATTTATTAAATAAAATCGCTTATGAAAAAAATAAAACTATTGATATTTTATTAAGAATTACTCCCGGAATTGAATGTCACACACACGATTATATCCAAACAGGTCAAACAGATTCCAAATTCGGTTTTGACTTAACCCAAATAGATGAAATAATAGGTTTAATTAAAAATGAATACAAAAATCTTAATTTAAAAGGGTTACACGCTCATATAGGTTCTCAAATTTTTGAACTAAAATCTTATTACGACGAAATAGAAATTTTAATAAAAGAAATCAAAAGAATAAAAGAAATTCACAACATCGAATTAAGTGAAATGAACATTGGCGGTGGTTTAGGAGTAAAATATACAACCAATGATAACCCTCCAAGTATTGAAGAATTAGCTAAATCAATTACCGATTCAATGCAAAAATATGGAATTGATGTCCCTACTATATACATTGAACCCGGAAGAAGTATAATTTCAACTTCAGGCGTTACTTTATATACTGTTGGAAGTTCTAAACAAGTTCCTAATGGAAGAAAATATGTAGCTATAGATGGTGGAATGGCAGACAATCCAAGACCAAGTATGTATCAAGCTGAATATTTTGCTCAAGTTGCTAATAAACCTAAACATGAAAATATCGAAAAAGTTACTATTGCAGGACGTTTTTGTGAAAGCGGAGATATTTTAATAAATGAAATTGAGCTACCTAAATTAGAAACTGGAGATATACTTTGCGTATATAATACAGGAGCTTACAATTATTCAATGGCTTCTAATTATAATAAAGTAGAAAAACCGGCGATGGTACTTGTAAATAATTCTCTATCTGATATTATAGTAAATAGAGAGACTTTAGATGATTTAGTTTCTAAAGATGTTATTCCTGATAGGTTGAAAAAGTAATGATAGAAGCATTGATTTCCTTAATCCAAAATATTATAAGTCCTCTTCAATGGTCTTTGAACTGGATTAATGTGTTGGAAATTTCTTTTATTGTTTTAATACTTTTTGTATTCTATCAAAAGTTTATAAAAAATACTCAGGCTGAAAAACTTGTTAAAGGTATTTTCTTTTTAATTTTTGCTTGGATTTTCAGTGAAATTTTAATTTTAATAGACTTAAAAATCTTAGGTGTATTTTTAAAATCATTAGTAACATTAATTTCATTGAGTTTAATTGTAATATTCCAACCTGAATTAAGAAAATTTTTAGGCTATCTAGGTCAGCCCGGTTTTATAAGAAGAACGTTTTTCACATCCGGTCCTTATAGAAAAGCTTTAGAAGCTGACGTTGATATAATAAAAGAAATTATTGAAGCAGTTAAATATTTAACCAAAACAAAAACCGGAGCATTAATAGTTTTTCAAAAAGATATGGATGCAGGGGTTTATTCAGACGTCGGAACAACAATCGATGCTATTATTTCGACAGAATTAATTTTAACGATTTTTCATCCAAACACTCCGCTACACGACGGAGCTATGGTTATTAAAGATACAAAAATCCATTCTGCAGGAGTTTTGCTTCCATTAACAGAGGATCCGAAACTTAGTTGGAAATATGGAACCAGACATAGAGCCGCTATCGGAATGTCAGAAGTTTCTGATGCCGCGTGCCTTGTTGTTTCTGAAGAAACAGGAGATGTTTCTATTTGTATGGATGGATTATTAAAGAAATACGAAGATTTAATGACTCTAAAAACAGATTTAGAATCTATTTTAGGTATTAAACAAGCTGATGAAATTCAAACTAAACACAAAAATATTTTCGAAATTTTAAGAGGGAAATAATAATTAAATGTTCTTTGGTAGAAAAAAAACAGAACCGATAAAAAAAACTAAAGGTGAAATTTTTCGTGAATATCTTTTTAAAATCCTTTTCTTAACCTTAGGTGCTTTTATAGTAGCCGTAGGTTTGGAAATGTTTTTACTGCCAAATAAAATTATTGATGGTGGAGTAATTGGTATTTCAATGATGCTCTCATACATCACTAAATTCAATTTAGGTTTGTTGATTTTCTGTATAAATATCCCATTCATCTTAATGGCTTACAAAAATTTAGGAAAAAAATTCGTATTCCAAACATTTTATGCGACTGCAATGTTAGGTATTGCAACAAATGTACTTCACGGTAAACAAGCTACTGAAGATTTATTATTAGCAACCGTTTTCGGTGGAATTATATTAGGCTTAGGTGTTGGATTAATCCTCAGAAATAACGCATCTTTAGACGGGACAGAAATGTTATCAATAAACATTTCTAAAAAATTAAAAATAGTATCCGTTGGCGAACTTTTAATGTTCATAAATCTTTTTATATATATGGGAGCTGCATTCTTATACGGTTGGGATAGAGCATTATATTCAATTTTGACTTATTACATTGCTTCAAAAGTTATTGACTCAGTTTTAGAAGGTTTAGACAAAGCAAAATCTGTTAGAATTTTTTCAGAACACTACCGTGAAATTGGTGATGCTATTATGAAAGAATTAGATGTAAGCGTTACCTATATGAAAACTATGGGCGGATATTCAAGAAAAGAAAAAATCCAAACTTATTGTGTCGTAAACAAATTTGAAATGGTTAAACTAAAAGAATTAGTACATTCAATTGACCCGATAGCTTTTCTTGTAACAGAAGATGTCTATGAAGTAGAAGGCGTAAGAGTTAAAAAGAAAAAACACTAGACATATACTTAAAAGTAGTATAAAATTTAAATATTAAGAGAGGATTAATAATGGCAAATACAGATATGATACCTGTAGAGGTGATAATTTTAACAGATAATGATGATATTAAAGGAACAGTTTATGTTTCAGGTTCTACTCCTGCAAATAGACAATTAACTCAACTTTTAAATGATCCTAATCGTAGATTCTTAGCTGTTACTAATGTGGAAATTTATGCTAAAAACTCTAACCAACCTCCAAAAAGATATGAATTTTTGGAATTACATATGGATTCAATCAGAATGGTTCATCCTACATCTCAGGCGTTATTTAGAGAATCTTCTAAAACTCAAGAAGATATCGCAAGATTTAGAGAACTTCGAGCAAAATTAAACCAAACTAAACCTTTCTAGTTTGATATAAAATAAATATAGAACCAAGTATTACAAGATAATACTTGGTTTTTTAATGTTAAAAATTCATGTTAATATATGAATATGTTAAAAAAATTTATCTTATTTTTAATAAAAATATATCAAAAACTATCAAACTATACACCACCAAGATGTAGATTTTACCCGACTTGTTCAGAATATACAAAACAAGCAATAGAACATTATGGCTTAGTTAAAGGTGGCCTTCTAGGCTTAAAACGGATATGCAAATGTCATCCGTTGAATGAAGGCGGATATGACCCATTACCATTGGAGGAAAATAATGGCAAATAAAATTATAATATTTTCAGGAAAACAATACTCAGGCAAAGATACAGCCGCAAAAATTTTAATGGATGCAATGCCAAGTTTTAGGCGTTGTGCAATGGGTGATATCATAAAAATAGAATACGGAAAACTTCATAATTTAACTTATCAAGAAATAGAAACCAACAAAGCCCAATACCGTCAAGGATTAATTGATTTAGGGAATTGGGGACGTTCACAAAGTCCTGATTTTTGGCTTGAAAAAATCATATCTCAAGAAGGTAATATCGTTGTAACAGATGTAAGAATTAAGCACGAATATGAAGTTTTTAAAAACGCCGGTGCTGTTTCAATCAGAGTAGAAGCTAATCGAGAAATTCGAGAAGCTAGAGGTGGCAAATTAGTAGGAGAAAACGACATTACTGAAGTTGATTTAGATAATATTCAGAATTGGGATTTTCTAATCTACAATAACAAGGATTATGAAACATTAAAGAAAAATGTTTTAGAAATAGTTCACAAATTAAATTAAGCATTTACTACCTCCTGATTGTTAATCTGTTGTTTTGTAGCGGTTTGTTGGTTTTTATTTAAATTATTCGATTGATTAGCTATTAAATCAGATTTTGGATTCAAATATTTATCAGCAGTGTTTCCAATCATACTAAGTCCTATAGAAGAAGCAAAACCGATACCAAGACTCTTTGCTCCTGATACTAACATTGCAGTAAGCGCCGTTGAAACGCCAAGTCCGGCAATTGCAGGGAATGCTACTGTGATGGCTCTTGAAATTCTATCTTCTTTAGTATCCGCAGAACCTATTGCAACACCACTCATTCCAATACCAAACAATGCAGTTAAAATATCCGTAGGAGCACCGCCTAACATTAAATCACGTTTCTTGTCAAAATATTCAACTGTTTCACTGTAATTCGCTTTTCTAAGAGTCTTACCGGATTTCTTTAATGTAGTTTCAAGAACTAATTTCTCTTCTTTTGAAATAAAAGGTGAAAGCATATCAATTACTTCATTATATTTTCCTTGTTGAGTTTTACCATCACCTAAAATAATATTTACGATATCTTTTCCATTTTGTTCAAGCTTGTTTCTATCAGGCATCATTATATCTTCTGCCCAATATGACATATTTTCTCTAAAGTTTTGATAATTATGTCTTGATTTTTCTTTAAAAGTTCCTTCTGCTTTAAACCATTTAAAATTCTTACGATATTCTTGAAATTTTGCTCTAAAATCTTTTTCTAAATTAGACATTAATTTTTCTTGTTCTTGTAAACGTGAATCTACTTGATTTCTTGAAAAATATTCACGAGCCTTTGTTATTTCCTTTAACTTGTTTTCTAATTCTAATTGTTTAGAATATGGAAGTTTTGTTTTATAACTTTGAATCAAATTCTCTAATTCATTAAGTTTTTTAGAGGCTCCATCATACTTTGAATGAACCGTATGCTTACTTATACTATCAAACATATTTGTAATAGCATTATGAGGTTTTCTCATTATCGTTGTAAATCCATCATCTACTTTCCTTAATACATTACGTAGAGTTTCATTTTTTACTTTATTAAAAGATTTTTTTTCTGCACAAAACCATTTAAATACCTGATCTTTACCAGCATTAGCAGTATTTGTAAATTGTAAAAAATCTGCTCCAAAAGATAAAAAATCTGATTTAAATTGATTAAATTGAGCTTTTAAAGACGTTCTATTTCCTTTTAAAGCTTCCGCATTTGCTTTTGAAGCATTTTTTCTCATTTTATTAATAAACTTACCTGAAAACTTAGGGTTTAATAATGCCATTAAACCACCAATAACAAGCACCGTACTGCCTACTGTAACAGCTTTTCTATATTTCTTTTTCTTCTCTTCATTCCCGTCTGTTTTAACAAATGTATCTACCGTTTTATTAATTACATTTTCAACTTTTTCCACAGGTTTTTTGATAATCAAGCTTTTATCTTTATCTTTTTCCTGATTAGCTCGAAATCCAATACTACTTTGAAAAGAATATGAATTATTATAATTGTTAAAACCTTCAATAGACATGAAAATAATAACCTTCAAGACCTGCTACAAGTATATAAAGTTCAAAAATCTTAAAAAATTGCGTTTTTTCAAATAAATATTAAGCTTTGTAACTTTGTTCAATCTTAGATTTTAGAAGTTTCATTTCTTCTCTCGTTAAAAAAGAAAAAAATCTCATAAATTCATACATAGCATCATCATAAGAATACTGTCTTCTCTCAACCTTTTGCAGCCATTCTCTAACTTCTCGAGTAATCATAATTATTCCTCCATTAGAGTAAATCTTAAAGTATTTTTATTATCAACAAACTCATTCCACATAAATTTAGGACGAGTCCAAATATCACCTTTTTCAATATTCTGATAAACAACCATATCTTCTTCTGTTTCAGAATGCTTTGCAAGAGCAATAATTTTATAAATATTACCTTTATAATGCCTATAAATTTTTCCAACTTCAATTTTTTGCATATCCTAATTTTAATATAAAATCCTAATTTCTAAAATATTAATTTTTTGTTTATTTTTTCAAGTTTATTAAAAAATAGTGGTTTAATGATACTAGTGAATAGTGACTAGTGATTAGTACTAAAAAAATTTAAAACTTCTATTCACTAATCACTATTCACTACTCACTAAGAAATAAATAGAAAGGAAAATAAATTATGGCAAAGACAATAGGTATTGACTTAGGTACAACAAACTCAGTTGTAGCAGTAATGGAAGGTGGAAAACCAACCGTTATAGCAAACGCAGAAGGTATGAGAACAACACCTTCAATTGTTGGTTTTTCAAAAACAGGTGAAAGATTAGTAGGACAATTAGCAAAAAGACAAGCAATCTTAAACCCTGATAAAACTATCGCTTCTATTAAAAGACATATGGGCGAAGATTATAAAAAGAATATCGATGGAAAAGATTACACTCCACAAGAAATTTCTGCAATGATTTTAAGAAAATTAGCAGATGATGCAAGTGCTTATTTGGGAGAAAAAGTAACATCAGCAGTTATTACAGTTCCTGCTTACTTTAA
>CALUUP010000014.1 GCA_944323985.1 Candidatus Gastranaerophilales bacterium | reverse complement strand
GTTGCAAGATTACATCTTTTACAAAATTCTACTGCCTCAGCTCACTCGCGCTCGAACTCTTAAATGCTTCGCATTGGGAGTTCTCGTCTCTTTGTACAACCATTTTAAAACGCACAAAATGCCGATGGGGAGACCTCTTGCTCGTTCGCGTATAACGGCTTTTACGAATTTTGTTGCAAGATTACATCTTTTACAAAATTCTACTGCCTCAGCTCACTCGCGCTCGAACTCTTAAATGCTTCGCATTGGGAGTTCTCGTCTCTTTGTACAATCATTTTAAAATACACAAAATGCCGATGGGGAGACTCGAACTCCCGACCTACTGATTACGAATCAGTTGCTCTACCACCTGAGCCACATCGGCTTAACACTAAATTATTCTAACATAATTCTAAATTCTTTCAAACCTCTTGATATAGATTTTTTATATGATAGAATTTAATAAAATCATATGTGATTAAGGAGTACGTATCGTGAAGAAAACAAGTTTAATGCTTGTATTATCCCTTATATTATTTAATACAGGAATTTGTATAGCTCAAACACCTATTGAACGAGCTATTGATTCGTATTCACAAGAAATTCAAAATAATCCTGATGCTGCTCTAGCCTATTCTAATAGGGCCTCAATGAGATTCTTAAACCAGGATATTCAAGGTGCGATCTCTGACTTCGATAAAGCTATTCAACTTACCCCTAATAATCACGAATTATATTTAAATCGCGGATATATAAAGCAATTAATCAACGACACAAAAGGTGCTTTAGAAGATTATAATACAGCTCTTAAATTAAAACCAAATTTTGCTTTTGCTTACAATAACAGAGGTGTGTTAAAAGTTGCTTTAAATGATATAAATGGAGCTTTAGAAGATTATGCCAAAGCTTTGGAATTAAATCCAAAATATTCAGATGTTTATTATAATAGAGCAAATCTAAAATATATGTTAAATGATAACAATGGAGCCTTAGAAGATTATAATATTGCTATTGAACTTAATCCTAAAGATGCGGAAGCCTTTAATAACAGAGGTGTTGTTAAAAAAAGACTAGATTTTAACGTTGGAGCATTAAGTGATTATTCTCAGGCTATCGCATTAAATCCGAATGATAGTATTGCTTATGCTAACAGAGGTCGTTTAAAGAAATTATATTTTGATAATGAAGGTGCTGCAATTGACTTAGACCAAGCAATTGCATTAGCTGAGAAACAAACTTTTATTAAAAATGTTAAGCCACTTTTATCCAATGAAAGTTATATTGCGGCAATACCAAGTAGTTTCATAAAAAATGATAATATCTATAACAAAGCAGAAACTCGAATTGCAAGCAATTCTTCTTATAAACCTAGTCAAACTGTCAATAGACAAGAACAAAACATAAAACCGGTAAATCAAATAGCACAAGCTAGTCAAAATATACAAACTACAAAAAGAATTGTAACATCTACTCCAAAGCAGACTACAATTCAAATTCAACAAAAAACTCAAATAGCAAAAACTCCTGTTTCTATGCCTGCAGCAGTAGAAGAAAAAATAGCTTCATCTACAATTAGTGCCGGAGTTGCAACTGTACAAGCCGCTGCAGATCCAATTATTACAACTACGGCCATAAAGAAAAATCCAACAACAAATATTAAACTAGCAGAAAGTTATTACATAAGAGGTCTGCAAAAATGTGTTCTTAGAGACCTACAAGGTGCTATTGCAGACTTAAACAAAGCAATAGAAAACAACAATAATTATGCAGATGCTTACTATTATAGAGCGGCTATAAGAAAAGAACTCGGAGATAATGAAGGCTTTAGAAGTGATTATTCTAAAGCAATACAAATTAATCCATCTCTACAAGCATTCAATGATGCAAACTGTTTATCTTTAATTAGAGGTTAAAATGCAAATAATAACTCCAACATATCGCAACAATAATAGACCTATATCATTTCAAAAATTTATGGAAGTAAAAGGTTCAAAAAATGAACTTAAAAGTTTCAGAAATGATTTAAGAAATAACAATCAAGAATTTATGAGTTTTATTGTTAATAAAAAAAATAATACCAGTGCTTTATATTTATTCACAGGAAAAGATTCAAAAAAATTAATAAATTTAATGATTAATAATAAAAATTTCACAAACGTTAGACATGATATAAAAAATTTCATGAATAAAAAATGCAAAACATATAAACTAGAAAACATCTATCAAAATTTAAAAAATAAAAAGTTTAAACTAAAAAACCTATAAACATCTATCCTCTAGAATTTTGATTCTATCCAAATTATTACGAGAAAAATTAAGATTAACACTTTGTTTATTTTTTAACCATAACAACTCAAACTTTAAAGCTTTTATTATACCTTCTTCCAACTGTTGCTTTGACATTTGTGAGTTGTAATTAAAAACAATCTTTCTTGTTTCAAATTTTGATAAATGAAATAATCTTTGCAAAAAAGCAACTGAATTTTTAGAAACATTACCACCTATAACAAACTCTTTTAAAGGAATTTTCTTCGACAAAATATTTGCATAATTTAAAATTTCATCAGAATCAACTAAATTTTTAGAATAATTTAAAGAATTAACAAAGTCACTTCTACCCATTATAATTCCTGAAATCTTTTTAAATTCAGGAATGCTTATTATTTTATCAATATTTTTATAACCCATTACAGATTCTATATTTATATAAAATCTAATATTATCACATTCTTTTTTTGAATATACAGAATTCAATGCACCTATAAACTTCTTCAAAGCAAAATCAGACTCCACTAAAGGAGCAACAATACCCTCTACACCTATATCTCTAATATTTACCAAATCATTTACTGCTTCACATCCACCAATTTTAATTGTTAATCCCAATTCCAAAGACGATATTATTTCTTTTAAATACCTTATCTCCTCAACACTGGCTCCTTCAGCCTCAAATTCTGCTTTTACACCACAAACGCTATAATTTTCTTTTAAATCTTTTAAAAGAGAAATCATTTCTTGCTCTAATTTATTCATAAAACCTCTTTAAAACAAACTACAAGACCGGTAAAGTCTTGTAGTTTAAATAAATTATAATAATTCCTTTAAATAATTAGGTAACGCAAATCTTGCATTATGGTATTCCTTATTATAAATTTTACAAGATTTAGAAATGTCTTGTCCTCGTCTTTCATCCCAATAAGAAAGAGGTCTGACAGATTCTGAGCAAAACGCCCAAGCCCAATAGCCACCTGGGTATGTCGGAATATTAGACGTAAATGTTGAACATATTGGAAATACTTTCTTTAAAAGAGTATACATTTTCTTAATTTCTTCTTTATTAACAAAAGGCGATTCAGATTGAGCACATACAATACCACCTTCTTTAAGAGAATTTTTTACATTTGTATAAAACTCTTCAGTAAATAAGCCTTCTCCTGGTCCCATAGGATCTGTTGAATCTATAAGAACAATATCAAACATATTTTTCTTATCTTTTATATATTCTATAGCATCCTCTACTAAAATTTCACACTTCGGATTATCTAGTTCACAAGAAATTGTTGGCAAATATTTTTTACAAGCATCTATAACCATACCATCAATTTCACAAAGAACAACTTTTTCAACAGTATCATGTTTTAAGACTTCTCTTACAGTACCACCATCACCACCACCAATTACAAGAACTGACTTAGGTGATTTATGATGCATCATAGGCACATGAGCAATCATTTCATGATAATGATATTCATCCCCTTCAGTAGTCATCATCAAATCATCTAAAGTAAGAACTCTTCCTAATGTAGAATCAGATTCAAAAATTTCTACTTTCTGAAAAGGTGATTGTTCTGAAAATAAAATTTCTTTTTGTTTAATAGCAATTCCAAACCCTGCAGGTGTTATTTCTTTATAAAATTGAGTCATTAATTAATCCCTCCTGATAATATGTGTATGTGTAAATGAAAAACTTCTTGTCCGGCTTCTTTACCCGTATTAATTACTGTACGAAAAGATTTTATTCCTAATTTCTTAGTTACAGCCTTCACTGTCATCATTAACTTCCCTAATAACAGTTCATCTTCTATTTCATTTAAAGATTCAACATGTAATCTTGGAACAACCAACAAATGGATATCCGCTTTAGGATTAATATCTTTAAAAACCACAGCATATTCATTTTCATAAACAAATTCTGTATTGAACTCTCCATTAACAATTTTACAAAAGATACAATCCATACAATACCTCCATCTATTTTTAGAATCTATGATAATAAAAAAACAATATAATTGCAATTTTGATATAAAATTCAGCTCTCCTAATAAAGAAATATTTATATATTTTTCCATTTATGTTATCCTAATATTATTAAATTAGCGAGGGATAAATTATATGGAAACAAAAATTAAAATAGAAGATTTACCTACTGTTTATGATGCAAAATCAACAGAAGAAAAAATGTATAAGTTTTGGGAAGAAGGCGGTTATTTTAGAGCGGATGCTCATTCTAAAAAACCTCCTTTTACAATTGTAATTCCACCTCCAAATGTTACTGGAGTGTTACATATGGGACACGCTCTTGATGGTACTTTGCAGGATATTTTAACTCGTTATCATAGAATGAGCGGATATGAAGCTCTATGGATTCCAGGAACTGACCACGCTGGGATTGCTACTCAAGCTGTAGTAGAAAAAGAATTAAGAAAAGAAGGACTTTCTCGTCACGATTTAGGAAGAGAAAAATTCTTGGAAAGAACTTGGAAATGGGCTAATGAACATAAATCAGCTATTCTTAATCAGTTTAAAAGATTGGGGGCTTCTTTTGATAGATCAAGAGAACGATTTACTTTTGACAAAGGTTGTTCTGACGCGGTAAAAGAAGTTTTTGTAACTCTTTATAATAAAGGTTTAATTTATAAAGGTGCATATATTGTAAACTGGTGTCCTCGCTGTCAAAGTGCTATTTCTGATATTGAAACCGAATATGAAACAGAACAAGGACATATGTGGGAAATTTCTTATCCTCTTGTAGGAGAAGCTGGGGCTATTATAGTTGCAACAACAAGACCTGAAACGATGTTTGGGGATGTTGCGATTGCTGTTCACCCTTCTGATAAAAAATATTCAGAACTAATTGGTAAAAAAGTTATAATACCTTTATCAGGAAGACAAATTCCTATTATCGCAGATGAGTATGTTGATAAATCTTTCGGAACTGGTGCAGTGAAAATCACTCCGGCACATGACCCTAACGACTATGAAGTTGGAAAACGTCATAACTTTAACCCAATTTGGGTAATTGATGAAGAAGGTAAAATGAAAGCTTGTGGAGAAGTTCCTCCTGAATATCACGGATTAGACAGATATGAAGCTCGTAAGAAAATTGTTGATATGTTAAGCTATAACAATTTCTTATTAAGAGTAAAAGATCACGAGCATAATGTTGGAAAATGTCAACGTTGCGGTACAACAATTGAACCTCTTTTATCAGAACAATGGTTCGTAAAAATGGGACCTTTAGCAAAAGAAGCTATTGCTGCTGTAAAAGATGGAAGAATTGAATTTATTCCAGAAAGATGGGAAAAAAATTATTTAGGCTGGATGGAAAATATTCGTGATTGGTGTATTTCTCGTCAACTTTGGTGGGGACATCAAATCCCTGCATATTACCACAAAGTAACTGGTGAAATGGTAGTAGCTAAAGAAAATCCGGATCCTGAAAATTATGTACAAGACTCTGACTGCCTTGATACTTGGTTTTCTTCAGGTTTATGGCCATTTTCAACAATGGGATTCCCTAACTCTGAAACAGATGATTTCAAAAAATTCTATCCAACATCAGTTCTTGTTACAGGATTTGATATTATCTTCTTCTGGGTAGCAAGAATGATTACTATGGGCTTAGAATTCACTGGTAAAGCTCCTTTCTCTAAAGTTTATATTCACGGACTTATAAGAGATGAAAAAGGACAAAAAATGTCTAAATCTAAAGGAAACACAATCGATCCTGTTCAAATTATTGATAAATACGGATGCGATGCTTTAAGATTTACAATGACATCATTGTGTACATATGGCGGACAAGATATTAAAATTTCAGATGAAAGATTTGAATATGGTAGAAATTTTGCTAATAAAATTTGGAATGCTTCTAGATTCGTACTTATGAATTTAGAAGGAGTTGATGATAAACCAATTGATATGAGTAAATTAACTCTTGTTGATAAATGGATTTTAAATCAGTTAAATGAAACTGCAAAAATCGTAAATCAAAATATGAAAGAGTATAGAATTGGTGAAATTGCTCATACTTTATATGATTTCTTTAGAAGTGAATATTGCGATTGGTATGTCGAAATTGCTAAAATTCAATTACAAGATAGTGAATTAAAAGCAAATACTCAAAGAGTTCTTAGATACGTTCTTGATATGGCATTGAGAATGTTACATCCTATTATGCCACATATCACAGAATCTGTATGGCAAATTCTTAAATCAATCGGATTAGGCGAAGATGCTCCTAGTGCTTTGATTGTTGCAGAACATCCTGTTTATAAAGAAGAATTATCTTTCTCTAAAGAAGCTAATGAAATGAAAGTTGTATTTGATACAATCACTTCTTTAAGAAACGTAAGACAAAGCTTTAACATTCCAACTTCTGCAACTGTTGATGTTGAAATCAGAGCTAACGGACAAGACAAAGAAATCTTTGAAGAAATTGAAGCATACATTCATAGACTTGCAAAAGTAAATAATATTACTTATGCTTCTATTGATGATGCGATACCTACAAAGTCTGCAACGGCAGTAGTTTCTACTTCAAAATTAATTGTACCACTTGCTGACTTAATTGATTTAGATGCTGAAATTAAACGTCAAGAAAAGAAATTAGAAAAACTAACTAATGAAAAGAACTCTTTACTTGGCAGAATGAAGAATGAAAAATTCGTTGCAAACGCTCCAAAAGAATTAGTAGAGCAAACAAATGCAAGAATTGAAGAAATTTCAGCACAAGAAGGAGTTATTAAAGATTTGATTGAATCTTTAAAATAAATAAATCATAAAAAAGAGGTTTTTAATAAAACCTCTTTTTTTATGCATAATAAATTTATTGTATAATATATATATGAAAAAAGTTTATTTAATTGTATTAATACTCTCACTTGTTTCTAACATCTCAATCGCAGCTTCTATAAATCCAGTTGCATATAGAGCAAATCAAATTCAAGCGTATCAACAAAATGCTTATCGCCAAAGACAACAAACAAGACAAGTTCCTTATTGGCAAGCTCAGTCTAATTATTCTACAAGAAATAAAGTTTACTCAAATTACTCTAATTATGTTAATACTCAATCTAATTATAATCAATATTATAGAGGTAAATAATGATAAATATTGATTTTTTAACATTAAAAGCCTTTTTTATTGAAAACATTGATTTTATTATTGGAGCAAGGCTTCAAAAAATTCAACAACCAACAAGAAAAGATTTTATTTTTTCTCTTAGAAATAATGCTGAAAGTCGAAAATTATATATAAATATTAATCCGCAAATTTATCATATTTGTTTTGCATCAGCAGAAAATCTTGAAAGAAGAAATCTTATTATTCCACAAAAACCTCCGATGTTTTGTATGCTTTTAAGAAAATATTTGGAAGGCTGTAGAATTTTTGATGCTAAAGTTATAGAAAACGAAAGAATAATAGAATTTCATTTTGAAACAATGGATGAATTATCTCAAAAACGATCACTATGTCTTTGTGTTGAACTTATGGGAAAACATTCTAATATAATTTTATATGATAGAGAAACTTCTATAATTATAGGTTGTGCTCATAACGTAGGCTCTGAAAAAAGTCGTTATAGAGAATTGCAAGGTGGTTTAAAATATATTTATCCTCCGGTTTCTAATAATTTATCAAATGAATTAAAAAATCAATTTAGAGAACTTTCTCAAGAAGAAATTAAAAACTATCTGAATACAGAAAATTTTAGACCAGCAATTTGGGATGACAAATATACATTGTTTAAGGAATTATTAGAAAATTCAATAAAACAAAATTCTGTAAATGAAATGCTGGATAATTATTATTCGAAAATTCAAGAACAAATGAACTTATCAAATGAAAAACATCATTTGATTTCAATTGTTAATCCGAAATTAAATAAAATTAATAATTCTATAAATAAAATTTCACAACTCTTACAAAAAAGAGACTATACAGATAAATATAAATTATACGGTGAATTATTAACTGCAAATTTATATCAAAAAAAAGATTACCAAAAAGAAATAGAACTTTTTGATTACATTAATAATCAAAATATAAAAATAGAATTAGATGAAACAAAGAATTTAAAAGAAAATGCTCAAAGATATTTTAAATTATATACAAAATCAAAAACTACAAAAGAAAAATCAGAACATATGTTAAATGGTTTAAAAATTGAAAAAGATTATTTAGAAAATATCTTATACAGCATTAATTTATCTGAAACTCTAAAAGACTTGGAAGAAATAAAATCAGAATTAAAAATTGATGATACAAAGCCTAAAAAGCAAGAAAAAGCTGAAATAACAAAAATAAATATTAACGGATTTGATGTTTATATAGGGAAAAATAACAAGCAAAATGATTATATAATATCAAAACTTGCAAAAGATGAAGACATTTGGTTTCATTCTCGTCTTTGTGCAGGCTCTCACGTTTTGTTAAAAATAAATGATAAAGAGCCTAATGATGAAATAATATTTGAATGTTGTAAACTAGCAAGAAAATATTCTTCTGCATCTCAACCCTCCAAAGTAGGAATAATTTATACAAAAGCTAAATACTTAAGAAAGCCGCCTGCTGCTCCTCTAGGCTATGTAACTTATAAAAATGAAAAAGAAATTTTAGTTTAAATATTAACTTTTGTAACAATTTTATCAATTTTTGAAATTCTTTTTTATAAAAATACTTTATATATATACGAGTTATATAAGGTATTAAAGAAAGGATCTAACTATGGACGGAATTGGCAATGTACAAAAAGGTAATCCTTGGGAAATAAAAAATGATAAAATAGATTATAACGTAAGTCAGGATAATGAAAAAAATAAGAATGTTCCTTGGGAGCAAGTTAGCATTTGGAATGCTGCTGCAGCATATCAAGGATAATTCTTAAAAAGCAATCTTGTAAAATCGGAATTTATAAAAATTCCGATTTTTTGTTATAATCATTTTATGAAAAAAGAATATGAAAAAATGATTAATGGAGAATGGTATAATCCAATGACGGATTATTTAATTTCTCTAAGAGATAAATCAAGAGAAACGTTATTTGAATTTAACCAAGAAAAAGATGAAAAAAAGAGAGAACAAATATTAAAATCTTTGCTTGGTAAAATGGGCGAAAATTGTTATATTACACCAAGTTTATTTTGTGATTACGGATGTAATTTGGAATTAGGAAATGGTGTATATTTTAATGCCAATTGTGTTGTGCTTGATTGTGCAAAAGTTTCAATTGGTGATAATACATTTATTGGTCCAAATTGTCAATTTTATACTCCTATTCATCCTTTAGAATATAAAAAAAGAAATACTTTTATAGAAACAGCCAAGCCCATAAAAATAGGGAAAAATTGTTGGTTAGGAGGTTCTGTAATTATACTTCCTGGGGTTACAGTTGGCGATGGTTCTGTAATAGGAGCTGGAGCTGTTGTTACAAAAGATATTCCTAAAAATTCTGTTGCAGTAGGAAATCCTGCTAAAGTAATAAAAAAGATTATACAAGATTAGAGAGTACCTAGAAGGTACTCTCTTTTTGTTTATTTAATGTTTGCTTAGTCATTAACTTTTTGTTTGTATACATAGCCTTTTCTGTCTTGCTCTAGATTTGGAGTATCAATTTCAAATACATAAGCATCTGCAGGTGCTAAATTTACTTTTAATTCATTCTCACTAACTTGAAATTCACTGGTATCACCGTAGTTTGGAACCATATTTTCTAATTTTTGTTCTTTCTTCAAGCCAGGAATTTCAATAATACCGGTAACATTTCTATTTGGATTTTTATTAGCTACAACAAGAATTGTTCTTCCGTTATTATGTCTTGCATAAGTAATTATTTGATCATTTTTATCTTCTCTTTTATCAAGTTCAATAAAACTACTATTTCTATCAGCAAGCACATCCTTATTAGCTTCTCTCATTTTAAGAGTACCTTCCATAACTCTTGCAATATCAGGACAATCTCCGCCTGGTTGTCTTGATAAATTAAATAATGCTAAACGAAAACGATGTTCATCCATATCATATTTATCAGTAAACTTACCTTCTTCTTTATTAAATTTAGTTGTCCAAGTTTCAATATTATTAGTGTCACGATATTTATAATCGTAATAATCTCCTGTTTGGAAACCATCTATAAAATATGGATTACACATAGGAATTGTTGATTGTAAAACGGTTGTTAGCTTACAAAAATTTTCACCGCCGTGAATCATTGAAGAGCTGTCATCGTGTGTTAAAAATGAACCAATAACACTTTTCCCAGCTGGTAGTCTATGTGATAAATCTAAATTTAATTTTATATAATCATTAAAATCATTAGCCCCTTTCCAATCATGGAAAATATGATATTGACCATAATAATCATCAAAACCTGCTCTTAATAAATCTTCAGGTCTATCATATGGCATGTTAACCATTGGAGAAGCACATTCATAAGTATAGCTTTCTGCTAACCAAGCAAATTCAGGATCTTTTTCTCTTGAGTATTTGATTAACACATCCCAAAATTCTGTAGGTTTTGCTCTTGCAACGTCTGCTCTTATACCATCAATACCTAAATCTATACAAGCATCAACATATTGTTTGTGCATTTCTAGTAATTTTGGATTTAGAGTTCTTTTAGCTTCATCTGCCCAAGGCTCAAACATTCTAATATCTGTCCAACCTTGTGGAGTTTTTTCTTCACCATTTCTACCATAAGCCATTAATTCAGGCTCAGCTTCTAACATATCAACAGAAGCACAACTTGGAAGATCTAACATTACTTTTATTCCACGCTTATGGCATTCATCTATTAAAGCTTTAAATTGTTCATTTGGAGTTCTAGGATCATTTTTATCAATAATCATAGGATCTATAGCCAAAGTTCCATCATCATTTACATATTTTGCTGGAGCATATAATGATCCTGCTGTTCCCATTGCATTTTTCTTTCCAGGTGGATGAATTGGTAAAATATGAATTGTGTTAATACCTAAATCTTTTAATTCATCTAATCTGTCAATTGCACTTAAAAATGTACCATTTTTTTCACCGGTTGATAATGTAACTTTATCATCACCATTTAAATCTTGAGCAGTAAAAGTTCTTGGTACAATTGCCATCATTACTGATTCATTATTTTGAATCATTGTTCTTAAATTATTTTTATATGGTTCGATTGCTTGTGTTTTATTTAAATCAACTTTTTTTACTTTTGCAGAATTCATTAAAGCCAAATTTTCAAGATACATTTTTGAAACTTCATTATTGTATCCGTTCAACTTTACTTCATCTTTTTTTACTTGAGGTTGAATATTACTTGTTGCACTAAAACTAATTGGATTAATACTAGCTATTTTTGTCATCACTCACCTGCTTCTTTAAATTATGTGGATTTTTTAATTTACCAAATCCATATTGTGCTAATACAGTTGCACCTATAACACCAGCACCAATAGCTGAAACAATGCGTAACCATTTTTGTGTACCATATCTCCTATCAGCAGCACCTTTTACAAAATCTACTGGGCTTTGTGCTACTAAATTGAACATTGTCATTGGTTTTTGGCTCTTTTCATAAGCTCTTATATTATTATCTAATATATGTTCCGGTTTTGTAAAATCTATAGCTTTATTTCCTACTATATTTCTAAATCTATTTATATAATTTTGGAATCTATCTAATACTTTTCCGCTTGCAATATCATTTTCTCCAGACATTGCTTTTTTAGTAGCTTCTGTAATATAGCCTTTTCCTTTTACTATATTTTCAGCTTTTCCACCTTCATATTGTTCAACTCTAAATATAGTATTCATAATATCTTTATAAAAACTTGCATTATTTATTGTATTATGTTTTAAAGTATTTTCTGATGAAGTACCTGTTAATAAGATATCTTTACCTTTTTTAATGATTTCTTTATCATATTCACCAGTAGGAAGTTCTCTTTTATAAACATCCATTGTATGCAAAATTCTGTTAAATGAATTCTTAGCTCCTTGATATCTTTCAAAAATTCTGCTTATAGCAGCTTCTTTTGCTGAACCTACTCCTTTTGCATTTTCTACGGCATAATCTATACCATTTTTTTCCAAAGTCTTATCTACTCTAATTCCATCAATAAAATCAAATAATTCTTCTCTTGAATTAATTGAATTAGATAAAGTTTTAACATCTTCTTTTACTAATTTATTAATAGTATTTTTAAAGTTTCCAGCCTTTTCAAGTCTTTGAGCTGTTATATTATAATTATTTTCTATTGCAGTAATTAAATCTTTTACATGAGATCCTTCTGCATTTCTACCATTTAAAGCAATTTCCATTTCTGACATTACTTTTGTTAATTTAGAAATAGCTTTATTATATTTAGCTTCATCTTTTACTAATTCATTTAATTTTCTATCTAAAATTTCTTTTGCATATGTTTCAGATTCTTTCATCTGTTTCAAATCTTTAAATTTGATATCTAAAACATTAAATAAAGTTTTTTCAAATTTAGCATATGAACGAGCTAAAACAGTTTCTGAATTATGTTCAAATTTAAAATTCGTGTATTTATCTAAAAGTTTTTCATTATGTTTAAATTCACCAAAAATCTTAGCAAAATCTACAATTTCTTTCATACTTTTTTCGGTTAAGAAATGAGATTTTTCTTTTTGCAAATTTTTAGAAATACCTTCCATTAAATTATTATTTTGGAAAGCTTTTAAATATTCTTTCATATCATTAGAAAGAGTTGCATCATTTTTAATTTTATTTGCAAATATCTCTTTTAATTTTGATTTAATTTCCAATAAATTATCAGGAGTAATTGTTTCATATCCGCTTAAAATATTCGTAATTTCTTCTTTTATTGGAACAAAAACTTTCTCCATTATAGTTTGATTATTTTTAGGCAAGCTCTTCTTAATTGATAAAATAATATCGTCTGCAATATTTTCTTTAACAACAAAACCATTCTTTTCTTGAGTTAAAATATTTGTTAAATCTTCTTTTATGCCTTCAGAAACTCCACTTGGCATTTCATTGGTTAAAAGTCTAACAATATCATCTAATTCTGATGTTGGAAGTTCTTTTCCTTTATAATTTTTCAAAATATTTTCAACTTTTTTGCTTAAATTATTAGAAGCAATTTCATCTGGATTAATTGGCATATTTTGAGTAGCTTTTAATGTATGAGATATTCTTGAATTATATGCCATATTTTTAACATTTGCATAAGCAGGAGCTATTAATCTTTCTAAGCCAAAACAAGTTAGAGCTGCTATTACAGGAGTTGCAAAACCTGCTGTTAACATCCATAATGTATTATTTTGAGTAGCAATTTTTCTCATTTGTTCTTTTATTACATCATGCCTGTTTTTAATATCTCTTGGAATACCTAATCTATCTCCAATAATATCTAAATCTTCACTAGGACGTTCTCCTTGATACATATCAAATGGAATATAATTAGAATCTTGGAATACAGATTTTTTACGTCCTTGATCATCAATATATTCAATACCGGTATCAAAACCGTGCATCATTCTTGATGGAGCTTGAATCGCAACTTTAGGAAAAATAGACATTGCAGCTAAAAAAGCACCTAAACCAGCATATTCCATAATTCTTGCAATAGGGTTTGTAGTTCTTGCCGCTAGCATTGTAGCAATTCCTATACCGCCTAATTTAATACCAACATCATTTAATCTACCAGTTTGGTGATCATTTGCAGTACCTCTAAAACCATCTCGAACTGCTTTCATATCATATGCAAAATCTTTTAAGAAAAATCTTGGCATTTGCATTAATCTATCGTGAACTAAATGTCCTTCAGGAGCTAATGGTTTTACATTATTTTTTGTCTTAACAGGCTTAGTTGCCTCATTATAATGCTTATGAGACTTAGTATTTTCTGTATTTGTTTGAATTGGAGATATTGCCATACTAAATCACCGTACTTTCTTGATTCTTATCCATTAAGTCTTTATTAGCCAACTTGCCCATATGTCTTGCTCTATATATAACATTTGTCACAGAACCAACTGTTAATGCTAATGTTGCTAATATCCAAGCTTTACCAGCATGCTTCATAAAGCCTTTTGTTCCTGCTTCACCTGTCCAAAGTGTTTTTATTGATTTTACAAAAGATTTTCCAAATGTTTTTGAAATATCTACAAAATTAACACCGGCATTTTTTAATCTGCTGCCCATTTTATTCATTAAACCTTCATTAGGTTTTGCAATATGACGTTTTCTATTCTTTATTGCATCAAAGAAATCTCCCCAACAATTTTGAGTAGCCATTCCAACACCAATACCAGCCCAAGCATATGATGATAAGCTTTTTGCTGTTTTTGTCGTAGAAATAATGCTTTGAATAATTGGAGTTGTTTCTGTTACTGAATCGTTTAAGTCTTCACCTAAACCAATTTTCTTAGCTATTTTATCATAATATTGAATACCAATATCTTTTTGAATCAAATCTTTTCTAAAGAATTCTCTACTATCATAAACTTTTCTTTGTTGTATTTGAGGAATAATATTTGCATTTTTACCAGGTTCTTTTGGTAGAGGATAAGAAATATGTTGTACAGGAAGTTCTATATCAACTCCTGTTCCCCAATATACAGGACGAGTTACAAAATCATTTGATATAGTTTTTAATAAACCATACAAAACAACTCCCAAAGCCATTTTATTACCATTTAATGAGGCAATTAACTGAGATTTCGGATTTAATTTTTTTACCATATTAAACAAAGCCATGAACATTCCACTTCCAGCTAGATATGGAATAATACCCATTGAAAGGAATTCATAAAAATCAGAGTTCACATCACCCTTAAGTCCCTTTATTGGATATTCTAAAAAAGCATTAGTTGTTTTATGAAATTTTTGACGAACACGAGTTTGCAAAGTATTAGGTAATATCTTTGACTCTTCATCAAATTCTTTCTTTTGCTTCGCTTTGAATTCTATATTGCTATCTGATAATCTTACCGGTTTAATCATACGAACCCCATCTGGTACCTATATATTAAAAGTTATGTAAATATAAAATTTTGCTAGAAATTTAACATGAACTTTACATATTTTTACAATATTTCAGGTAATTCTATTAAAAACGAAGAATACACCACACACAATTTAATTTAGCAAGAAAAAAAATTTTTTTCAAGGAAAAGATGCCTTAAAAAGACATCTTTTCCTTCTTTAACTTAATCTCTTTTTCCTAATTCATTATCCATTAAGAATAAAGATGTTTTTTCATCTCCAAACAATTCAAGACGTTTTATAATATTTTTAATATTTTGCTCTTCTTCTATTTGTTCGTTTATAAACCAATCAATAAAAGATAAAGTTGTCCTATCACATTCATCTTCTGCAACTTTAGCAATTTTCATTACGCATTCTGTAATATTTTTCTCATGTTCATATATATGATTAAATATAGATAACACCCCATTAAATTCAAATTCAGGAGTTTTAATTTGTTTAAGTGTCACAAAACTATTTCGTTCGATCAAATAATCTAATAACTTAAGACCATGTTCAACTTCTTCTTTTGCTTGTAATCTCATCCAAGAAGCAAATCCAAATAAACCTACTTCTTTTAAATGTGCTGACATTGAAAGATACAAATACCCTGAATAAAATTCCAAATTTATTTGTTCATTAATTATATTATTAATTTTTTCACTAATCATTTTTATTCCCCCATAATTTATGAATATTACAATATCCAACAGCTTCTATTTCTTCCATACATTTTGGAATTTTAAATTCAGCTTTTTCATTTGGATTAAAATATTTAAGATACATTTTTGTTTTTTCTTTATCGGTTACTTCTATGAATTGAATATAATGTTCTTCACTCATTGGGTGCTTATTTAATGTGACATATTTTTTATCGTCTCTAATCTCAATTTGTGGAGAATGCTTTTCTCCTATTTCTTCATTAGAATATTGAATCTCTTGTTTTTTCATCGCTTCCCCGCAACAAACCAATTCTCCTGCTCCAGGTATTAAAACTTGAACAATATTGCCACAAATTTCACACTTATAAATTTCTAATTTTTTAGTCATAATTATTCTTCCTTTCAAAAAGATTTTAAACTCTCTATTTTTAATTATCATTGCCGATAAAGGTAATTTATGATATCATCCAGTATATGAGTAATAATTTTTTTTCATCACAAAATAAAGATAATTCTTTAAAATCTCAACACAAAAATTTAAAAGATAATTATGAACAAATTTTTATTGAGGCTGCTGAAAGTATAAGAAAAGAATTAGATGCTTTTAAACCGGAAAATCCTTGTTCAAATTGCAATATAAAAGATTGTAAGATAGAAAAAAAAGATATATTTGCTCCATATCCATCAAATTGCAAATACAAAGATTGGCAGATAAAAGCTTTAACATTTTTGACAATAGATTACAAACAAAAATTAAAAGTTTTATATAAAAATATAATGGATAAAAAAAATAATTATTCTTGTGGGAAATGTGGCGCTTGTTGTCGTTTGGCAGCCAGTGAGTATTCTTATGAACAATTAAAACAAAGAGCAAACAAAGGAGATAAATATTCAAAAGAATTTATATCTGTTTTTGTCCCTTTTAAATCGGAAGATGATGCTAAAACAGTTAATCCCGAATATTTTGAATTGTTAAATAAATTAGTTGAAGATGAAAAAATTTATTATTATTACTGTCCTAAATTGAATGGAAATCTTTGTTCTGATTACGAAAATAGACCAAATATTTGTAAAGATTTTCCGCATAATCCATTAAAGTTGTTGCCTTCAGAATGTTCTTTTAATGAATGGAAAAATGAAATTTCACATGAGGCAATGTTACTTAAAGCAAAAGTTGATATTATAGAATTTTATAAAGGAAAATTAGGATGATTTTAGCGGGACTTAGATTATGTGAACTGGAAAATTTAATGCAAGAGCTTAAAGCTACTAAGTTTCGTGCTAAACAAATTCATAATTGGATATATTTCAAATCAGTTTCAAATATCGATGAAATGACTAATTTGTCAAAAGATTTTAGAGAAGAATTAAAAAAAATCGCTGCAGTTACTGAAACTAAAATTAAATTAAAACAAGTAAGCAAAGACGGAACAATTAAATATTTAATCGAATATCCTGATGGAGAATGTGTTGAAACAGTATTAATGAGATTTG
The DNA here is from genome assembly GCA_944323985.1 of Candidatus Gastranaerophilales bacterium. Classification (GTDB taxonomy): domain Bacteria; phylum Cyanobacteriota; class Vampirovibrionia; order Gastranaerophilales; family Gastranaerophilaceae; genus CAG-196. Next base: position 20,191 of record CALUUP010000014.1, on the reverse strand, counting down.
ACAATAGAGCTAATCTTACAGCTTGTGTTAGTTCTCAAGTCGGTTGTGCTGTTAATTGTTCTTTCTGTGCAACTGGAAAAGGCGGATTTAAAAGAAATCTTACGTATCAAGAAATTATTGAACAAGTTCTAACAATTCAACGTGATACAGGTTTAAAAGTTACTAATATTGTTTTTATGGGTCAGGGTGAACCTTTATTGAATTTAGAAAATGTATTAAAAGCTTTGGAAATCTTTAACGAAGATTTTCAAATTGGTGCAAGAAGAATTACAATTTCTACAAGTGGTATAATTCCTGGTATTGAAAAACTCGCTAATTTAAATTTACAGTCAACTTTAGCAATTTCACTACATGCTCCAAATCATGAGCTTAGAAAAGAAATTATGCCTATTGAAAATAAGTATAATATACAAGATTTAAAAAAAGCTCTTAAAAATTATATCGAGAAAACGGGAAGAAGAATTACAATTGAGTACATTTTAATACATGGTTTTAATGATACAGCACCTGTTGCAAAAGAGTTAGCATATCTATTAAAAGACTTAAAATGCAATATAAACTTAATTCCATACAATTCAGTCATTGAAAATGATTACAAAAAACCTTCAAATAATGATATAATGAAGTTTAAGTATTTATTAGAGCATTCAGGAAAAAAAGTAACCGTAAGATTAGAGCGAGGGGCTGATATTGATGCAGCTTGCGGTCAATTAAGAGGGAAAAATATAAAAAACAATGAATAGCATTTTTGAGAAAAACATTAACGCTTTAAAACTAAAAAATGAAGAACTTGCACAAAAAATATTAACCCATATTGTTACAGATGTACCACAAATAGTACAAGAAAACGGTTTTTATAATTTGATTTATAAAAACATTTATCTTCATAACAAAGAAAATCCGCTCGCTGAAGCAAAAGAAATTTTTTCAGGCGCAACAAATGACCCTGTTTCAATACATGTAATATATGGTTTAGGACTTGGATATTTATTCCAAATTGCTACCAGTAATTCTCAAGGAACAGTAATTCTATATGAACCTGATTTAAATATTCTGAGAATAGTTTTCACTTTAGTAGATTTTTCTAATGATATATTTAAAAAAAATGTTTTTATTACTAATAATATTGAAAAAGTTGGTGAATATATTTACCAAAAATCTAATACCAAAAATAATCCTTTATTATTATCAACAATAGGAACAAGAAGTCTTAATGAAAAAGATTTTGACAAATTGGTAGAAACATTACACAAAATGGTTGGAATGTACACTTTAGATAGAAAATATACCCAAAAACGTTTTTATCCAAGTTTAGCCCACTTAATATACAATATTCCAAAATTAGTTACTGAAATTCCGTTAACTACGATTAAAGATGTTTATAAAAATAAAACTGCAGTTATTGTTTCTGCGGGGCCAAGTTTAGATAAAAACATAGAAACATTAAAAAAATATCGAGATAATTATGTTTTAATTGTAGTTGGAACAGCAATGAAAACATTAGCCAAACATCAAATTAAACCGGATTTTCTCTGTATAATAGAATTATTTGATTCTTCCAAACAAATTGAAGGTTTGGATTTATCCGATATTAATTTTGTAACGGAACCTGCTTCTAATAAAAATTATCGACTATTTAAATTTAAAAATGTTTTTTCTCATGTATCTGATAATTTTCCTGTGAATAAATTTTGGCAAGAAATAACAGGAATTGAAACTTCTGAATATTATTCAAAAGGAACGGTTTCTTATACAGCATTAAATATTGCAAGAATACTTGGTTGTTCAAAAATAATTTTAGTTGGACAAGATTTAGCATACTTAGAAGGACAGTGCTACAGTAAAGATTCTGCTTATAAAGATTTAGAATGTTTCTTTAATAAAGAATCTAACAGATGGGAAATCAGAGCCAAAAATTTTGAAAATTTTAGAGATACAATATCTACGAATATTGACATTAACAAAAGAGAACTTATCGCTAAAAATAGACTTAAAAGTTTGAATAGTTCTTTATACTATGTAAAAGGTATAAATGGTGATATGCTCCCGACAGAATCTGTTTATGCAGCTTTTATACCTCCAATGGTAGAATTTGCAAAAAAATACGACGATAGAGAATATATAAATACTTCTCTTGTCGGAGCTCAGATTGATGGTTTTAAGAATTTGCCATTAGAAGAAGCTTTGAAAGATTCTCCTTTTGTTGAAAAAAATGATCTAAAAATAAATTATACATATGACATAAATAGAATTTATCTTGGAATAAAAAATTATATTGAAAAATTTAGTGAAGCTATAAATAAAATTCAAGAAGGACAAAATCTTGTAAGAAAAATAAAGAATGAAATAAAACGTAATAGAAGTATTAATGTAGATATTTTAAAAATATTAAAAAATCTTTCATCCAATTTTATTGATTTAAGTACAAATTATGCAAAAGAAAATCAATTATTTGAATATATAACAATCTCAGAGCGTATAGAATTAGATTATGAGATGAAAATGTTAAAAGAATTTAATTTAGAGAATGTTGCAACGATAATAGAAAAATTCTCAAATTATTATAATACTGCAGAGAAAAGAATTTATGCTATCAATAAATTATTAAATTTATCATTAGGAAAAATAAATGAAATTATTAATACAAAGAGTGAGTAATGCTTCTGTTACAATTGAAAATCAATTATATTCTTCTATACAAAGAGGAATATTAGCCTTCATTGGCATAGAAAAAAATGATACTCTAGAACAAATAGAAAAATTAGCCAAAAAGGTTGTAAATTTAAGAATTTTCCCTGATAAAGATGGGAAAATGAATTTATCACTATTAGATATCAAAGGTGAAATTTTAATAGTATCTCAATTCACTTTATGCGGAAATTGTAAAAAAGGAACCAGACCTAGTTTTGATAATTCAGCTAATCCAACAATTGCGAATGAATATTATGAAAAATTTGTAGAACAAGTAAAAACATATGGTATCATTACAAAAACCGGAAAATTTGCTGCTGATATGAAGGTCGAACTTCTTAATGACGGTCCTGTTACTTTTATGTTAGAAATTTAAAAAGGGTAGAAATTATTCTACCCTTTTTAGTATATACATATATTAAATTTTAAAAATTACATCTCCCGTATTCACAACCTTCTTTCTTTTGAACAGTATCACAATGATGCATCATAAGAGCTGTAATAATTGCACTTATACCAACTGTAGAGTATACAATTCTTGACAATAAAGTCATATCTCCAAAAATAGCTTCAACAAGGTTAAAATCAAAGAAACCTATTAAACCCCAGTTAAGAGCTCCTACTAAAACTAAAGTGTAAGCTGTATATCGTAAAATATTCATAATAAACACCTCCTTTCAAAAGGTATTTTTATTATTTATTATTTTTTCTTTATTTAATTAGACAAATCAGCTAATACAAAATAATAAAATTTAAAATTATAAAAAAAAGAGCCAAATGGCTCTTGGAATTAAGAATAGCTGGAAGTATGAAAAAGATTTAATACAATTATTAAACAATATTATTTTTTCATAAACCATTCCCTAGTTAGATAAAATCATATTAGTCATAAGACTAATAGCCTTACAAGAAAATACTTGTAAGGCTATTAATTTGAATTATATTTTATTATAAATTTATAACATTCTTTCTATACTGGCATTCATTTCTTCTGTACATTTTGCTAAAGCTTCAGCAGAAACCTCTACTGTATCTTGAATTAATGAACCTGCAATATAACTAGTTTGTTGAGACATACTCATACATTTTGCGGCATATTGTGCTTGTACTTCAGGAGTTAATGCACTACCGTAACCAACAGAACTTACATCCATATAAAAACCTCTTCTTATTAATTTGTGACAATCTAATATTAACATATTTTTTATATAAATGCAATATAAAACGAGGCTTTTATAAAAGCCTCGTTTTATTTTTAAGAAATTATTATTTTATTTTAAATGATACATTAGCTACTGCTGTAACTTTTTTGTCAATAGAAGAAGTGTCATTAATTCCCATATCAGAAACATTAGTAGAATCAACAGGAGTAATTTGATATACACCCATTTTAACAGATTGTATTTTCCCTACTGAATTTCTAGTTGGTTTTAACATTGAAGTTGCTCTATTTCTAGCATCTTGAGAAGCCTTTTCTAATAATGTTACTTTTAATTCAGGCAATTTAGAATAATCATAAGACGGAGAATATACATTTACATCAACTCCTTTGTTTATAAGCCTTGTAATATCATTAGAAATGTCTTTTATTAATTCTACATTATTAGAAGAAATCATTATTGGAAGATTTAAGTTATAACTTTCAGGAACTTCCGTATACGCTCCAGTTTTAGGATCTCTTTTATAGCTATAATATCCATTTACAGGCTTGTATTCAATGGATGTAATCCCCTTATCTTTTAAATATTTTTCAACAATTTGTTTTTGAGTTTGCATTGCAGTATAAGCTTCTTGTTTAGAGAATCTTTTAACGCTAAGACCAAAATTTAAAGTTCCTGAATCTGATTTTACAATTTCATAAGCAGAACCTGTTACTGAAATAATGTCTTTTGAAACAGTATTAGATGCAATTTTAGTAGAGATAATTAACCCTAAAGCTATTAGTACACCTAAAGTTAAAATTTGTAATTTTGCAATTTTTTCTAACATAAAAACTCCTTCTTTTATACATTACCGGTTGAGCTATTTCTGTCGTCTTCAAGTTGTTTTAATTGTTTAGCATCAACTTTTTCATCGATTGTATAATTGTTTATTCTAGATATTTCTATATCAACATTTACATCAGCATCAACCATTTCTATTTCAGTTTTCTCAAATTCTTTAATTTTACCATCTTCAAATTTTACAGCCACAGTATTGTTTAAAAATTGAATAAAACAAACTTTACCTAATCCATTTGGGGTCATAACAGTTGATCCAACAGGCGGCATTCCTTTGGCTGCTTCTATATAATTAGAATATTCATAAGTTAAGCAACACAAAAGTCTTCCGCAAGTTCCCGAAATTTTAGAAGGTGCTATTGGCATTCCTTGATCTTTTGCTAATTTAACGTTTATTGATTCAAATTTTCTTAAAAATGAAGAACAACAAAAAGGTTTTCCGCAAATACCCGTACCATCCATTATAGAAGATTCATCTCTAACTCCTATATGACGTAGATCTATACGCATTCTCTTGAATACTTGTGTTAAATCTTTTAAAAGTTCCCTAAAATCAACTCTTTCAGGAGCAGTATAATAAAAAGAAATTTTCCTTTTATCAAAAGTTAATTTACACTGAACCAAATTCATATTGAGATTATGTTTTTTTACCAATTCTTTGCATTTAAAATAAGAAGTAACCTCCTCTTTTTTTAAATCTTCTAATACTATTAAATCTTCTTGAGTTAATATTCTTATGAATTCAAAAGAAGCAGGAGTTTTTTCAGATTTTTCAAAAAGTTTTGCAACTTCTTTATTAACTAAAAAAGCTTTAAGAACCTCTTCTCCTTTTTCAGTCCTTACTAAAACTAATTGACCATCATCAAGATTTACATTTTCAGGACATTTTAAAGGAACAAAAGTATTTTTTAAATAATGAACCGCATATTTAATCATAACTTTCTTCCTTTTTTAATTTTCTATTCATAAGTTTTGAAAGAACTTCTTGAGGAGTAATATCAGTATAAACTGCCTCATAAATAGCACTAGAAACAGGAACTTCAACTCCAAGTTTTTTAGCTAAATCACAAACTGCCTTCGAAGTTTTTACACCTTCTGCAACGGAACCAAGCTCGTTTAAAATATCATCAATTTTTTTACCTTTTCCAAGCATCGCACCAACGGTATAATTCCTTGACATTGGGCTTGAACAAGTTGCAATCAAATCTCCCATGCCGGAAAGCCCGTACAGTGTAGAAGGATTAGCTCCTAGTTTAACGGATAATCTTACTATCTCAGCCATCCCCCTAGTTAAAAGACTTCCCATACAGTTATCACCTAAATCCATTGTATGAGCAAATCCAGACGCTATCGCAATAACATTTTTCAAACTTCCGCCTAATTCAACACCAATTACATCTGAATTAGTGTATAATCTAAATTTATTAGGTACATTACAAGCTTTTTGAACAAATTCCGCTACTTCTAAATCTTCACAAGCAACCGAAGCAGCTGTAGGTTTTCCTTGTAAAACTTCTTTTGCAAGAGTTGGACCTGATAAAATAACAACTTTTTGCTCTGGTAAAACATCTTTTATTACTTCACTCATCCTCATTAAAGAATTAAGTTCCAAACCTTTAGACGCATTCACTAATGGTTGTGTTGGTTTTATACCAGCAACTTTAAGTTGTTCACAAACACTTCTTACTCCGCTTGTCGCTACAACTGATAAGATTATATCTGCATTTTCAATAGCCTTTTTTAAATCAGCAGTGATTTCTACTCTTTTATCTAATTGAACTTCAAGAGGTTTTGAACAATGTTTATTAACAACTAAATCCTCGTTTAAATCACATTCTCTACCCCAAATTGTTATATCTTCAAAATTATCATTTAACAACCAAGCTAACGTCAACCCCCAACAACCTGGTCCAAGTACTGTTAATTTCATCAATTCACTCCTCTATTTTCTACATTATACTATAAAAACAGGTTCTTTACGATTTATGTAAATATTTGTAAAAAATAATCAATTTTTAATTAATAACATACTTTATATATAAAAGAGATAGAGAGTTTCAATATATGAGTTTACAAATTAACACTTCAGATTCCTTAAAAGAAATAAATTTTTATACACTGAAAAATTCCAGCAAACCAAACGTAATAGACAGTTTGCATCTTTCACTAATAACACCACCCACTGATGAATACAGAGGAAAAAGAATTATTACCGAAGATGAATTGATTTACTTAAATGAAGCCATTGAAAAAACTGGTATCAAGAATTATAGTTGGTCTTTATTAAAAGACAATCATTCAGCAATAAAAAAATCTCAAACCCATCTAATTGATTTAATAAGATATTATGAAGGCGATAGTTATCATTATTATGAAGCTAACTCTGTAGCATATAAAGACAGAGGCGGAAGTAAAACTATTGGCTTTGGAGAATGGTTACAAGGCAAAAATACGGCAACATATACACAAAAAGATGCGTATAAAAAACTTTCAGAACATCTTAAAGAACATGCAAATTATGTTAAAAATAAAGTTGGTTCGAAATCATATAACACAATGCCTCAATCTATTAAAGAAGCCTTGATTGATTTATCATTCAATAAAGGACCAGGACAAATTGGTTCAAAAATAAAAAAAGCTGTGGCTGAAAAAAATTGGTCAGAAGTTATAGCAAATATTCATTGTGTAAAAATGAAGGACGGAGAGAAAGAAGAGCCAGGTTTATATAGAAGAAGTCTCAGCCGCGCAATCCTTGCTGTTAGAGATTTAAATGGCAATGAAAGAAAACAATCAATTGCTGAAATAGAAAAGTTATACAACAAAGCATTACAAAATTTTATAAAAAACAAACAAGATTTAACAGAATTAAAACAAATATACGAATATTATAAAACCGGTAAAATAAGTGGAGAAATCAGAACAGCAGAATCTTCAAAAATAAAGATTGATAACTCTTTTAAAGGAAAAGGCGTTTTTGCGGTTGCACAGAAAGCTTATAATTCTTTACCTAATAGTCAAAATATTGAATTTAAAGATTTTTATGAAGAATTTAAACAAATAAATAAAAACCCTGAATCGATAGTTTTAGGTTCAGAATTAAATGTTCCATATTTAAAGAATATAAAACAAAATACAGCTAATATTAAGTCTGAAAATATAAATACTAAAGAAATAGATTCAACAAAAACAATAAACGATACTATACAGGAAAAAGACAAAACTGTAAAAGAAATAAAAAAATCTAAAAAAGAAAATATATTTATAAGAGCTTGGAAAGGAATAAAAAACTTTTTTGTAAACTTATGGAATAAAATTTTTGGCACAAAAAAGAACAAAGAAGATATTAAAGAAAATAAAGTTCCTAAAAATTCATTTGAAAAAGTTACATTTAATTCAGATACTAAAATAGAAAAATTTGGAGAATTAAATGTATATACTTTAGGTCACGAAATCCAAAAGGGAGAAACTGTTTGGCGCTTAGCAAAAGAATATGGTTTATCAGAAGAAGCTCTTTGTCAAAATAATAACATTGAAGATAAAACTCAGATTAAAGCCGGTGAAATGTTAAATATTCAAAAAGTTGGATATGAAATAAAAAAAGGTGATAATTTATTTCAAATTTCGAAAAAATTTGGAATATCAATAGAAATGTTAAAAGATTTGAATAATATAGAAGATGTTGATCAAATCAAAGCTGGTCAAATTATAGAAATTCCAGGTTTTACTCATGAAATCAAAAAAGGCGAAACTTTATATTCAATTTCAAAAAAAGTCGGAGTTCCTATCGATAAATTAAAATCTTTAAATAATATTACTTCAACTGATATAAAAGCAGGAAGCAAATTAATCATATTATATGATGATGCTGATTTTGCAATATCAAATGAGAGAAAAGAAATAAAAATTGACAACCAAACAAACACAAAGACTGAAACAATTAATATGGCTGGAGAAGCAAATTTCACAAACAGACCTTTGTTAAAAAAGAAACGCAAAATTAACGGTAAAGTCGCTGCAACAAGAGAAGTTTTTCTACCATTAAGAAAAGGTAGACTATCCGGAAAAACAATTATTTTAAATGCAGGTCACGGATATTCACAAGCCGGTATTGATAGAGGAACTCTTGGCAGAGCCGGTGCAGAAGATGAATGGTTATATAATTATGACAATGCCATGAGAATTAAAAACAAATTAACATCTCAAGGAGCTAAAGTAATTTTCTTACAAGGCCATGCTAACATCATTATGCAAGAATTAAAGAAAAAAGAAAATTCTGCAGATATGTTAATATCCGTTCATGTAAATTCTCACGACAAACTAACACAAGATAGAACTCAAGTTTACTATAGCACCAAAAGAGGTAGCAAAGGTACTGAATTAAACAAAAAAAGTCAAACTTTAGCTAAATTAATTGAGAAAAATTTTGACAACACCATACCTAAAATAGAAACAATAAACAATAAAGATAAATTCTATTTTGAAGGAAAACAAGATTACGCACAAGCAAAAGGGGAACCTTTAGGAGTTTGTACTAGCGCAGAAATGCACAGAAAAATCCCTAGTGTACTTTGGGAAACAGCATTTATGGTTTCTCCTAAAGGAAGAGAACGTTTACAAAATCCAAAATTAATGAATGAATATGCAGACATTATGGCAAAATCAGTTGTTGAATACTTCGAAACTATTTAATGTTCGCCTTAAAACACCACAATTTCTACGAAGAGCTTCTTTTGCCTCTTCTTTTGACAAATCACATTTAATCATAATGATAGCAGTTTTAACTTCCCAATTACATTCCATTAATTTTTCAAAAGCTTCTGATAAAGTTACCCCTGCAATTTCTGCAACAATTCTAATTGCTCTGTCTTTTAATTTTTCATTGTTAGGCATCAAATCAATCATAAAGTTTTCATAGGTTTTACCAATTTTTATCATTGCACCTGTTGATAACATATTCAAAACCATTTTTTGAACAGAACCGGCTTTCATTCTACTTGATCCAGCAATAACTTCAGGTCCTATTTCAACACAAATTCCAAGACCAGCTTCTTCTAAAATTGCAGCATTATGGTTACAGGTAAGTGCTATCGTTTTACAACCGATTTCATCAGCCTTTTTTAGTACTCCTAACAGATATTTAGGATTACCACTTGCAGAAATAACAACACAAACATCTTTTTCTCTAAGACATTCAGCATCCCTCATTCCTAATTCAAAATTATCTTCAGCACCTTCTACAGCATTTCTTAAAGCACCATCTCCACCTGCAATAATTCCAATTACCATATCAGAAGGAACTCCGAATGTTGGAGGACATTCGGATGCATCAAGAACACCAATTCTACCAGAAGTTCCGGCTCCATAATAATATAATCTGCCACCGTGTAAAAATTGTTTTGCAATTGTATCAACAGCTTCTGCAATATTAGGTAGTTCATCTTCTATAGCAAGAGCAACGAGCTTATCTTCTTCATTTATTTTTTTTACCATATCTATTGTTGATAACAAATCAATATTTTTGGTGTTTTCATTTCTAAATTCAGTAATAACTTCGCTCATAAATATTGCTCCTTTCTTACTAAAAAAGATAAAACTATATTTTGTTAATTAGATTAGCCATTTCAATAGCAGATTTAGCGGCATCAGAACCTTTGTTACCAGCTTTAGTCCCTGCTCTTTCAATAGCTTGTTCGATATTATCAGTTGTTAAAACTCCAAATATTACAGGAATTTCTGTTTCTAAACCAACTGATGCAACACCTTTTGAAACTTCAGCACAAACATAATCATAATGTGATGTTGAACCTTTAATTACGGCACCTAGTGTTATAATAGCACTATATTTTCCGGTCTTTGCACATTTTTTTGCAACTAAAGGTATTTCAAAAGCTCCTGGACACCACACCACATCAATATTTTGTTCATTTACACCGTGACGTTTTAATTCATCTAAAGCTCCTGATAATAATTTTGAACAAATAAATTCATTAAAACGGGATACAATTATACAAAATTTTTCATCTTTTACTGTTAACAAACCTTCTATAACTGACATTAACCTTCTCCTTAATACATAGTATATATTACATTATACAATATGTTTTAAGTTTTTGGTTGGAATATTAAAAGTTATTTACAAAATAATAGTTTTTCGTCTTATTATGGTAAAATTTTTTTATGGCAAAAGGGCAAATTTTTAAAATTCATTCTGATTTTTATTATGTTTATTCTGAAGGACAATCTTTTGAATGCAAGATTCGTGAAGTTTTAAAAAAACAAAAACAAAAAATTTTTGTTGGAGATTTTGTTGAGTTTAAAGATGGTGCTATAGAAAAAATATTACCGAGAAAAAATTTTATCACTCGTCCTACTGTAGCAAATGTAGATCGAGTTATTATAATTTCTGCTGTAAAAGAGCCTGAATTAAATTTTTCTCAACTTAATCGATATATATCTTTTGCCAAATACCATAACATTGATGCTATTTTATGTTTCAATAAAAATGATTTATCAAATGATGATAGTACTATAGAAAAAGTTTTTTCGATTTATGAACCTTTAGGATATGATATTTTATTTACTTCTGCTAAAGAAGGTTTTGGAATAGAAGAATTTAAAGAAATTTTGAAAGACAAAACCTCTGTTCTTTGTGGTTCATCAGGGGTAGGGAAAACCAGTCTTATTAATGCTATTGCTCCTAATTTAAAATTAAGAACAAAAGAAATTAGCGAAAAAACTCAAAGAGGTACTCATACTACCAGACATTGTGAAATAATTTCTATAGATGAAAATTCCAGAATAGTTGATACCCCTGGTTTTAGTAATTTGAAATTCGATTTTATTATGCCTAATGAAGTAGATTTATTATTCCCTGAAATTTCTCAATACAAGCAATATTGTAAATTTCAGGATTGTCTTCATATAAATGAATCAAATTGTTCAGTAAAAGAACATCTTGATAAAATTGATGAATCCAGATATTCAAGTTATTTAGAATTTGTTGAAGAAGCAAAAGAATACAAAGAAAAAGTTAAATATCAAGGACGAAAAATTGAAACTTCGCACAAAACAAATAACGATAAAACCGCTGTAAAAATAAGTGTAAGAAAACGTCAAAGTGCAAGAAACACTTTAAAACAAAATATTTATAAGGATATTGAAAATGAAACAATTGATTGAACAAGTAAATAAACATTTAGATGAATATATGCAAATTGTTTATCCTGAGGATATTTTTAAAGCTATGAAATATACTTTAATGCTTCCAGGAAAACGATTAAGACCTGTAATGTGCTTGGAAACAGCAAGAATTCTTGGAGCGGATATTGAAAAAGCTTTTCCAACTGCTTGTGCAATTGAAATGCTCCACGTTCAAAGCCTTATACACGATGATTTACCTTGTATGGATAATGATGATTTTAGAAGAGGAAAGCCTTCTAATCACAAGGTTTTTGGAGAAGCGAATGCCGTTCTTGCCGGAGATGCACTACTAACGTTTGCTCCTCAATTAATAATAGAACAATCTAAGAGTTTAACTTCTGAGCAAATTGTAAAAATTATTCACGAATATACTAAATTTGCAGGAGCTTATGGTTTAATCGCAGGTCAAGTTGTTGATATCGAATCTGAGGGAGGTAAACTTATTAAATCTCCGGAAGATACTCTTGATTTTATTCATATGAATAAAACGGCTGTACTTTTTAGACTTGCTTTAAGAACAGGAGCTATTATTGCTAATGCTTCTGAAGAAATTATTGAAAAATTTGATATTTTCGCTAAAAAATTTGGCTTAGCTTTTCAGATTTACGATGATATTATGGATGAAATTTCTTCTTTTGAAGAATTAGGAAAAACCATAGGAAAAGATAAAAATAGTGGAAAATTAACTTATGTTTCTTTATACGGGCTTGAAAATGCTAAACAAAAATTTAAAAATTTAATACAAGAATGTTATGATATAATAGATAATTATGATTCTAAAATCTTTAAAGAAATATTGGATAAATTAAATAATAGAATAGGGAGTGTTTAATGAATTTATCTCAAATTTATAATACAGGTTATGAAGTTATTTTTATTGCTTTTTCTGGAATAATTTTAGCCCAATTTGTTAAATGTATTCTTCATTTAATAGTAAAACGCAATCTAGATTTAAGATTATTCACTACAACAGGAGGAATGCCAAGTTCTCATTCAGCTGGTGTTATGGGACTTTCTACAACTGTAGGATTAATTCAAGGTTTTCATTCTATAGAATTTGCAATTGCTTTAGGCTATGCGTTTATTGTAATGTACGATGCGGCAGGAGTTAGACGCGCAGCAGGGAAACAAGCTGCTTGTTTAAATAAAATAATTATGGATTTATATAAACAAGATTTACAAGAAGCAGGAGGAAAATTAAAAGAACTTCTCGGTCACACTCCTATGCAAGTTTTTGCAGGAGCAATTTTTGGAATTGTTTATGCGTATTATATACATCATTTATTAAAAAATATTTTAGCTTAATTAAAAAAGAGGCTCGGTTTTATAAACCGAGCCCCTTTTTATTCAACCATTATATCTTTATTAATATTTTCAAACTTTCTTTAGATTTATTAGCTTCAAAAGCTTCTATAGCATCATCTATTGAATAAGTTTTTGTTATAAATGGTTTAAAATCAATTCTGTGATTCTCTAATAATCTTATTGCCGGACCAAATTGACCGCAACGAGAACCTAAAACTGTTATTTCATCAATTACAATAGGTGCTAGATTAAGTTCTTTCCCTGAAGCTACAGTACTTTTTAGAACCAAAACCCCTCTTGGCTTAGTTAGTGCCATAGAAGTTTCAAACCCGGAGGCTGTTCCTGTTGCTTCTACAACAACATCATATATTTTTTGAGGAATAAATTCATCAAGAAGCTGAGTTTTTACCCCTTGAGCTGAGGCAATATCTAATTTATTTTGATGTTTTCCAACCAATAATACATCAAAATTTTGAGCATTTAATGTTAAAGCTGTTGTAAGTCCTAATTTTCCATCACCTAAAACCAAAACTTTTTGAGTAGGTTCAATATGTAATTGTTCTGTTATTTCACATGCTGCAGCAAGAGGTTCTACAAAAACTGCTTGTTCATCAGAAACATTATCAGGTATTTCAAATAAAACTTTTGTAGGCATTGTCATATATTCTGCCATACAACCATCTTTTCTCCATATACCCAATGTGTGACGATTTGGGCAATGACGATAATTCTTTTTTGCACACCATTCACAATTAGGATCATCACAACCATAGCTTATTTCTGCAACAACTCTTTTTCCAATTAAAGATTTATCCTCTCCATTGACATCTTCAACAACACCAACAAATTCATGACCTAAAACTCCAACATATCCCATATACCCTTTAGTAATTTCATAATCAGTATTACAAATACCTGCAAGAATTACTCTTATTAATGCTTCACCCTCTTTGGGAACTGGTTTTGGGTAATTATTATCAAGTTTTAATTCTTTATCAAATACTATTGCTTTCATATTTTCTCTCCTTATCTTAAATCTTTATATTTTAAAAATACCATAAATACAAGGTTCTAGGTTTAGATGTAAAAATCTCTTTACAATCTTTAGGTCAATTTTGAAAATAGTGTAAGATAATCTTGTACTTGATTTTGAAACAAAGCTAAAAGCTGCGTAGGATAAATCTTTTAAAAGTATCAGAGATTACTATTACCTTAAACATCTGTATTTAAAACAGATAAATTTGTTATGGAGGAGCTATGCGTCATTGTTGTAGTTTTAAAGCTGATGATATTTATTTTCTAAATGATAATGAATTATATTCTTCGAGAAAACTCTCAATCGGGTTTTGTCCTATTTGTTCTAAACCTGTTGCAGAATTAATACAATGGCGTTTCGATGGTAAATATGAAAAAATTAATCTTGCTGGAATTCAAGCTAATGATTTAGTTCTAAAACATAAAGATGAAATAAATTATTCTATGCGAGAACTAAATTACCTAAGTTTTAAAACTAAACCTTTTGGTTGGGTTTATGGAATTAATAAAGCCTATAAAAATAACAAAATTAATCAATATGCTTGTGATTTTTATGGTAACAAAGAACTAATTAAATCCTTTTAGATTACTATTTCTCTGACTGAGGGTAAATGTTTCACCTTTCTCTCTCGTAAGACACACTACACACTCCTTTTGTGTAATCATATACTTTACTCCTCCCCTCAGTCTTTTTTTTATATATTTTATAACAGGAAAACATATGTCAAAAAATAATAATGATATTGACTTAAAAAATACAGTTAATCAAAAACATATTAAATTCTATGATAAAACCCTCAAAACTCTGGAATTGATTTTGGATGAATATATTAAAGAGCTAAAAAACGCAGATTTTGAGTTTTTGGAAATGCCCAAAAATTCAATAGCAACAATTGATTTCTTAATCTCTGCAATAGGTAAAGTCCAAAAAGGTCAACGTCTGGCTTTAGGATTAGATAATGAAATCTTAGAAAATATTGAACCTGAAATCAATATTGTGGAAGGTCTCAACAAAGAAAAAATCTAAGGTAGGGGTAAGGGGGTAAGGTATTGTTCAATAAAATTAGTAAATAGTGACTGGTGACTAGTGAATAGATGTTTTAAAAAGTGATGAGTGAGGCGTGAATAGTGAATAGAAATTTATTAACTTCTTCTAAACTCCTAAACTCCTATACTTATCCTCTTATCTTTTTAAAAAACACGTCACACTGAAGTTGGTTCAGGGTCTTACAGGCTTGGCGTTACAGTCAAAGTTGGAAAGATTCCGAAATAAATTCGGAATGACGAAAAGATAATAGAGGCATCTTTATGCATCGAAATTAAAAGAATATAAATCAGGCAATGCTTGAACTATTACTAAATAACAAAATATATAGGAGCAAAATAATGACATCTTTAGAAAGTTATATTAACGATATAATTAGCGAACGTCAAAATAAAAGACTAAAAGAAATTGTAGAAACAATTATGTCACAAGACTTAAACCAAGATAATGGTTTCCGATATGACAGTGTCCCTATAGACAAAAACAACGGTTCAGTGACCTATGCGATGAATAATAATCAATCTGGTAATAATGGTTGCGTTGGTTCTTATCCTGTTGAAGGATATACAAGAAAAGACGGAACTAAAGTTGATGGTTATGTACGAACTTGTGGGGCAGCACATGAAGGAGATTCAACAGATAATTCTACCAATGATTCTACTAACAATAACTCAGAGGATAATTATTCAAATGATTATCCTGAGAATGATTCAATTGTTTTACAAGGTCAAGTGGAAGAAAATCGTTATTTAGATGATAAAAATTCAATTGTTTTACAAAATCAAGTGAAAGAGAATCTCCATTTAGATGATAATAATTCAATTGTTTTACAAGCCCATGTAGAAGAAAATCAATATTTAAATGAAAATAATTTAAATAGGTTAGGAGTTGATGTAGATATACAAAAAGTACTTACGCAAACTGATGTATTTAATAAAAATTTACCTGTGAAAGATTATTATAAAATAGCTTTAGATTTAGCAGAACATCCTGAAAAAGTAGTAAGTAACGAAAGAAATAAAGTTTTTAAAGTAAAAAATTTACCAAATACAATAAATAAAAAAGTTGTATTAGATAAAATTTCAAGAGGATTAAATTTAGATTTGAATAATCCGGAAGATATGAAAAAAGCTGAAGAAGTTACTGTTGTTGTTCCAACAGAAAATTCTAAATTAGTAAAAGTAATAAAACGTTCTGATAAAATAAAAGACCTAATAAAAAATAAATATCAAGATATTATTAATGACAAATTAAAAGACAAATATTTAGATGGAGGTCTTGAATTTGACAAAACTCAGCTAAATATAAGAACTATATCAGATAAATTTACATTATTTGGAGTAATCCACAATGCTGATATATATGATATTAGGCAAAATGAAGATTCAATCTCACTTGTAATTAGTGATTTTTATGATTTTGATTATTTAAAAATTTATAAAAACGATGAAACATTAACAAAAGGAATAAAAATAATAAACAATAGGGCTTATGAACAACAAAAAGCCGGAAAACTAAAACCTTATGTTCTTTATATTCCTATTGAATTAACATTTGAAGAATTAAAAGAATTAATCCAAGAACAAAATAAAAGGAAATAAATAAAATAAAAAATAAAGGTCATATGGCGGAAAAAAAGCGAAAATTATAGCTAAAAAATACTGGCCGAGTATAAATAAGAATATAAAATTATAAAATTTATTTTCTAATAAAAATTTCGATTGAACAAAAATTTTCGTTTTTGTAATTTTCCCTCTAATAAGGATTATTATTGTAACTACTATAGCAATAATAAATGATATAAAAAGAATGAAACAATACATAATTAAAGCTAACCAAGCGAAAATTGCGGCATATGGAGAGGCAAAATCCCAATCAATAAAACAGGGCAACCACATATAAGAATAAGTACTAAAATAAAATAAAGCAGATGGAATGATCATGATATGCATAGCGTGGTAACGCTTTAGCTTTATTAAAAAATTATAAAAAGATTTTAATGCTTCTTTCATATGCAAATTTTACAATATATTTTCTCATTATGCAAGGTATATTAATAACAATAAAACGCGATTAATTATATAAAAAGTAGATTACAGTACATTTTTATAGTATAAATTTTAAATCAACAATTTTTATTTTATTTGAAGAATTAATTCGTGAAGATAGCCAAAAGGAAATAAATAAAAATTAAAATAAAGCCCAAAATTTTGAAAAAAAGCTAAAATTATGGCTAAAAAATATTGACAGAGTATGAATAAGAATATAAAATTATAAAATTTATTTTCTAATAAAAATTTCGATTGAACAAAAATTTTCGTTTTTGTAATTTTCCCTCTAATAAGGATTATTATTGTAACTACTATAGCAATAATAAGTGATATAAAAAGAATGAAACAATAAATAATTAAAGCAACCCAAGCGTAGAGCCAAATAGCAGAGAATACATAATCCCAATCACTAAAACACCACAACCACCAAAAAGAATAGGTACTAAAATAAAATAAAGCAGATGGAATGATCATGATATGCGTAGCGTGGTAACGCTTTAGCTTTATTAAAAAATTATAAAAAGATTTTAATGTCTTTTTCATATGTAAATTTTATAATATATTTTCTAATTAGTCAAGATATGTTAATAATGATAAAAACGAGATTAACTATGTAAAAAGTAGATTACAGTACATTTTTATAGTATCAATTTTAAATCAACAATTTTTATTTTATTTAAAGAATTAAAAGAATTAATCCAAGAACAAAATAAAAGGAAAGAAATAAAATAAAAAATAAAGGCCAAAATTTTGAAAAAAAGCTAAAATTATGGCTAAAAAATATTGACAAAGTATAAATAAGAATATAAAATTATAAAATTTATTTTCTAATAAAAACTTCGATTGAACAAAAATTTTCGTTTTTGTAATTTTTCCTCTAATAAGAATTATTATTGTAACTACTATAGCAATAATAAGTGATATAAAAAGAATGAAACAATAAATAATTAAAGCTACTAAAGTAAATATTAGTGTATCAGAAAAAACATAATCCCAATCAATAAAACACCACAACCACCAAAAAGAATAAGTACTAAAATAAAATAAAGCTGATGGAATGACCATGATGTGCATAGCGTGGTAACGCTTTAGCTTTATTAAAAAATTATAAAAAGATTTTAATGTCTTTTTCATATGTAAATTTTACAATATATTTTCTAATCACGCAAGAAAACATACAAGAAAAAAAAGAGCTAAAAAATATCACTTTTTATGATAAAATAAACTTATGAATTACAAATATGAACCTATATACTTACAATATCCAATTCTGCAAACATCCTTTGTTATTTTTTGGATTCCAATTGGATTCATAATATCAAAAATTCTTTACTTCATCATAGGAACTCTTGTTTTTGATTTATTATCCTTTATTTTAGGTACAATATTCCCTATTTCTTTTGAAATGTTTATTCTTTCTGAAAGAATGGATGTTCTAGTTCAAAATTTCCATTTAATTATTATATTATTTTTTGATTTTATAATTTTAATTATTGGTTTAGAATTAATAAATTATTTTATTACAATAAAAAGAAAAGAGTTAAACTTTAATGAATAATATAATATTTAATAAAATTAAAAACTTCATACAGAATCCCATTAAACTTTTTGGCTTAGGTATTTTATTATTAAGTTCTATATTATTATTCTGCTGTCAATTTAAATATCCTGATTTTTTTATAAATAGAGAATTAGCAAAGCAAATTGCACAAACAGTATCTCCCAGTGAGGTTGGAGACGCAATCAAACATTTAATAAATCCACACTATAAAGGATATAATTGTTTGTTTCAAATTTGGGGCTGGTGCATTACATTGTTTATATTTTCGGTATCTTTTAAAATTAACAATTTTAAAAATTTTAAATATTTAACTAGTTTTACAAATAAATATTTTGTTTACCTCTGGTTTAATATTTCATACATTATTGGGCATTTTTTCTTCATTATTGCTTACATGATCGATATTGATAAATACGTTTATAATAAAATGGCTGATTCAATGAGCATTCCTTTTTTCTCAATAATAATTTATATAACTTGTATAGGAATTATTTATTATTCTTTAATAAATTTTCTCATATTTATAACATATAATACAAAAATTAAAAGAATATTTTATCAAATTTTATGGGCTTTTATATTTTATAGATTAAGCATTTTGGCAATTGCTTCATTTTCAATGAAATTTACATTTATCCACATAATATTAGATTTATATTATTTTATTACTTTTATTTTTATAATTTATGCGTTTAGATTTATTAAAAACAAAATTTAAAAGGAAAATTCAATGATAAAAGTTCTTATTCCTTCTAATAAGGAGTTTTTGCATTTCAAAAATGAATGTGAGAATTTATATAAAAAGTGTCAAGATAAAATTTGTGATGAAAAATCTTTTGAATTCATTTGTAATAATACTTTTTTTTATATGTTTGTTAATGATAATAAATTAATAGGCGGTATTTATTATTTTTTAGATGAAAATAATAAACTTTTTTTAAATGGTTTTGCAAATAGAAAAATGCACAATCTAAATTTAGAATGTCTAAAAATGTCACTTGATTGGTTTAAAGGTGATATTTATGCTCAAGCTCAAAATAGAGCATCCGCATTATGTCTTTTAAAATGCGGATTTAAAAGATATTTTAAAAACATTTTTGTATACGAAAATTAATCATTTTATTTAAGTAGTGAATAATTAACCTCAGATTTTATCTCTCAAGCTGAGGTTTTGTATTATTAAGTATTCGCAAATTGGAGCCACAGCTCCGGAAAGGATAGGTATGTCTTTTGAGTACATTATTGAAAAAGATAATTCAACTAAAAAACTCAACCCTAGTGAAGAAGCTAATCTCGTTAAAAG
>CALUUP010000013.1 GCA_944323985.1 Candidatus Gastranaerophilales bacterium | reverse complement strand
ATAGAGCGTTATTTAGAATTTATATTTGAAAAAGAAATGAAAGAAAAGGACTCAATACTTATTAGTTATAGTCCTTTTGTTTTAAAGAAAATAGCTGCATATTTATCAGGTAGAATAAATATGCCCGCATCAATTGGAATTGCCGGAGAAACAGCTAGTGGAAAATCTACAATTACAAAAGATTTAATTGATACTATAGAATCTTTTGCTACAGAGTTTAATATAGAAGATGCAATAACTCGTGTTAATACAGATGATTATTATTATGATCGTTCTGATATGGTAAGAGCTGCAGGAAGTTTTTCAGAATTTGCAAAAAATTACGACTTAGATGTTCCTCAAGCTCTAGAGCTTGAACTTATGAGCAAACATATTATGGAATTATTATCTGGTAAGGAAACTTATCTTCCAAAATATGACATGAGTGGCACTGCTATTCGTCATGATAATTATACACTTGCAAAACCTTCTAAAATTATTATTTCAGAAGGTTTATTTACTCTTACTGAAAAAGTAAAAGATGCTTTTAACTTTAAAATTTATGTTGATATAGATGAAGACATAAAAAAAGAAAGATTTTATATTCGTGCCAAAGAAAGAGGTTTAGGAGATTCTGCAGATTTTATTTATAAAAACGCAAATGAAAAAGCTGCAATTCATATAAGACCTTGCAAAGAACATGCTGATATTGTTCTTTCTGGATCTGCTGACAGAATAAAATATAAGAATTTCTTAAATAAAATTATTGAAATAATTCATGAAATATACTATCCGGCATAAATTTATTTATTATTTTCTAACCACTTTTGATACAAATCAGGGCGTCTTATTTTAGTTCTTTCAATTTTTTGAGAAAGTCTATATTCTTCAATTAACTTATGATTTCCATTTAGAAGAACTTCAGGTACGCATAAGCCTCTGTATTCTCGTGGCTTTGTGTATTGAGGATATTCTAATAGACCATCAGAAAAACTATCATCATGAGCAGACTCAATTTTACCTAAGGTACCTTCAAGCTTTCTGGAAACACTATCTATTAAACAAAGAGCTGGTAATTCACCACCTGTTAAAACAAAATCTCCTATAGAAACTTCTTTAGGTTTTATAATTTCTCTTATTCTTTCATCAAAACCTTCATAATGACCGCATAAAATAATTATTTGATCCTTTTGTGCTAGTTCATTTGACATTTTATCTGAAAATGGTTCCCCCTGAGGTGTCATCATAAGAGTAATGCTATTTTTAAGTTTATTTACCCCTTCATAAGCATCAATATAAGGTTGTGGCATTAAAACCATCCCAGCACCACCACCATATGGGGTATCATCAACTTTTTTATGTTTATCTAATGTGTAATCTCTAGGATTTATGGCCTCAACTTCAATTATTCCCTCTTCTTTTGCGCGCTTCATTATACTAAAATCCATATGGGATTGGATTAGTTCAGGAAATAATGTTAAAACATCAAATCTCATGATAAAAGACCTTCTAAATTATTTATTTGAATTTTTCTTTCTTTTATATCAACTGATAGTACAATAGCTTTAACAAAAGGTACTAAGCAAATTTTTTTATCTAAATTTTTAACAGAAAGTAAATCACTAGCACCATTATTTGATACTCCAACTACAGAACCTACTTTAGTTTCCCCATCAAAAACATCTAGTCCAACAAGTTCATCAATTAAAAACTCATCCTCTTCTAAAAATTCCCTTGCAGTATCTTCTGTCACAAATAATAAGCAATTTTTATAAACTAATATATCATTTAAAGAATCTATGTTTTTGAATTTTATAATACCGCATTTAGGAGTAAATCTTATTCTCACAATCTCCAAAAGCTTATATTCATTATCAATAAAAACATAAACTTCTTTTAAATGAGCTAAAAAATCTTCTCTATTTTTAGAATAACCAAGTTTTGCTTCTCCATGAACACCATGGAAATTAATAATTTTCCCAACAGAAACAAAATTATTCTTCTTCATTTTCTTTTTTCTTAGGCTTTCTTCCACGCTTAGGTTTTTCTTCTACAACAGGAGCTTCTTCAGAATTATTAAGAATTTCTTCTGAAGAAGAAACTTTAGAATCTTCATCGACAGTTTCAGTTTTTGTGTCAGCTTTTACTGCTACAGGAACTTTCTCTTCATTAGAAGGTTTTGTATGCTTAGCAATCATGTAATCAGCAGGCTTATCAGCTCTATCTTCATTCCATCTATCTAAGCCCATTTGAGCACGAATTAATTTAATACCAACGTGAACTCTCCATTCATCCATTTTTAATTGTGCTGCAATGATTTTATGACAACCTATAGGAGGCAATGGTAATAATGGTTCATATAAAGCTTTTATTGCCATCATTTGGTCAGGTGAAATCGCTAATTTTCTCTTAGGGAATGGTAATTTAGGTAACATCAACTTTTGACGTACTAAATTTATTCCGAAAAACACTTTTTGAGGTTCAAGACCTAATTTTGCTCCAATT
Source organism: Candidatus Gastranaerophilales bacterium (assembly GCA_944323985.1). Taxonomy (GTDB): domain Bacteria; phylum Cyanobacteriota; class Vampirovibrionia; order Gastranaerophilales; family Gastranaerophilaceae; genus CAG-196. The sequence goes on along the minus strand of CALUUP010000013.1, from coordinate 39,478 downwards.
ACTTCGTGAGCATCGGGATTAGGAAGCGGAAGCATTAATTTATATAATACTTCAATTTGTTCCAATTGTTCTTTACTTACAAGTAATGGTCTAGCAGGTTTAGAAGCTTTTTTCTGCATAGGACGTCTTTGTTGAGGTCTTGCAGAAGCATAATTATTTTTAAAACCTCCTCTTTGGTTATCATTTCGTCTTTGAGGATAACCGCTTCTATTATCTCTTCTTTGGTAGCCACCACCTTGTTGAGGTCTGTTATTATCTCTACGTTGTTGGTAGTTATTTGTTCTATATCCACCTTGTTGAGGTCTATCATAACTTCTAGGACGTGATTCTGTAGAATATGAGCTATAAGAACTATAGCTTTGCATAGGTTTTCCATCAGTAGATTCACTTCCTTTGTCTGCATACAGACAATTAGGACAAATCACTCTTTTAGGGTTCTTAGTTTCAAACTCCGCACCACACTTAATGCACTTGTTTACATACATAATAAAAGCCTCTTAACCAAATTAAATAATAAAAAATTCACTACTATAAAATATTCCTATCAATAAATAAATATGAGATTTAATCAAAAAACTTAGAGTTGAAACTCAACTCTACATTTGAATTATAATACAACTTATAAAAAAATGCAATAGTTAGAAATTTATGAATGAATTCGTGCATTTTTGTTGGTATTATGATCAGCTATAACTCCCATTATCCAACCACCAAAAGCATAAGTTGCAGCACCGGTAAGTATATGTGCAAAGTTAGTTTTTTTTCCATTTTTCATTAGAGTTGCAGCAATACCGCAGCCAGCACCTAATAAAGCCCCCCACTTATGCCCTTGATTTGATTCATAATAAGCTCTTCCTTTATTAGAAATAGCAACTCTATCTTGCGCAATTAAAGTTCTCTTTAACCCTATTTGTCTTACCTGTTCAGCTGTTTCTTGAGCTTTTTTGTTTCTTAAATGATCAACCAAAATCCCACATCCAAGAGTTAAACCGGAGGCTATTATAGTAAAAGGTATTGCATATTTTTTTAATCGCTGATTTCTTTTATTTTCCTCTTTTAAAACTTCTTCAAAAGAATTTTCTATTCCAAACATTTTAAGAAAAGAGTCTGCTTGTTTTTTCATTTCTGGGTTTTTAGTCACTTCTTCTATATTTTTATCTTGAGCTAAATCTTTTTTATTTATATTAACAAGCCAAGTCAACGCTGCTGGAATAGCCATTACTCCGCCGGCAATTGTTGCAGAATTTGATTTATAATAGGGGGTCCCATTATCTGTTTTCTCCCATTTACCTTTAAAAGTCGCTTGATTATTAATTTGATTAACAACGGGGTTAACAGCTAAACTCATATATAAAACCTTTCCTTTTACTACACATATACGATAATGTTTATAAACAAATCTAATTGCTAAAATAAAAGTAAAAAATTTACAAAACTTAAAGTTTTTCAACTTTTTCTTTTAAATCTTGAAGTTCGTATTTCATACGATTAAGTTCACATTTTATGGGATCAGGAATTCTATTGTGCATTAAAATTCCTTCATGATTTACAAATTTTTGTTGTACAATTCTACCGGGAATCCCTACAACAGTACAGTGTTCTGGGACATTATCTACAACAACTGAACCTGCTCCTATTCTTGTATTATCACCTATTGTAATATTACCTAGAATTTTTGCCCCAGCACCTATAATTACATTATTACCAATGGTCGGATGACGTTTACCATGCTCATTACCAGTTCCTCCTAATGTCACTTGTTGATAAATAAGAACATCATCACCAATAATTGTAGTCTCACCAATTACAACCCCTTCTCCGTGGTCTATAAAGAACCTATTTCCAATCCTAGCTTTTGGATGAATTTCAATTCCTGTAAAAATTCTCGTCCAATAGGAAATTAATCTTGGAATAAATGGGATTTTCCAGTAAGCAAGCTTATGAGCTATTCTATGAGATATAAGAGCCTGTAAACCAGGATAACAAAACAAAACTTCTAAAATATTATTCGCAGCAGGATCCTTGTCATAAATAACCTTTATATCCTCTTTTATTTTTTTTAATGCTCTTAATAACATTATTTCAAAACTCCTGTATAAAATTCCCTAAAGTACCCTTTAGTTACCTCTACCAAACGGATAAATATCTATCACCACCATCAGGCATAATTGCTACAATCAATTTCTCAGGATATTTTTTTGCTAATTCTTTTGCCGCATATAAATTTGCGCCTGATGAAATTCCACAAAAAATTCCTTTTTCTTTTGCTAAACTCTTTGCTTCATTAATTGCGTCATCACCCTTTACAGTAAGTATTCCATCAAGTTCTGTTATATTTGAAATTTCTGGTATAAAATTAGCACCAATACCTTGTATTTTATGAGGGGCAGCCTTACCTTCTGTAAATAAAGGACTCTCTGCTGGTTCAACTCCAAAGACCATTTGATTTTTTAGATACTTTTTTAATCCAAAAGCAGTCCCGCCTGTACCAATACCTGCAACAACAATATCAACAGTATTTCCTGTATCATCAAGAATTTCATCTGCTGTAATTGCATGAGCACTTGCATTATCAATATTAGAAAATTGCATTGGAATCCAACTATTTGAATACTTATCTTTCAACTCAAAAGCTTTATCAACAGCTCCCTTCATACCGTCTTCTTTAGGAGTTAAAACTAGTTCAGCACCATAAGCTGAAATGCTCTTTTTACGTTCTTCTGACATATTTTCCGGCATACAAATTATTAATTTTAACCCCAAAGCCGCACATACCATTGCCAAACCAATACCAGTATTCCCACTAGTAGGCTCTATAATAACAGTATCTTTATCAATATCACCTCTTTCAAGTGCATTTTCTACCATAGAATACGCAGCTCTATCTTTAATTGAACCAGAGGGGTTAAAACTTTCTAATTTTAGCCAAATATTTTCGCTGTAATAAACCATAGGCGTATTGCCAATAGTATCTAAAATACTCTCATAAATCATTTAACACCTCTTGCTCAAATATAATTATACTAATTTAGCAAATTTTCTTTTACCAGCTTGAAGAACTTTATCCATATTAGGAGTAATTATTAATGTCATGTCAGAAATCTTTTCGCCATCGATTTTAACGCCGCCACCTTGGATAAGTCTTTTTGCTTCACCCTTTGACTGCACAAATTTCAAATTTACTAATAAGTCTAATATATTTGTGTCAGATTCAATTTTAACGCTTTCTATATCTTCCGGTATTCCCTTGTTGGATACAACATTTATAAATTCTTCTTGAGCTTTATCTGCACCTTCTTTTCCATGATATTCTTCTGTAATCATATGTGCCAATTTCATTTTAATATCGCGAGGATTAATTGAATTTGATTCTATATCTTTATCCATTTTTACTAATTCAGCTTGAGAAACATCTGTTAAAAGGGAATAGTAACGAGTAATTAAAGTATCAGGGATACTCATTAGTTTTCCAAACATATCCTTAGCACTGTCCGTAAGAGAAATACAGTGCTCTGGATATGTTTTAGACATCTTAACAACACCATCAGTGCCTTCTAAAAGAGGTAACATCATAACTAATTGCGGATATTTTTTACCATATGCAGCTTGTATATCACGACCTAAAAGAGTGTTGAAACGTTGATCAGTTCCGCCTAATTCAATATCCGCATCAATAGCTACTGAATCATAAGCTTGCATTAATGGATAGAAAAATTCATGAATAGCAATAGGCTTACCTTCTGCATATCTTTTTGCAAAATCATCTCTTGTCATCATCTGAGCAACGGTTACTTTACCTGCAAGTTGTAAAAGTTCTGAAAAACTCATTTTATGAAGCCAATCAGCGTTATTTACAACTTCGGCATCCGAAATATCTAAAACTTTAGACATTTGTTCAAAATAAGTCTTAGCATTTTCTTCTACTTGCTCTTTTGTTAAAGCTGGTCTTGTTTCAGATTTACCTGAAGGATCTCCAATCATTGCAGTAGCACCACCAACTAAAAGAACAATTTTATGACCTAATTTTTGAAACTCTTTAAGCTTTCTCATAACCACAGTGTGTCCTAAGTGTAAATCAGGTCTTGTAGGATCCATACCTAATTTAATTCTTAATGGAGTATTTGTATCTGCTGCGTGCTGTAATTTAATAGCTAATTCATTTACTCCACCAGGTAATACCTCTGCATTTCTTGTAAGCTGCATAGCTTGTTCAATAAATTCTTGTCTTATTTCTACCATAATATAAATCCTTAAAAACTCTAATCTCTATTAATTATAAGGTATCAAAAATAAAATAATTAGTAAACATTTTGTAACAAAATGGCAAATTTTAAGATATTTATCTTTATTAAATATATGGTAAGTAAGATTATTAATTTGACACGCAATGTAGTTCTTCTAGTTTTTACAAATTCTAAAGCATGTATAAAATTCTATGCCAGAGATGGTTCTTAAGAAAATGTTGCAGAGTGGGAATAAAAGTATTGTTCATATTGATATGAATCTCTATACTGAATAGTCTGTATTTCTGTATACTGTATTAATACAATTTATACAGAGGGGCTTTGTGCACTGCACTCTGCCGACTGTTCCATTTTCTCTAAAGAGGGGAAACTTGAAAGTCTGTAGTTTTACATTGTCTGATTTACGGGCTAATAAATTACAAATTAATAATAAAATCTAACATTTTATAGACAATTTCGAGTTTTTGTTGGTCCTTCTTTATACTATCAATTTTTTTATAGATAAGCTCAATCAGTTCTTCCCGAGTCCTTATGTAATCATTAGCAAACAATTCTTCTGCTGTAACATTCAATGCAATCAGCAATTTTTCTAAAGTTTCTGAAGATACAAAGCTTACTCCGACTTCAATTTTACTCAAATTTTTAGGAGATATTTCTATAATCTCAGCTAACTGTTCTTGTGTCAACCTTCTTTTGTTTCTTAAACGTTTTACTTTTTCTCCAAAAGCTTTTTTTATATTCATGTTTACCCTTGTGTTGGCTATCTCAAATTGAAAATTTAAACAAATTCCGTCTTTAATGATTATGATATATTAAGTTATGTAACGCTGAAACTATGCATAATGATTAGTTTTTATTATATTTCAATATAAAAAATAGATAAATTGCGCAATTTTTTAATAGAAAAATACTTTATGTATATATAAAGAAAAATACGAGATTGCAATCAAAAATTATGACAAGCACATTAAGAAAAAGAGCACGTATAGAAAATTAAGAAAAGGAGAATTTATCATGTCTAATATTAATGAAATTAAATTGTCAGGTGAAAATCAAAAATATAGAACATTACACAAGTTATCAGAAGAGGAAAAGAATCAAGGCAGTATTTTTACTAAACAATTTGATTCAATGGTTGTAACATACAAAGATTTTAATAATGATGGTTATATTACAGAGAATGAGATATCTAACATTAAAAAATACTCCGCTTATACGTCAACAAAAGGTGAAACTATAACAATAATAAGAGAGGAGGCAGACTTAGATGGTGACGGAAAAGTTGATTTAAATACTCGTACAAGAGTTAAAAATGGTAAAATTATTGATTTAAGAAAGCTTCCTTTAGAATGGGCCAATGACTTTGTTGAAGATGCCCGAGCTGCATGGTGCAAAGATATTGATTTTACTGAATATGAATAATTAAATTCAACAAAAAGAGACTTGAAAAATTTTCAAGCCTCTTTTGGTTTGTTATTTTATCGTAATATTTACACATTACCGTAGTAAGCATCAATATAGATTTTCTTGATATCTTCCATCAATGGATATGCTGGGTTAGCACCTGTACATTGATCGTCAAATGCTAATTCAACTAATTCATCTAAGTTGTTCATGAATGTTTGTTCATCAACACCAAAGTCTTTAATTGAATTTGGTAAGTTAACTTTCTTCATTAATCCATCTACTGCATTTAGAAGTAATTCAACTTTTTCATCATCATTCTTACCACCCAAGTTCAATTCATCTGCGATTTGACCATATTTCATCTTCGCACATGGGAATTTATATTGAGGGAAGATTGCTTGTTTATGAGGTGCATCAGATGCGTTGTACTTAATTACTTGTCTAATTAATAAAGCATTAGCAACACCGTGAGGTACGTGGTACATAGCACCTAATTTGTGTGCCATAGAGTGGCACAATCCTAAGAAAGAGTTAGCAAATGCCATACCTGCAATTGTTGCAGCATAGTGCATTTTTTCTCTAGCCATTGGATCATTAGCACCTTCATTATAGCTTCTTTCTAAGTATCTGAAGATTAACTTAGTAGCTTCTAATGCATTAGAATTAGTGAAGTTAGTAGCCATACAAGATACATAAGCTTCAATAGCGTGTACTAAAGCATCAATACCAGAAGCAGCTGTTAATCCTTTTGGCATACCATCAACAAAGTTAGGATCAATAATAGCCATATTTGGAGTTAACGCATAATCTGCAATTGCATACTTAACGTGAGTTTCATCATCAGTAATAATCGCAAATGGTGTTACTTCAGAACCTGTACCTGATGTAGTAGGAATAGCAACCATAGTAGCTTTCTTACCTAATTCAGGGATAGAGCAGATTCTCTTTCTGATATCCATAAATCTCATAGAAATATCTTCAAAGTTTGTATCAGGTTGTTCATACATTAACCACATAATTTTTGCTGCGTCCATTGGAGAACCACCACCTAATGAAATGAATACATCAGGTTCAAAAGTTTTAACCATAGCCATTGCTTGATTAATTGTAGATAATGTTGGATCTGGTTTAACATCAAAGAAGATTTGATATTCAATACCGATTTCATCTAATACATTAACAATTGCATTTACAGCACCTGAATCGAATAAGAATCTATCAGTAACGATAAATGCACGTTTTTTACCTTGAAGTTCACGAAGAGCTAAGTCTACAGCACCTCTTTTGAAGTAAACTTTTGCAGGAACTTTAAACCATAACATATTTTCTCTCCTTTCAGCAACAGTCTTGTAGTTCAATAAGTTTTCAACGCCAACGTTACCAGAAACTGCGTTGCCGCCCCAAGAACCACAGCCTAATGTTAGAGATGGTTCAAGTTTAAAGTTGAATAAATCACCAATACCACCTTGTGATGATGGAGAGTTAATAAGAACTCTGCAAGTTGGCATCATTTCAGCGTATTTATCAATTCTTTCTTTATGTCTTTCATCTGTATATAAAACTGAAGTATGACCAGCACCACCTTTGCTTACCAATGTATAAGCTTTTTCTGCAGCATCTTCAAAATCGCTAGCTCTGTACATTGTTAATACTGGTGATAATTTTTCTCTTGAGAAAGGATCTTCCCAATCAACTTCTGGTCTTTCAACTAATAAAATCTTAGCATCTTCAGGAACACTAAATCCTGCAAGTTCTGCAATTCTATGAGGTTTTTGACCTACTACGTCTGGATGAGCAGTTCCTCTTTTTGGATCGATAAGAGGAAGGTCAACTAATTTCTTTTGTTCTGCTTCATTAACTAAGTATGCACCTCTATATTGGAATTCTTTTTTAACTTCTTCATAGATACTGTCTACAACAACTACAGATTGTTCAGAAGCACAAATCATACCATTGTCAAAAGTTTTTGACATTAAAATTGATGATACAGCCATTTTAATATCAGCAGTTTCATCAATAACAGCTGATGTATTACCAGGGCCTACACCTAAAGCTGGGTTTCCTGATGAATAAGCAGCCTTAACCATGCCAGGACCACCTGTTGCTAAAATACAATCTATATTAGGGTGATTCATTAAAGCGCTTGATAATTCAATAGAAGGTACATCAATCCATCCAATAATATCTTCTGGAGCACCTGCTTTTACAGCTGCTTCTAAAACAATTCTTGCAGCTTCTATTGTACATTTTTTAGCTCTAGGGTGTGGTGAAAAGATAATACCATTTCTTGTTTTTAATGCAATTAATGATTTGAAAATTGCAGTAGATGTTGGGTTTGTAGTTGGAACGATACCTGCTAAAACACCTAAAGGTTCTGCTACAATTTTTGTACCATTAATTTTATCTTCTTTTATAATTCCACAAGTTTTTGCATTTTTATGCTTGTTATAAATGTATTCAGATGCAAAGTGATTTTTAATAATCTTATCTTCTAATACACCCATTCCAGTTTCTTCCACAGCCATTCTTGCTAAAGGAATACGAGCTTTATCAGCAGCAGTTGCAGCTGCTTTAAAAATAGCATCTACTTTTTCTTGAGAAAAAGTTTGGAAAATTTTCTGTGCTTTGTGAACTCTAGAAATCAAGCTTTCTAATTGATCCAATGTTTCTACAACATTGGATGCATTTAGAGATTTTTCTAAAGCTTCAACATCTTTTTTTGTTTTTGTTGTCATTTTAAAATCTCCTTTTTGAGTACTAGTGTACTACAATATTGCAACACAAAGGGAAATTATTGTCAATAAAAGCGTACAGGGTATTTTGTATTCAAAATTTATATACAATTACCCAAATAATAGATAGCAAAAGCAATTTAGCGAGTGTAATATTTACACTCGCTAAAAAAACTTAATAAATTCTTTATATTTTAAATTCCAAAAGCTTTTTTAAATTTTTGAGTATCAAATTCTAATTTTCTATTATTTTGATCTTCTTCATTTTCTTTTGATGTTTCTTCCATTGAGCTTTCATAAGTTGAAATTGCTTCAGTTAACTCATTATTAACCTCAACTATTTGTGACCAAGAACCAGTTGCTGTAATTATTGAATTTAATTTTGTTTGATATTGTCCTACAAGTTCTGTAGCACCGGCTCCAACACCTTGTATATTTTCAGTTGAACCGATTATATTTGTAATATCAGACCCCATTGTTCCAATAGCTTTTGTTAATGTTGAAATATTTTTTGTAGCTCCTGCAATTCTTATACCACCAGCCATTGTTTGATCGGCACCTATTTGAAGGAATTTAGCACCAGCTACGTTAAATGGCATTGAACCTATTGCAGTAGCTTTTGCTCCAACAATTTCATTAGAAGCTCCTGTCGTACTGCTTGTAGTATTAGTTACAATTTGTTGTCCAGCACTTTGGATATAAGATTGTAAATCAACTGTTCCATTTGAAATTGTTGATACGGATTTTTCAACTAATGAAACTATATTATTTGCAGCATTTTCAACAATATTAGTTTGTTCTTGGATAGCATCTTGATTTTCTTTTGTTAGAAAAACAATTGTAGATGTAATATTACTGATAGTTTCAGATGCTGTTTTAATAGCATTTAAAGCATTAGCCTTTTCTCCTTGATTAGAAGTATCATTATTCAAAATTCTTAAGTTTTTATCAATAATATCTATTTGTTCCTTGACTTCTTCTTGTGCCTTTGTAATATCTTCTTGATTACCACTTAATTCTTCAATTTTAGCTAAAGCTGTTTTAATATCTATGTTGTTGTTTTTAATATCGTTTTTAATTGAATCAATTTCAGCTTGTGTTTTATCTGCAACTTCTTTTGCACCATTTTCTACGTCTGAAGCTGCTTTATTATTTTTACTTACTTCTTTATTTGCCTTACTACTTTCATTTGTACCTAAGCTTGATAACATTCCAAGCAAATTTTGAACCATTTTTGTAATTGCTTGTGCTTTTTCCGTTTCACCACCATTAATTGCGGTTTGTCCTTGTTGAGTTAAATCCCATACACAATTAATATAATTTGAAGATGAACCACTTACATTAGAACCAGAAGAGGTATTTAATGAACCTAATTGGTTCATTGCTTGATTTAATATCGCTTGTAAATCTGTATTTGTACCAACGCCCATCTTACTTAATCTTTCTTATAATACCATCTATATATAAAAAGTATTGAAAAATTACCTAATTTCAAGGCTTTTAATAATTGTTACAAAAGTTTACATTTAATGTTAAATAAATGCTCCACCTATAAGATGTCCGTCTTCTTTATCATATAAAACGCAAGCTTGACCTTTTGCTATTGCAGAAACTGGAGTATCAAATTGTATTAGATTTTCACTACCATTGATTTTTAATTTTGCAAAAACAGCCTTCATATTATATCTGATTTTTACATTTACATCAAATTCGCTATTTAGTATAGGATAGCACCAATTAATATCTTTTAATTTTAACTCTTTTGAATATAGTTCGTTTTTATAACCAACATAAACAGTATTAGTTATAGCATCTATTTCTATAACATATAAAGCTTCCGGAGCTGCAAGACCTATACCTTTTCTTTGACCGATTGTATATTGCCAATAACCACTATGTTCACCTAATTTTTTACCGGTTCTTTTTTCTATAAACAAGCCTTTTTTAGGTTCTAAAATATTATTTAAATACTTCTTAGTTGTCATCGGATGCTTTATAAAACATATATCTTGACTTTCTTTAGATGATTTACTTGGTAAATCGTTTTCAATAGCTATTTTTCTAACATCCTCTTTTTTATATTTTGAAAGCGGAAATAATGTTCTCTTTAATTGTTCTTGATTAAGTAAAAATAAAAAATATAATTGATCTTTGTGTTCATCTGAAGCTGGATATAATTTATAAATACCATTAAGTTCTTCAATATTTGCATAATGACCTGTTGCTATATAATCAGCCTTTAATTCATTTATCGCATAATCATAAAGCTCACCCCATTTTATATATTTATTACACATTATACAAGGATTAGGAGTTTCACCTCTTTTATATGAACCTTCAAAATAATTTATTACCTTTTCTTTAAAAGTACTCGTTACATCTAATTCATAAAAAGGAATTTCTAATTTTTGAGCTACTTGTTTAGCATTACTTACAACTTCAACGGCTTCTCTAGAATTTGTAGTTCTAGCTGTAAACCCAACAACATCATATCCTTGCTGTTTTAACAATAAAGCTGTAACACTACTATCAACTCCTCCAGATAAAGCGACCGCAACACGTCTACTCATCTAATAAAACCTTCTCGCCATATGCCGTCAATCTATATTCAGAAGCCCCTACTAAACCAGTTAAATCAGGCAAACATTCGATATAATCCCTATTAATAGCTTCTTGTAATACACTGTGATCTATTATTACAGCAATATTTTGCATCAACTTCGCGTTTAATTGCTTCAAAGTAAATCTTGGCTTTTGTTCATATTGAGTAAAATAATAAGCAGTTAATAATAAATAATCTATCTTTCTATCAATTTTACGATTACCTATATAATTTAAAAATGCATTATCTTTCTTTATACTTGGACTTGGCTTGAACGACAACTCTGTTTGAGGAATGTTCATTGAATTCTCAAGTATATTTTCAAAACCTTCAGAAGACTGAGGTTGAATTAGAGGTTCTTCTTGTAAAATTTCTTCACGTGGAGGGGAATAAAAAATATCTAAACTTTTTTTAGTGTCATTTTTTACTTCTTCTATAGGTTTTTCTTCTATTTTTTGATGCCTCTTTAACTGTTCCTCTATTTTCTGTTGAGTAATTTCTTTTTCTGTATTTATTTGATTAGAAACCATTTCTTTGCATTCTTTTACTTTGCGCTTTTGAGTATATTCAGCAGCTTTTTTTACCCACAATGCAAACTGTTCTGTCACTATATCTTTATCTGTTGTAGTTAGTGACAGCTGATACTTACCCTTTGTTATTTTAAACGAATAAATTGACATCGCACATCCTTAAATTAATCATTACTTATCTTGAAGTAATTCTTCTCTCCATTTATTTAATTGCTCTTCTACAAATTCTAAATCATCAGATTTTAATTCTATCTCTATATCCCCTTTTTTCATTTTAAATACATATTCGTGCATAAAACCTCCTTAATGAGTTAAGTTTACATTAAAATCATAAAACTTTCAAGAACGATTGTAAAATAACTTAAAATATAGTATAATATAATAATAAAAGTAATATAGGATTAGGGTATGTCTAATATCGAGAATGTTGATAACAATTCATTAATATTTTCATTTTATAAAGATAAAATGTCAGATAACCCTGCGGACTTAGTCTTAAAAAATTCTACTATCAAAATTGATTTAGAAATGGCAAGAGCTATTGCGAACGGGGAATATAATATAACTCTGGAAGATTTCAATAAAATGAATTCATACAAAGTCCAAATGAGGACTTTCTTTGATGACGAAAAAAATTTCAAAATAACCCTTAACAACAATTCTGAAAAAAAAGATAAAACAAATAACAAAACTGATTCTGAAAATTTAACAAGTAATGATAAATATGAAATAACATTAGAAAATTACACATCTTTAAAGTCTTATGAAACATTAACGAATAATCTACTAAACGGTAATTCAACTGATAAGTTACCTTCTTTTTTAAAAAATTATTTAGGCGGTAAAACAGATGAAAAAATTAATGCAAAAAATTTTATTGATAATATGAAAAATTTAGGAATTTCTACTGGTAATGCCATTAAAATTTACGGTGCAATGAAATCTTATTCTGTTACAGCCTCTCTAATAGAAAATAATAAAAATAATTTTGTAAACGCAAAAATTTAGATTTACGGTTTTTAGTGTATAATGTAATAGTGTAAAATTTATAAGAGGTTTCAAAATGAAAAAGATTTTATTTTCAGTATTGGCAGTAACTGCAAGCTTTTTTCTTTTGTCTAATGTAGATAATCAAATTGACAATAATAGATATAAACCGGAGTTTTTATTAAAGAATTCTTATAATATAACCTTAGGGTATGATAAATCTATGGGAGAAAAAACAATAAAAGCAGCTGTAATTGACAGCTACTTTAGAGAAGTTGCAGCTAACGGGAAGATTGTTAGATGGAACAAATCAACATTCCCATTAAAAGTTTATATACAAGATACTCCAGAAGTTCCAGGCTACTATAGAGAAGTTATTATGAGTGCTTATCAAACTTGGCAAAGAGCCAGCGAAGGTTTAGTAAGATTTGAATTTGTCGAAACTCCTGAAGAAGCCGATATGAAATGTCTCTTCAAAGATATTAATAATGATAGTGTAGCTATAGCTTCTCAATCTTTTAGCTTAAATGGAAATAAAATTATTGACTCTACCATAACATTTAAACCAAATGATAAGAAAAATCATAATCACGATTCTAAACAGTTATTTTCTGCAGCACTACAAGAAATCGGACATTCTTTAGGACTAAATGGAAAAAGTCCAAGCATTTATGATGTTATGTATCCTATTGGAACTAAATTTAATACAGAATTAACCGCAAGAGATTTAAAAACTTTAGCGCTATTATATTCTGTAATTCCTGATGTTACAAATCAAGAATTAACACAAGAAGAAAAAGCTCAATTATTTACAGTTGCAGATATTTTAAATACACTAAAAGTTCCAGTAGATGATTCCACTAACACAGATGAAGTAGTTGCAACTGATATTGCTACACATTTAGCATTAGCTGAACAATATCGTAAAAAAGCTTTATATGACAAAGCTGCTGAAGAATATCAAGCTGTAGCTCAAATGAAAGAAGATAGGAGAAGTAAGTCTGAAGTGTATTATGAAGTTGCAGTTATGTATTTAGATGCGGAAGAGTTTGATAAAGCGAAAAGTTGTGCTGAAATTGCTTGTGCAACTGATATGAATGATTTAACTGATACTTTATCAGCACTCATTGATTATTATATGAAACGTTCAAATTCAGCAGTTGAACAACTTGAAACCATTTTAAGTCAAAATCCTTATAATAAACACGCTTATAAATTATTATGTCAAATTTATAGAGAAAAACATCACGAAAATCTTTTAAATTCAACAATTAAAAGATATGGAAAAACTGCCGGTGTTGTAGAAGATGCTGAATAATCATTAATAAATATAATTAATTAAAAAAGGTAATATCATAATTATAGATATTACCTTTTTTTCTAATGAATTTTTAATTAAACAATTATATATTATAAGTGTTAATTAAATAAATATTCACCATTGAAGCCCACTTGTTATAACAAGTTTATATGAGAGAATCTCTTTGAGGCTATATATGGTAAAGAGTGGCTCAGTCCACTCTTATATATAAAAAAGGAAGCCTTCGTAGTGGCTTCCTTTTTAAAGAAAATTTCATATTCTTATCATTAAACTTTCATTTCTTTTTCAAAACCAAATAAAGAACTTACTGATTCATCATCATGAATCCTTGATATTGCTTGACCAAGCAATGGAGCTATTGATAATTGTTTTACTTTACTTGGTAAATCCTTCTCATTCCAAGGAATAGTATTTGTAACAATACACTCTTCTATTGGAGCATTTTCCAATCTTTCTCTTGCAGGACCTGAGAATACCGCATGAGTTGCTCCTACATATACAGCTTTAGCACCTTTACTTTTAAGTAATTTTGCTGCCTCACAAATTGTTCCGGCTGTATCAATTATATCATCGAACATTAAGCAAACTTTATTTTCAACATCTCCTATAATATGTGCAGCAATTGCTTCATTATGTTTATCTCTACGTTTATCAATTATCGCGATAGGACAATCTAATTTCTTCGCAAAATGTCTTGTTCTATTTGCACCACCCATATCAGGACTTACAACAACCAATTCCTCAGGATTTAAATTTAAACTCTTTACATAATCCACTAAAATCGGTGTTGCAAAAATATGGTCTACTAAAATATTAAAGAAACCTTGTATTTGACCAGTATGTAAGTCAACAGCTAAAACTCTGTTTGCTCCAGCTGTAGTCAACAAGTCAGCTACAAGTTTAGCGGTAATTGCTTCTCTACCTGAAGTTTTTCTATCCTGTCTTGCATAACCATAATAAGGAATTACAGCTGTTATTGTTTTAGCACTGGCACGTTTGAAGGCATCTATTATTATTAACAATTCCATTAAATTTTCATTTACAGGATTACATAAAGGCTGGATAATAAAAACATCATCCCCTCTTATACTTTCTTTAACTTGAACATAAATTTCACCATCAGCAAAATTCTTCACTACCATCGGTCCAATTGTTGTACCTAAGTAATCAGCAATTTCTTGAGCTAATTTTGGATTTGATCTTCCCGCAAAAAGTTTTATATCGTGAGTTGGGTTTACAGCTCTTTCGAGTTGTGGGTAAGTCATTTCAAGTACCATATGAAAATCCTTTCTTAATGTATAATGAGAGTATCTCTATTGTATACCTAAAATGGATTTTTCAAAAGCTTTTTTTACGAAATATTAAGTACTCTTTTTAACTGGCTCTTCTCATTAAATCTGAAAGTTTTACATCCTTATTTTTTATTGACGGTTCAGACTTCTTTTTAACAGCATCTGTCTTTAATTGAGATAAGCCGATTCTTTGAGGTTCTTTTTCAAATATTAATATTTTTTTCATTAACGTTTCTAATAAATTCATGATAGTCTCCTTTACTGTATATTATACAGCTTTTTATTTTTTACTTATCATTTATTAAAACTATTTTTTATTATAAATTCATTATACATTGTGTTAAGATACTATCATAAACAAAAGGATGTTTAAATTTGAATAACGGTTTTTATAAAGATTTAGATACAAATTTTGAAATTGCTTATGAATTAGCAGAAAAAAATTTTTCTCATAGCGAGCTTATTAATATGCTCAATTGCGGAAATATTCCACAAAAACAAATTGCAGCACTTAAATTAGATACTTTATTAAATAAAGAAGATGCAAAAATTTTATTTTCTAACTTAACTGGATGTGATGGGAAAATAAGAGAAGCTGTTGCATTAAAAATTAATCAATTGTTAAGAAATAAAAACTGCGCCTTTGATTTTTTTAATTTTCCTGAAATTTTAGCAGATGCTACTATTGATATTAATGGAAACATTTGTAGACTTTGTGTAGAAAATGCAACTTTCTTAAAAGATTTTACTAATTTTTCTGAACTATATACAAAAAAAATTATAAAATTTTCTTACGAAGCATTACAAGAACTGGATAATTTTATCTTTAAAGATAAAAAATACATAATTAATAAACAATTATTCAAACTTTATTGGTGTTTAGAAGCCATAAAATATTTTTACAACTATATTGAAAACAGTGTTTTAGAAGAAATTTTAACTAAATCTAGTTTGCAAACAGAATACACTATTAGAGAAAAAGTTGCTGAAATCTTAAATATTTCAGGTAAATTCCCTGATTTATATAATAATTTGCAAAAAGACGAAAATTATTATGTAAAATTTGCCCTACTAAATCATTAATGAACCTTCAAGAATCTCTAAATGGCCGTCTAATAAGAATTCTGCAAATACTTTTGTATCGATTTGTGCTCCAACTATTGACATCAAATCTTCCGGTAATTCTGTTATCATATTAACTAATGATTCTTTATTCAAAGCTATCATTGGTTTCACCATTTCAGGTTTCATTAATGTTGATAGCATATTGATATATGTGTCATTCTCAAATAATTGTAGATATTTAGGTTTTGTTTTTGTTAATTGAAATGTCAATTGTCTTTGAACATCAGGATCAATTGCAGACATAAAATCTCTGTATTTATCAATCGGTAAACTTTCAATACTTTTTATTAAATCCATTGGATTTGTCTCTTCTGAAGGTCTTCCGGTCACTCCTTCAACAAATTTTATCATAACTTCCGGAGGTAAACTTTTTAATTGTTCTATTACATCATATTTTTCTAAATCTTCGTTTTGAAAAAACGCTGCTAAATCATCCTCTGTAAACATCATAACAATATCTTCTAATGCAAAAGCACCCAAAACGACTCTAACTAATTCTTCTATATCTACTTCTTTTAGCATTTCTAATAGTTTATCTTGCGTAAAGAAATATAAGCCCATTACTAAATCTTCTTGATCTAAAAGAGGTAAGATCATCTGACGAGTTCTATCATCCATATTATGAAGAATTACAAATTTATTTTCAACATCAGTTAATTTAAAGATCTTTATTAATTTTGCAGGAGAATTATACATCTCTCTTGCATAATTTATTGCATGAGTATTACCTTGTGCAGCCTCCGCCTCTATTATTTCATCAACAGTTTTTAGACCATAATCCTGAATCATTCTGGATGAGGTTATATGCATCCTTTCTGCAAATAATTTCATATTTGTGTCTAAAACTACAGGCATTATCTCTCCTTAAATATCTATCTTATATATATAAAGTATATTATTGTTAAATAATTGCTTTTTTATTAAGTTTTGTTACAAAGTTTTTAAATATGTGTTATAATTATTATGTTATGAAAAGATTTTTATTAATTTTAACATTTTTTTTAATATTTATAAATATTGCTAATGCAAAAACATTAACAATAAAAAAAGAGATATTAGTACCATCCTCTGATGGTTTCGGAATAAAAGCCACTTTGGAATATCCAAAAATAAAAGCTAAAAAACAATATTCCACAGTTGTTTTATTACATTCTCTTGGTTATAGCTCTCAATGGTGGGGAGAATTACCTCAAGATTTATTAGATCAAGGTTATGCTGTTATAAAAATCGATTTAAGAGGACATGGAAAGAGTATTTATAATTCAAAATTAGTAAGAACATCTTGGAAGAATATGAAGAATTCTTCATTTGCAAAATATCCGGATGATGTTATCGCTGTTTTAAATAAAATAAAAAAGGATAATGTAAAAAAAGATTTCTTCAAAGATTGGGCTATTATAGGTTCTGATATTGGAGGAAATACTGCTATTCTAGTTGCAGATAAAATAGAATATAAGCCTAAAACAATTATCCTATTATCTCCTACCGTTGATATCAGAGGATTATATGTGCCTGTTAAACTCGCAAATTTAACAATGGTTGATTTTCTTTCTATTTCTGGTACTGGAGATGCCGCAGGAGTTAAGTCTCAAGAATATCTTAAAAAATTTGCTCAAGCAGAGTTTGCAACTTATATATCAGAGTCAAAATCTAATGGTATGCTATTGTTTAAACATGATAATTCTTTAAATAAAATTATAAGCACTTGGTTAACGACATATTTACCAAGATAAATAAATTAAAGATTTGCGCCATTTTCACTTTTTAATTTTTCTAGTGCAGATTTTACACCATCATAGTTTCTACATAACTTTATTACAAATTCAATAGAGGCTTTATCTTGTCTTATAGCATCTTTTAGCTTGTATATTTCTGATAATTGAAGTTTCTTTGTATCAGCTTCTTCAAATAAATATTTTTTCAAAAGATCTTGAGATTCTCTATCCATACCAGCTATGTTATGTTTAAAAGCATACCAATTATAAAAATTATAAATAAAATAATATTTATTTATTTCACCTTTTTTTAAAATAAACATTTCTTTTGTCTTTAATAAAAACTTTTTATCAGTACTGAATGCTAAATATAATGCTTTAGCCCCTTTAGCAGGATAGATAAAACCTTCATTTTCACCAATTGGATTTAAAATTTTATCTGCATTATCAATAAAATAAACATTTGTACCTTGTGATTGGATATATTCAAGAATTTTCATTGGCTCATAATGATATTTTTTCAAAATCAATATCAATTCTTCTTCAAGCTTACTTTTTTCAGTATCAGCAAGAGTATTTAAGTCAAGCATACATCCATTTGCAAAATGACGTTTTCTTTTTGATAAATTTTTAGCTCCAATTGTCTTAGAGAGTTGAAAACGTAAAATCTTTTCTTGAATTGATAATATTTTATAAATTATACTTTTAAGCAACATTTTTCTCCATATTTTCTATTTCTTTTTTAGCATTATAACAAAGTGACGAACGAGATTTCTTTAAATCTTCTATAAAATCATTATTAACAATTTTGCAAATAAAGACAAAAGTACTATCAGAAGAATCTTTACATATTTCTTTTAGGCTATTTAAATCTAATGATTTTATTACCGGTATAAGTTGTGGGCGTAAGTGATTAAGACTTTTATCTTCTAATATTGTATTTATTGTGTTTTTTATACCATATGTTTTTATTGATTCATTAACCCCAATTTTAGTTAATGATTTTTTTATTTCTATCTGATTTGCATTAGTATTCTTTAAAATAGGATTTGTTACAACTTGTTTTTTAGTATCAATCTCTTTAACTTGTTTTTCATCAGTAGTTGGAATACTAATTTCAGAACTTATATTTTGTAAAGTAGCAGTAGAATTCTTACATGAAACTTCTTCAACAATTTTAACATCAATAGTTTTTAAAATTTTAAGTTCTTCTTTTTTATTTAATATTACATTTATTTCATTTCTTCTTTCCGGATATTTTTCTAAATATTCTTCAATTGCGTTATTAGTTTGCGATACAACATATTGATAATCATTAAATTGTTTTGCATCTTCTTCCCATTTATTTAAAAATTTAGCCTTTTCTAAAGTTGTCATATTAACGTTGAAATTAGCACCAACTCCAATTCCAATAGAAGTATTTGACAAAACTTCTTGTGAAAAATATGGAGCATCAACTTCTCCATTTTCAATTTTTGAACGTACTTCTACATAATCTTCTTGGTATTGTGATAAAGCTTTTTTAGACATATTTGATGTCATTGTAGCCGTGTAACTTTTTACAGAACTTCCATCTAATTGTTCATCAAATGAATAAAAACTTTTTGCTAAACCTTCAAAAAATTCAAAATCAGCCATATCAGCAGTTCGAATTTTTTCTGCATTATTTATTCTAGTAGACATAATTGCTTTTGCGCCATAATCTATGTCATTAGAAGATAATAATACTATAGAATTCAATGCGATTTCTGAAGACTGAGTTCTTAAAACATCATTAAAACGTCCTCTTTCAACAAATTTTTGTCTACTTCTAAGTTTTTTCTCTATTTCACTTCGTTTTTCTTTTGGAACATTTTTTAATTGAGATTGTAAATATTCTTCGAATTCTTGTTTTTTTGCTGTTCTATAATTTTCTAACTTAACTCTTTGCTCTACAATAGATAATTTTTTGAAATCTTTACCTATTTCTTTATTTACATCACCAATTTGATCATATAATTCTTTTACCGTTGCAATAGCACCAAATTTAATAGCTTCATAAATGTTTTTTGCATCGCTTTTAATTATCTCTGATTCATTAACATTTGAAGAAATTCCATATTTCTTTTTTTGTTCTATCGATTTATCAATAACTGTACTAACAATATTTAAAATTTCTTTTTGTTCATCCTTTGATAAAGCATCAAACTGTGCTTTAGTTATACCTGCAACTTCTCCTATATTTTTCAATAAGCCAATATAATCTATTCCATTTGCTAAACATTTATTTTCAATAGATTGTTTTATTTGACCAATATTAGTATTATCTTGCTTAGTTTCTGTTGTTGGCGTTTGTTGAGATTCAAATTTATCAACATTACCTTCTTTTATATCATAACTTATAATAGGAATATTTTTATTTTCATTTTTTGTAGTAACTGGTTTTACTTGAGTATCATCTTTGATACCCAAAATATCATAAGTAAAATCTTTAATTACTGATAAAATACTCATAAAAATCCCTCGATATATTTATAAAGTATTTATCTTTGTAAAAATTGTTTTTTTGTTACAATTTGTAATAAAAATTATAGGTTAAACTCTTTGTTTTTCAATTTTATCAATTTGTTTTTGAGTTGTAACAGAAACTCCAATTAAATTAAATTTTGATAAATCAACTTCTTTTGCAGCCGCAACCATACCTTCAACAGATCCTGTTATCTTATTTAAAAACAAATTTTGCACTGTTGAAGAAGCATTTGAAAAATAATTCATCGCCCAATTTTGTGTTGTAGAACCCATTTCACCAAATTTTTTAAATACGTCTGTAGCAAAAGTAAATTTTGATTCTCCTGTTTCTTTTAAATACGTAACAATATTTGCAGCACTTCTAAATGCATTATTTTTAAGCGTATAAACCTCTGCGGATGTTAATTTATTAGCTTCTTGTTTATTATTTTTATTCTCAATAATAAAATAAGAATCTTTGTTAGAAGTTGTAATTATTTCTTGTTTTAATTCTTCTACTCTAGTGTTATTAATTATAGGTTGCTTAATACTAAAACCTAATTCACTATTTGAAGAATTTTCTAAAACTTTTTGTTCAGTTTCTTTTTGATAATTATTAACAGCTTCAGTATATTTGTCCCCAAAACTTTCAGTTAAAATTTTATCAAAATTATCTCTTGATATATCTAAAGAATTTTCATTATTTTCTACATATTCGACAATTTTATCTAATGTTTCTTTATAAAAATCTGAAGATATAGCTTCTGTTTTAGTATTAATATCTTTTAGAATTATAACTTTTTCATTATTTGAAATTATTTTATTTTCAGCAGTACCAACAGTACCACCACTTATTACATTCTTATAAATTTCATATTTTTGAAGAAGCTTTTCTTCCTCTTCAGAAATTTGACCATTAGCTTTTTTTTGTTTTAAATCATCATAAGCTTGATTGAATTCTTCTATAGTTTTAAAAGTATCATCCCAAAATTCTTTAGAATGATTAGCATCTTTATATTTATTAACTAATCTTGAAATACCTTGAATTTCTTCACTTTCTGAAACATTACCAAATTGATCAACTTTTTGAGCTAATTCTACAATCCATTCTGCAGAAATTTTGTTCGCTTCTTCAGTTTTTTGTTCAATATTTAAAGTTTCAAAAGCAGCTTTTAAACCAGGAAGTCTATTATCAGCATACAATGATTTAGCAGCTTGTACAAAAATTGCTCTTTCTTCCTCTGAAGTATTTGCTAATAAACGACCAAAATCTTGTAATTGTCTAAGTTGTTCTTTTTTAATTATTTTTTCACGTTCAGCAGGATCAGTAACATTTGCTAATTTTTTTTCAATATTTTTTTCAAAATATTCATTATAATATTTATCTAAAGCTTCTTCAACACTATCAGCTGATACAGCTCTTTTTAAACGTTCTTGTATTGATTCTTGTTTTCCGTTTTGTGCATTTCTGAATCCTTCTATACTCCATCCGGTTAATAAACCTATATTATATTTTTGAGCAAGTTCTCCTAATTGCTTATTGTTAATTTTTCCATTTTTTGAATTTGATAAATCATTTAAAGCAGCTTCTATTGATTTAATTATACGTTCACAAGATTTATCATCTAAATTTTCAATTTGACATTTAAAAATTTCTTCAAGATTTAAATTATATTTTTTTACTAATTCTACTAATCTTGTTTTAACTTCTGAATAATTTAAATTACTATCATAACCTTCAGAAGAATTAACTATACCAGTCATTACAGAATTTTTATAATCAGCAGATGGTTTAGACACAGAAGAGTCTACTTGTTGGTAAGAATATTCAGTTGTAATTGCATTACTTACATTTACCATCTTAAATACCTCATATATATAAAATATATATAAATCAATAAATTTCAGCCCTTTTCAAAATCTTTACATTTATTTACAATTCTTAAAAATTTAATAATATTAAGAATAGTAACGAAAGGATTAACAAACATATTTATTTGATTTATGATTAATAAGAAATCATTATAAATTGAGGAGTTTTATATGAAAAAAATATTAGTATGTTTGGCACTATCAAGTGTTTTATTATCGGGATGTAATCTTATCAATAAATCAGAAGGAATAGTAAAAGTTAATGATACGATTATTACGCAACAAGATTTCGATAAAGCATTTGATAAAAGTGTTGACAAATCATTCTTAAAATCATTCGGAGGCTCTAAAAATTTCCTAAAAGACGAAAAAAACCCTATATACAATATTTTTAAAGACAAGGTTACAAACGAATTAATCGTAAAAACCCTCCTAGATGAAGAAATTGCTAAAAGAAAAATAACAGTCAGCCAAGACGACGTACAAGCAGAATTAAAGTCAATAATAGACAAAGTAGGTTCAAAAGAAGAACTAAATAAAATACTAAAACAGAGAGAAATTACTAACCAGCAATTTACAGAAGATTTAAAAACTCAAATCAGAATTAAAAAATTAGTTAATTCAATTGAAAAAATAAATATAACAGACAAGGATGCAGAAAAATACTATAATACACATAAAAACGAATTTACACACGGAGAGCAAGTAAGAGCATCACACATATTAATATCTGCAAACACAATAGAATTAATACAACAAATAAAAGAAAAAAATCCAAACTTAAATCCAACCGATTTAAATACAAAAGTAGATGAAAAAATCGCAGAACAAAAAGCTAAAGCCGAGTCTATTTTAGCAGAAGTAAAGCAAAATCCAGATAATTTTGAAAAAATAGCTCAAAAAAAATCAGATGATAAAGCCAGCGGAGAAAGAGGTGGAGAGCTAGGATTCTTCCCAAAAGAAGCAATGGTTCCAGAATTTGCAAATGCAGCTTTTTCAATGAAACCTAATACAATAAGCGAAACACTAGTCAAATCTCCTTATGGTTTCCATATTATAAAAGTAACAGATAGAATGGAGGCTGGCACAACACCATTTGTGAAAGTCAAAGATGAAATCAAATTTTATTTAGAGACTCAAAAACAAATAGAAGTTCTAAAAAATTTAACAGATGGATTAATGAAATCTGCTAAAATTGAATATTTAAATGAAAATTTTAATCCAAAAAACAACTTGAAAATTAAAACAGAACCTGTAAAAGAGCAAACTAAAAAATAAAATCATAAGATTTTAAATAAAACAAAAGGACTTTTCTTAAAGAAAAGTCCTTTTGTTATTAATAAAAACGTTTACTATACAATTTTCTTTACTTGAGAATAAATTTTACCATTTTTAGATGCCTTTATAACATCTAAAATCATATCATCCATAATCTCTAATTCTTGCTTTTTGCTATCAGGTAAAGCTTTTTTCCAAGAGAATAAAGATTTTCTAAAAGTATCTCCATCTACCATACAATCATCTGTACCTATCAATTTAGAATACTTTTGCGTAAACCATTCATTAAACTCTTTATAACATTCTGTTATTAAATCAGAAACGATTTGAGCATTAGTTAAAATAACTTCCATATCCTTAAATACAGATTCGTTGTATTTAGCAGAAGCAATTTTAGCAGCATTAGAAATTTTGCCGGTATTAAAACCTAAACCAAAATACTCAATACCCCTTTTTGCTGCCGCAGTAGCTTGCGCCAGATCTTGTGAAATTCCACTGGAACCATCCATATCAAAAAACATTTTTTCACAAGAATGCCCACCATATGAACATACCAAATCAGTAAATAAAGCTTCAAACGGATAATCGGCATTTTCAGTTCTTCTTTGGAAAACAGCTCCTAAAAAATCACCTCTTGGATCCAATGTTATAAAGTTTACATCTCTTGATAAATGCCAAGGCTTACCTTTTCTTTTTAATAAATCCGTCATTACTTCTAAATTTGTAGCATGACCACATTCATGAGATGTAGTTGCCTTTTTATTATAATCCGGCATCTCAGGATGAGATGTTCTTCCTGTCACTAACTGTAAATATGATTCTATAAAATCACCAATAGAAGCACGTTTTTTATTACGTTCTATCATAATTTGTTCTGTCTTATCTATCATTGTTTTTATTTGCACAAATGACATATATTCTGACAATTTAGCAATTTTATCAAGCAAATTCTCTTTTTCAACTTTTGTTCTATAAGACAAAGGAATATTCTTTTCCCTAATACGATTTTCTATAATATCCCTTCTTGATTTTTTATCAAAAGCAGGAGAATCAACACTTAAATGTTGATTAAAATTTCTCACAAATGCTGGAATCGCATCCGCATAATATTCATTTGTAGAGCCTACTACTATGATATTCAAATTTTCTTGTTCCGCTTTTTCCATTTCTTTTTCTAACTGTAACATTGCTTGTTTATAACCAGGTAAGTAAGGACTCGAAAAAGCAAATTCTTCAAAATTATTAATATAAATTATTGCAGATTTATAACTATTTTGAACTGCAGCTTTCTTGGCATTCGCAAACACTTTACTCATAGCCTGCTTTGGTTGTGTTATCTGCTTCGAATCTTCTTCCAGTTCACCTCTTGCAAAATCAGTTGTATTAATTTCTACAAAAGGAATTTTAACTTCTCCGGCTAAAGCTTCAATAGCATATTTTCTACCAGAACCGGCTTCTTCATCTTTAGAAGTAATAATAATTCCCTTTGTCCCAATTTTTCCATTTCTTATTTGGTAAGCTATTGCGTCTAAATCTTTTTTTATAGTCTCTTTACCATATAAATTTGAAAAATTCTTCCCTGTATTATAAATTATTTTTTGTACTGAATCGTCATCATTAAATAATTCATAGCCTACTTTTGCAAATTCATCAACATCTTTTAATGATATTTTTTTCTTTTTATCACCATAATACGATGCAATTCTTCGCATTAAATCTACAGCTTTATCTGGCAAAACACCATCTAATTTATCTGAATAATATATTGCTCTTTCTCTTGCTTCTTTCGAAAAAGGCGTTTTAATATTTTTTAACAATATTTTATTATTATTTATTATGTTCATTGCCTCATAAGTTCTAACAGGAGGTATTGAATAAGTTATAAAATTACTGAAACTCTTCTTAATTACTGGATTATTCATAGCTTCGTAATTATCATTTTCATGTTGAAACAATATTAAACGAGATTTATTTGATAACAAAGCAGGCAAAGCTAAAACTTCTGTCCCATAAATAGGATCATTATCAGATTTAATTGAATTTAAAAGTAAAGAATTCAAATTTACCATAAACAACTTTTGCTTGTCAGGCACAGTCGAATTAATCGACAATATCTGCGAAGCTAGATCCTCTGCATTTATACTATCTGAAAAGTTATATATAACAGTATTTTCACTATTAACATCACCATACTTATCAGCATTTATTGTATTAACTATACTTGAAGCTAAACGTTCAGCTTCTTTTTCATTTGAATATGTAACAAATAAATTCGAACCTAAAGCCAACTTATTCCAAACATCTACAGCTCTTTGATTATATTCTTTCATATAATTATTAGCCATATCAGAATCTTTCTTATAATAAGTTAAAGTTAAAAAATCCTTCAAAAAGTCACTTGTATACATTACAGAATTTGATGTTAAATAATTTATCGTAATACCAATAAGATTATAGGAATCAATCACTGGCAAATCTTTTTTATTTTTATCAATATATTGAAAATAATCCTCTGAAAATTCTAAAGCTTTCTTTTGATCAATTTCTTTATCAGATTTTGGTATTGAACTCAATAGCTGAGTATTTTGTTCATTTAAATCCTCCAAAGAAGAAATAAAATATTCTCTATTTTCTGCAGAAGAAATCATATTTTCTTTTGCATAATGATTAGCTAATTTATTCAACGTAGAAACTGATTCTATAACACCAGTATCTAAAATTTGTGAAGATAAAACAGCGAGATTTTCCTCCGATTCATTTATTGCAGCCTGTATAACGTGATAAGGCGTAATTTCTGTATGTCCCATATTTTTTGCAATATTCTCTGCAACAGACATTAATTTTTTTGCATCATCTTTTAAACTTAAATCAGAAGTAGACTTCCCTCTAAAAGAAACATAACTTCTAGGAACACCTATAAGACTAACAGAAGAATTTACTGGATTAGTAACTTTTTGTTGCTTATCCACTTTATTATTCTTTATTAAATTTTCATTTATATATGCTATACTATTTGATTGACTTATTTTTGTTATCACACTTATTCTCCCACACTCAATGCTATAACACTTATCATAAAACTAATAACAATTATTTTTGTTAAAGTATATAAAAATATTTACATTTATTAATAGAAATTAAACTAATAAGTTTATATGCTATAATTAAATCAAGTAAATTATAGGAGAAATTTAATGAATACAGCAACAATAATAGGACGAGCAGGACAAGATGCTGAAATAAAATATTTTGAATCAGGAAAAGTAAAAACAAATTTTTCTTTAGCCGTAAATAGATGGGATTCAAAAACTAAAGAAGAAGTAACAGATTGGTATAATATCGAAGTTTGGGATAAACAAGCAGAATTTGCCGGAGAATATATAAAAAAAGGTCGTCAAGTTGTTGTTGATGGTAGAATTTCTATAAGCAAATGGACTGATCAGACCGGAGAAGAAAGAGAAAGATTCTTAATTGTAGCAAATAATGTAAGATTATTAGGTTCAAAAAGAGACGCTGAATAATGATATTATCTGATATTGTAGGAATAGTTGCAGATGATTTAACCGGAGCAAATGACACTGCTCTTCAATTCCATTTAAAAGGTGCTAATACTAAAATAGTACTCGATTATAATAGTCCTATACTTAACAAAGACGAAACAGAAGTTTGCGCTATATCGACAGAATCAAGAAATGTTGAAGAAAAATGGGATGCAATTTCTAAAGTTGAAAATTCTGTTAAATTTTTTACGGAAAATTTTTCTTTTGATCATTACTATAAAAAAATTGATTCAACATTAAGAGGGCATATTGCAATAGAAACTCTTACAATGTTGGAATTATTAGATTATGATGCAGCTATCATAATTCCAGCATTCCCTCAAGAAGGACGTATTACAGTTGGAGGATATCACTTATTAAAAGGAATACCTATTGGTAGAACCGAAATTGCTATGGATCCTCACTCTCCGATTTTAGAATCACATATTCCAACATTATTAGCTTCTCAATTAGAAGATAAACAAAAAGAATTAATTGGAACAATTGATTTAAAGACAGTTATGAATGGAGCTGGACCAATATTAATTAGAATGAATGAATTAATTAATAACGGCAAAAAACTTATTATCGTTGATTCAGCTTCTATAACAGATATTGAACAAATTGCTTTAGCAATAAATAAAAGTGATAAAAAGCTTTTACCAACCGGTACTGCTGCTGCTGCAAATGCTCTTTCTAAATATTGGTTAGCTGGCATTGAAAAAGAAAACAATTCAATAAAGCTAGAAAAACTACCTAAATTTATAGTATCAGGTTCTGCAACAAAAATTTCTGCGGAACAAATTGATAAATTAGAACAATCTGATGACTTTGATAATGTAAATATAATCCCACTTGATACAAAAGATATTCTTTCAGGAGTTAATGAAGATTTAACAGAAAGAATTATTACTAATTTGAAAAGCGGTGTTACAGTAGTAGTTCATACATCTCATTTAATAACAAATTTTGACGGTTTTTCAGATGACTCACTTAATGCAGAACTTACAAAAGAAAAACTTTCTTTTATGATTACAGATTATTTATCTGAATTAACGAAAAAAGTTTTAGAACAAATAAATGTTATATTAATAACACTAGGAGGCGAAACTTCCTATAAATGTTGTAAAGCGATTAATTCTAATGAATTAAAATTAACAGATGAGGTAGCTCCTGCTATATCACTTTGTTATGACAATAATAAAAGATGGATAATTACTAAATCCGGAAATTTAGGTAATACAAAAACTTTAATAGAAATTTTAAATTATTTAAAAAATCATGAACAATAAGTATTCTAATAAAATTGCAATTACAACTGGAGATCCAAACGGAATAGGGGCAGAAATTACAATTAAAGCCTTAAACTTGTTAAATCTTCCCTCAAAAGATATTGTTATTATATCCAATAAAAAAGTCCTTAATACATACGGGAAATTAAATAACAATTATGAAGTAATTGAAATTAATTATAATAAACAAATAATTCCAGGAGAAATTTCACCTGACGCGGGAGATTTTTCATTCAAACTTTTGGAAAAAGCTTGTGAAATTAAACCGAAATTCATTGTTACAGCTCCAACTTCGAAAGAGGCAATGAATTTAGCTGGTCATAAATTTAATGGTCAAACAGAAGTTTTAGAATATTTCCTTGCTCAAAACGGACAAAAAGCTGAAATGTTGTTTGTATCAAAAGATTTTAGAGTTTTATTATTAACACGACATTGTGCATTAAAAGATGTTTCTAAAAACATAACAAAATCTAAAATTATAGAAAAAACTGAACGTTTGAGGAATTATTTTCAAAATAAATTATTCATCAAAAAACCATCTTTTGCACTATGTTCTTTAAATCCACACGCAGGAGAAAACAGTTTAATTGGAGATGAAGAAGAAAAAATATTTATTCCCGCAATAGAAGCAGTTAGAAATAGAGGTATAAATATTACCAACCCATTGCCTGCAGATACTTTATTTATAAAGGCTATTCAGAATTATATAAGAGGTGAAAAACAACCTTATGATTGTTACATAGCTTGTTATCATGATCAAGGTTTAATTCCAATAAAATCAATTGCATCAGAGAAAACTGTTAATATGACAATAGGCTTAGATATAATTAGAACATCTCCTAGCCATGGAACAGCTTTTGATATCGCAGGAAAAAATATAGCAAATCCTGAATCAATGATTGAAGCTATAAAATATTGTTTATATTAAAAAATCCCCAAATAGAAATTCAGGGATTTTTAAAGCTTCAAAACAAATCAATTAAAACAAGCTTTTAATTGATTCTATATAATTTGGTCTAAGAATACCTTTTTCAGTAATAATTCCAGAAATCAATTCATTAGGAGTTACATCAAATCCTGGATTTATAACATTTACTCCATCTAAAGCACATATAGGTTTTCCATTAATGTAAGTAACTTCTTCTCTAGAACGTTCTTCTATAGGAATTTCATCACCAGATTTAATTGATATATCTATAGTAGAAAGAGGTGCCGCTACATAGAATGGAATATTATGATATTTAGCAGCTATAGCTACAGTATAAGTTCCAATTTTATTTGCAGTATCACCATTTGCGGCAATTCTATCCGCACCAACAACTACCATATCAATCATACCTTTTTTCATAAAATATGAACACATACCATCAGTAATTAATGTAACAGGAATTCCATCCATCGCAAGCTCAAAAGTAGTAATTCTTGCACCTTGTTGTCTAGGTCTTGTTTCATCTGCAAAAACTTGTATAGTATTATCCTTAGCAAAGGCTGAACGAACAACTCCTAAAGCTGTACCATAACCAACTGTAGCAAGAGCTCCAGCATTACAATGAGTAAGAATTGTTGCCCCTTTAGGAACCACTTCTGCTCCGAAATCACCAATTTTTTTATTAATCTGTATATCTTCATTTTCTAACTTTATACCATTAAATTTAAGTTCTTCAATAATTCCATTAATATCAGAATTTGAACTTTTAATCACTTCAATTTGTTTTTGACAAGCCCACATTAAATTTACAGCCGTTGGGCGAGAAGTTTTCATATATTCAGCTTTTTCTACCAATTTTGAAACAAAATCTTCTCTTGATAAGTTTTGTTTTGCAAGTTCTTGAGCGTATAAAATAACACCATGTGCCCCAGCAATACCAATCGCAGGAGCACCTCTAACTATCATATCTCGTATTGCATTAAACATTTCATCACCAGATGTAATGTTAACAAATTTATATTCATACGGAATAACAGTTTGATCAACCATTTTAGAATATGTATCAACCCATTCTATCGTTTTAATTTTAGACTTAAATTCCATCTTAAACCTTTCTTATTTTATTTCAAAATCTACACTTGAATTTTGATTATTTTCTTTTTTTATACCTGTAACAAGTTCATAAACATAAGCAGTAACAAGTCCTGCAAAACCATTAAATAAAGCACTAATTCCAGCCATAAGAATAATTAATAAAATCATTACAACAAAAGAACCAAAACTAGTAAGGAAAAATCTTAAAAATCCTTGAGTATAAGCAGGGATTAACCACCCTAAAAGCATACTTATAGGAGTATAAACAACTGAAAATGCAATAAAAGAAACAAATCCAATTACTGCTCCAAAAATACAACCTTCTCTTACGCTTATGATACCTATTAAATCGTTTTGTTTTAAATAAGCTAAAACAAAAGCTGATAAACACAAAATTAGAATCATAAAGCTGATAAAACTTAGATAAGGAATCACTGTAATAAACCCTAAAATCGCACCTGCGAAAGCACTTAATATTGATAATTGTTTTAATAATAATAAATTCATTAAAAATACCTCCTACTTTGCAGAAATATAACCATTTAGAGCAGTGTAAGCAGCTACATAAGGAGAAGCTAAATAAATAAACCCTTTAGTATTTCCCATTCTACCCTGAAAATTTCTATTTTGTGTTGCAAGGCAAACTTCTCCATCACCTAAAATTCCGGCATGAACACCAACACAAGGGCCACAACCGGGAGCTAATATCGCAGCATTTGCTTCTACAAAAATATCAATCAATCCCTCTTTTAAAGCTTGTTTAAATACATCTTTAGATGCTGGAGAAATTAACATTCTAACATCCGGATTAACTGATTTACCTTTTAAAATTTTAGCAACAACTCTTAAATCTTCAATTCTTCCATTAGTACAAGTTCCAACAAAAACTTGATTTACTTTAACATCTTTCAACTCTTCAACAGTTTTAGTATTATCAACAGTATGAGGACAAGAAACTGTATGCTTAATATCTTCAGCTCTTATTTCAATAATTCTTTCATAAACAGCATCACTATCAGGAAGAATTTGTCTAAATTTATCTTCTCTTCCACGTTCTTTTAAAAATTCTTTAGTTTTATCATCCGCAATAAATAACCCACATTTAGCACCAGCTTCAACTGCCATATTAGCTAATGTAAATCTTTCAGACATAGACATATTTTCTATAGTTTCACCGGTAAATTCTAAAGCTTTGTATGTAGCACCGTCTGCTCCAATCATTCCTATTAAATGTAACATTAAGTCTTTAGAGCAAATACCTTCTCTAAATTTTCCATTAACAACAATTTTGAAAGTAGCAGGAACTTTTAGCCAAGTTTTCCCTAAAGCCATAGCTATTGCAACATCAGTAGAGCCCATGCCAGTAGCAAAAGTTCCTAAAGCTCCAGAGGTGCAAGTATGAGAATCAGCACCTACTAAAATTTCACCAGGATTTACAAATGTCTCAATTAATCTTTGATGACAAACCCCAGCCCCTACATCAGATAAAACAGCTCCGTACTCTTTATGAAAATCTCTTAATACCATATGAGTATTTGATAATTCTTTTCTCGGACTTGGAGAAGCATGGTCTATGAATAATATAGTTCTTTCGGGATTGTATAACTTATCTTTACCAATTTTTTTGAATTCTTGAACTGTTAAAGGTCCTGTACCATCTTGAACAGCCGTAACATCAACCTTTGCAATAACTAATTCTCCGGCATGGACTTGTTTTCCTGCGTGTTCTGAAATAATTTTTTCTACTAAAGTTAATCCCATAAACTTCCCCCTTTAATCTTAAATTA
The DNA here is from genome assembly GCA_944323985.1 of Candidatus Gastranaerophilales bacterium. Taxonomy (GTDB): domain Bacteria; phylum Cyanobacteriota; class Vampirovibrionia; order Gastranaerophilales; family Gastranaerophilaceae; genus CAG-196. The sequence goes on along the minus strand of CALUUP010000013.1, from coordinate 7,245 downwards.
ATTCTATCACAATTTAAGATTTTATAGTAATATATTTTTTATAAGAGGAGACTATGTGTAAAGTTTTAAAGATTAATAAAAAATACTCATTTTTTTTATTAGTAATATCTTTACTATGTATATTTCTATCCTGTTTATCAATAAACTATGATTACGACTTATTTGCAAGACTAATTGTCGGTGAAAAATTTTTAGAATACAACATACTTCCTTTTAAAGATTTTTTATCTTATACTCCAACTCACAATTGGTATGATCACGAATGGGGTTCAGGAGTTGTTTTTTATTTTGTATTAAAATATTTCGGGCCTTTTGGAATTATTTTTTTACAAGCTATATTAATGTTTTTTACAACATTTTTTGTACTTAAAACTCAAAAACTTCAAAGACACTCATTCCCAAATTCTTTAATTTTTACGACAATCTTTTTAATTTTATTTTACAAATTAAACACTGAACTTATAAGATGTCAAATGTTCAGTTTCTTCTTCTTTAGTTTATTTCTGTATATTTTAGAAAAAACTAAAATTAATCAAAAATCTAATCTTATATGGCTCATCCCATTTTTAACTATAATATGGAACAATTTACATGGAGGAGTTGTGTCAGGCTTAGGTTTAGTCTTCATGTACCTTGTAGGAACAATTTTAGAAAAAAAAGTTTGGAAAAAATATTTTCTTGTACTTCTAATATCAACGCCTTTACTTATCATAAACCCATATGGTTACAAATATCTAAACTTCTTATTTTCAGCTACTACAATGCAAAGAAAATACATAACTGAATGGTGGCCGGTTTGGGCAAAATTCCATATGAACTATTACTTACCTATAAGTATTTTTGTAATATTAGGGACTATTTTAAATTTTTTAAATAAAAAAATAAATATTACTAAAACAATCGTACTTATAACAACTCTTATATTAGGTTTTATACATGTAAAATTGTTATCAATTTCATTAATTTCAGTTAGTGCACTTTGTTATAATGAAATTTTTTCATTATTTACTAAACTTAAACCAATCTTGAAAAAGCTTGAAAAAAGCTTATATTTAGTAATATTAATTTTATCAATCACAATCCCACTATTTTCTCCAACATACCCTAGAGTTAGTAGTGACAAATATCCACTTACAGAAGTTGAATTCATAAAAATTAATAACCTAAATGGTAACTTATTAACTTCATTTGGTTTTGGAAGCTATACCTCATATAAATTATATCCAAATAATTTAGTATATATGGATGGGCGTTATGAAGAAGTTTATAACAATGAAGAATTTTTAAACTTAAAATATTTTGAATTAGTAGAAGAAAATTGGGATAATGTGTTAAAAAATTATCCAACTGAAATATTAATGATTAATAAAACAATTCCTGTGTATAAATTTTTAAAAACAAGCAAAGAATGGCAAGAAATATATACAGGAGTAAAATGTGGTATTTTTATAAAAAAAGAAAAAGTAAAAGATAGTTATATAGAACCAAATAAAGATTTAGATTATTATAAAAAAACGATATTTAATCATAGGAGCTTCAAATGACAAATCCACTAAAATACACTTGTTTACTAGGAGGCGGAGCTATTCGAGGAATGGCTTATATAGGAACTATTAGAGCACTAGAAGAGCTCAATATAGAATATGATATAATCGGAGGATCTTCAGTCGGATCAATTTTTGCGACACTTCTAGCTTGTGGATACAAATCATATGAATTAGAAAATCTATTTATGAAAGTTAATTTTGAGCTCTTTAGAGACATTCATTTAGGTATCGGAAAAGATTTTGCCCTAAGTAAAGGTGAAATTTTTCAAGATTGGCTTAACGAACTCATATCCAAAAAAATACCAAATTTAAAAGGAAGAAAAGCTACTTTCAAAGATTTAGAAAAAAAACTTGTAATCATAACAACCGATATAAAAAATTTTAAAAACCAAGAGTTTTCAATAGAAACAACTCCGGATTTTGAAATAGCTCAAGCTATAAAAATATCTTCAACAATGCCAGGTTTTATGGCACCTTATAAATACAATGACTCCTATTTAGTAGATGGAGATTTACAAAAAGCATCTCCTATGTGGAGATTGTCAAATTCTTTAAAAAATTCTGAAAGCAGAATCCTTGAATTTAGACTAGAAGGTGCTTATAGCGAAGATAACAGAAATCCGATTTCTTTTATAAACACCATTTACAGTTGTGTTACTGACGTTGCGACTGATTTTGTTACAGAACTTTATGGACAAAACGACAGATATGATTATATAAATATTAACACCGGTGATGTATTTTTTGCAGATTTTAATTTGAATAAAGAAGAAAGACGAAGACTCATTGATATTGGGTATAAAAAAACAATGGACTATTTCAAAACTACACTTCCAAATAAAAAACAAAACCTATTAGAAATTTATCCAAGAATTTCTACATACCTAAAAAAAGCTTTAAAAGGGCTAAAATCTAATAATGTAGAAGAAGTTCAATGGTGGTTCGGAGATATCTTTACTCTCCTTTGTGAAAATAAAGAAATCATTGACCCTATTATCTATCAAAAAATAGTAGATCTTAAAAATGACCTTATGAAATCAACATACACAATTCTATTCTTCCATAATTGCTTTAAAGGAGCAAAAAGACTAGAAGCTGTAATGAAAGATACAATAATAACAGTAGATACAAGGATTACAGACTTAAAACTATTTTTACAAAATAATTAAGAAATGTAACAATATCTTAAAAATAGACACTATTTTGTAATATTTCTTTACAAAAGGGTTGAAGTTTATATACTAATGATATATATTGAGTATATAAGAAATGTGTTATTTCGTTTTTTAAAAATACAAGGTTTATCTCAAAAATTTATCCCGTAAATGAAGTGTAAGTCAAATAAAGACTTTTATTTGAGGTGAGTTTTTATTGCAAAATTTAATATAGGAGTTTAACAGTATGAAAGACAGAATGATTGAAATGAAAAAAGTATCATCTACAAATCCAGCAAAAAGCGGATATCTTGCAATTACTTCAAGTTCAGAAGAACTAGGAGCATATTTAAAAAAAGCAAATAGCTATCCATCACTTAGTGCTGAAGAAGAAAAAGAAATCACACTAAAAATTAAAGCTGGCGATAAGGAAGCAAAAAAGAAATTAGTACAAGCAAATTTAAAATTAGTTTATACAATTGCAAGAAAAGCTATTCACGTATCTAAAATTCCTGTTGTAGATTTAATTCAAGAAGGAAATTTAGGTTTAATGGTAGCAGTTGAAAAATTTAATCCTGAACTAGGTTATAGATTTTCTACATATGCAACTTGGTGGATAAAACAAGCGATGTTTAAAGCTATTTCAGAACAATCATACTGTATGAAAATACCTGTTTATATACAAGAAACTTTATCAAAATTTTCAAAGGTAAAAGCTGAAATGGAAAGAGCTTATAACTGTCAAGTAAGCAATAAAGACGTTGCAGAAAAAATGGATATTGAACCTGAAAAAATTGAAACATATTTATCTGCTTATAACACAACTATTTCTATTGAAGGAAATTTTGATGCAAATAATGGCAGCGAATTAAAAGTTGCAGATGTTTTAGAAGATACAAATACTAATGTAGAAGATAATATTGAATATGAAGAATTAAAAAGAGAAATTGCAAATGTTGTATCTACTCTAAAAGAAAGAGAACAAACCGTTATTAAAATGCGTTTTGGACTAGAAAATTTTGCAAAAACTACTCTTGAAGATATTGGAAAATTATTTGGCGTAACAAAAGAATGTATAAGACAAACTGAAATGAGAGCAATTAATAAACTTAGAAACAATTTATTTTTAGCTTGTTATGCTGATTAAAAATTTAAGGATGCGAGAAAAATGTCAATTTTTCCGCAAACTCATTTAATTTACATTACTTTACAAAATAGCAAAAAAATGTTATTTTTTACGTTATATAAATAATGTGTAAAAGTGTGTAGGTGTTATATGGTAAGTAATGTAAATTATAGTTCTAATTCATATGGTAATATTCAAAAGATTGGTCAAATGCAAAATGGTAGAACAGTATATAGAATAATAGATTCACAAGGAGTAGAAGCTGGGAAAATCACATTACCAAGTGAAGATAGTGATAAATTTGAAACAGCATACAAAGACATAATGGAAACTGCACCAAAAATACAAGAATTTAGTATTAATAATTCATCAGAAAAAGATATAAAGAGAAGACGAAATATATCAAGAGCAATAACAACAGTTGGAGGAATTGCAGGTGTTGCATTGCCATTATATTTAACAAGAAAATCAACATCTACAATAAAAAAAATAATATCAACAGTCGCAGGAATAATAACAGGTTTGTCAGCAGGCTTTTTAACATCATTAGCTGTAACAACACCACCAGGAACGTTTAAATTTATAAAAGCAACCAGAACACTTTCAAAACTTGATGTAAAAGCGATACCAACAGAACATAGATAAAAAATAGCTTCTTTACTTGTTTCCTATATTTATATTATAATTTAGAAGAAATAAAATATAGTAGAATGGAAGCATCCGGCTTTCGAGTAGTCGGAGAAAGAAGGAAAAATGGTACCGGAAACAAAAAGTTTTCAACTGGAAATTGGCGGAAAAACTGTTACTATAGAAACAGGAAAATACGCTCAATCAACTAATGGTAGTGTTACAGTACGTTGTGGAGATACAATGTTATTTGTACACTGTGTGGTAAGTAAAGAACCAAGAGTGGGAATCGACTTTTTCCCATTACTAATTGATTATGAAGAAAGAATGTCTGCAATTGGACGTATTCCTGGCGGATACAATCGTTCAGAAGGAAAAGCAAGTGATAAAGCAATCCTTGTTTCTCGTTTGATAGATAGACCAATCAGACCATTATTCCCAAAAGGATATAGAAACGATATTCAAATCGTAGCTCAACTATTCAGCTATGATCAACAAAATCAACCTGACACATTAGCAATGTTAGGAGCTTCTTGTGCTTTAATGTTATCTGGAGCACCTTTTGAAGGTCCTATTGGTGCTGTTAGAGTTTCAAAATTAGATGGAAAACTTATCGCAAACCCAACTCACCAAGAAGCTGACAAATCAGATTTAGATATCGTTGTAGCAGGTACACATGATAGTGTTATTATGGTTGAAGCTGGTTGTAAATTCGTTACAGAAGACGATATTATGGAAGCTGTAGAATTTGCTCAAGTTGAAATCAGAAAACAATGTGAAGCTCAAGTAGAATTTGCTAAAGCTTGTGGTGTTGTTAAAGAAGAGTTTGTTAATCCATATGACACAACAGAGTTAAAAAATCTTATTCACGAAACTGCTTATGATATGATTTTTGATGCATATCATAACTTCGATAGAACTTACAGACAAAATAAATTAGAAGAAGCTAAAAAGCTTGTAAAAGAAAAAGTAGAAGCTCTTCCTGAAGACCATTATATTCATCAAATCATAGAAGAAACCGGTATAGACTTTGTTGCAGAAGAATTTAAAGCTGCAGAAAAGAAAGTTATGCGTACAATGATTTTAGATGAAGGAGTAAGAGCTGACGGAAGAAAACCAAACGAAGTAAGACCAATTTGGTGTGAAGTTGGTGTTATTCCTAGAGCTCACGGTTCTGCTGTGTTTACAAGAGGTCAAACTCAAATCCTTTCAGTTGCAACTCTTGCAGGACCTGGCATGAAACAAGAACTAGATGGTGTAGATCCAGAAACAGAAAAAACATACATGCATAAGTATATATTCCCAGGATTTTCAGTAGGAGAAGTAAAACCTTTAAGAGGTCCTGGAAGAAGAGAAGTTGGACACGGAAATTTAGCAGAAAGAGCAAATGTTCCTGCTCTTCCTTCTCAAGAAGAATTCGGTTATACAATTCGTGTAACTTCTGATGTATTGGAATCTAACGGTTCAACATCAATGGGTTCTACTTGCGGTTCATCAATGGCATTAATGAACGCAGGTGTTCCTGTAAAATGTATGATTGGTGGTGTAGCAATGGGTATGATTACTGAAGAAGGTAAAGAACCTGTTGTACTTACAGATATCCAAGGTATTGAAGACTTCTTAGGAGATATGGACTTTAAAGTTACAGGTAATGATGATGGTATAACAGCATTACAAATGGATATGAAGGCAAAAGGTATTGCTAATGATACTTTGAGAAGAGCATTAGCTCAAGCTAAAGAAGGAAGACTTCATATCTTAGGCGAAATGAGAAAAGTTATAACAGAACCTGCTAAAACATTATCTCCTTATGCACCAAGTATAAGCACTATGACTATTCCAACAGAAGATATAGGAACTGTTATTGGACCTGGTGGAAAACAAATTAGAGCTATTATTGAAGCTTCAGGAGCTGAAATCGATATTCAAGATAATGGTGTAGTAACTATTACTTCAAACGACCAAGAAGGAGCTGCAATTGCCAGAAAAATGATTAACGATTTAACATTCAGACCTGAAGTTGGAATGGTAATAAAAGGCAAGGTTGTAAGAATTATACCTATCGGAGCTTTTGTAGAATTAGGCGGCGGTAAAGATGGTATGGTTCATATTTCTCAAGTTTGTCAAGAAAGAATAGAAACAATTGAACCTCACTTGAATATTGGTGATGAAGTTATTGTTAAGGTTATTAAAATTGATGACAAAGGAAGAATCAACCTTACAATTAAAGGCGTTACTGAAGAAGAAAAAGCTAACTTAAATGCTTAAGTTTAAATAACAAAACGTACGGAGAGATAAAAACTCTCCGTGCGTTTTTATTATTAAGATACAGAGGCAAAAATTTACTCCTACTTAATATATAAGTATCTATATTTATATTTTAACCAACTCTTCTTTTATAAGATTATAAAATTTTTTATCTATATTGTAAGAAATATTAACTACATAAGGTAAAATACTCTCATCAAAAGCTTCTTTGAGTGTATAAATATCATTTATTATGATATCATTTTTTGAAGTTAATAAAATATCCAAATCCGAAAGAGGACGAAAATTCCCTTTTACACGAGAACCATAGTAATAAAAATCATATTTATTTTTATAAGGTTCAAGTATAGAAAGAATGACCTTTTCTTCCTCAAATGTAACACCCTTAATCGGCATTTATGTCCTCTTTAATTTTTTTGATAAAAAACTCAACATCATCAAGAAATTTAGGAATCAAATCTATTAATTTTCTTGATTTTACAAGATTATATTCATGAGCAGTATCATTTCTTTTCTGATAATA
>CALUUP010000012.1 GCA_944323985.1 Candidatus Gastranaerophilales bacterium | reverse complement strand
GCTCCAAGATTATCATAAATATAGTTTATTTTTAGTCCTGATTTTTCAATAATTTTTTCCATATCAGAATAAGAATACATTTTACTGCAACCGTTTGCCATTGCTGTAAAGTATAAAGATGTATGAACTAAAGAGTATTTTGCACCTGCAAATCTTTGTCTGTCAATCAAAGGCTCTAAAATGTAGATTTTTATATCATCTGAACTTGTTTTTACTAATCTTTTTAATATAAATTCAATCTGTTCTTTAGAAAAACAATCCAAAAACTGACTCATTAAAATTGCACCTGACATTTTTGGAAGCTCTGATTTTTCATCTAAAATATCGGCAGAATAGAATTTACATCCTGCAAGTTCTTTATCATTTTTTATCACTTCGATATTTTCTTTTAAATCAATCATAGTAAGATCAATTTTAGGATTATTTTTCAGACAAATTCTTTCAAACCTGCCTGTATTTCCTCCTATATCAAAAATTTTTTCACTATTTTCAATAATTTTATAAATGATATTAAAACAATTATCTGAATAAAAATGGTCAAATTCATACCAACTTTGTTTCATTACTTCAGGTAATTTTGATAGATAAGGATATATTGTCTTAGCTTCCGGAAATAGTTTTTTTATGCCTTCAGGGGAAGTTTTTTCAAATGATGATTTTAATTCTCCTGCTCCTAAATAGCATACATCTTTGACAAAATTAAAATTAACCCTCGTCATTTCATCATATAAAAATGTTTTTCCAAGTTGAGTAATATAAAATTTATCTTCTTTTTTTTCTACTATTTCTATCGCTTCAGCGACTTCTAAAAGCGTATTTATAGTATATTCCGAAAGCTCTAAAATCCTTTGTATCTCTTCAAGACTTTTAGGACTTTCATCTATAGTTTTTAAAATTCCAAATTCAAGCATAGAATTTATTGCTTGAAAGCTCAAAGGTGCGAATGCTATTTTTTGAGCTTCTGTTAGTGATTTTATGATATTTTTTTTATGTTCAGCTCTATTGTTCATTCCCTGATTTTATCATAAAAAGACTTAGTAAATAAGAAATTGTAATCCCAATAAACAAAGTTATTCCAAGTGAGCTTATGAGTTTAAATCTTACAAATGAAAGCATTAAAAATGAAAATGCAGTTGATAAAAATGAAATAAATACAGCATCCTTAGATTTTTCGCAATTTTGGGTTCTAAAAATTGAATAATCCAAACTAAACCCTAGAATTAAAAATAGAGCTAAAATATTAAATAAATTTATTGGAATATTAAAAAGACTAATTATCGAAATAGAAAATAATGTACCCAAAAGTGGTGAAATTATTATTCTAAAAGCTTGTTTTAATCCATAGTTAAAGCTCAAAAATAAATACAAAATCACAAATACTATAGGGAATAATTTTAAGCATTGTATTCTTACTTTCTTTAACTCTTTTGAAATCTCTAACGCAGGATCGATTGCATTATCGACATTTTCACTTGTAATAATAAATGATGTATTATTATCGAGCATGAATTTCTGTTTTAATGGAAAATTTTCTACATCATAATAATCAAAATTCTTGTTTTCTAAAGCTTTTATTTGTGCTTGAGAGAGGAATTTTCCATAAGATTTTAGATTATTTTTATATAATTCTTTTACAAGTATGAAATTTTCTTTTTGTCTGTCAGTAGAAAAAATAAAATTACTTAAACTAATTGAATTTTCGATATTCAATTTTTCTTCTTTTTTAAGGATTTCATTAATATTTTTGCCGTTAATTAAGATATATTTAATATTTTTTTGTCCGAATAATTGTTGATTAAGTCTTTCTGATTTTATCAATTCTTTTGGCGGAGTATAAAGATTTTTCAAGTTATCATTGAATTTAAGATTAAAAAATCCTAAAACTATTACCATAAAAATTACAGATAAAATTAAAGGCTTAAATTTTGCCATATCAAATTTTGGTAAACTGTTTATCTTAAAATCATTATTTTTAGATAAAATAAATACAACAAAAAAATACACCCCTAAAAGACCTGAAGCCGTAAAAATTCCGATTTGTTTTAGCAGTTCTATCCCTGAAAAATTCAGGATTAGAAAAGCGAAAACCGTTGTCAGCATTGAATTAGTAAGACTTTTTATAAAAAGTTTATTGTTATCATTCAAATAATAATGCAAAGAATAATCTAAGCTTATTCCAATTAATGAGGTTGAAAAAACAAACGTTAAAATGTGGATTTTATGAAAAATAATACTGGAAACAGAAAGTCCCATCAAAAATCCGAAAATTATACTTGTTAAAATCGGGAGAATAATTTTATAGGATTTAAAATAGAATTTGCATAATAAAATAAGAGCAAGAGTTGAAATTATACATATTATATTGATTTCAAAACTGGAGTTTTTAGATGCCAAATAAGAATGAATAGGAGTTCCTGTAAGGTAAATTTTCCCATTATCTAATTGTTTTTGTTTATTTAAAATATTTTCTAATTCTTTATTGTTGTTTATTTCAATTTGAGCAGAACTATAAAACTTTCCTTGATATTCTTTAATATCTGTTTCATATTTTTTTGATAAAGAATTCAAAAAATCTCCCGATAACATATATGGGTCATTACTTGGATCAGCAAGAAAAATTCCAAAAGGATTATATAGTCTTATAAGTGCATTATTTTCTATAGCTTTATAATCTTTTTTTTCTAATTGGCTTTTGATATCCTCACTCAAAAAATTTTCAGGGTAACTTCCATAAATCTTTATAACATCGCTAAAAATCGGATTATATTGTTTATATTCGTTTTTTAATTCTTCAACTCTTTGAAGATTATCCGATTCAAAAATTATATTCAAATTTTTCGATGATAGCTGAGCAAGTTTTATTAGATTAGAATTAGAATCCAAAAACGCTCTTGTAATTTCTGTATCAATACCTCTAAGGCTAAATATTCCAACAACAAAAATTATAGTCGCAGTTAAGAAAAAAATAATTTTTTTAAACATGTTTTTCCCATTTGATATTAGTTCTGGTTCCATCTTTTGTGATTATTGTCATTTTTTTTATATAATCACTACCTGAAATTTCTATTGATTTTAAATAATTATAAGCAGGTGAATTTTTTTGTGGAACTAGACCAAGAGTCCAAGTGTTTCCTTGATTTATGAAAAAGAATTTGAACTCTTTTTCAAGCTTTGAATAATTCTTTTTAGAAATAGCAAGAATTATATTATTTATTTGACGATATTCCTTTGTTGTATATGAAGTTGTACTCTTTATAGGATATGTTGTATAAAACGTTACACCAATATTTTCTTTAAACTCAAAATCTCCTGATGATTTTAGTATTACATTTGAATTAGGAAATATTTTTTCTTGACTGAATTTGCAATTTATACTTTCAAGTTTTGGCAAATTATTTTCAAATTCACTAATTTTTTTCGGATAATCAAACACATTTGCAAAACTCTGCAAATTTAGCATAAAAAATATAAATAAAGCTAAAAAAATTCTAATCATTATATTCCTCAATCGCTTTTACTAATTTTTCAGGAGCATTATACAAAGTCTCCCCTGTATTAAAATTTATTCCTATTTGCATAGTATTTGCTTTAAATATTTTTTCATTATTCAAATAAATATTGTATTTAATAATAATTGCAGGCTCAAGCTCTTTTAATATACATTCTACAATTAAATCCTCATCAAATTTAGCGGATTTTATATATTTCATATCCATTTTTGCAATAGGATACATAATCCCATCATTTTTCATATCATCATAAGTGTATTTAAGCTTTCTAAAAAAATCACACCTTGCGACTTCCAGATATTTAACATAATTTCCATGCCAAACAACTTGCATTGGATCTACATCATAAAATGGTATTCTAATTTTCGTTTTAGTAACTATTTTTTTCATAAATTTCCTACTAAATCATTTTTAATCGGTAAAATTCCACTTGAATAAGTTTTATTTTCATCTTTGTATTTAAAACTTATTCCCGTATCTGTTTTTGTAAGTTCTAAATCAATAATTTGATTAGGCTTAATAATATTTGCAAATTTTACTCTTCTAATTTGTCCGCAATGACAATCTAAATTGTAAGCAAGTTTTGAGAAAAAATCTACATAAAATAACTGTACAACACCTGCTAAAATCGGTAAATCTTCAAAATGACCTTTAAAAAAATTGCTATTTCCCAAAAATATAAGCCTAAATGTTATAGAATTATCTTCTTTTATTCTTGATAAAATCAAAGGCAAAGAAAGATTTAGCTCAAACAATTCTCTAATTTTTTCTTTATCGATTTTTCCTCTTATATTCTTAGGTATTTCATCAAAGAATTTCCATTTTTGAGGTATTTTTTCAAAATCATCTGAAAGATGATTTTTTAAACTCTTAATCAATTCAACAGAACTGTTTTTTAATAAAAATTCTTTACCTAAATTATTTAAAATAGCTAAAGTTGCGATTTTCCCCGCAAATTCCAAACAATAACAATCATCTATATATTCATTTTCTTTTATCTTATTTTCAAGAATATCTGCATCAATTCGCTTTTCTTGAACTTTTAAAACTCTATCGCTTCTTCCTACAAGTTCAATTTCATCTCCAAATATTTTCATTTTATCTTTTATAATCTGATAATTTTCTTTAGAATATTCAGTTAAAATTTCTGTACAATCATCTTTTAAAGCTAAAATTTTTATACCTCTAAATAATTTTAAACGCTTAGACTTGTAATCTTTACGATATCCAATTGAACCGCTTTCGCTGCTTCCGTAAATATCAATAACATCACCTGAACAAATAGATTTAGCATATTCATAAGTCTCATTTTCAAGCTTCGCTCCTGCTGTAAAAATATATCTAGGTTTAACTTCTATTTGAACATCATATTTCCTCATTGTCTCAAGAAATGATGGAGAAGTTATTAAAACAGCATTTTTAATTTTTAAATCCTCAGGATAATTAATTCTTTTAAGATTAATCATAAACCCTGAATTTAGAGGAAACACAAAGTGAAATTCTGCTCCAAAAAGATGTTCTAATGTCGTAGTTGAAATAAATTCCAAATCCCCTTCAAGCTGGAATTCTTCTAATAAATCATCACTTTCGATAATCATATTTTGAATAGTTTTTTTAATACAATTCTTTTTATCCGATGTTGAACCGCTTGTATAGAATTCTATATCTTCATTATTTATTGCTTTTTTAAGAAAATTTATAGCTAATCTCAAATTTTCATCTTCGATATTATTTGATTCAAGTAAAGATTTTACTTCATTAACGGAATAGTTCTTATCTCCATTTTTGAAGATAATTTTTTCATCATATTCGCTAGTTTTAAAATATTTTAAAAAATTATTGTCCAAAATTTTTCCTTTTATTTAATCGATAAACCAATCTATTCACTATTCACTAATCACTATTCACTAGCTTGATTTATCTTTCTAAGTTTACATCTTATAATGTATTCTATACCAAAAAATAAACCTACTAGCATATAAGAAATGAACCCGTTATATAAAATCCAAATCTCTTTTGATAAAAATACTGTTACAAGAGAAACTAAAAAGTTTAAAAACATAAAAATAGACCAAAGATAGGTAAGATTTCTCGTATATTTTAATACCCATTCTTTAGCGTCAGGCTCCATTGCTAAAGCAAACTTTTGTATAACAGTTCTTTCTTGAAAAGTTGATGAAAAAAATACAATAAACAGTCCTAAATTTACGACTACAGGATAGTATTTGAAAAATATCAAATTCGTAAAATGAAATGCAAAAATTACCAAAAACATGGTAACAAAAGGTAAAACGGCTTTAAAAAGCTTATTCAAGCAAGCCATAAACAGCTTCCACAATATCATTTACAGTTCTAATCTTTTTAAATTCTTCAGGAGGCAATTTTTTATCAGTAAATTTTTGCATTCTAACAGCAATATCAACAGTATCAATGCTATCTAAATCTAAATCTTCAAAAAGATTAGCTTCTAAATTTATAAGATTTTCATCAATCTCTAATTCTTCAACTAGGATATTAGTTAATTCATCTAAAATTTGTTCTTTAGTAATACTATTAGCCATTAATTTTCTCCTTAATATATTCAGCTAAAGTATCAACAGAATAAAAATATTTCTTATTTTCTTCTTTATCAGAACTCAAAGTTATATTAAATTTTCTTTTAATAGCCATTCCAAGCTCTAAAGCATCAATAGAATCTAACCCTAACCCTTCTCCGAATAGAGGTTCTTCATTTTTTATATCATCAGAAGTTATATCTTCTAACGCTAAAGTTTCAATTATTAAATTTTTTATCTCTTCTCTTAATTCCATACGAACATTATAACATAAAATTAAGAATTTTTACTTTTAAAATTAAGAGATTTAATTCCTGTATAAATACCAGCACCAACTCCTAAAATACTATTAATAGCTAAAGAATTTTTGAATGGAGATTTGGAGAATTGGCATTTTCTGGATATCAAATCTAAAGCGACGCCAAAACCGAACCAAGAACCTGCAGTAACCAATCCATCATTCATAGGGCTTACTTTATTTTTCTTAGTCAAACTACTTTTTTGCTGCACAGCACAAAAACTATTTACGGGATAATTTATTTTATTAACTTGCATATTTATATCTCTTAAAAAAATGCCGATGGCCGGGGTCGAACCGGCACGTAGTTGCCTACACCAGATTTTGAGTCTGGCACGTCTACCAATTCCATCACATCGGCATATTTAATTGTCAATTTTCTAAAATCTTGTTTGTGATGGAATTGGTCTATATCTTTATTTCGCTAGAATTTTTACCAAAACCCTCACTTTTTTTAATATTACCACGTGTTTACCACTCTGCAAAGATTATTTATAACCTACCCGCTTGGGCACCACATCGGCATATTTAATTGTCAATTTTCTAAAAACAATGAACGCTTTCATTAAAGCAAAAAAACAAATTTATTTCAATGATTATTTTTACTTTTTAAAAATTATCCTTAAATAATATACAAAAGACTAATTTTTATTCTTAAAAGAAAGTCCAATAATAAGCATATGAAAAATATCATTTCAATACTAATTTTAATACTATTTTTAATAAATCCGACACTTGCAGCTACATTTCAAGGAGGAGTATCAGAGCAAGGTTCAGGGAATTCCAGTCGAATTATAGATAAAAATACCGGTGAAGGAGTTGGTGGAGCTGATATTATTCTTCCTAAACAAAATTATTCTACAAGAACAGACAAAGACGGATTTTTTGAATTAGATACTTCTATTAATGGAACAAGTATTATGTCTGTGCAGAAAAAAAATTATAAACCTTTTACAATGACAATTAATGATCAAACACTATCTGCTCCGATTGTTGTTGGAATTGAAAAATCTAATGCTTCTGATATTGCAATTGATTCTAATATGTATCATTTAGGTGATAACAGTTATTCTGATTTGTCTGCAAATGCGGGAGAATTCAGAATGCAAGCTATAGGGCCTTTTTACACAAAAAGATTTACTCTTAAAAATATTAATATTTCTAAACCGATTTATCTTATTATAGGTTCAATCATTGGAATAGATACAGCTATGGCTCGTTCTATGGGACAAAATAAAATTACAAATGCGTTTGCTTCACCTCCGGAAGTTTATTTTAATGGGAACAAAGTTTCTGAAATTCAACTTAATGGTGATGGGCAAAAAATTAAGCTTCCTGCCAGTTTAGTAAAAAAAGGACAAGTTAACGAAATTACTATTAAAACCGGTAGAAACTTAATGCAAACTGCTTATATTGATTATGATGATATTGAATTTATGAACTTAATTATTGAGAATGATAATTAGTTTAAACCTAATTGAGCTCTATAAAAACCATTGTTAGCAATTTTTTGTTCAACTAAGTTATTATCTTGACTTGATGCTGTATATAAACCTGCAAGTTTGTCTAATCTTCTTGTTAATCTGTTATCAGGATAAGATTTTGTATTTGATTTTAATCTTTTCCAACAAGCTGCTTCTTTTTCAGTAGCCATTGTTTCCTCTTCTAAATCTGCACTGTAACCAGTATGATAGCTTTCGTGTGCTATTAAACAAGCTATTTGTTCAACAGGTGCATTTTTGTATTTTGAATTTATCATTATAACTTTTGTTCCAAAATCATTATAAGTACTAACTGCAAAAGCATTACTTCCATTCATTACCATTGTTAAATCATTAAATTTAACTCTCATGCCGTATCTTTGAAGATTTCTTAATACATCAGTGTCACCAGATTTTTCTAACAATTGAATTGCTGCAATGATTTTTGCATCACTTGAAAAACTTGATGCTCTATATGCAAATGCTTGGTTCAATGTTAAAAATACAAATGCAAATAACACTAATACAACTTTTTTCACGACACTAACTCCTAATCAATTTTGTTTTTTATTCTTTGGATATTAGTGTTTACGGTTTTTTTCTCTCAAACTTTAGACTTTTATATAACTTTGTTACAAAACTATACATTAAACTCTTAAAATCTTGTTATATTAAGGATTTATATTTTGTATAATCCATTTTGGTGATTTTGATTTTTAGAATTTCGTTTATAATTAGAAAAATATTTAGGAGATATTTATATGAAAAAATTTAATTTTAAAAAATTCGGAATTATTATTGCTAGTATTTTTATATTTTTATACATAATGTTTTTACTTCTTCCATTGTTATTAAATCCGATAATTAACGGATACAGTCCGCAAATTATTAATGAAATTCATAAAAATTTGGGATTAGATTCTAAAATAGGTGAAGTAAAATTAATTACTACTCCTAAATTAACTGTTGGATTAAATATAATAAATTTTGAATTATTAACTCCTGATAATGAACAAATTATTCAAGCTGATGATTTCAAAATTAAACTTTCATTAATTCCAATTCTAGCTAGAAAAATTGAACTTGATGCTATTCAACTTAAAAAACTTAATGCTAATCTTTTATTTAATAAAAATGGAGAATTAGATTTATTAAAATACTTACCTGAACAAAAAGAGGAAAATAAAAATCCTGAAGAATTACAAAATACAATTAATAAACTTCCTCTAGGATTTAAACTTTCTAATCATTTACCAAATATTTCTTTAGATGAATATAATATAACTTTAACTGATGGTAACAATAATTACATAATTAGCGGTAAAGAAAATAAGATTAGTGATTTTATTTTAAATAAAAAAATAAAAATAAAATCTATCGGAAATATCAAATTAAAAGATAAAGAACAATTTAAATATAATATTGAAATTGTAAACAAAATAATGCCACAAATTGAATTAAATGATTTAATTTTTAATCCACAAATAAATGAAGGAGAAAATAAAAAAGAAGAATTTACTCCTATTAATATAATAAAAATCTTAGAAGGATTATATTATAACAATGTAACTGCTAATGTAGATGCTAAATTAACTTCAGAACTAAATAATTCTAAAGGCAAAATTTCAATAAATAATTTATCAATATCAAATTTACCTCCAAGTAATATTGATTTAAAATTTAGTGGAAATTCTATTGATATTAATTCTGAAATTTATACTCAAAAAAATGAAGTTTCAAAAATTAACGGAAAATTAGACTTTGGTAAAAATTCTAATATTGATATAAATTTAAAATCTAATTTGGAATTATCGAATTTATTAAAAATAATAAAAGATATCGCATTAATCTTTGATATAAAAGATTTACAAACACTAACTGCAAACGGTAAAATAGACGCAAATTTCAATATCAAATCTAATATGAAAACCGTAAAATCAAACGGTTATTTAAAAATACCATCTGCAAAATTATATTATGGTTTGTATAAAATCGGAGTGGATAATATTAATGCTGATGTTAAATTAGCGAATAACAATATAAATATAGAAAATCTTGGATTTTCAGTATTAAATCAACCTTTAAAGATATATGGAACGATAAAAGAAACTTCTGAATGTGACATACATTTAACTGCTGATAAACTTAATTTAAAAGGTTTATTAGTCGCTTTTGGTCAAGCAAGTTTAATGAAAGATAATAAAATTAATTCAGGATTAGTATCAATGTTTGTTGATATAACAGGAACTTTGAATAAAATAAATCCTGTTATTAAAGTTAATGTTGAAGATATTAATATAAAAAATACACCTTCTAATACTCAAGTTTTAGCACCTAAAACAGAAGTTAATATAAAAACAGAAGGAACTAATTTTATAGGTAATGCTAAAAGCTCTAATATAAAAATAAATAATCCTGCTGCAAAAGTTTCTGTTCCAAATATTTTAGCTAATATTAACCAAAATGAAATAGAAATAACTAATACTCCTGTAAGTATTGAAAAAATTAATTTAATATTATCAGGAAAAATAAAAGATTATTTACAAGAAAAAATGAGCTTAGATTTCATAACAGAAGGTGATATAAAATCTAATTTAAAAGGCGAAATTAATAACAAAAAACAAACATTAAATCTTAATTATTTTACAAGAGAAAAATCTTCTATAATAATACCGATGTTTGATAAATCAAAAATGGATTTTACAGGCAATATTGCAATAACAGGAAAAATGATAAATCCGATATTAAAAGGTCATATAGAAATTCCTGCATTAAATATTCCTGAAATCCCTGTTTCAATGAACAATATGAATATTAACTTAAACGGTCAAATATTAAACGGTAATGCGACGGTAGAAAAATTCACATCAGGTGGAATTGAGGCAGAAAATATTGTAACAAATTTCTCAATGAAAGGTGAAAATTTCTATTTAAAAAATTTAAAAGGCGATTCTTTTGGTGGAAAAATCAGTGGAAATATTATTTATAATTTAGCAAATGCAAATACTGATATTAAATTTACAGGAAACGGAATGAATGCTGAAAAAGCAACATACGGTGCAACAGGGATAAAAAAAGCATTAGACGGAACTTTAGATTTTAATGCTGATTTAAATTTAAAAGTTGCTGATTATGACGAGATGATGAAATCTATGAAAGGAAATATTCTTTTTAATATTAAAAACGGTTCATTTGGAGCAATTGGCAGATTAGAAAATTATTTACAAGCATCAAATATTATAAGTAACACTCTTTTAAAAACAACAGTTGCAACAATAACAAGTGCAACTTGGTATACTGATACTGCAAAATTCAGTTATTTAAACGGAAAACTATCATTTTTAAACGGATATGCAAATATAGAAGAAATAAAGAGTTCAGGACCTTCTCTTGCGTATTTTATAAGTGGAAAATACAATCTTCTAAACGGTTATTCCAATATAAATGTTTTAGGCAGACTTGATGGACAAATAGTTGCAAAATTAGGACCTATTGGAGAACTTTCTGCAAGTAAAATTTTAAATTATATTCCAAAATTTGGAAACTTAACTTCAAATATAGTAAATGCAATGACACAAAACCCTAAAACAGAAAATATTGCTGCAATTCCTACTTTATCAACAGGTAGTACAAGTTATAAAGACTTTAAAGTTACAATCAATGGAACTTTAGGCAAAACTTCTGCAATCAAGTCATTTAAATGGTTAACAGAAGTTGATACTTCCGCTATCGAACAAAAATCTATGAAAGAAACTTTTAATGATATAAAAACTTCTGTTGGTACAGATTTAGATAATACAGTGAAAAGTGTTAATGAAGTTATTAATAATTCAAAAGAACAATGGAATGTTTCTAAAGAACAGTTGAAAACTACCACTGAAGAATTGAAAAACTTATTTAAATTTTAATAATGAAAAAATTCTTAAAAATAGATAACAAAAAGACGGGAGATTTAATTCCCGTCTTTTGTTTATAAATACCTAAGCTTATCCGTTAATAATATTTAAAAGTCTCTCCCAAACTTCATCAATAGATCCGTTTGCATCAATTTTATGAAGTACACCTTTTTGTTCATAAAATTCTATTAATGGAGCAGTTTCTCTAAAATATGTTTCAAAA
The DNA here is from genome assembly GCA_944323985.1 of Candidatus Gastranaerophilales bacterium. GTDB lineage: Bacteria > Cyanobacteriota > Vampirovibrionia > Gastranaerophilales > Gastranaerophilaceae > CAG-196. The sequence goes on along the minus strand of CALUUP010000012.1, from coordinate 34,839 downwards.
CGAGCTTTAGCAATTTCTTCGTTATCGTCAGCTCTTGTTTTTAAAGTTTCTCCGCATTTATCACAAACATTTTCAACCTTTGAAGGTTTAAATTTTTTGTTATAAATTTCACCACATTTAGGACAAGATTGACGATAAATAATTCTTTCAATAAGAATTTGAGTATCAATATCAAAATAAATGGCTTTAAAAGCTGCTTCATTATTTTTATCAATATCTTTATTAATTTCATCCAACATTTTAGCTTGTTCTAAACTTCTTGGATAACCATCTAGAACATATCCATTTTTACAATCATCACTTGCTAATTTTTTAGCAATAATTTTTCCAACTAATTCCGCAGGAACAAGTTGACCTTTATCAATAAAACCTTTAGCAATTTTACCCTCTTCAGATTCTTTAGCAATTTCAGCTCTCAAAAGTGAACCTGTATCAACGTGCGGTAAATTTAAATATTCTGACAAATGATTTGTTTGAGTCCCTTTTCCGCAAGCAGGAGGCCCTAAAAAAATTAATTCTTTTTTCATAATTTTCTCCTTCTTAATTAAATTATAAAACTAAAAAAGAAAATGTATAGTAAGTAGAGCAATCACCTTAAAATTTTCCTAAAGTTGTAAACTAGTGATTAGTGACTTGTGAATAGTGAATAGAAGGTTATTTTTTCATAAGCTGTTCAACAATAATCCAATCGGATTCTTCATCTATTTCATAAGCAGTATAGCTTGGAAGCTCATAAAAAGTTATATTCCCTGAAAGACGGCATTTATCCTTTTTTATATTTCCAACTGAATTAATATAACAAGCTCCTGTTTCTGCAACTAAACCTTCAAATTCTTGTCTTCTTGGACGATTTTTATAATCATAATTTACAGGTTCGACTACAGATTTATCCCTATCTATAAATTTCCATTTAAACTGTTTTTCAATTACTCCTGAAAAAATAGAATCAGCATTAGAATCTACAAATTTTTGATACATATTATCAATGTGTTCTGATTTTAACATTGGAGAAGTTGCTTGGATTAAAAAGAAATTATCTCTATTATCTAAATCTGATTGAGCAATATATTCAAGCATAACACTCTCAGTTGTTGCCGTATCTGAAGCATTTTGAGGATTTCTATCATAAATTTCTATTTTATCTAAATTAAAACTTGAAACAACTTTTTTTATCTCATCTGAATCAGTTGCAATAACAACTTTATCAATACATTTAGCACCACTAGCTGCTTTTGCAGTCCAATATACAAGAGGCTTTCCATTAATCTCTTTTATATTTTTCATTGGAATAGATTTACTTCCGCCACGCACAGGTATAAAAGCTATATTCATTTTTTTACCTCATAATCTATAATTTTAATTAAATCATACATAACTTGATTATATGGAGTATCAATTCCTAATTTTTTTCCAAGTCTTACAATTTCTCCTGCGAATGCTTCTACTTCTGTTTCACGTTTTGCTAAAACATCTTGGTACATAGATGTTTTACCTTCATCTGACATTCGGGATAGAAATTCCAAAGAATCTTTTTCTAAATTCTCTAAATTATTAATCCCAATTTTTTCTGCCACAGTTTTTGTTTCAATTATAACTTTTTTAGCAAATTCAATAAATAGAGGATTATTTTTCATCTCACCGAATTTAAGTTTTAATATTGCGGAAACTTGATTAGAAAAAAGATTAAGCGTATATTTTAGCCACATTGAATAGTCTATATCTTGAGAGATTGAATATTTTAATCCGATTTCATCTAAAATATCAGCTAAATTTTTATCATCTTCAATAAATAACTCCAAAATCCCATCTTGAGAAACCGAATTACCTTCTCTCATAGCACTATGACAAATCAAATATGATTTTAATACTTTTGCATTCGGATAATTTTTTTTGATAATACTTTCAGAACTTATTCCATTCAAAAGAGAGACAATTATAGTTTTTTCACCTACAAAATTCTTAATAAGTTTAATTGCTTCAGCTAAAGCTTGAAATTTTGTAGAAATAATAATTAAATCAGCATCAAAACTATCATCTGGAGTAATATATTTAAAATTTTGTTCAATATTATTAAATCTTGGCGGATTATTTTTGTATTTATTTATACGATCTTCATCAGCAAGAATTCTTAATTCACACTTAGAATTAATCTTAGCTCCAATAGTTGTTCCAACGGCACCCAATCCGCAAATAATAATTTTTTTCATATAGATATTTTAAATAAAACAATGCAAAATATACAAATTTAAATTTTTGTAAATATTTTATACCCCAACTAGCAAAAAAAATTTTTTTTGGTTTTAGAACAAATAGATGGTTGATAAATCATAAAACATGATATAATTTAAATAATTAATATATAAAGCGAGGTCTAATATGAGTGAAGTAAATGGTCCTAAATTTGGTGTTAATCAAGTAAATTTCAACAGTTTACCAAAACAACCTGTTGAAAACACTCCTGAAGTTGTAGAAAATACAACTCCGCAAATTAAAGATTTTTCTGATCCAAAAGCTGAAGCTTTAGGTCGTTCTATGTTATTTAAAGGTGCTGATGATACTAATCATGATTTGAAAGCATTATTGGAAAACCCTCAAATCGCAGAAAACTCTGACAAAGCTTTTGAATTAGCTTTTAAAATGGCTCAAGATGCAGGTTTAGAAAATCCATATGAAGAAGCTGCAAATTTTGCAACTACTTCTATGTAAATTTTCTTATAAATTCTATACACCCCATGCCTCTTTATGATATTATGTTATAAAGAATTTAGGGGGTATTTATGGAAGAGATGAATAATAAGCCTGTTGTTAAGCTTATTTCTAAGCCTGATAACATGTTAAGAACAATATACACTGCTGCAAGAACTTGTTATAGTGCGGATTCGCCTATCAATATTTATGATAAAGCAGAAGATGAAGCTAAAATGCTTAATCTAATAGAAAGAGTTGTAGGTTCAGGACATTATTCTGTTATAGAACATATACAAATTTCTTTTGCTATATCAAACGTTTCAAGAGCTTGTACTCACCAACTTGTTAGACATCGTCATATGTCTTTTTCTCAAAAATCACAAAGATATGTGAAAGAAAAAGGACAATTTGATTATATTATTCCTCCTACAATTGAGAAGAATGAAGAATTAAAAGCTAAATTTATCGGTTTTATGGAAGAGATTTCAAAAATGTATTGTGAATTTACTGATGCGGGAATTCCTGCAGAAGATGCAAGAGCAGTACTTCCTAATGCAGCAGCAAGTTCTATTGTTGCAAGTTTGAATTTGAGAGAATTAATTCACCTTGCTAATTTAAGACTTTGCACTAGAGCTCAGTATGAAATCAGAACACTTATAAAAATGATGTGTGATGAATTGATAAAAGAAGAAGCTTGGCTTAAACCTTATTTAGTACCGAAATGTGTTAGAAACGGTTTTTGTGATGAAGACAAATCTTGCGGAAGGATGCCTAAAGCGAGCGTATGAAAAAACTCGGTATTATATTCATAATTATTTTTATTGGTTTAGTTATTTTTCATCTATTAATAATTAAGCCTAAAAAATATGTTGAAGAAGATTTGTATGACAAAATTATAGAGCGGGGAACAATAAAAGTCGGTATTAATACTGATTCTAAACCTTTTGGGTTTTATGATGAAGATTGGAATGTTCAAGGTTATGATGCTGATTTAGCCAGATATATTGCTCAATATATCCTAAAAAGTCCTAATGCGGTAGAGTTTTATCCTGTTACTCCTTCTAATAGAATTTTAAAAGTCTCAACAGGAGAACTTGATATGGTTATCGCGACTATGACTATTACTCCGCAAAGAAAAGATATTATAAGATTTTCAATACCTTATGATTACGCAGGACAAGCTCTTTTAGTAAGATCTAACAGTAAAATTACTTCTATTGCTGATTTAGCAGGACTTAATGTTGGGGTTGTGTTTGGGACTACTGCTGAAAAAAATATGTTAACACTTGCTCCGACTTCTACTATTATTGGATTTAGAAATTATCGTGTTGCATATGAGGCTTTAAAACAAGGTAAAATTGATGCACTAACTTCTGATGATACTATTCTTAGTACTTTTGCGTATGATGATAAAGACGTTAAATTACTTCCTAAAAGGTATTCTAAAGAACCGTATGGAATTGCGTTAAAGAAAGGTAAAAGCACTAAAAAATTGAAAGAGAATATTGATTTTGCAATCAAGGATATGCAAAGAAAAAATATTATTACAAGAATTAGAAGAAAATGGCTTAAATTATAGTTTAAGCTTTAACTTTAAACGCAAATTTTTTAAATAATACATAAGTGAAAATCGCAGCAGCTAAAGTTGCAAAGAATTGGGCTATATATACATTTGAATGAATAAATTTAACAAAAATTTCTAATAAACAAGCATTTATAAAATAACTAAAAATCCAAGTTGTACAGCATTTTAAATACTCTTTTTTCCAATCTCCTTTACTTCTAAAAACAAGGAATTTTTGAGTAGTAAAAGAAACAACAGAAGATATTAACCAAGCTAAAGCTAAGGCCATCTGATAAACTCTTTCACCAAAAATAATACAGATTAGTGAATAAATTAAATACGAAACACCGGCATTAAATCCACCCACAAATAGAAATCTTATTTTATCTGATAAACCAAACCAAAACTTTTTCAAAAAATCCTCCGACTATTAAATTAATAGCGGCAAAAAGTGTTTTAACACTTTTTGCCGCTATATTAATTCTTAAAACTTATATTCAGGAATTACAAATTGTTCATTATTTGCATCTTTTTCAACAAATTTCAAATAATAATCCAAAGCTTTTTCTTTAGAATTTTGATAAAACTCTTCTGTAATAAGTTCTCTATGTAATTCTGTTCTTTCACCTGAATAGTTACCTAAAACTCTTGAGAATTTTTCAATCATTTCAAGATTTTCACCACCTGAATAAGCTTTTGTTTTAGCATCTGTTCCTGATGGTCTTATTTCAACGTATTTATCTTTGAATTGTAAATAAGTTCCATCACCAACAAATTTTACAGAAACAAGATTATCGAAATTTAATTCTGCAAACGCGTTATTAAGAACTTTTTTAACTGCTTCAACATCTGCAATACCTTCTCTTATTGCAATTGCTAAAGATAAATAGAACATATCATTTTTAGTTCTTAATTTTTCACCTTCTACTTTTGCTAGCTTTAATTTTTCAATATCAGGTTCTGATTCGTTGTAATAAGAAATATCTTCTCTTACATCAAATTTTGCAATGATATTATTTTCTTCAAAAATTTCAATTAAGTATTCAGAAAGAGTTTTATTATCTTCTTCCAATTTAGCAGCTAGGGCAGATGCTACAATAATAGCTTCTGTAGCACTCTTTTCTCTCATAGCAATTGCTTTTCTACCTGCTAATGATTCAATTAAATCTTCAGAACCCATAATCATACCGCCAGATTCTTCGCCTCCAAAGATTAATCTTGGTTGAACACCCAAATTAATTGAATTTCCGAATACATCATCTACAACAACTTCTCCTTGAGGATTATTTTTAAGCTGCAATTCTACTTTTTTCATAATATTTGCAATTTCTTTAAATCCTACAGGTACATTTACAACTTTAATTCCGTGAGCTTTTGCCCATTCATCCCAAGATAAAGCTGATGCTGTTGTTTTAATCATAAATCTCGGATGGTTTTTGAATTTACCGCTTGCTTTTAATTGTTTTACACGATAATTCATCAACATCAAAAATGCTTGGTTCGCACTATAAACTGTTAATATTCTATCTTCATCCAATTGAATATATGAAATACCGTATTCATCTAAATTAGAAACATTTCCACTTGCTTCAATTTGACAAACAGTAAGTCTATCGTGATCAGGATCTGTAATTAATACAACAGTTCCTATAGGATAATCAGCTAAAACTTTTTCATAGTGTAAAGATTCAATCACAGGGAAAAATCTTTCGCCATTAGGTTTTTTAGCAAGAACTGTAGCATCTACAGAATAATCATAGAAAACTTTATTTCCTTTTGGATCAGTATCATATTTTCCAATTCCGTGGAAAAATGGATCTTCTTCTGTATTATTCCATACAAATTTATCTTGAATACCTAATTTTTCTAGAACTCTGCTCAAAGTTCTGTAAGCACATCCGCCTACACTTTCAATAAATAATTTAGACTTCATTTTCTTAACGCTATCAAGATTTTGAGCAACACCTGATTTTAAATATTCAACATATAAATCTACACCGTCATTTAATTTTGACATTATTTCTTCATCAATTAATTTATTATCACTTGATGCTATTTTAATTTCATATTTACCTTCTTTTTCAGTAATATCAAAAATTTCTTGTATTTTATTTACAAATTCTAAAGATTCTTCAGGTAAATATTGACTTCCTTGAGAGTTCAAATCTTTAGTAGCAGTTTTTACAGAAATACCATGACTTGAAGTAATATATTCTCCGCCAAGTAAATCGAGTTTAAATGCTAAAAATGAAGCTAACCATATTGGAATAGTTTTTCTTTCCTTTGGAGTTAAAGTCTTAATACCCTGAGCAGCTTGTATTCTTGCAATAGCTTCTAGATACAAATCTGAATTATATCTTACCTCACTTCCAACAAGTTTTATAATTTCTTTTCCTTCATATTTTTCTTTTGCAACAAGAGCTTTAGCTAAAGTTGCTAAAACTATTCCAACTAAATTAATCGGAAATCTTGTATCTTGAGGATATAAAATGTTTTGTGGACCTCTAATACCTGCTGTTGATACTTTTGCTTCTTTTGAATAATTTGCAAACCAATCCAATAAATTTAAACCTTCCGGATTTTCTGAACTATGAGGATATAAATGTTCTTTTTTCAATGTAAAAATAAATTCACCTTTATTATTAAAATCCATTAAATTCATATTTTTAATATAATCAGGAGTTTTATCAAAAACATTTTTGAACAACTCTTTTTCTAAATCACTTTTTGCTTCTTTATTAATCATAAAAAGTTTCTCCCTATCTAAAATATATTTTAAATTATACCATACAAAAAATGGTTAAATGAAAATATCTAACCATTTTTGAATTATTAATTTCTATATTATTTTAAATAAACAGGTTGGAATTAGCAGAAGAGCTTTCTTGAATATATTTAGCAACCCCTCCGATTTCAATTCCATCAATTAATTCTTCTTCTTTAATCCCCATAACATCCATTGACATATTACAAGCAATAAACTTAACTCCATTATCTTGAGCCTGTTTAATAAGTTCATTTAGGGTAGAAACATTTTTATTTTTCATAACCCATTTCATCATAATAGATCCCATTCCACCCATATTCATTTTAGAAAGGGTTAATTTATCAGCACCTTTAGGCATCATCATTCCAAACATTTTATCAATAAGACCTTTTTTAACATTTTTATCGGGACGTCTTAAAATATTTAATCCCCAGAAAGTAAAGAATAAAGTAACATCTTTTCCTGCTGCCTTAGCACCATTTGCAATAATCATTGCTGCAAGTGCTTTATCTAAATCATTTGAAAAAACTACTATCGTTTGAGAATTTCCGACACTTAATATTTTATTTTCATTACTATCTTTGTTTCCCTTTTGAATAACAGCCTTAATAATTTTATTTTCTACACTTAAACCTAAAAGTTTATTCCCCGTAGAATTACACCAAGCATCAATATCGGATTTAAATCCTCTATCAGTTGATGTAACCTCTAAAATATCACCGTCATTAACTTCAATAATTTTAGACGCAACTTTCATAATCGGTCCCGGACATTGAAGTCCGCAAGCATCTATTTTTATTCTTTCACCACTATTTAGAGAAGAAATATTATTAGCATTTACTAAAGATTGAACTTTAGATTTTTTCTCAATATTACCTACTTTATCTTTTTTCAATTCTTTATATAAAGAAATTCCACCCATCAAAGAATATACATTATTAAAACCGTTTTGGACTAAAATTCTTGAAGCTACATAACTGTTGTATCCTGTATTACAGAATAAAATAACTTTTTCATTCTTAGGAATTTCATTTAATCTTGCTCTTATCTCTTCAACAGGAATATTTTTAGCACTTCCAATAGTTGCTATTTCAAATATTTCACGCGGTCTTACATCAATCAGATAAGCACCTTCTAAATCCTCATAATATGCAGGTTTAATGAAACCTCTTAAAATATTATCAGCATTCATTCCTAAAATATTAACCCCATCTTTAGCAGAAGAATAAGGCGGAGCATAACATAATTCACTATCTAAAAGTTCTTGAACAGTTCCATTATTTCTCATAACAGAAGCTATAACATCAATTCTTTTTTCAACTCCATCAACACCAACTGCTTGAGCACCAAAGATTTTTCCTGAATTATCAAACAAAAGTTTATAACAAATTTGAGTTGAATTAGGATAATATCCGGCATGATCTCTTGAAAATATAAAAGTTTTCCAATAATCAACCCCTCTTTGTATAAGTTGTTTTTCATTATTTCCGACTGCTGCTATAGTTAAATCAAATACTTTTAAAACAGAAGTACCTTGAGATTTTTTATAAGTTGATTCAATTCCGCAAATATTATCAGCAATAATTCTGCCTTGTCTGTTAGCGGGACCTGCAAGAGGAATTAAAGTATAATTATCAGATACAAAGTCTTTAACTTCCACTCCATCGCCGCCTGCATAAATATCAGGATTAGAAGTCTGCATTCTATCATTTACAACAATACCTCTATTAACTTCTAAACCGGCATTTTTAGCAATTTCAACTTCAGGTCTTACTCCGATTGCCATTATTACAATATCAAATTCTAATTCTTTAGATGATGATAGAATAATCTTATTACCATTAAATTTTTGAACTCCATCACCTAAAATTAATTCAACACCTCTATCACGCATTTCATTTTGTGCAAAAGCTGCAATTTCCCAATCAACAGGTGCTATAATTTGTTTCTGCATTTCAACTAAAGATGTTTCCAAACCCATTTCAATAAGGTTTTCTGCCATCTCTACTCCTATAAAACCGCCTCCAATTACTACAGCTTTTTTACAATTATTTTCTTTTATGTACTCTTTTATCTTATCTGCATCATATAAAGTACGAAGTGTAAAAATTTTATTCTTTGGTAAACCTTCAAAATCAGGAATAAAAGGACTTGCTCCTTGTGCTAATACTAATTTATCATACGAAATTTCTTCATTATTTTTTAATTTTATTAATTTTAATTCAGAATTTATACTTATTACTTCTGAAAATAGTCTAACTTCTATATTTAAAAGATTATGAAATTTTTGAGGAGAAGATACTAGAATTTTTTCTCTTTCATCAATCACTCCGGAAACATAATAAGGTAAACCACAATTAGCTATAGAAGTTTCACCTGTTTTTTCTAAAACTATTATTTCAGCATTTTCATCTAATCTTCTTATTCTTGCAGCAGCACTCGCCCCGCAAGCTCCTCCACCTATTATTACTACTCTCATATATTCTCCTTAAATTTCCTATTTATTTTTAAGATATCATATTTAATTTACACAAGCAATTTTATATATTTTTTCTTAATATTTATGCTAAAGTATATTAGAGATTTATTATGTTATACGATGAAGCTATAAAGTTATTAACGAATAAAGGAAATTTTTATATAGATTTAGGCTTAGAAAGAATTTCTAAAGTCTTGGATTTATTTAATAATCCTCAAGATAAACTTAAATACATTCACGTTGCCGGAACTAACGGAAAAGGCTCCGTTTGTTCTATTTTAGCTTCCATTTTACAAGAAGCCGGTTATAAAACAGGACTTTACACCAGCCCACATATTTGGGAATACACAGAAAGAATTAAAATTAACGGTAAAAATATTCCTAAAGAAGAGTTCAGTCAACTTATTTATGAAGTCACAACAAAAATTAACGAAAATAAAATTCATTTAACAGAGTTTGAAATATTAACAGTTGTTATGTTTTTGTACTTTCAAAAAAATAATGTTGATATAGTTATTTTAGAAACAGGATTAGGCGGTAGATTGGATGCTACAAATGTAATTAAGAATAATCTATGCTCAATAATTACTCAAATTGATTTGGATCATACTGATAGATTAGGAAAAACCAAAGATGAAATAGCTTATGAAAAAGCCGGTATAATAAAGAAAAATTGTCCTGTTATTACAAGTATGGGATATGAAGCTATAAAAGATAAAGCTGATAAAGAAAATTCTATGTTTATCCTTGCAACACCTTTTGTTAATCCTATTTTTGTAGAAGCTCTTTCTTTAAAAGGTATGCACCAAGTTGAAAATTTAGCCCTTGCAATTAATGCTATTAATTATTTATTTAAAGAGATTTCTGATGAAATTATTATTGAAGGATTAAAAAAAGTTAAAAATCCTTGCAGATTTCAATATATTCCTGAAAAAAATCTAATAATTGATGCATCTCATAACCCTAATGGCATAAAGGCTTTAAGAGAAAATTTAGATTATTACTTCCCTAATGATAAACGAAGATATATTTTCGGATGTTTAAATACTAAAGATTATGAAAAAATGATGAGTATTTTATTTAGAGAAGATGATGAAGTTTTTATAAATGAATTTGATTATCCAAATGCTTGTTCTTTTGAAGAATTAAAAGCCAAGTGTCCTGTAAGTGTTGAAAAATATAATAATAATTTGGAATTGAATTTTGATAAATTAACAATAATTTGTGGTTCTTTTTACATGATTGGCAATATGAAAGAATTACGTGAGATAATTTATTAGTTTATTTTTACTAAAGTTTCAGGGTTTTCAAGTTCTCTTTTGATATCTTCTACAGAAACATGTATAACAGGTGAATTATCATCTTTTTTTAAATATACATCAACAATTCCGGCTTGAACAATAAATCTTTTGCATAAAATACAAATGAAATTATGTCCGTAAATGTACATAGTAGCTCCCATAGAACGATCTTGTCCTGCTTGAATTATAGCATTTTGTTCGGCGTGGATTGATCTGCAGGTTTCATAACAGGTTCCTGATGGAATATTATTTTTTATTCTATAACACTCTCCTCTTTCATAGCAAGATTCAACTCCGGAAGGAGTACCATTATATCCGGTGGCTTTTATTTTTTTATCTTGTCCAACAATAACTGCTCCAACTTGCGCTCTTAAGCAATTAGAACGTGATGAACAAGTTTTTGCCATATCTAAAAAATATTCTGTCCAAGATTTTATTGCCATAACATATTCCCCTATTCTTTATAAAAATTATACAATAAAAAAGCTGCAATTATATTTTGCAGCTGAATATTAAAGTAAAGTGTAGGGTAAATAGTTTTTGTATTTCATTACATTTTTGTAATTTATACAATTAAGATTTTACAGTGACTTCTTCTTTGAAATAATCGACGACGGTGTCTAAAACATTGTCAAAGAAGAAGTCCAATTCTTCTGATAATGACATATTAATATTGTTCATTCTTAAATTTTCTGTTTGATTAAATCTTGATAACATTTCATTTTCGATACGCATACTTTTCTTCTAATCCTTTCCTAAATAACTCTCGGGGTTTTTTCTTTATTTTTATTGATTTTGCTTACAAGTTTTATATCGACATATTTAATGAAAACTTTAGAGTTTTTCTAAAATTCGTTACAAATATTTACAAAGTGAATGTATATTTTATAGTAATTGGATTTATTTATAAAAAGAAATAGAAATTTTACCATCCAAGTCCATTGACTCCGGTGCCAAATGTGAAATATCCGTTACGAGAACCATATTCACCAGGGTTTGTAATAGGTATACCGTAATCAACAGAAATAGGTCCAACTCCAGGTACATAAACTTTTAAACCAATACCTGCAGTAATAGCACTGTTTGGTCTATCATATAATACACTTGAAATTGTTGGATCAAATACTTTTCCAGCGTCAACAAAGAATGTAAGTCTTATTTTCTTAAAGAAATCCCATTTTACTCTATCAGAGAACGGAAGAGGTGTAGCAAGTTCAGCAGAACCCATTAAAAACGCATCCCCAGTTCCTACTCCACTCATTCTGAAACCTCTTATTGTATAAGGCCCGCCTAAACGAAATGCCATAACTTCCGGCATGTCATCACCGTGAACTTTAACTCCGCCTCGAGCAGTTAAAGAAAAAGATGATTTATTTCTTACAGGGAAATATTTAGTTACTCCACCTGCTAATCTTCCGTTTGTATTTTGAAAATCAGTCAAACTTAAAGCTTCTATAAATTTAGCATTAGCTATAATTCCGTTTCTTGGATCATCTTCTGAATCAAGGGTTGAATACTTTATACCCGGAGAAAGATTAATGAAAAATCCACCTGTTAGTTGTTTAGCTCTTTGTGCTATATCTAAATTATTTTTAGCATATAAAGCAGAAATTTTATTGAAATCACCTTCACTTAAACTAATATGTTCAATTCCTGCCGTAAAATTAGTTGTTAAATTATCATAACCACGAACTTTATGTTCTACTCCTGCACTTATGCCAAATCGACGTTCTATTGCTAATGGAATTTGCCAGCTTCCTAAATCTCTATAATAAAGTTTACTCATCAATGAATTATCAGCATTTAAAAAATGTGGTTCAAAAAAACTTAATTCTAACTGATAATTCATCCTATTTTTAATAGAAGCATCACTTAATAAAATCCCAGAACCTAAAATTCCAGACAGTGTCACTCTTTGCCCTTTGCCTAAAAAGTTATTTTCGTTATAACTTATAGAACCAAACGCTCCAAGAGCATTATCAATACCGCCGCCTATAGCTAAATTGTTAGATGAATCTTCTTTCACTACAACTTTAACATTATATTCACCTTCTACTGTATCACTCGGATAAATTTCTCGATTTACTTCCTTAAATATTTTAGTAGAATAAACCCTTGCTAAGTCTTCTTTTAAATAATTTTCGTTATATACAGTACCGGGTTGAGTCATTATGTTTCTTTCAATTACATAATCTTTTGTTTTCTCATTACCTTCAATAAATATTTTATCAATAATCCCCTCATTTATACTTAAAGTTAAAGCACCGTCCGGATCATCGACAACAGAACTGACTCCTGCTAATATGTATCCTTTTGAATGATAATAATCTGTAAGTTTTTCTATTGAATTATTAATTTCATAAATATTTTGAGGTAAACCCTTTAATGGCATTACAAACGGCATTAATTCCATTGTTGAAATTACAGTATTTCCGACAATAGAAACATCAGTTACTAAGAGATTTTCTTTTAAAACAAATTTTAATTCAACAGTACCATCTTCATTTTCATTAGGTTCTATCGTCATTTGTTCAGTAAAATAACCTGTTGCATATAATCTTTGTAAATCTTGTTGTAAAAGTGTTTCATTAAATAAAGAACCTTCTTGAGTTTTAATTTTTGAATAAATAAAACTTGGCTGAATAACGCTCAAACCGTCAATTAATATTCTATTTATAATTTTTCCTTCTAAATTAATTTTTTCATCGGAATTTATTTCAGCAGAATAGACCTCATCTGTATTTTCAATAGGAGAAATTTCCTCATTAACAGGAGGTGTGAAAAAATCATTAACAGGAATAATATTTTGATTATTCTCAGGCGGGGGCTTTGCTATTTCATTAATTGGAGGGGAATTTGCTTTAGGAGGAGCATTTGAATCAAAATTATCAGGTGTATCGTCAATCGTTGAGGAGAAATAATCTGATTCATCAAAATCTCCATAATACGGGGCAGATGTTTGTATTTTTAATGTAGGTTTGTCTAACTTAGAAGTATCTAAATACAAAGGATTTATTAGTTTTATCGGCTTTGTATTTGCAAGTTCAAAATATGAAAAATCAACTTCACTAGCGCTTATAGGAAAATTAAACAAAATCAAAGACAATATCAATAATGTCTTTATTTTTGGTATAAAATTTTCTCTCTTCTTATTATTAATTTTCATACTTTAAATTTTTAAAATTTAAATATCAGCTTCTGTTAAAGATAAGACAGCTTGATAAAATCCTTTTGGATCATTCGAAGCAAAAGAATTTTTAAGTACATTAGATCCAACATTTACCGTAATAAAAGTTGTTCCATTATTAACATATACTTCATATTTATTTTTAGAATTCACATATTTATGTTCGGCACCTAATATAGAATTAACAGGATAAGCAACAATTCCGGGACTGTCTTTTGGTAAAGCTCCCATTTTACAGTTTGCTAAAGCTTGTGATTTAGGAGTTTTAGCAAGGTTTGCAAATGCGATATAAACTCTTCCACCTTGTTCAAACATTGCTTCTTCATAACCGTTATCAGTAACTGTATTTGCTTTTAAATAAAGAGTTTTTGTATTTTTACTGTTTGTAATTACTTTAAATTTACTTGAAAGAGGTGCATATAAATTTCCTGTTCTATCAGTTATATTAGCAACTAAAACAGGACTTGTTACAGATTGGATTTGAACATATGATGGTACTGTTACACTAAAATCCATACTTGCAGTATTCTCCGCAAATGAGATTAAAGTATTCAAAAAAAACAATAATATCCCTAAAATAAGTTTTTTCACAGACGATATTTCCCTACATTTTTAGATTTATCAAAAAAAATGATAAATCCAACTCCTCACCTGTCTATAATATAATATTTTCGCTTTTTTCTCTATTTTGTAAATTTTCTTAATATTTTTAAAGCTAAGATGTACATTTAATCCTAATCTTTTTCTATCTTTATTTTATACCCTAGCATTTCAACAATAGTTTTTACTTCATCATATCTAAAAGAACTTAAAAATATTTTATTATTTATACTACTTTGAGTATATTTTTTACCAGTTTTTTCAGTAAGCATATCAGCTAAACGTTTTGCAGTTAAACCTTCTCTTGCAATTATTACTTTTATTTGTTCTTTTGAATTCATATATTTCCTTTTAAATCTATATTAACAGTTTAAAAGATTAACAAAAAAAATAAAAGTCTTGTTATTAAAAAATCTCCAAACAAAATACAATAATTAGTAAGTAGATTGAATGAAACCCATGAAAAAACTTATTCAAACTTCATCCCCTCCCCCCCCTCCTCCATCAAGGGGAGGGAAGATGAAAAGAAGTTGAGAAGTTGAAGAGAAGTTAATAAATTTCTATTCACTATTCACTACTCACTACTAACTAGCCACTAATTTATTTAAATGAAATTTAGAAAAAACTCTCCTTTAAAAAAAGGATTTTGTTCAAAAATTTATTGAAGTTTTACCCCAAATTGTTACAATCAAAGTGTTCGAACTAATAAGAAAGATACTTTTTCATGAAAAAAATAGTATTAGCAATATTTTTTGCTTTTTTGATGGTCACATCAGTTGATGCGTCTATGATAATTATTGATTATCAAGGCGATACAATAGTGACTTCAAATAATATTGAGCGAAATTTAATTGTTAATAGTGATGATGGCGGAGATTATAATATTGCCGTACGCCCACTTCAAGAAACTATTACTAATTCAGATGGGACGGTTTCTATACCTTTACAATATTTGTATATAAATAACACTAAAGAGGATGTTTATTTAAAATACAATGAGTATTCGAATATTTTTCAAGGGCTTAACATGGGTGGCACAGCAAAGAATATGACTGCTAAAATTAAGGGTTATGGTATAGTGCCTTCAGGAGTATATAATATTTTATTCGAAATTCAGGCAACAGATACTGAAACTAATGATATTGTTTCAATGACAACATTTAATCTTCAATTTGTAGTTCCTGTTGTACATGAATTAAATACTTATTCAGAAGTTCCGAGGATAAATGTATCGGGAGCTGATGTTTTTAGTAAAAATCAAAAAATATCAGCAGAATCTGCTCCTATGATATATATTCGTTCTAATACTGATTGGATATTATCAATTGATACAACTGATTTTAATGAAGCACAGGGAAATTATTATGTAAGGACAGTATCAGGCTCTTCCGGAGTAACAAACAGGCTTCAAGAGAGAGCTTTGATAATACCGGGTAAAGAAATTATTTTAGCAAGAGGAAAAGCTCCAGCTGTTAATGAATTTGTATCAGTAGAGTTTTCTATTGAAAATCCTGATGGAAAAATTATACCTGCGGGGAATTATCAAAACAGAGTTAAATATATTTTAAGAGAGGGGGAAGTGTAGTTTTGAAAAAGAAAATTATAGGACTAATTTTAACATTCTTAATAGGAATACCAACATTTGCATCTATTACTGTATCACCTACAAGAATAGAGATTAATGCGAATAAAATAAAAAATAATTATGCAACAACTGCGATAGAAATAAAGGGTGGAAATGAGCCAATGCGTTTTAGGGCTTATCCGGGGTATTTTACTATTTCGGAAAAAAGTGAAATGGTAATGAAAGATTCATCCAATGATCCGCACGATATTTCGAGTAAAATCAGATTTGTACCATCAGAATTTACAATTCCTGCAGGAAAATCACAAAAAGTTCGTGTAAATATTGCAAATATAAAATCTTTACCTGATGGTGAATCAAGAGCTGTTTTGTATTTAGAAGATGTTAATGCAAAGGAGCTTAGTGTTCCATATTCAGGAAATGGCGGGATTGGTGCCCAATTGATTTTAAAAACTAGAGTTGGTGTTCCTGTTTATGTTGATAAAGGAAACTTTAAAAAACAAGCTGATATTGAATATTTTAATATTGTAAGAGAAAAAGACGGGCTATATACAGATATGAAAGTTTTATCAATAGGTAATAGTAAAGTTCGTTATAATGGAATGTTTCAGATAATAAACGGAAAAAAATTACTTGATGAATATCCGCTTGATGGAAAAGTTGTTGGCAATAACAGTTTTTATATAGCAAAACAAAAAATAGAAACAGATAAAATCAAAGAAGCAGGAGAATACACAATTAGAGTAATTCTTTCTTACTTCGATGAGAATGGTAACAGAAAAAATATAAGAAAAGACGCAATATTAAAGATTAGTGAAAAAATTTAACAAAAGAAAGGAAGGTACCCCACAATGAAATTTTCAAAAATTTTACCAATTGCCTTAGCATTTACGCTTTTCACATCTGCTGGTGTATACGCAGCAGGGGGTGTTGATGCTCAAGATAGCAGTACGGCAAAGTATGAATTAACTTTAGCAGATTATTTAAGAATTGCAACTGAAACAGAACCTAGTCCTTCTACAGTTACTTACGGTACTGAATATTCATCTGCAACTATTGATAATGCTTTAACAGGTGTGTTTAAAGTTATTTCAAACAATAGAGAACAAATTTTCTATCTGTCCGGTAAATGTCCAACAGATGGCGGAACAACAAATTGTATTTATGGTGCAGATCCTGATTGTAAAAATCTAAAAATTGTTTTAACAAAAACAGATGTTCCTCCTGCTGCAACTGCTGTAACTAATATTACAAGTGGTTCTCCTACAACAGGTGAAAATCCTGATGCTATTGGATTTACTTTAACAATTAATCCTGTTCGTGAAGACGGTCCGGATGAAAACTTAACTGCTACTTGGGATACAAGTAGAATTAAATATACTATGAACAATGGTATTGAAACTTTTACTTGTACAGTTAACGGTTCTAATGAACCTAATACTTTCTCTACTCACGATACAGACGGTACTTATCAAGCAACTTTAACTATGTCTGAAGCTGCTCTTTAATTAAGGATAATTTTTTGAAAAATAATTTCTTAAAATCATTAATATTAATAGCAACTGTACTAATAAGTACAGTAAAAACATATGGCTATGCAGAAGTTGAACAATCCGTAACAACGGATGTTCAACCTTCTGTTGCTATTTCTAAATTAGCTTCTCAAGAAGCAGGAACTATTGATCCGACTACAGGAGCTAGTTCCGGATTAAATGCGTCTTTTAAATTACAAACTAATGGTAATGATGAAAATTATGATTTTATTGTAAGTGCAAAAATTAATACTATTGATGGTGAAGTTTCTGCATATGGTCAAAACGGGTGTTTACTTTTTGGAAATACAATTGCTCTTCCAACAAGTTCTGCTATAGAAAATGCAAAAATGGGTAATAAGAAAAATCCTAATGTGATTGCTTACCCTTTAAATATGAGTATTACATCTCCTATGAGTGTTGAGTTTGGAAATTCTCCGATTTACGGTGATTCTTGGATTGTTAAAGTTAATTCAGGTACAGAAGGTACACTTACTCAATCTATAGGACAAGCTCCTGTTAATAATACTTATTCAATAGGAGAAGATGAAGCTGGTACGTACTCTGCGACAGTTACGTTTACCGCTATTAGTAAATAAAATAAAGAATGTGAGGTGTGTGAGAGAAAAATTTTAATCGTAGTAAATGTTAAATAGAAGTAGAAAAAAGATACAATAGGGACAAAAATCTAAAATTTACAAAGGGCAAGGATTAAGCCCAAATTATGTGGAACTAAATATGTTAATTAAAGAATAAAAACTTTAATTACACAGTATGTGAATGTTAAATAGAATAAAAAGAATAATAATTATATTGGCAATGGTTTGCACGTATTTTTGTCCGTCAGTTCTAGCTAATGATTCAACAATTTCATATATAACTATTAATAATAAAGTTTATGAAGATGTAGAGCTTATGATAACTGACGGTGCAGAAATACTTGTGCCTTTTAAGCAACTTGCTGATTTATTTGATATTCATTATACTGCTGATAGAGTTAATAAAGTTATTAATTTTACTACTTATGACGGTTTAAACGGGGTTATTAATAACAAAGGTGTATTTATTAATGACCAAATTACACAAAAACGAATTCCTATATTTTTAAATCAAGGAATTATGGATAATGTTTTTAATGAAGCATTTATCCAAGCTTCCACCGCTGAAAAAATTATGGGAATAAAACTTACTACTGATTATTCTACTCTTACAATAAGTGCTGAAGTCGGTCGTGATGTTCACGTTTTACACACAAGTACAAATTCAATAAATGATGATAAATCTCCAAAAGCTCATCCTGACGTTGTTACTCCTAAAAAGAACGGTGTTATTTCTTTAAACACTATCGGGCTTCATAACAACATGATAAATGATAATATGTCTACAAAAGGGGTTAATTATCATAATATCAATGATACTATTTCAGGAAATACTGCAATTAGTATCGGTGGTAATGCTTTTGGTGGGAAATATCGTGCTGAAGCTAATATGTTCCATTATCGTCAAGAAGCTTTTATGTTTGGCGGTTTAACTGCTACTTATATGAACAGTATTAAAGATAAAGAAACAGGTAAAGATAAATATTATTATGAATTAGGTCGTGTAAAGGGTAGAAGTGACGTTGACGCTCAGATTGGTACTAATATTTTTGGGGCTCAAATTTGGAATTATGATTATGATAGAACTCCTGCTTATAAATTAAGCGGTTATGTTAAACCTACTAGTATTGTAAGAGTTTCTATTAACGGAGCAGAACCTGTCCTTTTAAATACTTATGCAGGTTATTGGTCACTTTCTGAAATGAATTTGCCATCTAAAATTCAATCAGTTAAAGTGGAAGAAGTTAATGAAGACGGATCCGTAGAATTAGTTCAGGAAGAAAAATATTCACTCTATGGTGATAAACCTTTTGAAAAAGAACAAAGAGCAAGTGCTTATGCAGGTGTTTGGGGTTATCAAAACCGCTTATTTAGAGATGGTTCTAATATTTATAGAGGTAATAACAAAAAAGTTACTGCGGGGGTTGATTATCAATATGGTATTAAAGATAATTTAACTTTTGAATCTCGTCTAACTGGTGATAAAATTTATGAGAAAAATGGTTCAAGTGTTTTCTATACTATTCCTACGAATGATGCTTTATTAGTTACAGGTACTCAAAAAAATGTTAATTACCTGGAAGGTGCTACTTCTCTTAACAGTATAGAATACGTAAGTAAAACAGATCCTAATTTAAAATTAAGAGGAACAGCAGGTGTTTCTGTCGCTAATGATGTTAGAGAAGAAGCAACCCATGCCGGTTATATTGTAAAAGGTACAGGTGAATATTCTAAAGATTTAACAAAATATAAATGGAAATTTTTGAAACCTAAAAATGCTAACGGAAGGATTGAACTTTATAATACTTCTCCTGATTTTTACATAGCAAGCACAGATGCGACTTCTAAAAATGATAGAACAGGTGGTAGAGTTCAAGCAGGAGTTAGTTTTAATTCTACCAATGTTTCAGGCGGATATAATAAATATTATTCTAATATGAATCATAGATATTATGGAGGAACTATTGCTTTTGACGAAGCTAATATTAATGCTAGTACCAGAATTCCTAAAGTAGCAAATGTTAGATTTAATTCTTTCTATAGACATGGTGAAAATGATATTGGAAGAAATAAGAATTATTACTATGATTTTAATGTTTCACGAGATATAAAAAAATGGGCTAAAGTTGAAGTCGGAAGAAGAGAAAGTGTTTATGATACTAAATATGATGAACCTTCTACAATAAATAGAAATTATGATTCAAAATACGCTGACACTTATGCAATGTTACATATGCCAATTCCTAATAACAAAGGTAAAATAACTTTTGGTCATAGTTTTGTAGATTATGAAGCTTCCGGATACAAAAATGATTATAATATGTTTCGTTTCGGTTATACTTTCCCAACTTGGAAAAGAATTACTCTTGGATTAGGCTGGGGCTTTAGATACTACGGACAAGGCGGAAATGATTTTAACGTTAATTTAGGTTATCGTGCTAAATCAGGACAGATGATTACTTTAGGTTATCAATATTCCAAAAACGGAGGATATTTTATTGATAACATGTTTATGCCTACAACCAGCAGACATTCTGTGAACTTTATCTTTAACGATGCATTCCAATTGTTCTCTCACGGCTTGAAATCTATTGGGGATGAAAATGAAGATAAAGGTATTTTTGAAGCTATTGTATTTATTGATACTAACAAAAACGGAAAATATGATAAGAATATCGATATCCCTATGAAAGATATTCCTCTTGTTACAAGTTGGTCTAGTGATTTAGAATATACAAATAAATCAGGTAGAGTTGCTTCTGCAACTTTAACAAGCGGTGTTTATCAAGTTGGACTTGATATGAATTCACTTCCTATTACAGTTTCTCCAATGACTAATGATTTAATTTCTAAAACAATTAAAATTGATAAAGGTTTAACAACAAAACTTGAATTACCTTTAGCAAGTACTGTAGGATCTGTTTCAGGTGTTTTAAAAATTTCTGATGATTTCGAACGTGATTTGAAAATTACAGATTTCGTTGTCGTTATTCTTAATGATAAAGGCGAAGAAATTAACTATTCGACTGTTAATGAAACAGGACAATTCTATATTTCAGGTCTTGCTCCGGGTAAATATAAACTTAAACTGGATGAAAAATTCATAGATGCTTATGCTTTGGAAAAACTTCCGGCTAAAAGCGAAATTGATGTTTATATCCCATTCGATTACTTCAATCCTACGGATGTAAAAAATCAAAATTTAGAGTATAAAACTTTATCTCTATAAACAAAGTTCTATTTAACATAAAAACACATATGTGTAACAGCTGTCTTAAATGACAGCTTTTTTTTGTGTAATGTATGTAGATGATTTTCTTTGTTAACTTCCATGAGGATGAGCAGCTTCATATACGTCTTTCATATGTTTCATTGAAATGTGCGTATAAATTTGTGTATTTGAAATCCCTGCGTGTCCTAAAAGTTCCTGAACGACTCTTAAATCAGCTCCATTTTCGATAAGTTTTGTAGCAAAACTGTGTCTAAATACGTGAGGCGTTACTTTTTTAGGAAGTTCAATTCTTTCAACTGTTTCATTTATTACTTTTCTTATTGTCTTATTTTGTAATCTATATCCGGTATTATTTATAAATAATGGAGTATTATCATTAATTTCACCATTATCATATTCAGGCGCAATAAGTTTTCTTGCCGAATCGATATATTGTATTAAATATTTTTTTGCCCTATCCGAGATTAGCACAATTCTTTCTTTTGCACCTTTACCAAAAACTCTTATTTCATTTTCTTCAATATTTAAATCTCCAAAATTGAGGTTACTTAATTCTGAAACTCTCATTCCGGTAGCCCATAAAAGTTCTAAAATAACCCTGTTTCTAAATCCGGCAGGGGTATCAATTTTTACGTTATTTAAAATTTGTTCTACTTCATCCGGTGTTAAAAATTTTGGTAATGATTTAGGACGCTTAGGTGCGGATAATGATATAGCAGGATTTGTATCTATGTATCGCTCTCTGTATAAAAATTTATAAAATGTACGTATTGAAGCTATTTTTCTTGCGATGGTTGTTTTTTTATAATCAAATCTTTGTATAAAATGTAAATATTCTCTTAATTTATTGAAATCTACTGTTATACAACTTGTATTATTTAACCAAAGAATATAACTTACAACATCCGAACAATAAGCACTTAACGTATGTTCAGAAAAATTTTTTTCTATACTTAAATAATTTTTAAAATTTTCGATATATTCTTTTTCTTTACTATCCATAACTTACGTTTACTTTTATTTAAATCTATTATACAATATTTGTAATAAAGTTTGAAGTAGAAAAAGATGAATATATTTAAGACGTTTGAAACATTTTTAAAAGAGCCCCTTAGTATTTTAAGGGATAATTTTATTCAAATAGTAAGTATACAAACAGAAAATATATTTGAAAATAAACCTTCTATTGATGTAAGTTTGATGAAAAACAAAGCTCAGATTACGGTTGTAAATAATGAAAAATTATATAAGTTATTATCTATAGTTAATCATCGTGCGAAATTAAAACAAGAAATTGAACAAAGGGAAAAAGAACATGAATCAGCTTAATGCTAATTTTATAATAAGTGCAGAAAAGCTATCACAATGTCCGGATTTTCAAATGCCTGAATTCCCGCTGCTTGGTCGTTCTAATGTTGGGAAATCTTCTTTTATCAACGCTCTTTGTAATAACAAAAAATTAGCTAAAACGTCTAATACACCAGGTAAAACAAGATTGATTAATTTTTTTAATTTTTCGGATGTTTTCATGATTGCTGATTTACCGGGATATGGTTATGCTAAGGTTTCTAGAGAAGCTCAAGCTAAATGGCAAAAATATTTAGAAGAATATTTGCTTAATCGAAAACAAATAAAATCTCTTGTACAGTTTATTGATGCTAGACACGATATTCAAAAAAATGATTTTCAGATGAGAGAGTGGGTTGAAAATTATAATTTACCTATTTTTACTCTTGTGACTAAAATGGATTATGTGCCAAATGGAAAACATTTAAGTGTTATTGCTAAAATTAAAAAGGAATTTGGTGGAGATGTGTTACCTTTTTCTGCTATAAATAGAAGATATTGTGAAAAAACTATTGAATATTTTATAAATCTTTGTAATTAATTTCTATAAGGAGTGTTTGTGTTTAAGGTAGTTCAGAAAAATGAATTAAATCAAATATCTTTAACCGGCATGCGTGCTTTGTTATTAGTTGGATTACTTATACAAGCTCCAAGAACTCTTGATGAAATTAGAAATGCTTTTATTCATTATAATATTATGGAAGAAGGACATTCTGATGATATTATTAGAATTGATTTAAATACCTTGAGGGCTATGGGATGTGAAATTTCTAAGGCTACTGCTAAAACCGGATTTAAGTATGTACTTACTAAGCATCCTTTTGGTTTAAAGATTACTCAGGATGAAATTTTAATCTTGAATAAGGCGTATAAATTTATTAAAGAAAAAGAAGATATTAAAACTTTATTAGAATTTGATGCATTGTTTAAAAAGATTGCTGAGCACGTTGTAGATGATGATGAAATAAAAGAACAATTGTATGGCATTTCTTTTATTAAAGATTTTTCTGTAGAATTAATAGAAGATTTACTTAAAGATTGTAAATATAAAAATGTTTTAGATATTATTTATCAAAAACCTACTGAAGTTAAAGAATCTTATAAAAAAATTATTGCTCAAAAGTTAGTGTTTAAAAACGATAAAATTTATTTATACGGTTATGATTTTGATAGAAAAGATTCAATAATTTTAAATCTTAAAAGGATAAAACGTATAGTTTCAAGGGTTATAGGTGATGATAATAATCAATGTAAAATAACTAAAGTTAAATTTCATTTGAAAAATTTCGGAGTTGTGCAGCTTAATGAAGATGAAAATATTATTGAGTCGAATGAAAATGGTTATATTATAGATGCAGAGTATCATAATGATTTTGTTGCTATGCAAAGAATATTATCTTTCGGAATGAATTGTACTGTATTAGAGCCTTTAGAGTTTAAAGATAAAGTTGTGCAAAAATTAAAAAGTATGAGGAAAATATATGAAGAATAAGGTATCTTCTAAAATAAATATTTCTTCTATGCAAGTTATTAAAACTTTGCAAGTTCTTTTGCAAGGAAATTATACTATGAATGAACTTGTTGATAGGTTAAATTTTAAAGAGAAAGATGCAATATTTAATAATAGTGTTGTTAGTAAATATATAAATACTTGTAGATATTGTGGTATTGATATCCCTAAGATTCAAAATAAATATTTTGTAGCAAGCATGCCTTTTGGTTTGGATTTAACTTCCAATGATATTGATTTATTGGAAAAATTACAGAATGTTGTTAAAGAAAATATAATAAAAAAATATTGTAAATTTTTTGACGATTTTATAGAAAGAATTAATAAATACTCTAACAAACAAATTATTAAAGTAGATAAAAGTACTTATAAAATGAGTTTGGAATTATTCGAAAACGCTATGTGTGAACGTAGGAAAGTGAAATTTTTATATAAAAATGGTTCAGAATATATTTGTACTCCTTTAAAACTTGTAGAAAATGGAGATAGAGTTTTTTTTAATGTTTTATATAAAAATAGAGAGAAATTAATAAATAGTGATAGGGTTTCAGGTTTAAGTATTTTAAGTGAGAAATTTTTTCCTCGAATGTCTGATGTTACCGTAACATATAAGATGAAGAGAGAATTGGCTAAAAGGTATGTTTTAAGGGAAAATGAAAAAATCTTACAAAAATTTGAAAATGGAGATATTGTAATTTCTAATAATGGTGAAGTAAAGGATATTTTATTTTCCAGATTATTTAGATATGATGATTTATGTGAAATTTTGACTCCAAAAAATTATAGAGAAGAGTTTAAAACTATTCTTGAAAGTACATTAAGTAATTATGGAGAACTTTAATGTTATTGGCAGTGGATATAGGAAATACAAATATAACTCTTGGGGTTTTTGAAAACGAAAGTATATTAGAAACTTTTAGGCTTGCTTCTGATAAGGAACTCCCTCAGGAAGAGTATGAAGTTCTTTTACATTCATTATTTAAAAAATATAGTATTGATGGATGTATAATTGCTTCTGTTGTTAATGAATTAAGTAAAAAAATTAAGCATGCTTGTGATAATGTTTTTCATATTAATTCTATATTATTAGATAATAAATCAAAATTAGGCTTAAATATAAAATTAAAAAATCCTAAAGAGTTGGGTTCTGATAGAATAGCAAATGCTTGCGGAGCTTATATGCTTTATTCCAAACCTATTATAGTAGTAGATTTAGGTACTGCTACCACTTTTGATATAGTGGATAAAGATGGGAATTTTTTAGGTGGTGTAATAATGCCCGGACTAAAATTACAATTAAATGCTTTAAATATGAATACTTCTAAACTTCCTAAAATAGAGCCTGATAAATCAGAAATTGCGATAGGTAACGATACTGAAAGTGCAATTCTATCAGGAGTAATAAGGGGTTCTGCTTGTGCAATAGAAGGATTAATTTCGCAATGTGAAAATGAATTGGGTGAAAAAGCTATTTTAGTAGCTACTGGCGGTTTTTGTGGGTTAATATCGAAATATATGACAAGAGAATTTGATTTTATTAATCCTTGTTTAACACTTGAAGGATTAAGATTTTTATATGAATTAAATAAGAGCTAGTGATTAGTGACTAGTGAGTAGTTAGTAGGGTGCAATTTTTTGCACCAAAATTTTATAATTAGTGACTAGTGATGAGTGAATAGTGAATAGAAATTTATTATTAACTTCTTCTAAACTCTTTAACTTATAAACTTATCCCCTCATACTACGTCACCCTGAATTTATTTCAGGGTCTTATAAATTAGAAAATAAAACTAAAAGCGTGTAAAATTCCGAAATAAATTCGGAATGACAAATATTATTAATTTTTTCTTAACTAGTGAATAGTGAGTAGTGAATAGAAGTTTATTGTTAACTTCTTCTCAACTACTCAACTACTCAACTTCTTAACTTTAAGGTTTCTCTTTATTAATATCTGGCTAAATATCTGTCAATTTCCCATTGAGAAACATAAGTTCTAAAATCATCCCATTCAATATCTTTAGCAGTTGTAAATTCATCTAAAATATGAGGTCCTAGAGCAGTTTTTGCTATTAAAGATTTGTCCATGTAATAAAGAGCTTCTTTTAAACTACCAGGAAGAGATTCAATTCTCATTTTTTTGCGTTCTTTTTCTGATAGTTTATAAATATTAGCATCAACCGGTTTAGGCGGTTCAATTTTATTTCTAACCCCATCAAGGCAAGCTGCAAGAATAGTTGCAAAAGCTAAATAAGGGTTACAGCTTGGATCCGGAGATCTTAATTCTACACGAGTAGAAATTCCACGTTTAGCAGGAACTCTTAACAAAGCGCTTCTATTAGCAAGTGACCAAGCCATATAAACAGGAGCTTCGTATCCTGGTACCAGTCTTTTATAACTATTTACAGTTGGGTTTAAAATTGCTGTAATACTTTTAATATGTTTTAATAATCCACCTATAGCATATCTTGCAGTATCGGAAAGTTGATATTCAGCTTTTTCATCATAGAAGGCATTTTTACCATCCTTAAATAATGAGATATTACAGTGCATTCCTGAACCGTTAATTCCAAAGACAGGTTTAGGCATAAATGTTGCGTGAAGTCCATATTGAGCAGCAATAGCTTTTACTGCAATTCTAAATGTTACAACATTGTCTGCGGTTGTTAGAATATCAGAATATTTAAAATCAACTTCGTGTTGTCCATCAGCTACTTCGTGATGAGAAGCTTCTATATCAAAATCCATTTCTTGTAATGTACTTACGATATCTGCTCTAACAGCTTCTCCTAAATCATCTGGTCCTACATCATAATATCCTGCTCTATCATGGGTTTTTGTTGTGATATGATCTTCTTCATCTTTTTCAAATAAGAAAAATTCTGCTTCAGGACCAATATTCATAGATAAGCCAAGTTTTTGAGCTTCTGCCATTAATCTTTTTAAATTACATCTAGGGCAGCCTTCAAAAGGAGTTCCGTCTGCATTATGAATATCACAGATTAGTCTTGCAGAATTTCTACCATCTCTTTCTTGCCAAGGAAGAATTTGGAAAGTATTTTTATCAGGATAAAAGAACATATCTGAGGTTTCAATGTTTCTAAAACCTTTGATAGATGAGCCGTCAAGCATAATATCATTGTTAAGTATTCTATCAATATGTTCCGAAGGTATTGCTACATTTTTTACTTGTCCGTTTATATCTACAAATTGTAATTTAATAAATTGAACATTATATTCTGCAATTAATTTTTTGATATCTGCGTCAGTATATTTAGTTCCACTAAGAGTTTGGTGTTGAAAATCCATGCATACCTCCATTCAAAAAAATTGTTTATTCTACACTCAAAATCATGTTATAAATGATATATTTTTTTAGGTTACAGGTCAATAGTTTAGATATTAAGAATATGTAAAGTTAAAAAAAAATAAATATATATAATGTGTTATAATAAACAAGGAATAAAGCAGTCGGATAATCGCGCCTAATAAAAGGTGAGGAAAGTCCGTGCATCCAAGGACAGACCGCCGGAGAAACTCCGGGCAGCGTGAGCTGGCGGATAGGACCACAGAAATGGATGCGAAGCCGGTATGAGTGCCGTTGCGTAGTTGCAACAGCAAACAAGCAAGGCACGAAATACTACGATTCCGCCGTTACGTAATGAGCGTAAGCGAATGAAGTGTAGCAATCTATGATTGCACAGGCGGAATTAAGGCTAATCGCAGAGACTGCCGATGGATTGTAAAATCACAGGCGATGGTGCAACGGTGAGTTAAGAGCTTCACCAGCGATATCGGAAGGTATCGGCTAGGCAACCCCCGGTCGGATGCAAGATTGAATCAAGCGTTTGAGGTGTCCGCCGAGCTTGGAAAAATCGCTCGAGATTAGGAGTAATCCTAATACCAGATAGATGATTATCAAGGAATTTTTTCCTGAACAGAACACGGCTTATGAACTGCTTTATTCTTTTTATTTTTTTGAAATGGTTATTTTATTTGGTTCAATAAAACCTAATTTTTTTAGCAATTCTGCTGTAAATTCAGCTAAATTTTTCCCGCGACCGCAAGTACAATGCGATTCTCCGCTACAATGGAAACTTTTTTCTTGAAGTTCTTTATCTATTGATTTTAATGATGTCCATTCCAAAAAACCGGTATGAACTCTTGTTTTAGCTAATTTTTGAGGTATATCATTTTCTTTTGTTAAATAATATTCAAATGTATCTGGAAATTTATCTGAATTTTGCATCTTTTTTTCTAATTTTTCAAAATATGTTGCAATATTGTTTAAAAAAGCCTTTTTCCCCGGACAAATTTCAGCATTACGTATTCCATTTTTTATTTGTTGCGGAGTAGCTTTAAATTGAGGAGTTGCTGTATTTAGGCTATGTACTTTCATTAGTATATTCCTTTCTTTATTTGTTTATATTATATTATGAAAAATTATACTTGGCTCTTGTTCAGTTTCTTTATTTCCCCAGCCTTTTGCTTTTGAGGATGTTGTGATATAGAGTTTTCTTTGTGCACGAGTAATTGCTACATATAATAATCTTAAACTTTCTTCTGAATTAAATTCTTTTAACTCCATTTCAGTTTTTCTTTTATATTCTGGATTGAATGATTTTACCTCTTCCATAAATAATGATGAGGCTTTAAGTTTAGCTTGATTAACATCTATTGAAAGATTTTTTTCTGCCATTTCAGGAAGAAATACATAATCAAATTCATCACCTTTTGATTTATGCAATGTCATTATTTGCACTTTACCTTTCATGGCATCTTTATCTTCTTCTTCGGAAAAGAATTTAAATCCGCTTAATGTCGGTTTTTTAGCGAGTTCTTCTAATCTTTGCAGGGTTAAATCAAATTTGCCTGTAGAATTTAATCTTTTTACTAAAGTTGCAATTAAATATACATTAGATTTTTCAATATCGCTTGTATAATAAAAAAGTCCTATTCTTATTACTAATTCCTCAAGTGGTAAAGTCGAAGAATTAAGCCAATATTGCATATCCCAAAGGAATTGTGCTAAATCATTTGATTCAATATCATCTCCATTTTTTTCAACAAAAGGAATTTCTGATGCTCTGATTTCTAATTGTAATCTGGGTTTATAAAAACCTAAATCTGCAAGAGTTTCGTAAGTCGATACAACTATTTCATTATCAAACGGATTTTGAATAAATTTAAGGATTGAAAATATTGTATTAAATACTCCTTTTTGCCCTAAAGATTCACTTCTTGTAATACTTTTTAACCCAGCATTATTAATAAATTCTGCCCAAGAATTTACTTGATAATTATTTCTTAATAAAATCCCAATAGTAGCATTTTTATTTTTTGTAAGAATATTTTTAATTTCTTTTAAAATGAAATTTTTTTCCGCAAAAGTATTTTCAAAAACATTTGAGAAAATTGCATTCTCACTAATCGGATTTTTTCCTTCAACTCCTTTCATGTAACTTGTAAAAAAAGCTTTCGGTAAAATTGTATTTCCAAAATCAACGAGTTTGTTCGCTAAATCCATAACCGCTTGTGTGCATCTTTGAGAATGATTCATTTCAACAGTAGTATCGGCAGTTTGGATAAAATTCCTAAAACCTTCAACATCTGCATTAGAAAAAGTTGTTGTAATCGCTTGATTAATATCACCACAGCGGATTAAATTTTTATGCTTTCCACTTAAAAGTCCTATCAGTCTTTGTTGTACTCCTGATGAATCTTGAGCTTCGTCTTCTATTATGTATTCACAAATTTTTTGATAGTATTCTAAAATGTCAGGATTATTTTCTAACAATTTTACTGACATTATTAGAATATCATCATAATCAATTAAATTTGCTTCTTTTAATTGTGCTTGATATTCCTTATAAAAAGCTTTAAATTTTTCAATTTTTTTATCAGAAGAGGTTTTTTCAATATCACCTTCTTGAAGTTTTAAAACTGAGATTGCTCTATCAAATTCTTCTACTTCGGTTTTTGTACTTTTACCGCTAATACTTTTTATAATTCTAATTCTTTGAGTATCATCACAAATATCAAAATCTGATGGAAGATTTAATCTTTCAAAATTAGAATTTTCTTTCAAAATTTTTAAAGCAAGTCCATGAATTGTACTAATATTAGGAAGAAGAGTTGAATTAGGGCACATATTTTTAATACGTTCTCTAAAATTTCTTGCTGCAGAATCCATGTATGTTAAAACGAAAATATTGGTAGGAATAACTCCTCTTTCAATTAGTTTTATAATTAAAGCTAATAAAATAGTTGTTTTTCCTGCACCAGGAACAGCAGAAATCGCCATTGAACCTTTTTTGTAATCAAGAACAGGTTTTTGATCTTCTCTTGGAGTTATTTTAAAACCTTTATTTTCTACCGTATCAAAATTATCTTCTCCACCTTTAAGATAAGATTCTATCCCTCCTAAATTTTCAACTCCCGAAGGATCAAAAAGACTTGAGCATGCCCAAATATGTTCTGATGATAAAAGTAAAAGTTTTCTTAAAATTCTTGCAATTTTTTGTTTTGATAAGAAAATATCATCTTCAATTGTATACTCATCTTTAGTCCAGTCAGCTTGAAATACCCAAGCATTATATAAAGGTCCTGTATCATTTTTTACCCAATCAGAATGAGATACATCTAGCCAAAATTGATATTTTGTTTGAATTTTATTATCTATAATTTTTTGAGGGGTTGCGATTACTAAATCATTATCATTTATTTCTAATGTTGAACTTGGATTTTCTGCAATAATAGAATTTTCTATTTGAGTAATTATTTCTTCTGTTCTAGTTTTTACGTTTTCTACTCCTAAAACTTTTTCAAAATCTTTTAATTGTTTTATGAAAAAATTGAATTTATTTATTTTAGTTTCATCTACGTATTTAACAACTCGATAAAACATTTCATATATAATTTGTGAAAGTTTTAAATCTTTATTTTTTACATTATTAAATGCAGTCAAGAAATTTTGGTAATTTTCATTATAAAATTCTAATTCAATTTCCGGTAAAATTTTTGATTTTTCGTATCCTGATAAAATCTTATTACAATATTTTAAAGGTATTCCTACATAATCTGATAAAATAACTCTTAAATCAAAATCAGAAATAGGAATATTATACATGAGTTTTAAAATATTTAAACTTGCTCTAACAAGCGAATTATCAATTAATTTTTCACTACCTGAAAGAAACAAAAGATTGCATGATTTTTTTAAATTTTCTTCTAAAGTAAATCGAAGCATGTTATCTTGCAGTGGAGTAATTATTGTAATATCTTTAGGTTTGATATTTTTTTTGAATAAATTTTGAATTTTTTCAATTGTATAATCCAGTATTTCTGCACGTTTTGACAAAGAAATTAATGTAAAATTTTCCAATTTTTCTTGTTTATCTTCTAAAATATTAGAAAATATTATTTCACCTTGAGTAAATTTATTTTTTGCATTTTTTAAATCAGGAAATAATTTTTGATAATCATTAATAGGATTTTCGTTAAATAATTTTGATAATTTATATTCAATAGAAGTATCTGCACTTAAATACCCGCAACGACTGGAACCTAATGAGTCAAAACAAATTATCCAATCTTTTAATTGAGGTTTTAAATAAGTTATAAAATCAAAACAAACCGGAGTCATTTCATCTGCATCATCTACTAAAAGATATTTTATATTTTTAAAATAATCTGTATGAGTGTAAATATGATTAAAAATAAGAGTTTGTCTTAAATAGTCTAAGCTTCTGTTTTTAAGTGTAGTTGAAAGAAGTTTTTTTATAATAAGTTCAGCATCATCAGCGAAAGATTCTTTTAAAATTTGAGAACGCTCTTTTACTTCTTCATTAGTTAGATGGTTTTGAACAATTAATGAATATCTTCTAAAAATTTGATGAAGTAAAGATTTTTTAGAATTATATCCTTTGACTTCTATTTTTTTTAAAATATCTTTAAGTAAAAATTGTGAAATTTCAAGTCCAACAAGATTTGGAAGTATAAAATTTTTATCTCCCGGAATTAAATTTTCAACAAAACACCAATTATCGATTAATGTATTATAGACAATTGAAAAAAATGAATGAATATTTAATTTTTCAATTGCAGTAGAATCAATTTTTTCAAGAATTTGTTTTGCGAATTGTTGTTTAAGAGTTGAATTTTGCACCAAGACCAATATTTCTGAAGGTTTCACGCCTTTAGAAATTAAATCCAAATATTTATCGCCTAATACTTTAGTACGAAAATCGACTTTAATAAAATTTAATAACATACTCCTTATGTACTATTTTATCATAAACAGGGTTTCAACCTATTGCAAAATCTAAAAATTTTTAATACAATGAGTGGGTAAGTTATTACGGTTACACTATTTAAGAAGGAGATTTTTAAAATGGCAAAAATTAAAGAAGAAAGAAAAGGAATCCAAGAACAAATTATCGAATCAGCTGGTCAAATTTACAACTACCTTTCAAACAAAGGTGAAGTTTCTATCAACAAAATGAAAAAAGATTTAAGCTTAAATGAAAATTTTGCTGAAATGGGCTTAGGCTGGTTATCAAGAGAAGATAAATTAGAATATACTCAAAAAGCTAAATCAGTAACTGTAAAATTAAGATAGTTATCTGATTGATAGAGGTTTAAAAAAGCTCCGAAATTTTCGGGGCTTTTTTATTTATTTAAATCTTCTTTTTTAACTGTAGGTGTTAGTCCTTTAACGGCAAAAGGTTTTGCAAAATATACAGCACTAATGATATTTAACATACATCCGAGAACATTTAATGAAGTTTTTATACCTTTCCATTTTGGTGGTAGGAAATTTGCAATAGAGATTAGTCCACTGCCAGCCATTAAATAAATATATGCTTTAAAAATCCCACGAGGGACAGCAACACAATCATTTACATCACGAGGATTTTTTACATTATCGGCAATAATATCAATAAACTCTCGTTTCGGTTTATTAGAATTAGAACTATAAAAACTTGGTTGTGCTTGTATTTTATTTATATTCATTAATTTTTACTCTTTTACTATTTATTTAAAACCTCTAAAAAAAATATTTGCTGTATTACTTTTAAATTTATCAATATAATACATAATATTTAAACTCATACTTATAAAACGATATTTTAATCCTTGACAAAAATTCGGCTTATTGCAAACCTTCTTATTTCCAACTTGAATTATATTATTTTTTTTCTCATCAATTTCATGATATAAAATTTTCTTTACTTCTATCGGATAATTTTGTTTCTTAAATTTTTTTTTCAATAATTGCAAATCATTTAAATTTTTACAACAATAAAAAATTTTTTCAAATGTATTATTAGCCATTAAATCAATAATTTTAAAACTTGCTTGTCCAAAATCACAAATATGACTTTCACCTGATTTAATTTGTTTTTGCACTTCTTTATTAGGAATTTGAAAAACGTCTCCATTCATACCAACTATTTCAGGATATTTAAGTGTACTATGATAGACATTAACAATAGCTTTAGGAGAAAAGTTTTTCATAAGCTTTAACATATTATTCATATTGTGATAATGTTCAGCATAAAAAAACGAATCTCCCGGAATAATAGCCCCCATAGAAAATCCTTCAGGCATAAGGGTTTTTATTATAAAACTCAAATATTTTTCAGTACAATCTGGTAAAGCATGATAAAGAGCATGAGTCTGAGTTTTTTTATTATACAAATACATTACAGAACAATCATGAACATATGATGTCGAAATAGGATTCCAAGCATTAGCTTTAAGAAAACTATTACCATATCCATCTTTATTTGTAGAAAAGCCAAAATGTTTTATTTTTTTTGATTTAACAAAAAAGTCCCAAAAATTTTTTAATGGAATAGAGCCTTCACATCTTGTCCCTTCCATATCTTTAGGTTCAATATGACTAATTTTTTTTATTGATTTAATTGGTTTTGAAGTATTATTAATTCTATATTTAAAATCAAATAAAGAAAAATTTTTATATAATATTTTATTTTGATTATTAGAATATCCAAATTTATAATTATTTCTAGATTTAACAATCATACAAGAATAAAATTTAAAAAAAATTTTTTTGCTAGTAAAAAAATTTTATGTTAGAATAACATTGTTGAAAATAGAATATGGGTGCGTGGCAAGGACTCCGAAAAAATGATTAAGTATCATTTTTTTGGATGGGAGGCGAGTTCGAGCGAGAGTGAGACGAGCCGTATATAAGATATACCAACTGCGCATCAGGATGTGAAAATTAAATAAAATATGGGTGCGTGGCGCAGTTGGTAGCGCAGTTGACTCTTAATCAATTGGTCGTGGGTTCGAGTCCCACCACACCCACCATTTTAAGAAAGAAGGTCATAGGCCTTCTTTTTTGTGTGGTGAGGGGGAGAACCCACTTTATGGGTTCGAGCGTGAGGGAGCAGAGAGCGGAAGATTTTTGCGAAAAAGAT
>CALUUP010000011.1 GCA_944323985.1 Candidatus Gastranaerophilales bacterium | reverse complement strand
GTGTGGTGAGGGGGAGAACCCACTTTATGGGTTCGAGCGTGAGGGAGCAGAGAGCGGAAGATTTTTGCGAAAAAGATATTAATCTTTGAAGCAAAATCTGAAGACTCGTTTAATGCGACCGAACAAGAGAGTCCCACCACACCCACCAATTTAAGAAAGAAGGTCATAAGCCTTCTTTTTTGTGTGGTGAGGGGGAGAACCCACTTTACGGGTTCGAGCGTGAGGGAGCAGAGAGCGGAAGATTTTTGCGAAAAAGATGTTAATCTTTGAAGCAAAATCTGAAGCCTCGTTTAATGCGACCGAGCAAGACAGTCCCACCACACCCACCAATTTAAAAAGGAAGGTAATATACATAATTAATCCGTATATTTCATATAACATTCCTTTTTGTCATGCTGAACTTGTTTCAGCATCTTACAAATGGTATATGTTACAATAAGATTATGAACAAATCTTGTGCCGTTTATATAATGACC
Source organism: Candidatus Gastranaerophilales bacterium (assembly GCA_944323985.1). Lineage (GTDB taxonomy): Bacteria > Cyanobacteriota > Vampirovibrionia > Gastranaerophilales > Gastranaerophilaceae > CAG-196. Next base: position 53,068 of record CALUUP010000011.1, on the reverse strand, counting down.
AATTATCAAGAAACTACTTTGTATATTGGAGTTACAAGTGATTTGCAAAGGCGAATATGGGAGCATAAAAATAAAGTAATAGAAGGTTTTACTAAAAAATATAATGTTGATAAATTAATTTACTATGAATTAACAGATTCCATTGAATCTGCAATTAATAGAGAAAAACAATTAAAACGTTGGCACAGAAATTGGAAAATGAATTTAATAAAAAAAATGAACCCAGAGTTTAAAGATTTGTCACTTGATTGGAATTAATATTTTAAATTGGTAAGACCCTGAAACAAGTTCAGGGTGACAGTTTTTTAAATTTTACATTTAAAATAAAAATCATATCATGTAAAGAGTTAATAAATTTTTAGAGTCAAGAGTTCGATTTTCCAGATATTGTCCCCACCATTTTAAGAAAAGAAGGTCATAAGCCTTCTTTTTTTTGTGTGGTGAGGGCGAGAACCCGATTTATGGGTTCGAGCGTGAGGGAGCAGAGAGCGGAAGATTTTTGCGAAAAGATATTAATCTTTGAAGCAAAATCTGAAGACTCGTTTAATGCGACCGAGCAAGAGAGTCCCACCACACCTACCAATTTAAAAAGGAAGGTAATATACATAATTAATCCGTATATTTCATATAACATTCCTTTTTGTCATGCTGAACTTGTTTCAGCATCTTACAAATGGTATATGTTACAATAAGATTATGAACAAATCTTGTGCCGTTTATATAATGACCAATTATCAAGAAACTACTTTGTATATTGGAGTTACAAGTGATTTGCAAAGGCGAATATGGGAGCATAAAAATAAAGTAATAGAAGGTTTTACTAAAAAATATAATGTTGATAAATTAATTTACTATGAATTAACAGATTCCATTGAATCTGCAATTAATAGAGAAAAACAATTAAAACGTTGGCACAGAAATTGGAAAATGAATTTAATAAAAAAAATGAACCCAGAGTTTAAAGATTTGTCACTTGATTGGAATTAATATTTTAAATTGGTAAGACCCTGAAACAAGTTCAGGGTGACAGTTTTTTAAATTTTACATTTAAAATAAAAATCATATCATGTAAAGAGTTAATAAATTTTTAGAGTCAAGAGTTCGATTTTCCAGACATTGTTCCCACCAATTTAAGAAAGAAGGTCATAAGCCTTCTTTTTTTGTGTGGTGAGGGTGAGAACCCACTTTATGGGTTCAAGCGTGAGGGAGCAGAGAGCGGAAAGAAATTAATAATTTAATATTATATTCGCAGTCTGTTCAATTATTTCATCAGTATGTGCAAATGAAACAAACATAGCCTCAAATTGAGATGGTGCAACATAGATTTTATTTTTTAACATATAATCAAAATATTTTGCAAATTTATTTGTATCACAAGTTGAAACATCATCATAATTTATTATTGGTTTATCTGTAAAAAATGCTGACAATAACGAACCTACTCTATGAGTTTGTAAACCAATTTTTCTAAATGCGTTTTCTAAAATTTCAGTTTTTTTATCAATTTCTGAATAAATTTCTTTATTTTCAATAAGAATTTTCAAAGTTTCAATCCCCGCAGTAACTGCAACAGGGTTACCGGAAAGCGTTCCTGCTTGATAAACAGCTCCAACTGGTGCTACACAAGACATAACATCTTTACGTCCTCCATAAACAGCAAGTGGCATACCTCCACCTACGATTTTCCCAAAAGTTGATAAATCCGGAGTAATTCCATAATATTCTTGAGCTCCGCCAAGAGCTAATCTAAAACCTGTTATTACTTCATCAAAAATTAATAATGAACCATATTGTTTAGTAATATCTTTTAAAAATTTTAAAAAATTAGGTTTAGGCGGCACAACTCCCATATTTGCGGCTACTGGTTCAACCACAATACAAGCAATATCATCTCCATATTTTTCCATTATTTGTCGCACTGAATTCTCATCATTATAATTAGCAAGGAGGGTAAATTTTGAATAATCTCTTGGTATTCCTGCACTATCAGGAATTGCTTCTGTTAAAACTCCTGAACCTGCTTTCATCAATAATCCGTCTGAATGTCCATGATAACATCCAATAAATTTTATTATTTTTTCTCGTTTTGTGTAACCTCTTGCAACTCTTACAGCACTCATTACAGCTTCAGTACCTGAGCTTACAAGTCTCATCATCTGCATAGAAGGAACGCATTTTTGTATTAATTCTGCTAATATTAATTCTTTTTCAGTCGGTGCACCAAACGTTAACCCATTTTCACAAATTTTTTTTACAGCTTCAATTACTTTAGGATGAGCATGGCCTAAAATTCCAGGTCCCCAAGAGCATACATAATCAATATACTTATTCCCATCAACGTCATAAATATAAGGTCCTTGAGCTTTTTCTACAAAAAATGGAGTTTTTTTTACTGCATTAAAAGCTCTTACAGGGCTATTTACTCCACCTGGCATTTTATTTAGTGCTTTATTAAAAAGTTCTTCTGATTTTGTCATAATATTCCTTTTTTAAATCATTATTCATTCAACCATTTTGCCATATCTAATGCATGATATGTAATGATTATTTTAGCACCGGCTCGTTTCATTGCAATAAGATTTTCAGTAACTATTCTTTTTTCATCAATCCAACCTTGCATAGCTGCAGCCTTTACCATTGAATATTCTCCGCTAACATTATAAACTGCAAAAGGCATATTATAAATTTCAGAAGCTTTTTTTAATACATCCAAATATGCTAAAGCCGGTTTTACCATAACAATATCAGCATCTTCTTCTATATCAGATTCAATTTCTTTTAAAGCTTCTTTTCCATTGGCAAAATCCATTTGATAACTTCTTCTATCTCCAAAACAAGGAGCTGAATGGGCTGCATCTCTAAACGGACCATAATATGCAGATGCAAATTTTGCACTATAAGCCATAATCGGAGTATTTATAAATCCTTCTAAATCAAGAGCTTCTCTTATTGCAGCAACTCTTCCATCCATCATATCAGAAGGTGCAACCATATCGGCACCTGATTTTACAAGACTTACTGCCATTTTTGATAACAATGGCAATGTTTCATCGTTTAAAATTTTACCATTTTTAACAAGTCCGCAATGACCGTGAGAAGTGTATTCACATAAACATACATCAACTATACAATAAATTTCAGGATAATTTTTTTTAATATACCTAACTGCTCTTTGAGTTATTCCATCTTCTGCATAAGCTTTAGAGCCAAATTCATCTTTATCTTCCGTTTTTGGAATCCCAAATAACATAATACCTGTTATTTTACTTTCTCTAACTTTATCAAGAATTTCTGCTAATCTGTCAATTGAATATTGATAAATATTTGGCATTGATTTAACAGGAGTTTTTATATTTTCTCCATCTATTACAAAAATCGGATAAATAAAATCTTTTACACTAAGTCTTGTTTCTCTTACTAAATCCCTAACAATTTCATTTTGTCTTAGTCGTCTTAATCTTTTCATATTTAGTCCTTATTAAAATTTTTTTCTATACATTCAATTATGCCATCAATATTATATTTTTCGGCTACTAAAACTTGTGCTACGTTATATTTTTTTAAAGCTTCTGCACATTTTTCTCCAATACAGGCAATTTTAATTTTTTTATTAATATCATTGTAAAAATTTTTAAAGAAATTATCTACACCATTTGCACTTCCAAATACTAAATAATCTACATCAAAATACTCTTCCTTTAAAGTAAAAATAATACTTTTTTTCAATTCGTTTTCTTTTAAAGAATAAATTTTATAATCAGTATAATTAAAATTATTATTTTCTAATGCATTTATTAAATCATCGCTTCCATTTTCTGCACGACAAACTAAAATCTTATCATCTGCCTTAAGTTCTTTTAAAAATTCATTTGCCAAAGTTTTTATTTCATAATGCGTTGGAATAAAATCAGCATAAATACCATATTCTAAAAGTTTATCAGCTGTTCCGGAGCCTATTACTGCAAATTTCAAATTAGATAATATTCTAAAATCTTTATTTTCTTTTTTTAGTTTAAAGAAAAATTGTTCAATCCCATTTTGACTTGTAAAAACAACCCAAGTATATTTTTCTAAATTAGGTAAATAATTCTCTGTTGGAATCACATCCAAAAAACTTAAATCTATAATTTCCCAATTTTTATTTATAGATTTTAAACCAAATTTTTTAGTAAAATTTTCTGTTCCTACAACACCAATTTTCAACTCTTTAAAATCTTTTTTAATTTCTAAATTCTCATACATCATTTCTTTTAAATTTAAATTAACACATTCCCCAATAACAATAATAATAGGAGCTTTAGGATTTTCATTTTCGACTTTGGAAATAATATTATCTATATTTCCTCTTATAATTTTTTGTTCCTTTGAGCAACCTTTAGAAATTATTGCACAAGGAGTATTTTTATCCATGCCTGCATCCAAAAAATTATTTATAATTTCTCGAATATGATGATACCCCATTAAAAAAACAATTGTTCCTCCAAGTTGAGTTAAAGCTTTATAATTTATTGGAGTAGTGTTTTCTTTATCATCAATTCCCACAGATGAACCTGTCAAAACTGTAAAATTTCGACTTAATTGTCTATGAGTAACAGGAATCCCTGCAAGTTCAGGAACTGCAATTGCGGAGGAAATTCCGGGGATAATCTCATATTGGATATTCTCTTGCTCTAAAACTTGTGCTTCTTCCGAGCCTCTACCAAAAACATAAGGATCACCACCTTTTAATCTTGCAACGATTTTTCCTGATTTTGCTTTTTCAATTAATAAATTATTAATCTCATTTTGAGGCATCGATTTTTGATTATATCTTTTACCTACATAAATTTTTTCAACTTCACTGGACAGATTATTTATTAATTCTTCATCAATTAAGGAATCATATAAAACGACATCTGAATCCAATAATTTTTTTAGACCCATTATTGTTATTAAATCAGCATCACCACAGCCTGCACCAATAATATAAACTTTTCCTGTCATTATTTTATTTCCCTATGATTTTATTTTAGAAACGATTAGAGGAATTTCTTCAAAGATTTTTGAATATTCTCCTAGTGTTTTCACTTCACGACCTTTATACATTATTCTAAGTTCAATTTTATTATCATCCGAAAAATTACTATATACAGCATTAATTTCAGAACAATCCACATCTAAATATTTTAAAACTTCTCTTTCTATTTTGTATTGTAAAAAAGTTTTTTCATCACTGATTTGTTGAAACTTTTTAATATATTCAAAATCTTTTCTAGCCTCAACAGCAATAATACCTTGACAAGCAGCAGGAATACAAGATTCTATATCTAAAATTTTGATATCAAAATTTGATAATTCTTTTTCAGAAAAATTTAGTCTATCCAAACCGGCTTTTGCTAAAACAATTGCATCATACTCACCATCGATTAATTTTTTTAATCTTGTATCAATATTTCCTCTAATCATTTTTACTTGAATATTTGGAAAAATTTGTTTTATATAAAATTCTCTTCTTGGGCTACTTGTTCCTACTACATTTATATTTTCCAAACCTTTTTGAGTAATCAAAACATCTCTGGCATCAGCTCTTTTTGGCGTACAAATAATTTCTAAACCATCTCTTAAATTAGATGGCAAATCCTTTGCACTATGAACTGCTATATCAATTTCTTTATTAAAAATAGCCTCTTCAAATTCATTTATAAAAAGCCCTTTATCCCCAATTTCGTGTATCGGTTTATCTAAAATTTTATCCCCTTTAGTTTTTATTACAACAATTTCAATCTGTAAATTTGAAAACTGTTTTTTTAAAGCATCTTCTATAATTTTTGTTTGGGCAAGTGCTAATTTACTTCCTCTTGTTCCTATTTTTATTTTTTTCATTAAATACCTATTTACCAATCTCTTTAATTAATGATAACATTTTTTCTTCTAATTCATTATAACTGACTTTAAAATCTTTTATCTGTGAATATTCTATAAGATTATTAATAATTCTCGCTCTATCTTCTTGAGCTAAAATTTTATTCTTTAATTCTTCCCTCAATAATCCTAATATTTCTACAAACCCACCAATATTTTCAGGTAAATCCCCTTCTATAATATTTTTTATAAAAGCGGAGATATTAGGAGCTTTACCATTAGTAGAAAACCCAACTACCAAAGAATCTTTTTTTATTAATGCAGGGAATAAAAATGAACAATTTTCAATATCATCAACCGAATTTACAGGAATATTTAAACTCCCACAAATTTCTGCAACTTGTTTATTTAAAAAATTATCATTTGTTGCAGAAATTACCATAAACGCTTCTTTTATATCATTTATTTCAAATTCTTTATTTTTCAAATTTAAATTAGAATTATTATTAGCCAAATCTTTAATCTTCAAACAAATTTTAGGAGCAACTAAAGTTATTTTAGCTTCAAACTCTAAAAGTTTTACAATTTTCCTATAAGCGACATTTCCCCCTCCAATTACAAGAACTTTTTTATCTTTTAAATCTACAAATATTGGGAAATATGCCATTATCTAACTAAACTCCCTTCCTCTTCCTTTATAACATTAACTACCTTAGAAAAAGAATTCGCATCAAGTTTATCTTTTAAATAAAACATAAATTTTTCTAACGAAAAATCTTTATACTTATCACTTTCAATCCTAATTTTTTCAGATGCATCATGATAAATAATAGTTTTATAAACTTTATCTAAATCCTGTTCTAAAATATCATAAGCATCCTGAATCGCCATTTCTTTTTTTTGATTGTTATTTTTTACTAAATTTTCAAAATAATCAATTGTAATAAGCTTACAATTTTCTAATTTTCCAATTTCTCTATCAATATCATAAGGCGAAGCTAAATCTATAAAAAGCATTTCTTTTCGAAACGAAATATTTTTAACAACATCATCATAATTGATTGTATAATGCGGACTTTTTGTTGCTGAAACTACAATATCAATATCTTTTAAAATTTCAAAACGCTTTAAATAGTCAATTATTTCTATATTCCCACTACAGTCCAAACAATTTCCATGAATTCTTTTAGTTGCAAAAAGTTTAGCACTAAAATCTTTATTCAAAATATTATTAATAATAGAAGACCCAATCTTACCACTTCCTCCAATTATTAATATCTTAGGTTCAAAAATATTTTTTTCCTGCATAAATTTTTTGATTTCATTGCAGGCTAATGTAGCATAAGAAATAGCCGTTTTAGAAATTTCTGTTTTAGTCTTAATTTTTTTTGCACAAGAAAGAGCCCCTAAAAAAATTGTATTCAATTCATATCCGGTTCTTTTTTTATCTAAAGCTTTTAAATATGTTTGTTTAATTTGAGCCAGTATTTCATTTTCCCCAACTATCATTGAATCCAAACCGCAAGTCACTTTAAACAAATGTTCAATTGCACTTTGGTTTTCATAATATCTGGCATATTTTCTAATTTCACTTACCGTTAATCCTGTCTTTTCTGATAATAAATTTTCTAAAACAGAAAAAATTCTACTTCCAAATTCAATATAAATTTCTGTACGATTACAAGTAGTTAAAATTATACATTTTGTTTCTTTGGAAAATATATTTAGATTATTAATAAATTTTTCTTTCTCATCATCAGTAAAAGCAAATCTATTTCTGATTTCTTCGGGAGCAGTCTTGAAACTTACACTTATACATTTCAAATTACATACTCCTTAACAATATCTAAAAATCGTTCGTGATTATCCTTAATCCAATCTGCAAAAATTAAACCTTTATCTTGAACTTCTCTTCCGATTTTTCTAAACATTTCAGGAATATTATCAGCAGGAATAGTTCCGATCACATCTCCAAAACGTTCATCTCCTTGAAGTTCAGAACCATTAAAGAATAAATCAAAAGCATCAACTAAAATACCATCAACTTTTTTCTTCCCACCCTTAAACCCAATAATTGCAGTCTGATGAGCCGCACAAGAAGATTGACAGCCTGAAACACAAAGTTTTGGTAATACTCCATCAGCAAATTTTTCTTCTTTATCCATCTGTATAATCTTATATAAAAGTCCACTGGAATCAGAAATTCCCTGTTGGCATATTGTTGCACCTACACAACTTACAGACTGCTGCAATTGAGTATTTGCATTATCTGATTTTAGAATCTCTTCTATTTTATTAGCTTCATCACCTGTTAAATTTATAATATACATCTCTTCTTTTGGAGATAATCTAACTTCTACATCTTCTAAATTAGAAATTTCACTATACAAATTTTTCAAAACTTCGATAGAAGGATTACCTAAAGCAGGATGATATTTTACTGCATATAGACCAGTTTGTTTTTGCTCGATTATATTAATTGATTTTTTAGCAAAAGTTCCATTACCTTCTTTTTTCAAGGTTTTAGGTTCTATATCTAAAGTTAAATCTTCTTGCATTCTAACTTCATCAAGAATTCTCTTAAATTCTGACAAATATTTTTCTTCCCCAATTGTTCTAGGAATATATCTTGTTCTAGCTTTAGCTCTGCTTTCATAATTTCCATATTCCATAAAGACTTTAACCATAGCCTTTGCACAATATAATATATCTTTAGGTTCAATATCTTCAACGGTTTTAATTCCGAATTCAGGATTTACACCTAGCCCTCCTGCAGTATATAAATCAAATTTTCCATTTTGTTTAGCTACAAATCCCATATCTCTATATGTAGCATGTACTATATTTTTTGAAGAATTAGAAAATCCAACTTTTAATTTTCTTGGTAATTTAATCTTTCCTATCAAACTGATTAAATATTCTGAAATAGCTTTAGCATAAGGAAGAACATCAAAGTATTCATCTTTTTCAACACCTGATAGTGGTGAACACAAAGCATTTCTTGGATAATCTCCGCCCCCGCCTCGAGTTATTATGCCTATATCAAAAGCTTCTAACATCAATTGTGGAATAATATCAGGATTTAAATTATGTAATTGAATAGATTGATTTGTTGTTATATGAACATGTTTAATATCATATTTTTCAATACTATCAATTAAAAACTTGAAATGTTCTTTTGTTAAATTTCCGGCAGTAATTCTTAATCTTAACATGCCAGTTTTATGCCCTCGTTCTGAATAAGTTCCGAAACCTCCTGATTGAGATTTATATTCAGGAATTGAAAGCTCTCCATTATAATAACTTTTACAAACTTTCGCAAAATCTTCTATTTCAGATCTTATACGAGCTCTATCAGAGTTTTCAATAATCATAGGCATCTTTTTCATTCTCTACTTTCTATTATATTTATATTTTAAACTAAATTAAAACTTTTTATATTAAATATTTCTAAAGATTGATAATAAAATAATATATACTTTAAAAGCATATAAAGTAATACAATATAAGTATTTGTTATTTTTATAAAAAAGATAAATAATGATAAAAAATAACAATGAGGGTAAGATATGAGTAAAAAGGTTTTAGTAATATCATCAACACTTAGAAAAAATGGTAATTCTGAAAAATTAGCACAAGAATTTATGAGAGGAGCAAAAGATTCTGGGAATTCTGTTGAATTTATATCTCTTCAAGATAAAGAAATAAAATTTTGTAAAGGATGTCTTTCTTGTTTAAAAACGGGAGAATGTGTGATAAAAGATGATTCAATAGAAATTGTTAAAAAGATGAAAGATGCAGATGTAATAGTATTTTCAAGTCCTATTTATTATTATGAAATGTCTGGTCAATTAAAAACATTATTAGATAGAGCGAATCCACTTTATACATCTGATTATAAGTTTAGAGAAATTTACTTTTTAACAACAGCCGCAGATTCAAGTTATAATGCCTCAAATATTGCAACATCCGGAATCAAAGGCTGGGTATCTTGTTTTAGCAAAGCCCAATTTAAAAGAAACATTCATGCAGTAGGAGTTGAAGCAATTGGTGATGTTCAAAATAACCTTGCAATGGAGGAAGCATACAAAGCAGGTAAAGGAGTTTAACTAATGCTTCAAAAACATATTATTGTATACACTATAATATTTGTCTTAATATTTGGAGGTAATAATATGACAATTGCAAAAAATAAACCCAATAAAATAATTCAAACAGCAGGAAAAGAACAACTTGGTAACTTTGCACCTGAATTTGCTCATTTTAATGATGATATTTTATTTGGTGAAAATTGGAATAATCAAGATATTGATACTAAAACCAGAAGTATAATAACAATGGTATCTTTAATTTCACAAGGAATTACAGATAATTCATTAAAATATCATTTGCAAAATGCAAAAAATCATGGAGTCACTAAAAAAGAAGCAGCCGCAATTATTACAAACACAGCCTTTTATGCAGGTTGGCCAAAAGCTTGGGCAGCTTTTAATTTAGCAAAAGAAGTTTGGACAGATGAAAATAATTCTTCATCAAATGAAAAAGATAAATATGCAAATTCTATAATGTTTCCTATAGGAGAGGCAAATAATGCATATTCTCAATATTTTGTAGGTCAAAGCTATTTAGCTCCAATTTCAACTAATCAAGTTAAAATATATAACGTAACATTTGAACCAAAATGCAGAAATAATTGGCATATTCATCACGCCAAAACTGGCGGAGGGCAAATGTTAATTGCAATTGGAGGAAAAGGTTATTACCAAGAGTGGGGAAAAGATGCAGTTATAATGAACCCTGGTGATGTAATAAATATTCCTGCGAATGTAAAACATTGGCACGGTGCAACATCTGATAGCTGGTTTTCTCATCTTGCAATTGAAATTGACGGTACTGAAACTTCTAACGAATGGATGGAAAAAGTTAGTGATAACGAATACAATAAATTAAAATAATTTATTTAAAGCTTGATTATATTTTAATTTTGTAGTTTCATATATCAAATACTTTGTTATTAAAGGTTTATATGACTACAAATTTTGAATTCTTAAAAAAAGTTGATAAAAATTTATTTACAATAATAAGTGAAGCCGAGTATTTGTATCGAGATGAATATTTTGAGCAATGTATGGTACAAACACGAAGATTTGCAGAAAATGTTTGCAAAAATGTATTAGGCTCAAAAAGAACTACTGAAAAAACTTTTGACGATATGCTTGCGACTCTTAAAGATAATATAACCGGCGAAGAACAAGAAAAAGAATTTATTGATGATTTGTATTTCTTAAAACGAAATGGTAATATCTCTGCTCATTCTAATCAAGTTAAACAAGATGGAATGATTGCTTTAGAATGTTTACAAAGAGCGTTTGAAGCAGCTATTAATTATTGTGTTTATTTTGCAAATGCAAACTCAAAAATTTTAAATTTACAATACGATATTAATTTATTAGTTACAGGTGAAAAAACTAAAGTTTCGCTTGCAGAAAAATATAATGCAATAAAAAGGAATGATTCAAAGCCTAAAACTTCTTCAAAAACAAAGAAAAATAACAACAAAAAAAATCAAGAAAAACAATTTTATCAAATGAAAACTAAAAATAATTCTTCTAAAAAATCTGTTTTCTGGTATTTTGTAGCTTTTTCTACCATTATTACATTAATTTTATTAATACTCTTATCCGTCTTTTTATAATAATTTAAAATGGAAAATTTTTATTCAGCTAGAGAAGCATTAAAATTTATAATAAAAAAATTTCAAATTAAAGAACTTCACATCCCGTATTATTTGTGTGATGTTATAAGACATTCACTTTTTGAAATTAATTGTAAACCATTATTTTATCATATTGATGATGATTTTTTACCGTTAAAAAATTTCTCTAAAGACGATTACATACTTTATCCTAATTATTTTGGAATATGTGAAAACAATGTTGATAAATTAGTACAAAAATATCCTAAAATAATAATCGATAATGCTCATTCTTTTTATTCTGACGCAAAAGGTCTGGCAAGTTTTAATTCTGCTAAAAAATTTTTACCGGTAGAAAATGGAGCATATTTATGGTTTGGGAATAATGAAAATCCATTTATAAAAGATTTTAAAAGAAGAGAAAACTTTGAATTATTTCATAAAAAGTATAAGACAGAAAATTTATTAAATATAAATCTACAAAAAAATAGTATTCCTTTTTGTTATCCTTTTTTAGCAAAAAATATTGAAACTGCTAACAAAACTGTAAAAGAATTGCAAAATCAAGGATTAATCATTTATAGATATTGGAATAATTTACCTCAAAATTATAATGAATATAAATTTTATTCGAGATTAGTTCCTATACCTTTGAATTAATAGTTTTATACATTATTTGATTCTCTTTAATGAAGAAAGGAAGTTAAAGTTAATAACATCACCTTCTACTTTAGTAAGGAAAATTTGACAATCTTTTTCATCAGCATTAATTTTAGGAAGTTGTGAAATTTCAGAAGCATAATAATTTGCATCATTTCTTCCGCTATCAGAAATTCTGTTAGCCAAACTATTTAAAGACAAATTCCTTAAAAATCCTGCAAAACCTTCACCTTTATTGGACATTTTTGTGTAAATTCTTAATGAAGCATCATTTGTTATTAAATCATAACGACCAACAATAAATGAACTTAATAGTTCTGCAGAAGATTTGATTTTAATCAATTTTATAACATTGTCTTTAATAATTAAATCTCCTGATATTTTATCAAAACTTCCATCAGGAATAGTTACTAAATCACTAAAAGTAGCAGGAGAAATCATTGCTAATGGATTTCTGAATAAAGAAGCTGCTTTTAATAAATATTCAACATAACCAACTTTTTCTATTGTTCCGTTTTTAATTGCAAACTTAATATTACCATTAAGTTTTAGACTTGCATCAGAATTAAGTTCAATAAGGCCACTTGCTTTTCCGGAGATTTCTCTTGGTAATCCCAAAATTGCGGTTGCCATAACATCAGAATCAACATCTTTGATTCCAAGACGAAGATAATATTTTTGTTTAATTAAATCCGCATTTACTTTTAAAGTTGAAATACCTTTAGCAATGTCAAATCTATTTGATTGAATATTTAATATACCGTCTTTATCAAGTGTTAAATTAGCTTGTAAATTTCCGAAATCTACAGATTTATATTTTCCCTTTATAAGATTTAAAGCACACTTTTCTACTATGATTAATCCTTTTGTAAATGTCGGAGTATTATCGTTTTCTAAAGAATCTTCTGAAATTTCTTCTGTTAAATTTGTGTCTGCTAAAACTTCTTTTGCAGGTTCAGTTGTATGCTGATTAGAACTGTTTGAAATAAGCATTCTTTCGACATCAACATTATCTACTGTTAAATTAACATTTTTAACCACAATCGGAAGTCTTAAATCATTAACAATATAACCGCTGAAATCGTACTTAGTTCTTTTATATCTTCCACTAGCAATAGCTCCTAATTTATCTCCTTTTGCACCAATTTTAGCAGATTTTATAAAAAGTCTTTGAGCAGGGATAAATACTTTATCCAAAGAAATTACTCCAGCCATTTTAGGAAATTCACCTTTGTTATCTATACTAAGATTTCCAGAAATAGTGCCTTTTCTAAATATTTTTTGACAAGCTAAGAAATTTAAAAATTCACTAGGAAGCGGACGAGGAATATTTAAGCTGAGGTCTAAAAGTTTCATATTATCAGCCATATCGATATTTCCATTTATAGCTAATACCGGCGTCATTCCTTTTTTAAGTTCATTAGTAATATAATAATCTATTGTATTTATTTTTAAGATATTTTTTACTACACTCAAATCAACTTTAAATAGTGTTTGATATTGTTTTAATACCATAGATTCTCCACCAAGAAGAAATCCTTCATTTTCTTTTAAGAGAAAATACCAAACAACATCGCAAGAACCGTTTTTAGATGTTAAAGTCAATCTGGAACCAGCATCCCCTACCAAACCAATTGGTGCATTAAGCATTTTTGAAACATAATTAGCAAAAAAATCATTATTAACAAAAATATCAGAAACAATTTTTGTATCACAAGTTTTCCAGCAATCCTTTACATCACCTGACATTATGATACTGTTTTCTTTTTTGTTATTATAATAGCCTTTAAAATCTTTTAAAGTGATATCTTTGTTTCCGATTTCGACAATTCCTTGTGTTATTTTTACGGGAAGCTTTAATAAATCCTTTATTTTGAACTCAGATTCATTAACGTTAATATCACCGCGAATATTATTTTTAGTAAGGTTTAAATTAAAATCAACACTGCCTTTTACATCACAAATTGGAGCTAGTAACTCTTTACCGTTAGGAATAATTATATTAGATGTAGCAATATTATAAATATCTTTTGCATTAAAATTTCTTGAAGAAATATTTAGTTCATATCCTTTTTTTCTGGCAGCAAAAGCATCAATAATGATTTTGGAACGATCAATTTCAATAGGGAATTTGTCAATATGTAATTCACCATTTCCCATATAAATTTTATTTTTATCATTTGCAGATACTAAAATTTTGTCATTACCTTTTTGCATTTCAAAATCAAAATCAAAATGGAGATATTTTTTTACTTTTGATCTATCAAGAAACATATTTTTTGAATCGAATTTTATTGATATTTCAGGTGAAATATATGTAATATAACATTTTTTTACGCCTAAAATTGTTGAATAAAAATCAATATTGAAATCAGGGGCTTTTGTTTCTTTTTGCTCTTCTTGTTTTGGTAATATTGAAATTAATTTATAACTATCAATAAAAATTTCATCTGCTAAAATTTTATCTATTTTAATACTCTTTTTTAGAAGATTATTAAAAGAAATTTGTGAATCTAAATTTTTAAGTTCAAAAATATTAATATCATTTTTTTCTATTGAAATTTCATCTACAGTAAATATAATTGTAGGTTTTAATGATGTGACAAGTTTAGGATTTTCAATATCCAAATCAATATCTAAAGATTTTTCAAATCCATCTTCTATAAAGTCAATAACTTGTTTATTTGATACTAATTTAGGTAATATGAACAAATAAACACTTAAAAATAAGCTAATTGATATAAAAATAACAGTTATTGTAGTCAATAAAATTTGCAATTTTTTCATAGCTAAATTATACCATATAAGATTAGATTATTCGCTCATTTCTTCATAACATTTAGAAGTTGCAAAAGTTTTTTCATATTCTTCTAATGAATCTATAAATTGGACATTCTCAAGTTCTTTTTTGTTGGTTGTTACGGATTGTCTGGTTGAAAGGTAATAAATCCCCATTGGATCAGCCGGAACCAAATGTCCGTTAGCGGCTACTAAAAATTTAAATATATCAGGTGCCTTACATTTGTTTTTATCGTAAATGCAACTTTTATCTTTACCGGAAACATTATTATTAGATGGATCAATGTCAACATATATATCATATTGGAATGTTGAATTGTTTAATGCGGCAACAGTTTTGACTTGAGGAACAATTCTCCATCGGAATCCATTTTGGGATTCAAAACTTGGTGATGTAAATTTTTCAGTGTAGTCATTTGCATTAAAAGTATATGTGGTGTCACTACATTTAAGATCTTCAGGCTCTACTCCGAGTAATAAACCCATTAAACTGCAAAATTTTTTATCTCCACTATAGTTTTTATATTTTTCAGATTGAGATGCTTCAAGGTTTAGTAATGGTTCGTATTCGCAAGAAACATTTAAGCTTTGATAGCAAGCCGCATATAAACGAGAATTTGCAGCAAGTTCCTTGATATTTTGGGCTAAAGAATCATGAGTTTTTAGGTACATAAGTTTATTTTTATTAGGTTTCATAGAACTTATTGCAGGAAAACTAAGTGCTGCTATAACTCCGATTATTCCTAATGATATTAAAATTTCAGCTAATGTAAAGGCTCTTTTTTTCATAATCTTTCTCCAAAATAAAACATCTCTTTGTAAAATATGTTACTATATTTTTTTTAATTTGTGAAGATAAATTTATAATATTTTCTATAGTATAATTACTAGTATGAGAAAACTTAGAGTAGAATGTCCGGCAAAAATAAATTTAACTCTTGAAATTGTTAATAAGAGAGAGGATGGGTTTCATAATATAAAGAGTATTATGCAAACTATAAGTCTGTATGATTATTTGAATATAGAATTAAATGATTCTTCTGAGACTAAAATTGTTTTATCAGGAAATAGTTTTGAAATCCCTTATGATGAAAAAAATTTAGTTTATCGAGCTGCTAAATTGTTTATGGAAAAGATTAATAAAAATGCAGAAATAAGAATTTATATAGAAAAAAATATCCCAATAGCAGCAGGCTTAGCTGGAGGAAGTACCGATGCTGCAGGTACAATTTTAGGGCTTAATGAATTATTTGATAGACCATTAAAGAATGAAGATTTACATAAGCTTTGTGCTAATTTAGGTTCAGATCTGAATGTGTGTTTGCAAGGTGGAACTATGCTTGCTACATCTAGAGGTGAAGTTATTGAAAAACTTAATTCAATTCAGAAAAATTTAACTTTGATTAAACCTAAATATTTGGGAATTTCTGCGAAAGAAGCTTATACTAAATATGCTAATAAAGAATTTAAACCTAAGTATAATATGACAGAAAAAATGTTAGAAGCTTTGAAAAAAAATGAAGATATTTCTCAGTATTTATATAATGATTTAGAATATGCTATTTTTGATGATTATAAGGAATTGCAAAATATTAAAGCAGTTGTTCCAAATTCGATTATGTCTGGCTCAGGTTCTACATATTTTGTTTTAGATAATGTTAAAGAAATTCCTTTAAATAGTGATTATCAAGTTATTAGAGATTTGAAATTTGTAGATTGTGGTATAAAATGTAACAATTTTGTCACAAACTAGCAAATAATACTTTTAGAGGTTATATTACACTGTGAGGATATTTATAATGTGTAGTGTAATAAATCCTTAACATGAGGTCTAAGTAGTGGTAGATAATCGTTCAGCAGGTTTTTATGGAATAGGAGGTTCATTTAATTTTAAAAGTGGTGATCCTTCCGGTACTGCAGCAAAGATGAGTCAAGATAAATATGGATCTGAAGCTATGTATCTTCCGCCTGTTGAAGCTGAAGAAGATGGCGATAATTTTTATAATCAAGAATTTGTTGATAGAAGTGCCCTGTTAAAGGCTACGTTGAATTCTCTTGCAATGACGAATGTTGCTTCGGTTTTGAATGCTCAAAAACATAAAAAAAACATCAAAGACATTATTGTTGATGATGAAGATGAAGATGTGGATGAAGAAAAACAGGAAGAATCTGAAGATAATAAATAGCCTGTGTTAACTATTTTGTTAGAAATATTTATTGTATAATGGTGTTGTAATTGAGAGGACTTAATAATATGTCTTGTGACACTAAAAAAACTAATAATTATGCTTTAAGGGATGTGAAGTTTTATAATAAATGGAGAAGATTTTTTCTTTTCTTAGTAACTCATATATTCTATATGATAAGATTTAAGTTAGTTTATAGGTTAGAAGTTCAAGGTAAAGAAAATATTCCCTTAGATAATGATTTTATAATTGCCGCCAATCATTTATCCACCTTGGATCCTCCGCTTGTTTGCGGAATTATGAATAAGGGTGTTGCTTATATGGCTAAAAAAGAACTTTTTGAGAATATTTTTTTAAGATGGTGGCTTAATTGGCTTGGAGCTTTTGCAGTTGATAGAGAAAAATTGGGTGTATCTACTATAAAAACTGTAAAAAATCTAAAACAAACAGGTTGGGTGCTTGGAATTTTCCCTCAAGGTACTAGACAAGAACCTGGTGAAATTTCAAATATTACTAAAGGTTTTGCTTCTTTAGCAAAAAGTACTAAATGTGGGATTTTACCGGTAGGTATTGTTGGGACTAATGAAGTTAAAAGAGTTCCGTTTACTGGGAAAATTGTTGTTAAAATTGGAAAAGTCATTCCTTATTCTGATAATGTTGATGATATGGTTTCTAAGTGGGGAGAAGCTATAGAAAATTTAACAGGATTTAAATATATTAAAGATAAAGTACACGTATAAAATAAAGTTAAGGTTGGAAAAGGTTTAATGAAAAAAGAAAAAAATTATAATAGAAGAACTGAGAAAGATTATAATATTTTTAGAACAATGTTTTATATGTTTTTTGTTATTTTTGTTGTTCTACCCGTAACAAAATTAATGTATAATATTAAGATTAAAGGGAAAGAAAATATTCCTAAAAGTTCTCGTATAATTTATGCCGGAAATCACGTTTCTTATATTGATCCTCCAATAATTGCACTTGCTGCTTGGAAAACTATTGCTTATATGGCAAAACAAGAATTATTTAATGATAAAGATAAATTATTGAGATTTTTAGTACATACTCTGGGAGCATTTGCTGTTAATAGGGAAAAACCTGAAATAGCAACTTTTAAAACCGTAAAATCTGTTTTTAATACATCTTGGTCACTTGGTATATTTCCTCAGGGAAAAATCGTTAAAGAACCTGTCATTGATAATGTTCATAAAGGTTTTATAATGTTTGCTAAGAAATTCCAAGCAGATATTGTTCCTGTTGGAATTAAAGGTTTTGATGGATATGCTAAAAAATTGTTTGAAAAACATATTACTGTAACAATTGGAAAACCTATTTCTTATACTTTACCTGAAGATGAAATTATAAGAGAATGGGCTAGACAAATTTGTGAATATACAGGTTTTGAAAATAAAATTGAAAATTCTATGCCTGAAGTAGTTAAAGTTTAACTTTACAATAATTAATATTTAGGCAATTTTATTTATTTAGGATACTTATCAAACTAGTGATAAGATGAAAGGTGTTGTTTTTATGAATATTTTACCAATTTCAAATTTTAATAAAGTATTTACAAATTCAAATGAGAATAAGTCTAATAATGTTACAACAAACTTTGGGCTTAGATTAAAAAGTCCAATAGAAGCTGATACAGTTAGTTTTAGAGGGGTTAAGAAAACTGTAGTAGAAGAAGTTTCAAAGCAAACTAAAAAAACTGCCGGTGATTTAAAGGATTTAATAACTACAGATTTAGAAAAGAAAATTCGTAAAAAAGTTAGTCCGGCCCATAAAAAATTTGTTTCGGATATAAAGAATTATTTTAAGAATGATCTTTCAACTGAGCAAGAAAAAAAATCTATAACATTATATGAAAGAGTTAAGACTGAATTTTCGATTGGTCAAAAAGCAATATCAAGAGGTTGGTTTACAAAAAATGAGATATTAGATAATATGCGTGATATCTCTGGTGTGTGTTTTGTATTAGAAGATTCTAAAGGATTTAATAATTTTGTTAAAAATTTTTCTGAAATGATGAAGCATAGTAAAGCTAACGTTGTTGAAGTAGAATATTTAAGAATGCCACCAACAATAAAAAGAGGAAAAGTTGTTAAATCATATGAATCATTGCCTTTACCTGGTTTATTAAAATTAAAAGGGAATATTGATAAGTTTTTGAATCCGACTAAAACTCTATGGAAAGATGTAGATAGTATTGCAGGTTATTCAGGTTTACATATTACTGTTAAACATTCGGATGGTAATTTTTCTGAAGTGCAGATTATGACAAGAAGTATGTTTACGGTTAAAGATCCTGAAAATTTATTTTATAAAGCTAAGAATAATAAAGTTATTGATAAAAAATATGAATTAATATCAGAATATTTAAAACCTCTAGCTAAAAAGAATCCTGCTTCTATGAGTTTAAAAGAAAAAGAAGAAGAGAAAAAATTACATAAAGCTTTAAATAAGTATACTCAAGAAGCATATCAACATGCAATTAATAATCCATATAATATGCATAAACTTCTTTCTGTCGCTGATGCAAAAGAATTGACAGCTAGTGAAAAAGAATTATTAAAGCGATATGATTTGAATTTAATAGTAGAATTAATGAATTATTGTAAGAAAAATAATCATTAGTGAGTTTTCTTATTTTTCTTAGGTTTATTAGTTTTTTTAGTATATTGTTGTGGGGTTTTAGTATAAGAAGTTTGAATTCTTTTTACGCTAAATACATCAGGCATGGATTGAAGTGCATTCATAACTTTTCGTAGAGTATAAATATTATCTAACTCTATACCAAGTTCTACAATTCCGACTTTACCTTTTGATTTAACATTTGCTGAAATAATATTAGTGCCGTTATCTGATACAATTCCTATGATATCTTTTAATAATCCCATTTTTTCGGCAGTTTCAATTCTTATTGTAGTACTGTAAGTTTTATTGATGTTATTTCCTGACCAATGTATATCCATTAATCTTTCAACAGGGATATTTTCTAAAGTTTTACAATCTAATCTATGTATAGTAACACCTTTAGAACGTGTAACAACACCAACGATAGGTTCTCCTGGTATTGGAGAACAACATCTTGCAAATGAATATAAAAGTCCTTCTAGTCCGATAATATCTTTTTCGGAAGCTTTTTTAGGTTTGTGTAAATGTTGTGCATCAGGATTTTCCGGTTTTGGAGGTTTTTTAAGTTTATTTACAATTTTATTAATTGTAGTTTCACCGTAACCTAAAGCTGCGAATAAATCATCTGCACTTACGTAATTCATTTGTTTTGCAACTTTATCGAATTCTCCATTTTTAACAAATTCATCAAAAACAGTCTTTGTAAGTTCTTTTTCTAAGTTAGCTTTACCAATTTCAATATGGTCTTCTCGTTTATTTTTCTTATACCATTGACGAATTCTGGATGCTGCTTGTTTTGTTACAACAAAATTGAGCCAGTCTAAACGAGGAGCAGCGACTTTAGAAGTCATTATTTCAACGATATCACCGTTTTTTAGCTTGGTATCTAATTGAGCAATACGACCATTGATCAATGCTCCAATAGTTTTGTGTCCGACATCGGAGTGAATTCTGTATGCAAAATCAATAGGAGTTGCATTTTGTGGTAAATCTATTACATCACCTCCTGGAGTAAAAGCAAAAACTTGATCTGAGAACAAATCCAGTTTAACAGAATTTACATAATCTTCTGCATCTTTTGTGTCTTTATTGTATTCAACTAATTTTCTCATCCAAGAAAATTTAATATCACTTGCAGAATCTGCTTTTTTAGAACCTTTTTCTTTATATCTCCAGTGTGCTGCAATACCATATTCTGCAATTTCGTGCATTTCCCAAGTTCTGATTTGAACTTCCAAAGGTTTTTGTCTCGGACCAATTACAGAAGTGTGAAGTGACTGATACATATTTCCTTTAGGCATCGCAATATAATCTTTAAATCTTCCGGGAATTGGCTTAAATTGTGAATGGATTAGGCCTAAGACTTCATAACATTCCTTTTCTGTATCAACAATAACACGTACTGCTGTAATATCATATAAATCATGGAATGCTACGTTAAGTCTTTGCATTTTATTATAAATACTATAATAATGTTTTGCTCTGCCTGTTATTTGAGCGTTTATACCACTTGCTTTTACATCTTTGGAGATTTTATCTATCAAAAGTTTAACAGTCATTTCTCTTTCGGCTTTTTTTTGCGAAACTAGTTGAGCGATTTCATAATATTTATCAGGATGTAAATATTTTAGTGATAGATCTTCTAATTCGGCTTTAATTTTACCTACCCCTAATCTATTTGCAAGAGGTGCGAAAATATCTAAAGTTTCTTGAGCTATTTTATGTTGTTTTACTGGGGTCATGTAATTTAATGTTCGCATGTTATGGAGTCTATCTGCAAGTTTTAAGAGAATTATTCTTACATCACTTGCCATTGCAATAAACATTCTGCGAAAATTCTCTGCCTGACGTTCTTCTGTTGATTTAAATTGAAGTTTTCCTAATTTTGTTACACCTTGTACTAAATTAAGAACATCTTCTCCGAATAATTCTTTTATCTCTTCAGGCTTTGTTTCAGTATCTTCTAAGATATCGTGTAAAAAACCGGCCATCAAAGTATGTTTATCGGCTCTTAAGCCAATCAGAATTTTTACAACTTCCATTGGGTGTATTATATAAGGTTCTTCTGATACCCGATATTGTCCGCTGTGGAGTTTTTTTGCAAATTCAAAAGCTTTTTCAAGTTCTTCTATATCTTCAGCTGTATATTGTTTTTCTTCTAATAATGATTTTATTTCATCAAAATTTATTACAAATTGTTCCATAATATTGCTATCATAGTGGTTTTTTACTAATTTTTCAAGTATTTTACTTGTTTTTTTGATGAAAATACTTCAGAAGAGGGAGTTTTAAAAATTAAAGCACAAGATAAAAATCCTGTGCTTTTGGTTTTACTCTCCTTAAACTTTTTGAGCGGCAATTGCTTTATAAAAACTAATATAATCTATCATGCAATCAAATTCACTTGAATATACCATTTTATTGACACTAAGTAAATTTTCTTCCATTTGGTTTAAGTCCAATTTTGCAATTACACCTTCATTGTATTTGTGTTGTGAAAGTTCAAAATCTTTCTTTTCTAATTCTTGAATTTTCTTTTGTTTTGCTAATTTTTCTTTATCCATATTTATTGAAACTAAAGAATCATTAACTTCTTGCATTGATGTTAAATTAGTTTTTTCATAGTTTTTTAAGCTTTTTTCGTATGCAATCTTTTTAGCTTTTAGGTTTGCTTTAATTTTTCCACCCATAAATAAAGGTTGCATAATTGATCCACCAAAGCCCCAAATCATATTTGAAGTTGTAAATAAACTTTCTAAATGTTTTGTATTAAATAAAACTCCGCCTCCTAAACTTAAAGTCGGTAACATTTCTTTTCTTGCAACTTTTACGTCAATTCCTGCTTTTTCTAACATTTTTTCGGCTTTCATATAATCAGGACGTTTCATTATAATATCAGAATTTATAGTTTCTGGAATTACTCCTGAAAACGTTAACTTTGTATAATCACATCTTTTATATTCTTCAATATTATTTGGACTATCACCTGTTAATACTGCTAGTTGATGTAAAAGTTTTGTTCTTTCTTTTTTTAAATCTGTTAAATCAGCTACTCCTGAAATATATGCTTTATTTGCTTTTACTAAGTCAGATGTTGATACAACACCTTCGGCATTGCTTACTGACATTATTTCAAATATTTCTTTCCTTAATTTTACGATATCTTCTTGAATGTCAATCATTGCATCAAGTTTTACGATATTTACATAAACACTCCCTACTGCAGAGGCTATTGAAATATATGCAGCTTGTTCATCTAAAATTGATGCTTCATATAATTTTCTAACTGCAGTGGTTTTATTATGATTTTTACCGAATAAATCAAGCTCATAATTAGCAATGATAGGTAAACCAAAACCTCCTGAAGATGGGCCGATAAATTTTCCATATCCAGGAAAGAACCCAGCCTGTAATGTGGGTAATTCATTTGCTCTTTGCATAACTACATTTTGATAATATTCATCAATTGTCAATGTAGCCATTTTTAAATCTTTGTTATTTTCAATAGCTTTAATAATATAGTTATTTAAATATTCATCATTAAATTGTTCCCACCATGCTAAATTTATATATTCATATTTATTCTTTTGGGGTTGAATTTTATTTGTTTTTTCTTTAGTTTTTTTACTGTTTTTATCTACATTTTGTTCTGCTCCTGCACTTAAAACAGTTTTTTCTGCGCTGAATGCAATACCTGCATTACTTGTTATAAATGATAGCATTAATGTAACTATTAAAAGCTTTTTCATAATCTTTTCTCCGAGTACTTGATTTTTTCTTGAAGTAATGATAACATAATTGTGTTGCATTTGCAACATGTAGTAATTACAACATACTTTAAATGAAGGATTTAATCAAGTGAAAAAACATTTTACGGATACTATTTTTTATCAAATTGAGCTTACTGCTAAGTATTGCAAGCTTATGGGACAACAAGTTTTTGAAAAATATAATGTAGGCTTAACAGTAGAAGAGTATTCTGTGCTTGATACATTAATTTGTAAACCTGAAATATGTCAAAGAGATTTAGCGAAGTTAATCCTAAAAGATAGGGCTAATACAGGAAAGATTCTTGATAGTTTAGAAAAACATGGTTATATAAGAAGAAAGTTAGCAATAAAAAATAATCGTCCTGTGAAAATTGCAGAAATAACAGATTCAGGAAAAGCAAAAGTTGAGGAAGTTTATGGTAAACTAAGACCGCATATGCAAGTTGTTATGGATAAGATTAATAATAGTGATCTTGCAAGAGTAAGTGATTTATTAAGAGAATTAAGAGAATTTTTGAATGATACATTAGAAATACAGATATAATATAGGTGAAAAAATGAGTGAAGAAAATAAAATAGAGGAAGAAGAATTACATACAAAAAAATTGCCTGTTAAAAAGCGTTACCTTTTTGGCTTTTTAGCTGTTATAGGTGCTATAATAGGTGGATATTTTATTTATGATGCTTTAGGCTATCAATCTACAGATGATGCTTATGTTGAAACTACTACAGTTTCAGTTTCTCCAAAAGTATCAGGACAAATCGTAAAAGTATTAGTTGAGGATAACCAACCTGTTAAAGCAGGTCAGGTGGTTGCTGTAATTGATAAAATTGACTATGAAGTAAAATTGGATCAAGCAAAGGCTGCTTATGAGAAGGCTTTATTAAATCAAGAGAATGCTCATGCCAATTTAAATGCAGCTAATTCTGAAATTGAACTTGCTAAAAAGGATGTTGAAAGATATGAAAATCTTTATGCAGCAGGAGCAGTATCTAAGCAGACTCTTGATAGAGCGAGAACTAATTTAGAAAGTATTCAAGCAAAACAAACTACTGCAGAACAGTCAATTTTTTCAAAAAATCCTGAAAAAAGTGCAAAAGTTGCCGATGCTGATTTAAATGTTTTAAAAGCTCAAAAAAGAGCTGCTGAATTAGCTTTAGAATATACTGATATTAAAGCTCCTATTGACGGTACGGTATCTAATAAAAAAGTAGAAGTTGGTATGATGGTGCAACCTGGATCACCTCTATTTGTAATAGTACCTCATGATGTTTGGGTAGTTGCTAATTATAAAGAAACACAACTTACTAAGATGAAAAAAGGTATGGATGTTGATATTAAAATAGATACTTATCCTGATAAAGTTTTTAAGGGAAAAATTGATAGTATACAAAGAAGTTCCGGTGCTAAGGCAAGTTTATTTCCTCCTGAAAATGCTGTCGGATCTTTTGTAAAAATTGTTCAAAGAATTCCTGTAAAAATTGTATTTACAGAAAATATTGATCCTAGTGAGTATTCAATAATTCCAGGAATGTCTGTTGTTCCTAAAGTTAAAATTAGAGAATATTATAAAAATAACAAGTAACTATATTTTTCAGTATTACGACTCTGTGGTTCGGGGATGCTCTCGCCGAACCTTTATTTTTTGTTAGTGAATAGTGACGAGTGAGTAGTGAATAGAAATTTATTTATATTAAGCTTTTATTTTGTTATAATTAATCCATGTCTATTTATTCTGATAAATTTTTTGAAAAACCTGTTAAAATTATTGAAGCTAAAAATGATTTAAGAGAAGCTTTTTTAGAAATTGATAAGTTAAGAAAAGAATTCTATCTTTTAGGCTATGTAGATTATGATTTTAAGTACTTATATTTTGAGGTCTATAAAGATTATAAAAAATTTACTCCATCTAATGCTAAAAAATTGGGAACTTTTGTTTCTCCTAAAATTTCTAAATCAGAATATATAAATGCAATTTCTAAAATAAAAGATTATATTAAAAACGGTGTAACATATGAAGTAAATTACACTTATCCAAGTGAAGTCTTAACTAATCTGGATGGTATAGATTTATATGAAGCTTTGCTTGAAAAACAAAGAACTCTTTATAATACATTTATTTCAACCTCTAAAATCAATTTATTATCATTTTCTCCTGAATTATTTTTTAGATTAGAAGGCAATAAAATTTTAACAAAACCGATGAAAGGAACAGTTGCTAGGGGTAAGGATTTAGAAGAAGATAAAAAGAATAAAGATTTTTTATACAATGATATAAAAAATCGTGCTGAAAATATTATGATCGTTGATCTTTTAAGGAATGATTTAGGAGTTATAGCAAAGACAGGAACTGTAAAAGTTGATAAATTATTTGATATTGAATCTCATCCTACGGTTTTTCAAATGACTTCTGAAATTTCAGCCGAATTAGATAACAAAGTTACGCTTTATGATATTTTTAAAGCGATTTTTCCTTGTGGTTCAATAACAGGAGCTCCAAAGCTTTCAACAATGAGAGTAATTGATGAATTAGAGCCGTTTAATAGAAATATATATTGTGGTGCAATTGGATTTTTATCCCCTGAAGTTTGTGAATTTAGTGTGCCAATTAGAATTTTATACGGAAAAGATTATAAATATAACTATCATGCAGGAGGGGCAATTGTTTGGGATTCTGATGCAGAAGATGAATGGAATGAGACAATTACTAAGACAAAATTTATTAATACAGATTTTTCATTAATAGAAACAGCAACAGATGATTGGGAAAGACATTGTAGTAGAATGAAAAATTCGGCATTTGAGTTTGGTTTTATTTGGAATGAAGAAATTGAAAATATTGAATTAAAAGGTGTGACAAGAGTTTTATTGAATAAGAATGGTGAATATTCTGTTGAATATGATAAGAAGTTAAAACCAATTACATCTAATAAAATAAGAATTTCCAGAAAGGTAAATTCTAATAATATATTTTTATATCATAAAACGACAATTAGAGAAGATATGCCAAGTGATATTTTTGATGAAATTGGGGTAAATGAAAAAGGAGAAATTACGGAGGGTATTTTTACTAATATTGCAGTAAAAATTGGTGAAAATTTATTCACTCCACCTATCAAATGCGGACTTTTGAACGGAACTTTCAGACAAAAATTGTTAGAAGAAGGAAAAATGCAGGAGAAAATTATTTATCCTGAAGATTTAAAAAATGCAGATAAAATTTTTTGTTTTAACTCAATTAGAAAAATGGTTGAGGTAGAATTATGCTAATTATTGATAATTATGATTCTTTTACATATAACATCGTTCAATATATCAAAATTTTAGGAATTGAGCCTATTGTAATTAAAAATGACGAATTAAGCTTAGATGAAATTAAGAAGTTAAATTTTTCAAAAATATTGCTATCTCCAGGCTGGGGAAATCCGGATAATTCAGGAATTACAATGGATGTAATTGATTATTACAAAGATTTAAAGCCTATTTTAGGAGTATGTCTTGGAATGCAATGTATTGCAAAATATTTTGGCGGAGAAATAATAAAAGCTCCTGAGCCATATCATGGCAAAAATTCTCAAATATTTTTTGATGATGATTTCAAAATTTTTAAAGGTTTAGAGCAAGGATTTAGTGCTACAAGATACCATTCTTTGATGGTGGATAAAAAAGAGTCACCTGAAATAGAAATTAAAGCTTGGACAGATGATAAAATCCCAATGGGATTAAAAATAAGAGATAAAAATATTTATGGCGTTCAGTTTCATCCTGAAGCGATTTTGACTGAAAAAGGGATTGATATTTTTAAAAATTTCATTGAATTGTTATAGATTTTCTTTTATATTCAAGTATTTTTTTCCGAGTTTTTTATTAGAAATATCTATGACTTTTTTCGCTAGTTCTACATATACATTTCTCGAAAAATGATTTATACAAGTTGTATAATCTTCATCACTTTTAATAAAATCAGTTAATTCAATTATTTCGATATTATTTTTTGATGCAAACTTTCTTACTTCTGTATTTAAAATTTTATGACGTTCTGCCATATTTTCGTATCCGTCAAGAATTTTATTTGTAGGTATTTCGCTACCCAAAATTAATACTAATTCACAGATTGGGTTCAAATTATTTTTAATATATTCAAGATTATTTAAGACGATTTCTACAGGAGGATTACCGCCAAAAGTGTATTCTTTTTGAAATTCTTTTAACATATTAAGATTTTGCTCTTTTGCCCAATCAGGGAGTTTTTTTAGAATCTTATCCCAATTTTTTTCATCTGTAATATCGCAGTCAGCATAACCGAAAAATGCATAACTTGAATCTTTTTTATTGTAATAAATTCCGCTATGAGTCGTAGTAAGCAAACTTAGAAATATTAAATTGTATTTTGGATCAAAAAATTTAGTTTTAAACTCATCTTTATTCGGGAAAGGAAATTTCATTGAAAGCTCTTGTAGTTTTTCGCTTGAAAATCTATGTGTTTGCTCAATAAAAGCGGTATGAGTATGAGCTAAAATATAGATTAAATCTTTGTTCCAGTATGGGAATTCTGTATCAATATTACAATCTGATTCAATATAGCTAAGAGTTGAATACAAATCACAAGGACCTTTGAATAGAATATTAATATTGTTGTTTATAGGAGCTTGCTTTTCTTGAATTTCCAAATTATCTACAACTTCTATCCAATCAACATCATAATCCAGATTAGATGCGACTTCGCCCTGAATATCTAATTTTGGTTTTTTAAGATATGAATAAATAAATTGTTCTATTCCCATATTCATAATTCTGCAGGAGAATAGAAAATGAATTAATTTATTTTCTTTTTTATCGAGTGAGAAAAATCCGCAAATCCCATAATTACCGTATTTATCTTCTGCAATAATATAAGCTGAATAATTATTTTTTATTGTATTTTCGATATCCTCATCTCGAAATTTAGTGAAATTTAGCTGATTAGTTCTTGATATAAGCTTTTTTATGCGTTCAATGTTTTCAATACAATCAGTTTTTATGCAAATTTTGATTTTACTATCTTTTAAAAATTTTTCATTTGAACTTTCAGATTTTGCAACAAATTTTTTTTCTAAGATTTTATATTGTTTGAGTCTTATGTGTTTTAAATCATAATCATTTACAAGGTACAATTCTTCTGAAATCTTTTTGATTTGCTCAGGTTTTGCTGTCATTATTTTAGGAGAATAGAATTTTACTTCATTAATATTGAGCTCATTATCATCTATAAAAAGTACATTTTCTTCTCTTAAGTTCATATTTTTAATAATTTCTTGAACTCTTTCTCCTTTAGGAGCCCAGTTGATTGATGGAAAAACAATATAATCCCAAAATTCTTGGTATCCATAATTTAAAAAAGCTTCTTGAACTTTATTAAAATCGTTTTTGGAACAAATTGAGTTCATAATCCCTTTAGTCGTAAATTCTTTTATAAGATTTAATACCAAAGGTTTGAATTCAATTTTAGATTCACCAATCGTTCCATTCCAAACTGTTTCATCTAAATCCCAAATAACAAGCTTTATATTAAAAATATCATAATCTTTTTTCATTTAATTTAATTAATTGTTTGTAAGTGTACACACAGAGCTATCTTGTAAATATTTTCCCCAAACTTTAACAACAGGGTTGTTTTTAACCTTTTCATAACTTGAGGTATCAATTTCTTGAGGAGAATACATTTGAACAGTATTATATGCTTCCATTACATTAACAAGTTCATTAATCTGGGATTTGTTGAATTTACAAACCATAGAAGAATTTGTTCCTGAAAAATTAACTTTTTCTTGATAAACACATTTATCATTATCCCAACCTAATATTTGTTTATGAGAATTGACATTTAAGCCTTCGGTATTAATTGTTCCGCTTTCTGAATATGAAGAACAATTTTTCAGAGCATTGATAAATTTAACATCATCTGCTAAAGAGATTAAAGTTGTACCTAGAAATATAAATAAAGTTATTAATAATATCCTTTTCATAATTATTTATTCAACGCAGCTTTCAGTCTTGCAAGAGAACGAGCTAGAGCTGCTTGAGCACGTTCAGCATTAACTTTTGCACTCGCATCTGCTAAACGAGCTTCTGCACGGCGTTTTGCTTCGCTCGCACGAGTAACATCAATCTCGCAACCGTCCTCACAAACATCGGTAAGAATTGTTGCAATATTATCTTTGAATTGAAAAATCCCACCCATTGTTGCGAAATATTTATTTTTACCATTAATTATAGCTTTAGTAACTCCAATATCCAAAGCTGTAGTTATAGGAATGTGATCTTTTAAAATACCCATTTGACCGCTTTTAGTTTGGATAACAAGCTCATCTACTTCGCCTTCAAATACTATTCTTTCATGTGTAATAATCTTTAAGTTCATTATAAACCTCTTAAAATTGAGAGAAAAGGGAAGGAGTTTATAAGTTTAGAAGTTTAGAAGAAATTTAAATTTTGAATATAATTCGTTTATTTTCTTTTAAACTTATCAACTTATAAACTTCTCCTC
The DNA here is from genome assembly GCA_944323985.1 of Candidatus Gastranaerophilales bacterium. GTDB lineage: Bacteria > Cyanobacteriota > Vampirovibrionia > Gastranaerophilales > Gastranaerophilaceae > CAG-196. The sequence goes on along the minus strand of CALUUP010000011.1, from coordinate 22,953 downwards.
TTATTTTTACTGTAATGTTTTAGCTTTTTCGATAGCTTCTTCTATAGTTCCTACCATATAAAAAGCTTGTTCAGGTAAATCATCGTGTTTACCTTCGATGATTTCTTTGAAACCTCTAATAGTATCTTCTAACTTAACATATTTTCCAGGAATACCTGAGAATTGTTCAGCTACAAAGAACGGTTGAGATAAGAATCTTTGGATTTTTCTTGCTCTGTTTACAGTTTCCTTATCTTCATCAGACAATTCATCCATACCTAAAATTGCGATAATATCTTGTAATTCTTTGTATTTTTGTAAGATTTCCAATACTTTTCTTGTAACTTCATAATGTTCTTCACCAATAATGTTAGGATCAAGAACACGAGAGTTAGAAGCAAGCGGATCAACTGCCGGATAAATCCCTAAAGATGCAATTTGTCTTGAAAGTACAGTAGACGCATCCAAGTGAGAGAATGTTGTCGCAGGAGCAGGGTCAGTCAAGTCATCAGCAGGAACATAAATTGCCTGTACTGATGTGATTGATCCGTCCTTAGTTGATGTAATTCTTTCTTGTAATTCACCCATTTCAGTAGCCAATGTAGGTTGATAACCTACAGCTGAAGGCATACGTCCTAATAGAGCTGATACTTCAGAACCTGCTTGAGTAAATCTGAATATGTTATCAATGAATAATAATACGTCTTGTTTAGAGAAATCTCTAAAATATTCAGCAGCAGTCAGAGCTGAAAGTCCAACTCTCATTCTAGCTCCAGGTGGTTCGTTCATTTGTCCGTAAATCAGTGCAACTTTATCGATAACTCCTGATTCTTTCATTTCGTTCCAAAGGTCATTACCTTCACGAGTTCTTTCACCAACACCACCGAATACAGAAACGCCTGAGTGTTCTGATGCAATGTTATGGATTAATTCCATAATCAAAACTGTTTTTCCAACACCTGCACCACCAAACAAACCAATTTTACCACCTTTTTGGTATGGTTGAATTAAGTCGATTGCTTTGATACCTGTTTCTAGAATTTCGATATTAGTATTTTGATCAACCAAGCTAGGTGATTCTCTGTGAATTGGTAAATAATCATTTGTTACGATTGGACCCATTTTATCAACAGGTTCCCCGATAACGTTTAAAATTCTTCCTAAAATAGGTTTTCCTACAGGAACTTTAATCGGTTCTCCGGTATTTACAACCTTCATACCTCTTTTAAGACCATCAGTCGATGACATTGCAACTGTTCTTACTCTATTAGAACCCAGCATTTGTTGAACTTCTGCTACTGTGCAAGAACCATCTTCATTATAGATTTTTAATGCGTGATATATTTCAGGTAATTCGCCTTGAGCAAATTCAACGTCTATTACAGGTCCGATTATCTGAGTAATTAATCCCTCATTCTTATTTAAAGTTTCCATAGATTTTACCTCTTCTCTCTTATGAGAAAATTATATAACATAAAATTAAATATCACAAGGAACTTTATTTTTCTTTAATAAATCCATTATGGGTTCTAAGAATTTTTCTTCATCTTCATATTGTGTTTTAAGAGAATAATATGCAATTTCTACCAATTCTTTGCAAATTCCTAATATTGGGTTTTTTCTTAATCTTGCTCCAGTTGCGTATCTTGATACATTATATCTTAATTCATTTATTTCATTAAATGAATATTTAGCGAGCATTGTTTCTACTTCTTCTAGGGCAGATTTAGAATACATAATACCTTTATATAAAGCTGGAATTGAGTATTCCAAACCTCCACCAACACAGTCATGGTTTCTTATTTCAATAAAGTTTCTAAGTCTTACTTCAGGGAAATATAAATTAGAATGCAATTGCCAGTCTTCAATTGTTGCATTAAATCCTTCAAAACCTTTTTTCATGAATTGCTTGAAAGTCATTCTTCCATTTAAATTAATTGTACGACCTTCTCTATTAATAAAAATCATAGGAGTATCAAGTAGATTATCAACATAATCTTTAAAACACATTCCATCCTGAAAATTTGTAGCAAAACCGCATCTTTCATTATCGGTATTAAGCCAAGCTAAAGCTCTAAAAGATTTATAACCGGTATCAACTCCGCCTCTGTATCTTGAATTAGCATACATAGCTGTAGAAAAAGGCATCATTAAATTTGCAACACGAAATTTTCTCATTGCATCTTCTTCTGACGCAAAATCAATACCAACTTGTATTCCTGCAGTTTCTCTCATCATTACATCTGATAAAATCCCCCAAAGATAATTTGCCATTAATTTATATCTTCTCTTTGGTAAAAGTCGAATATGTTTGTAAGTTGTAGTAGGAGAAACTCCTCTATTAATAAGTTTTATTCCAAACTCTTCCAAAATAGGATTTAATGTATTATCAATTTCTTCTATTCGTTTTTTTAAATCTCTAATAAGTTCTTTAGGTTCAATACTTAATTCTATTTGACAACCAGGTTCCAATGTAATCGTATCGTGAATTTTTTTTAACCCAATTATATTTGTTTCATCTAAAATATAATCCCAATTATCAACCTTAGCGAACTCTCGTAAAACCTCGCAAATACCATATTCTCCATAATACGACGCAACTTGATTGGTAAACTTATTCATAGGAATTCTTTCATATTCCATTCCTATTTTTTTACTGGTTTTGCAGCCTAAAATAAATTCTTCTAATAGTTGGTTGTATTCTAATTTTTCTTCTGCTTTAGATTCACAATAGTTCACGATACTCTCCTTTTCGAAATTATATATTAAACAGATTTTTATTACTATTTAAATATAAGTTAGAAAAAGAATTTTAACATTTACCTGTTTGTATTATTATAAATACCATGGTGGATTATTTACAACGAGCAAAATTTTTTAGAACAAAAAAAAGATTAGGTCAAAATTTTTTGATAAATCCTGATGTAATTGCTGACATCATTGATTATGCAGGAATTACAAAAGACGATGTTGTCTTAGAAATTGGTCCAGGAGTCGGGTTTGTTACTGAACAATTAGTGAAGCATGCTAAAAAAGTTATTGCAGTAGAATTAGATGAAGAAGCTATAAAAGAGCTTGAAAAACTTGAATGTGATAATCTTCAAATAATTCATAATGATATTTTAAAAACAGATATTTCTGAATTAACTGATGAAAATGTAAAAGTTGTAGCAAATATTCCATATTATATAACTTCTCCAATTATTGCTCATTTACTTGGAGAAATTGATGATTTAAATAATAAAAACAGAAATAAAATTGTTGATATAATTTTGATGGTGCAAGAAGAAGTTGCAAGAAGAATTGTTGCAACAGAAAAAAGTTCATCAAAACAATATGGATTATTAACAATACTTTCTCAATTTTGGGCAGATTGTGAAATTATAAGACTTGTTGGAAGAAAATCATTTTATCCTGCTCCAAAAGTTAACTCTGCATTGGTTTCATTAAAAGTTAGAAAAGAACCTTTGCTTAAATTGGAAGATTATACGTTCTTTAGAAAAGTTGTGAAAGGTGCTTTTTCTCAACGCAGAAAGACTTTGAAAAATTGTTTAATATCTTCAGGTTTTGATAAACAAAAAGTAACTGAAGCTATTTCAAAGTTAGGATTAGACGAAAATATTAGGGGAGAAAAACTCTCAATTGAGCAATTTGGAGAGCTTACGAAAGCTTTAATTAGCTAGTGAGTAGTGAATGGTGATTAGTGAATAGAAATTTATTAACTCCTTCTAAACTTATAAACTTCTCTTCTTCTTCTCTTTAATTGATACTTTACTTTTGAGCATTGAAGTTGTACCCTAATTTGAGGAGCTTACATTATGTCGAAAAATATTTTTATAACAGCAACAGGGACTGATATTGGAAAAACTTATATTTCAGCATTAATAGTAAAAAAAATGCGTGAAAAAGGTTTGAATTGCGGATATTTTAAACCAGTTTTAAGTGGAGTAAAAGAACTAGCTGGCCATTTAGTAGATAGTGATGCTAATTATGTTGTACAGATGGCTGATATTCCAATAATGGCGGATGAATGCGTAAGCTATTGGTGGAAAGAGGCTGTTTCTCCTCATTTAGCCGCAAAAAGAATGAATCAAAAAATTGATATAAGTAAGATTAAATATGATTTTGCTCAAATAAGTAAAAAATATGATTATTTACTTGTAGAAGGAGCGGGTGGAATTACTTGTCCTTTGATTATTGAAAAAGATGAGAAATATTTATTAAAAGATTTAATCTGGGAACTTGGATTAAGTACTATAATTGTTGCTGATGCTGGATTAGGAACTATTAATTCCACACTTTTAACTGTTGAATACGCTAGAACAAACGGTATTGAAGTCGAAGGTATTATTTTAAATAATTATGATTCAAATAACTTTATGCACTGGGATAATTTAGAACAAGTTGAAACTTTATGCGGAGTAAATGTTGTTGCTACAGTTTCCAAAGGTGCTAGTGATATAATGCTTTTAGAAGGTTTATTCAAGGAGTAATTTTATGGATTGGCAAAAAGAAGATTTAAAATATATATGGCACCCTTGTTCACAAATGAAAGATTATGAAACTTTGCCTCCAATTGTAATAGAAAGAGGAGAAGGAATTAATCTTTATGATGTTAATGGGAAATGCTATAAAGATGTAATAAGTTCTTGGTGGTGTAATCTTTTAGGACATTGTAATCCAAGAATTAATGAAGCAATAAAAAAACAAGTTGATACATTAGAGCATGTTATTTTTGCCAATTTTACTCATAAAACTGCAATTACTCTTTGCCAAGAATTAATGAAAGTACTTCCGAAAGGACTTTGTAAGTTTAATTTTGCAGATAATGGTTCTTCGGCGATAGAAATGTCTTTGAAAATGAGTTTTCAGTATCATTATCAAACAGGAAATCCACAGAAAAAACGTTTTATGGCATTATCAGATGCTTATCACGGAGAAACTTTAGGGGCTTTAGCAGTAGGTGGAGTAGATTTATATTCTGAATTATATAAACCTTTGCTTTTAGATGTGATAAGAATAGATGGACCAGATTGTTATAGATGTCCTTATGGAAAACAATGTCAAGGTCATTATAATTCAAATTCAGAGGAATTGCCTCCTTGCAATTGTGAATGTTTTAAAAAAGCAGAAGAAGCTTTTGAACAGTATGCAAATGAAACAGCTGCAATTATTGTAGAACCACTTTTACAAGGTTCTGCAGGTATGAAGATTTATCCACCGCTTTATCTAAAAAAATTAAGAGAATTGTGTGATAAATATAATGTTCATTTAATTGCTGATGAAATTGCTACGGGATATGGTAGAACAGGTAAAATGTTTGCCTTTGATCATGCTAATGTAAGTCCTGATATTATGTGCTTATCTAAAGGTCTTACAGGTGGGTATATGCCAATGGCAATTGCGATTACAACTCAAGAAATTTATGATGCTTTTTATGATGATTATCTTAAAGGTAAGGCATTTATGCATTCACATACATATTCAGGGAATCCTCTTGCTTGTTCTGCGGCTATTGAAGTGCTTAAAATTCTTAATGATGAAAATATTATTGAAAAAGCTAATAAAAAAGCAATTTATTTTAATAATATTATTAGAGAAAAATTTCTTCCGTTAGAAAATGTTGGAGAAGTTCGCTCGATAGGGTTAATTAATGCAATTGAACTTGTTAAAAATAAAGATACAAAAGAACCTTTTGATTATAAAAAAAGAACCGGTTATCAAATTTATAAAAGGGCTTTAGAAAAAGGGGTTATTTTGCGTCCGCTTGGAGATGTAATTTATTTTAATCCACCTTTGATAATTGAAAAACCTGATATGGATTATGTTACAGACGTTGCTTTTGAGTGTATAAAAGAAATTTTATATAATTAGTTCATTTTTAAGTTTTTTAATGTTTCAAGCGAACGTTTAGCAAGTAGTTCGTTTTTTAACTTTTTGTTTTTTCTTTCTTTTTTAGGAAGTTCTATTGGTGATAGAATTCCCCAGTTAGAATTAATAGGTTGTGGTGGGAGATGTTTAATTTTATCATCTTTTATCTTTATCAGATGAGCCTCATCTGAAATATAATTAGTTAAAGCACCCAATATAGTTTCTTTAGGTAAAATTAACAGCTCTTCTTCATTTAAATATCGAGCCATATTAATTCCGGCTAAAAGACCACTTGCGATTGATTCAGTGTAACCTTCTGTTCCTGTGATTTGTCCTGCAAAGAATAACCCTTTTCTTTTTTTAGTTTCTAATGTTGCATTTAAAACTTGTGAACTGTTAATAAAAGTATTTCTATGCATTACGCCATATCTAACAATACTAACGTTTTCAAGTCCAGGTATCGATTGTAATAATTCTTTTTGAGCTCCCCATTTCAAATTAGTTTGAAACCCAACTAAATTAAATAAAGTTTTAGCAGAATTATCTTGCCTTAATTGTACAACTGCATAATTTTCAATTCCGGTTCTTTTATCTATTAACCCAACGGGTTTCATTGGCCCGAATCTTAATGTATCAACTCCTCTCGAAGCTAAAACTTCTATTGGTAGGCAAGACTCGAAAAAGTTTGAATTTTTATCAACTTCATGTTGTTCAATTCGTGGTGCATTTATAAGAATGTTGTAAAATCTTTCATATTCTTCTTTATTCATAGGGCAATTAATATAAGAAGCTTCTCCTTTATCATATCTTGATGCCCAAAAAGCTTTATCAAAATCAATTGAATCAACTTCTACGATAGGTGCAATTGCATCAAAAAAATGTAAATGCTCATTTTCTGTAAACTTTTGAATATCTTCTGCAAATTTATCACTTGTAAGAGGACCTGTTGCTATAATTACGTTCCCTTCAGGAATTTCTGTTATTTCTTCTCTAATAAGCTTAATATTTTCATTTTCTTCAATTCTTTTAGTAACAGCTTTAGAGAAATCTTCTCTTGCAATCGCAAGAGCATTTCCTGCAGGAACTGAATTTTCAAAAGCTATTTTAATAAGTTCTCCACCAAGAAGTTTCATTTCTTCTTTTAATAAACCACAGGCATTAGAACAATCAGCGGCTCCTAAACTATTTGAACAAACAAATTCAGCACAATCCGCAGTAGTATGAGCACCTGTAGTTTTATAAGGTCGCATTTCATAAAGCTTAACTTTTATTCCTCTTTTCGCTAACTGCAAAGCAGCTTCTGAACCGGCAAGACCAGCTCCTATAATTTTTACTTCTTTCATAGTTTAATATCTTCCTACTTGATTTCTGCCGTGTTCTTTTGCATAATACAAACCTTTATCTGCCCATTCAATTAAATCTTGAGGATTTTGAGCATTATCAGGGAAGGTCGCAACTCCTAAACTTATTGTTATATTAGTTTTTTCAACAGGGGTAATATGAAAAGGAGTATCAGCTACAGCCTTACATATTCTGTTTGCATTGAACAAAGCATCTTCTGCAGAAGTATTAGGAAGAATTATTGTCATTTCTTCTCCGCCATATCTGCATACATAATCTGTTGCACGAGAATTATCTTTTAAAATTTTTGCAACTTGTCTTAAAACAGCATCGCCAACTTGATGGCCGTACGTGTCATTGAATTTTTTGAAGAAATCAATATCTACAATAATTAAAGAGAATTTTTGGTTATATCTTCTTGCAATATCAATTTGTTTTTTTAAAGTATCTTGAAAATATCTATGATTATATAATTCTGTCAAACCATCTATTGTTGCAAGTTTATATTGATATTCAAAATCTTTAGCTTTCATTAAATATTTTGCTAAGAATGATAAAGCAAAAGCTGCCATTATTGCAATAAATGGAATAACTACAGGAATCCAAAGATTATAAAGTTCCATTATATAATAAGAAATAAACAAATATGCAATTGCAAATAGAGAAGTTGATAAAAATGCGAAAATTGTAGAAGTTGAAAGCATTACAATACCACCAACCATTATAATTACAAATGCTGTTATTAAAATATCAGAGATTATATCAGTTTTTTTAATAAAATTATTATCCAGCATATTATTAAAGAATGTAGCGTGTACTTCTACTCCAGGATATACTTCTTTTTGTACCGGAACACTTTTGGTGTCATGAAGACTCATTGCAGTAGTTCCGATAACAATAATTTTATCTTTAAAATCAAAATCTACTTTATTTTTATTTTCTATTTCTTGTATTAATTTGTACATAGGAATAACTGTGTGTACTCCGCTTTTACCGTACCAGTTTAAAATAACTTCTCCTTCTTTAGATAAAGGAATTTTCATATCTGAAACAATTAAATTAGAATTTTTATCTATTTCAAAAGGTTCATTATTATTTTTGCCTAAGTAATCTGCCCCAGCTTTAAATGTCAAATATGGATAATATTTATCTTTATACAACATTACAGGTGCAATATTTCTTATAATCCCATCTTCACTTCTAAATACATTTGTCATTCCGATATTTACTTTTCCTTCTAATAATCCATCTAATATAAGACGACAGTTAGAAAATTTGTATTTTTTAGAAAAGTCTACTTTTGATTTATTATCAATTCTTACAGCTAATCTTTCCGGTAAATTTTTTGGAATACGTACATCAATCGCTTGATTGTCAAAATTCATAGCAGTGTAGATATTTGGGTATTTATTCATAGTATCAATAAGATACTTATCTGAAGTTTCAGAAGCTCTCATTGATTTTATAAACATTAAGTCAAAAATGATAGCTTGAGGGTTTGATTTTTCAAGATAATTAATCATATCGGCATAAACATTTCTAGGGATAGGCCATTCTCCGTATTTATCCCACAAAGCTTCTAAACTTGCATCATCAATTGCTAAAATAACGATATCTTTGTTTGGAATGGGGCGTTTATGTATAATTTGTAAAGTTTGGCGGTAATCAAATGTTCTGTTTTCTGCGACTTCAAAAAAAGAAACTATTACGTTTTTTAAAGTGTTATTGTTTTGCAGTAATACAAACCCTATAAGAAAAGTTGCTAAAACAAGTAAAATATAAGTTCCATAAGTAAACCATTTTGTTTTTATTAAATTTTTCAAAATTTCTCTCCCAAACTAATTAATACTTACATTCTAGTATATGTAATCTTAGTTTTTTTGGCAAGAAATTTATTTATTGGTAAACCTTTTTCAATCAAACTATTATTGAATTTCAACTGTTCAGTAGAATTCAATAAATCTAGGGGGTTAAGTAAATATTTTAATAAGCATTCTTCATGTAAATTCATAGTACTGAATGAAACGAATGATATTGACAAATCTTTAATGATTCTTAAAAAGATAGTACAAATAAATGATTTTTTGAGAGAAACTCTTAAAAAATTCTATCAAAAGCCGATAACAAATATAAAAGAGGTGAAATAATATGTTTAACGGTTTTTATCCACGATATGAATTGGAAGCAAGAATTCAACATACAAAGTTGGATAGCTGGGGCAATATTCCTTCTGCTCGAATGAATAGGGTTGAAGAACCTTCTACTGCGGATTTTAAAAGTGTAATGTCAGGTTTAGTAGAAAATATGAATACGACTATGAATGCTCCTGATAATTTATTAAAAGATGCAATGATGGGTTCAGAAAATGTTGATATTCACGATGTAATGGTTGCGATGTCAAAAGCAGAAATTTCAGTTAATGTTGCAACAACAGCAGTAGGAAAAGTCATCCAAGCGTATGATAAAATTATGCAAATTCAGATTTAGACTTCTCTTATTTTAATGTATGTGTATAATAATAAGTATATAGGGCAGGATTATGGATTTTAAAAAGTTACTTGAAAATAAAGTTCTTTTAGCCTCAATAGTAGGAGGTGTAGTTCTTCTGCTCGTAATTTTTATATTAGTCGGTACAATAGCAGCTTCTAATGGCTCAAAAAATGAACAAATTGATGTAAGTAATGAACCGTTAAAAGAAGATGTTGACTTGTTAACAACAGATAACTTAGGTAAAGCTTTAGAGATCCAAGCTTTGCTTGCTAAGAATAATATAGTAGCTGCTCGTGCAGTTGACGGTACAAAATCAGTTTTAAGATTAAAAAAAGGTGATTGTACTCCCGGCATGAAAAAATGTACAACAGAACAACGTGATCGAGCAATCATGGTAATTGTTGAAAGTGGTTTATATGATCAAAATGTTGGATTGGAAGTTTTTGATAAGGGAGATTTTACATCAACAAAAGAAGATAAAAGAATTAGATTAGTTCGTGCAATGAATGGAGAACTTGCAAGATTAATCAGAAGAATTGACGGAATAGAAAATGCTTCAGTATTCATTTCAATTCCGGAACAAACAATGTTTTCTTCAATGCAAAAACCTGTAACAGCAACAGTTCAACTTCAGGTTGATGTTGGTCAAACTTTAAGTATGAGTACAATTAAAGCTGTTTCAAATTTACTTTTAGGAAGTGTTTCAGGTTTAAAATCAGAAAATATTTCTATAACTGATACAAACGGGCATGTTTATAACAGTTTAATTGATGCTCAGTCAGAAATGCTTGCAAGAATACAAGAAAATGATAAATATATGCAAGAAAAAGTTCAAGCACAATTGAATAGATTAATTGGTCAAGGGAAATATGTTGCTACAGTAAGTACGTTTTTAAAACAAGCACCTGTAGAAAAATATACAATAGAATATGATCCAAACAAAAAAGCTTCTGTAACAGAACAGACATTCTCAGAAGGCTTAGGAGATCATACACAAGATGTTAATAAAAACACAAACGCAGTAAGTGTATATCTTCCAAACGGTTTACCTGCAGGAAGTTCTGATTCTTCACAAAACAGAAGTTATTCAAGAACAGCAAGAGAAACTCAATACGGAGTAACAAAAGTTCAGACAAATGAATATATTTCACCTGGAGTATTAGAAGAAATTTCAATTGCTGTAACATTAGAAAAAGACGCTTTACCTGTAGAATTAACATTAGAAGAATTAAAGGATTTAGTAGCACATGCAGCTAGTCCAAAAGCAAATCCTGAAAATGTAACAATAGCATTTGCAGATTCTTTAGATCCATTTATGGCTGGAGATAAAAATGTTAAAAATTCAATAAAAGCAGAACAAGGAAATCCTTGGTGGTTAGCAGTTGTACTTTTAGTCTTTGGTTTAATATTTGGACAAAAAGCTTTATCTCAAAAAATAAATGCTGCTAAAGCTGCTCAAGAAGAAGAATTAATGCGTTTAAGAGAAATGAATGAAGCTCAAGAAAAACAAATAAAAGATTTAAGTGCAAATGCGGCAGATTTAATCCAAAAACAATCTCAACTTCAACAAGGATTATTAGAGCAACAAAATAGAACTGTAGCAATTCCGACTTCAGGGGCGGAAATTAGAGAAGCCTTGAGAGAATTAAAAAGAGAATTCGATGGAGTTGATGAATCTGAAGCAGGAGAAAGAATCAGAAGTTGGATTGAAAGCTAGTTTTTAAAATCATTAACTTATATGATGAGCTTTTAAAACAGTTTATATATAATATATTAGGGTTTATGGTATATAAGGGAAGATATAATGCCTATCGAAGGATTTGATTATAAAGGTTTTGCGGCTTCAATGAGTGAACAGGCAAAAGAGCTTGTTCCAAAAGAATTAAAAGATTTTGAAAAAGAATATATAGTAAAGACTCTCGGAAATTTTACACTTTTAGCAGGAGAGGCTTTATATAATGATGAACAATTAAATCTTAACGCAGATCAGGCAGTTTTTATTACACAGGTTATTGCAGAGTGGTCTTTCCATAAATCCATAGACTTAATTCATTCTGGAATACTTCCACAATATTGGGATAGTATAATGCAAAAAATAGCATTTACTATTTTTGAAATCGCTAAGCAAGCTGTAATAAGAAATATTCCGCAAGATCAACTTCTTCAAGCTGTAGAGCACCATGTTATCAAAGTTTATAACTCTAGTATAGAGGAGTTACAAAAGAAAGGTGTCATAGATGAAGAAACAAAAAATAGAGCAGAAAGTCAATCAAATATTGATGCGATGGCTAAACAAGCTCAGGCAGAACAGCAAAGATTAAAACAAGAAGCCGCCGAAGAAGCGGAAAGAAATTTAGAGGCTGACGAAAAACGCAGGGCTGAAAAACGAAAACAGAGAAAACAAGAAAAAGCCCTTGCTGAGATGTCTAAAGGTATTAGTAATAAGCAAATGAAATTAATGTCTTTAGCTCTTGTATTAAAAATTCTTTCTCAAGATAAAGTTACAACTATTTTAAATAAATTTGATTCTAATGATTCTTTAGTAATATCTAATTATATGAATATGGCAGATTTAGAATCTCATATTGATGGCGATTTGGTTACAAATTGTTTGAAGGAAATGAAAGAATTTTTACCTGTAAAAAGGAAATTAACCAAAGAAAATGTATTAGGTGATTTGTTAAGAATTTATAGGACAACACCTAGAGAAAAGATTGAAAAAATTATAAAAAATGAACGACCTTTAGTAAAAAGATTTATTGCACAAGCATACGACGGTGAGTATTCAGAATTACCACTAAGAGTTGCCGGAATTGTTGCACAATATATTGAAGAAAGTATATAATATAAAATATGATTATAAAGAAGAATAGTCAAAAAAAACGGGAGGAAAAATTAGAAAAAAAGGTTCAGGAGGTAATACCTGAACAAGTTTCTGTTGAAAATAGTAATTTACAAGAAGAAAAAATTGAATCTCCACAAGAAAATATTTCTGAACTTAAGGAACCTGAGGTTGATTTATTTGATATAGAGAATATAGATTTTTCACAACGTCAAGAACGTAGAAGAGGTTCAAGAAGACGTGGTTACAGAAGAATCGATGATAGAAACCTTGTTTCCAGAGCTCAGGAAGAAGCTGAAAATATTAAAAAATCTGCTTTTGATGAAGGATATAGAAAAGGCTTAGAGCAAGCTTCTGATGATATAGAAAAATTTAAAGAAGAATTTTCTGTATTTATGAATGCTCCTAAAAATGTTTATGAATATATAGCACCTGATATTTTAGAAATTAGTGTTGAAATCGCAAAGAAAATTATTAAAAAAGAAGTAGAGAGTGATCCGCAGGTAATTATAAATGTAATTGTCGATGTATTAAAAACAATTTCAAAAAATGAACCCAAAATCAATATTCGTGTAAAACCACAAGCAGTACAATTTATTAAGGATACAATACCGAATATAACCTATCAATACGGAATTGATTCCAAAATAAACATAATCGCAGATCCTTCGATAGAAGAAGGCGGATGTATTTTTCAAACAAACAACGGTATCGTAGATGCTTCGATTGATACTCAATTAGAAATAATAAGAAAAGCTTTAGAAGTAGGAGGGAATTAATAAAATTCTCACAATAAAGGAAATTAATGGCAGCAGAAGGACAACAAAATAAACCTATAAGTGAAATATTTTTAGCATTATTCGTAATGACTTTGATTTTAATCCTCATTATCGAGATGCCAAATTGGGTTATTAATTTTTCTATAAGCTTAAATATTACTTTAGGTATTGTTTTATTGATGATATCTTTATATGTCCAAAAACCTTTAGAATTAGCTGCTTTTCCATCAATTATTTTACTTGGAACAATGTTTCGCTTGGTACTTTCAATTGCATCAACTCGTCTTATTTTGGCAAAAGGTGATGCAGGAGAAGTTATTCACGCATTCGGAACATTCGTAACAGGTGGAAATATGATTGTAGGCGGTGTAATTTTCTTAATTATCACAGTCGTACAATTTATGGTAATTACAAAAGGTGCTGAACGTATTGCCGAAGTAGCAGCACGTTTCGCATTAGATGCAATGCCCGGTAAACAAATGACTATTGATGCCGATTTTAACGCCGGTTTAATTTCTCCTGAAGAAGCTGTTAAGCGTCGTGAAGATCTTCAAAGAGAATCAAGTTTATTCGGTTCAATGGACGGTTCTATGAAATTCGTAAAAGGTGATACTATGGCAGGTATCATCATTGTAATTATTAATATCGTCGGAGGTTTGGCCGTTGGTTGTTTAATGAACCAAATGCCAATAGCTGACGCTGTTAGTAAATATACGGTCTTAACCATTGGTGACGGCTTAGCATCACAACTTCCTTCTCTTTTAATGTCAATAGCAGCAGGTATTGTGATGACTCGTGCTTCTGCAGGAAATAATTCATTAGGTGGAGATTTGACTTCTCAGATTTTATCTAAACCGTATTCTTTATTTTTTGCAGCATTATTTTTAGGATTAATTACTATAACTTGTCCAATAACAGGTTTACCGTTTTTACCATTTTTAATGTTTACAATTATCCTTGCTGTTGCAGGATTCTCAGTACTTGTTAATGCGGATGTTCAATCTCAATTAGGACAATTAGAAAGCGTACGTCAAAATATGCAAGATTTAGTTAACCCTAATAAGATGTATGAAAGACTTGGGGTTGATGTTTTGAGTTTGCAAGTTGGTGCGGGTTTGCTTGTTATTGCAGATCCGGATCAAGAAGGTCAATTACTTGCTAAAATTGCGGCTCTTCGTCAAAGAGTTACTGATGAATTAGGATACATTTTACCAAATATTCGTATTATGGATTCATCCGCTTTAGAAGCTAATGAATATGTTATTTCTATTCGTAACAATGTTGTGGCTTCCGGTTTTGTATATCCTGGAAAATACATGGTAATTGCAGATCAATGGGATTCTGTTAAAAAATCTATTCCTGAAGATGCAATTGTTGGAGTTGATCCGACTTATCAAACTCAAGCTTATTGGATTTCTCAAGATGATGCAAGATCTGCGAAAAGTGTTACTGCAGTTGATGCGACTGATGTTCTTGTTACTCACCTTCAAGAATGTGTACGTAAACATGTTGATGAAGTTATGACAAAAACTGATGTACTTAAACTTATGGAACTTGTTCGTTCTCAAGATCCAACACTTGTTAATGATCTTGTGCCTGCTATTATTTCAACTTCGGATTTGAGAAAAATATTTGTTAACTTAATTAGAGAAAAAGTTTCTATAAAAGATATTATATTTGTATTTGAAAGACTTTGTGATTATGCAAGATTTTCTAAAGAACCTGATATTTTATCAGAACGTTTAAGAGCTGCATTAGGACGTCAAATTTGTTTGTCAAATGTCGATAGAGATAAAGTTTTATATGCTCTTACTCTTTCTCCGGAATGGGAAAAAACTCTTGATGATAGTTGTCAGAGAACTGAATTAGGAACTATGTTCCTTCTTAACCCTATGCAGGTTCAGGATTTAATTGAATCTACTGCTATGACACTTATGAGAGCTCATCAATCTATAGGACAACAACCGGTTATTTTATGTTCTCCTCGTATCAGATTACCGCTATATCAATTACTTGAAAGACATATTCCTACAATTGTTGTTATTTCATATTCAGAACTTATTACTGATATTAAGGTCGAAGCTGTTGATACTATTGGTGAAAATAGCGGATATTAAAGTTTACTTTTGTAAATAATGTGCATATGTAAAATTTAAGTGATATGATATAAAAAAGGCGAGGAATAAAAATGAATTATCATAATATTACAAAAGATGACATGTTAAATGGTGATGGTTTGAGAGTTGTATTATGGACAGCAGGCTGTACGCACCATTGTCACGGATGTCAAAATCCTATTACTTGGGATGTAACAGGTGGTTTATTATTTGACGAAGCAGCTGAAAAAGAACTTTTTGAAGCTCTTGATAAGCCTCATGTTGCAGGAATTACTTTCTCTGGAGGAGATCCTCTACACCCGTTTAACAGAGATGAGGTTTTTAGATTAATTAAAAAAATAAGAAAAGAATTACCGAATAAAACTATTTGGTTATATACAGGATTTTTATGGGAAGAAATTTGTGATATACCTGATATTGCCGATATTGATGTTATTGCAGAAGGTAAGTTTGTAGAGGAACTTTTAGATCCAAAAATTCACTGGGTAGGTAGTTCTAATCAAAGAGTTATTGATGTTAAACCTTCACTTGAAAAAAGTGAAGTTGTTTTACATAATACTTAAAATTTTATTATTTAATATAAAAAAAACAACGATTCTAAAAATCGTTGTTTTTTTTATGGAATATTTTATTATTTTTTAAAATCTCATAAAGTTCATATTGTTTTTTTCTAAATATGCTTTTAAATCCTTTTTAATTTCAGGAGCTAAAACATAAAGTACAATAATATTTGGAACACATAAAGCTATCATCATTGCATCAGTAATATCAATAACAGATTTAACATTCATAGCAGAACCAATAATTATGAAAAGACAATAAATCAAATTGAACGCAAGAACTCTTTTCTTTCCTTCACCAAATAAGAAAGTCCAAGCTTTTTGTCCGTAATATGCCCAAGAAATTAATGTTGATAATGCAAACATCACCGCAATTATTGAAAGAATAATTGGGAAGAATGGAATAACTGATTGGAACGCATTTGAAGCTAATTCGATTCCTGAAATTTCTTTGGCAGCGTGAGTGCAAGCGCCTGAAAATACGATTGCAAAAGAAGTAAATAAGCAAAGAACTCCGGTTAAAAATGTTTCTAATAAAGCAACAAAACCTTGTGAAACAGGTTCTTTAGTTTGAGCAGTCGCATAAACAATAGCTGCTGCACCTGTACCGGCTTCATTAGATTGAACTGAACGTCTTAAGCCAATAATAATTGTTCCAAAAACTCCACCTAAAACAGCTGTAGGATGGAATGCTTCTTTTAGAATTAACATAATAGCGTGCGGAATATTAACAATATTTGCAAAAATAACAATTAACCCTGATACGATGTATAAAATACACATTGTAGGAGTTAAAATAGTAGTAACCTTAGCTATACTTTTAATACCACCAACAACAACCATACCAATTAAAATTGCAACAACAAGTCCGATTAACCAAGTGTGTCCGTGTAAGAAACTATGATCTCCACCTGTCATAAATACCATTTGGTGAGCAGTTTGGTTAATTTGAATCATATTTCCACCAGTGATACCTCCACCGATACAAAGTATTGCATATAAAACAGATAAAGGTTGTCCTAACCAACGCATTTTTTTTCTAGTAAGTCCGTGTGCAATATAATGCATTGGTCCGCCGGAAACTGAACCATCTAAATTGAATTTTCTATACTTAACTGCTAAAGTCGCTTCCATAAATTTAATAGACATTCCAAGTAAAGCACCAATGAAAATCCAAAAAGCAGCACCAGGTCCACCAATTGAAATTGAAATAGCAACCCCTGCAATACTTCCGATTCCTATAGTTCCTGAAAGAGCTGTTGCTAAAGCTTGGAAAGAGGATACTTCTCCAAAACCTTGATGGTGTTCTTCAGTAGGTTTTGCAACTGTATCAATTGCGTGTTTAAATCCCCAAATAGCCATACCTCTAAAGTATATTGTAAAAAATACTCCTGCTATTAATACCCAAAATATTATCAAAGGGACTTCTGAGCCGCATATTTTTATAGGGAAAAAGATTAGACTCGCGACTGCATCAGATACAGGGGCGATGTGTTTATCCATAAATGCGTCAACATTCATTGCTTGTACTGAACTAAGAGTCATTAGCATTGTAAATAACATAATTAAAAATCTCTTCATAATCTTTTTCTTCCTCAATTTCTCGACTAATGTGTCTAATATTTTTCGCATCTTTTATTGTATCAAAAACATGTCAAGTTATTTCAAAATCGTTACATTTAAGCCTAAATGTAACATTTTATGTTACACTTTTATGTAAAAGTATTAAGGGAAAGATGGGCGATGTTAAAAAGAGTTTTATCAAAATTAAGCATTCATTCTGTTTTAATTTTTGTTTCTTTATTATCAATTTTTCCTTTTATATGGTTGACATCGACTTCATTAAAAGGTTTGAATGAGGATATTTTTGCTTATCCTCCGCAAATTATTCCATCTGATTTTACTTTTGCTAATTATATAGATGTTTGGCATAGAGTAAATTTTATGGGTTATTTTTGGAATAGCGTAATTGTTGCAGCTCTTACTGTAGTTTTGAATTTGATTTTGTCTTCACTTGCTGCTTATCCACTTGCCAGAATGAATTTTAAGGGTAAAAGGATTATATTTTTCTCAATACTTGCTACTATCATGATTCCCTTTCAAGCTATAATGTTGCCTGTTTATATTATCACTTTAAAATTGCATTTAATTGATAGTGTAAATAATTTTATGGGATATATAGGACTTGTAATGCCGTTTGCGGTTAGTGCTTTTGGAATTTTTCTTATGAGACAAGCGTTTTTAAAAGTGCCAAAAGAAGTTGAAGAAGCAGCTATTGTTGATGGGTGTAATGTTTTGCAAATGTTTATAAGAGTTGTGCTTCCTATGGTAAAACCAACTTTAGCAGTACTTGCTGTATTTACTTTTATTGGCTCCTGGGGAGAATTCCTTTGGCCGAGTATTATGTTGACAAAAGATAGTATGTATACACTTCCTGTTGGGATAAATAATCTTCAAGGTATGTTTTCTTCTAATTGGAGATTTATTGCTGCGGGTTCTATTATTTCAACAATTCCTATTATTATATTCTTCCTTGCTATGCAAAGGTATTTTATCTCAGGTGAAAACGACGGTGCTGTTAAGGGGTAAGAGAATTTATATTATTTTTCTATTAAATAAAAATTTTCAGGAAGCTTAGAAGAAATTTTTGCGACGAATTCTTCAGGTGATAAAGAAAAAGCCTCTGCCATTTTAAAAATAGTAGTAAGTTGAGGGTCTTTCATGCCTCTTTCACTTTTACTTATGATATCTATAGGAATATCATTTTCGCTACAAAATTTAAATTGACTTTGCTTTCCTCTTAATTCTTTTATCGTTTTTGCTAAAGCTGTTAAAATAATTTTTTTCTTTTTGGCGATTTCTTTTTTATCTTGCATATTTTAAATTTTAAGTGTAAAATTCTATTATCGCTTTCGCGAACGTGATAATAGAAAGTTTAATATTTGTTAGAAGAAGATTTTAAAACAGAATATAAATATTTTTTAGATTCTTTAAATGAAAGTTATGTAATTGCAAAAAGACTTCAGACTATTTTGGACGATATTTTATATTTCAAATCTCAATTAAATAACACTAGGGCTTATGAATTAAAATATATTGAAAATAACTTATTTTATATTGATACTTTTGCCAATAGAATAAAAGAAATTTTAGAAGATAGTCAAAACATTTTATTAGATGAAATTGCTGAATCTAATATACAAAAAGAAGAAACAGGAAATAATATAATTGTATTTCCATTAGAACAAGATAAAGATATTTATGTTTATTTTTGTGAAAATATAGCTGACATTTGGGATAAATATTGAAAATTTTAGGTAAAAGTAATGACATTTTTAATGGGTGAGAAAGCAATGATTATTTTCGATATCGCAAAAGTTTTGGATTTTTATAATTTATTTTTTAGGCATCAATACAGAAATTACTGCATGATTTAAATCCAAGTATTTTTTTGCAACTGATTGTAAATCTTCTGTTGTAATTGATTCACATATTGGTAAATATTCTTCTGCAAGAGTTAAATCATCACATACTGTCATGTAATATCCGATAGTTTCTCCAATATCTGATACCGTTTCTACTTCGCAGGCAAAGCGAGATTTTAATTTCTTTTTAGCTTTATTTAATTCTTTTTCGTCAATATTTTCTTTTAGTTTTTCAATTTCATTTTTTATAAGTTCAATTGCCTTTGTTTTATATTGAGGGTTGAAGTTTGCTTGGACAAAGAAATTACTTCCATCTCTAAATAAGTAACTTTCTGCATCAATCATGTTGAAAATATTTTCTTCTTGGTTTTGTACTAGATTAATATATAATCTGGAGCTTGTACCTTCGCCTAGAATTATTGCAAGCATTTCTAGGGCAATAGTATTTCTTAAATCTTTAGCCAAAGCTCCTAAAAATCCGAACATTAAAAACGCAGAATTAATATTTGATTCATTTTCTATATATACCTGATTTTTTACAGGTTCATCAGGTTTGATATTTCTTTCTGGAGGTTCTGGTCGTTTCCCCCAATTAAAGGCTTTTACAACACGATTTAAAATGTCTTCAGAATCAAAATCTCCGACAATTATTGTTGTAACATTTTTTGGAGAATAGAATGTTCTATAGTAGTTCATAACTTCTTCTTGAGATACTTGTGAAATAATTTCAGGAGTTCCGATTACATCTCTTTTATATGGATGAGCCGTATACATAGCGTTATTTGTTGCGTTATAAACTTGAGTCCAAGGTTGATCTTTACGCATTCTTATTTCTTCTATTACTACATGGCGTTCTCGTTTATCTGTAACATTTTTATCATTGACATCAAATGGCGCTCCCATTTCATAATCAGGAATTACTGGATCTGTCATCATGTCAGCATGTAAATCTATTGCGGTATAAAAATTCTCGTTATGTTCTCCTTTGGGAAGGGTTACATAATAGAAAGTATAATCTTTCCAAGTTGCAGCGTTTACGATTGCACCTTTGGCTTCAAGTATTTTATCGAATTCACCTGCTTTGTGTTTATGTGTACCTTTGAACATTAAATGTTCTAAAAAGTGTGAAATACCATTATTTTTATCATTTTCATTAATAGAGCCGGTTTTTACCCAGGATGATACATTTACCATTCCGCCTTCTTTATGTGCTAATACAATTTTATGACCATTTTCTTGTTCATAAATTTCTATTTCTTTTGTTAAAAAAGGATATTTGATTAATGTTTTTTTCATAGGTTAACCTCTTCGTAATTTATAATGCTTTAATTCATTATACATTAAAAAAATTTACCCGATATGGTTATTGTTTTATGGTTTATAATGATGTAAAAAAGTTGAATATAGAGAAAGGAGTTTTTTATGACAGAAAATGAGAAACAACATACTTGGCTTAAGACTTTGGGTATTATTTTGGCTACTTTTATTGGGGCATTTTTAGCTTTTTATTTAGCTATTAATTTAACAATCAATAGAATGTTAAGTCCTGAATATCATATTAATAAAATGGAAAAAATGATTCAAAAACAAGAAAGAAGTTTTCGTAAAATGGAAGACAAAATGATGGAGAATCCATTTGAACCTAAAATGGCACCAATGCTTGTTAATTTAGTTAAAGAACCTAATGAATACAAAGTTATTGTTGATTTAAAACCTTTAGGTGGTGATGAGAAAAATGTTAATGTAAAATATGAAAATAAAATGATTACTGTATTTGGTGAGATGGAAAAATCTACTAAGCATGAAGAAAAAATAATGAATTTTTCTCAATCATATTATTTAAATGAAGATGTTAATATTGATAAAATGACAAAAGAAAAAAGGGATAATAAATATATTATAACAATTCCATTTGAACAAGATGAAGAATAGATAAAAATAAACCCTCTGAGTTTTATAAAATTCAGAGGGTTTATTTTTGTTTTAGATTTTAATGAATTATTCTTTTGTAAATTCTGCATCAATAACGTCATCGTCTTTTTTATCAGAAGAAGCTTCACTACCTGCAGAGTTTGCTTCACTGTTAGCATCTGAGCCTTCTTTTTGAACTGCTTCATATGCTTTTTGTGAAATTGCAAACATTGTTTGTTGTAATTCTTCTGATAATTTTTTCAATTCATCAGCAGATTTATTTTCGTCTAAAGCTTTTTGTAAAGTTTCTTTTTGTTCATTTAATTTTTTAACGTCTTCTTCTGAGATTTTACCTTCAAAATCTTTAACGATTCTTTCAGCTGATGTAATCATAGAATTTGCATTATTTTTAATTTCTGCTTCTTCTTTTTTCTTTTTATCTTCTGAAGCGTTAGCTTCTGCTTCTTTAACCATTTTATCAATATCAGCTTCTGAAAGGTTAGAAGAATTTGTAATAGTAATTTTTTGTTCTTTATTAGTAGCTTTATCTTTAGCAGAAACATTAACGATACCGTTAGCATCGATATCAAATGTTACTTCGATTTGAGGAACACCACGCATAGCAGGAGCGATACCTTCAAGTCTGAACATACCTAAAGATTTGTTATCAGAAGCCATTGGTCTTTCACCTTGTAATACGTTGATATCTACTGCTGTTTGATTGTTTTCAGCTGTTGAGAATACTTGTGATTTACTTACAGGGATTGTAGTATTTCTTGGAACTAAAGCTGTCATAACTCCACCTAAAGTTTCGATACCTAAAGTTAATGGAGTTACGTCTAATAAAACGATATCTTTAACTTCACCAGCTAAAACACCAGCTTGAATTGCAGCACCTACTGCAACTACTTCATCAGGGTTAACTGATTGGTTTGGTTCTTTACCTGTGTAATCTTTTACAAGTTGTTGTACTGCAGGGATACGAGTTGAACCACCTACTAATACCACTTCGTTAATTTCGTTTTTGCTTAAACCTGCATCTTTTAAAGCTTGTTCTACAGGTTTTTTACATCTTTCTAATAAATCATATGATAATTCTTCGAATTTTGCTCTTGAAAGAGTTAATTCTAAGTGTTTAGGTCCGTTAGCGTCTGCTGTAATGTATGGTAAACTGATTGTAGTTTCAACAACTGATGATAATTCACATTTAGCTTTTTCTGCAGCTTCTTTAATACGTTGCATAGCTTGTTTATCACCTGTTAAATCCATACCTTCTTGTTTTTTGAATTCTGCACAAATCCAGTCGATAATTTTTTGGTCGAAATCATCACCACCTAAGTGTGTATCACCTGATGTTGATAATACTTCGTGAACACCATCACCGATTTCAAGAATTGATACATCGAATGTACCACCACCTAAGTCGAATACAAGAACTTTTTCTGCTTTTTCTTTTTCAAGACCATAAGCTAAAGCTGCTGCTGTTGGTTCGTTTACGATACGTAAAACATCTAAACCAGCAATTTTACCGGCATCTTTTGTTGCTTGTCTTTGAGCATCATTAAAGTAAGCAGGAACTGTAATAACTGCTGATGTTACTTTTTCTCCCAAATAAGCACTTGCATCATCTGCTAATTT
>CALUUP010000010.1 GCA_944323985.1 Candidatus Gastranaerophilales bacterium | reverse complement strand
TTAACTACATCGCTACTTTATATATCTATTATACCACATCTTTATTTCTTTTCAATAGTGTATTTTAAACAGTTGTTGCTACAAAATCAGGATGTTCAATTACCGTTCTTACATAATTATAATAATCATTTTTAAAACCATACTTTTCAATTTTTTTTAGCAACTCTTCTTTCGTTATAAACCCTTGATTAAACGCTATTTCTTCTAAACAAGAAATTTTAACGCCTTTATTAAGCTCCATTGTTTGAACAAAAACACTCGCTTGTAACATAGAATCATGAGTTCCTGTATCAAGCCAAGCAAAGCCCCTGCCTAGAATTTCAACATTTAATTCTCCCTTTTCCAAATAAATTTTATTCAAATCTGTTATTTCTAATTCTCCTCTTTGGGAAGGTTTCAACATTTTTGCATATTCACACACTTTGTTATCATAAAAATACAAGCCCGTCACTGCATAATTAGATTTTGGACATACAGGTTTTTCTTCCAAAGATATTGCTTTATTATTTTTATCAAACTCTACCACTCCAAATCTTTCAGGATCCTTCACAGTATATCCAAAAACTGTTGCTCCTGAATTTTTCTTCAAAGCGTTCTTCATAAGTGTTGAAAAACCGTGACCGTGAAAAATATTATCACCAAGTATTAAAGCAACATCATCATTGCCTATAAAATCTTCTGCTATTAAAAAAGCATCTGCAATACCTCTTTGTATGTACTGAATCTTATATTGCAATCTCAAACCATATTGAGAACCATCACCCAATAGTTTGATAAAATTGTCATAATCTTGTTCATTCGTTATAATCAATATGTCCTTTATTCCAGCCAACATAAGAGTAGACAGTGGATAATATATCATTGGTTTATCATATATTGGCAATAAAATCTTTGAAATAGGTTGTGATGCCGGATATAACCTCGTTCCCGCTCCTCCTGCTAATACAATTCCCTTCATAATACCTCCCTATTTCTTTACATCATTCAATACATTTTTTACACACGCTACATCCCCTAAACAAGAAGGAGAAATCTGAATAGTACCTTTTGAACTACTATTCAACAACAATACATACGGGACATAACGTCCCCCATATTTAGCCAACAAATTTGAACCATATGGAGTAGATGCATCTACTTTTATAAACTTATAACCCTTTTCTGACTCTACCAACTTATTATACACAGGGTTAAAACGTTTACAATAACCACAATCAGGAGTATACAAATACAAAAAGATTTTTTGTTTCGACTGCAATGCAACCTCAAACTCTCCTGCAATTGTCGAACAAACTCCCACTAAGTACAATATAAAAAACAAAAAAAACTTCTTAAACATAGAAAACATACTATCATCTATAACCAAGTTTTTCAATAGGTAAAAATATTTATCCAATTATACATTGACTTTTTTATCTCAATAATTAAACCTAAAGTATGACAAAAGATTATTATAAAATTTTAGAAGTTACGGAGTTTAGCAATATTGAAGAAATCAAACTTGCATATAGAAAATTAGCAAGAAAATTTCATCCTGACATTGCTGGAAATACTCCTGATATAATTTCTAAATTCAAAGAAATCCACGAAGCCTATGAAATATTGTCCAATCAAACTAAAAAAGCTGACTACGATGCAGCAAGAAAATTTTATTCATATGCTAAAAATGGAGCTACAAAACAAACCACACAAAATACACAAAACACTAATCACCAAACAACGACTACCAATCCAAATAATAAAACAAAAAAAACATTTCATAGCAAAAAAAACTTCAACTTCAACTGGGAAAATATCTTTAATTTCTCACATCAAGAAACACAAAACTACCAGCAAAAAGGCAAAGATATTTTTTCTGATATCGAAATTTCAATAGAAGAAGCAACTTTTGGTACAACTAAAATAATTAATATGTTACAAACTAATATTTGTCCGAAATGCAATGGCAAAAAATTCATAAATGGTAGTTCTTGTTCATACTGTAAAGGAAAAGGAGAAACTTCTAACTACAAAAGATTCAATATAAAAATCCCTGCCGGGATTAAGGATAAATCTAAAATAAGACTTTCAGAAGAAGGGGAAGCCGGATTTAACGGAGGAAAAAATGGCGATTTATATCTTACTATACACATAAAAAAGCTTAACAATTATAAAATAGACGGTCTTAATATATTAAAAACAATAACTATCGAACCTTATGAAGCAGTACTTGGAGCAAACATTCCAATTTCAACCCCACAAGGTAATGTTAAACTTAAAATTTCACCAAACACAAAAAATGGACAAAAAATCCGACTTTCTAATTGTGGAATAAGCGAAAATAACAAAAAGGGCGATATGATAATAACAATAGAAATTCAAATTCCTCAAAAACTCTCTGAAGATGAAATTAATCTATACAAAAAACTTAAAGAAATTTCTCATTCTAAAATCAAATAATTATAAACTTGCACTGTGTTTTTGTTCTTTTTATAATAACACTAGATATGAGTATTCTCCAAAAATCACAAAAATCTCTTGAATACGACAAAATTTTGACTGAGCTTGCAAAATTTGCAAAAACAGAACAGTCAAAAAAACTTTGTCTTGAATTAACACCATATGTAAAAATTGAAGATATACAACACCAAATTACTTTAACAAGCGAAGCTAAAGATGTTTTAGATTTAGCAAGAGATATTCCAATTGATAAAATTGAAAACTTTAAAAAACTAAAAGAAAAAAACGAATATTTTATAGAAGAAGAACTTGTTGAAATTGCTAAAACAATGAGAACATCAAGAATTGTTAGAAATTTCCTAAAAGAAAATCTTCCTTTTGATGCAAAAATGCAAACCTTAACTAATGAACTATATTCAAACAAAGCTCTTGAAGATAAAATTCTTGATACGTTTGATGACAACATGACAGTTAAACAAAATGCTAACAAAGAACTAAGTGGGCTTTATTCATCTTTAAAAGATACTGAAATTAATTTAAAGAAAAAAGTCCAAGAATTAATGAATTCAAATGAATTTCAAAAACACCTACAAGAAAACATATACACTCTTCGAGATGACAGAATAGTTTTTCAGGTTAAAGCATCTTCAAAAAGTAAAATCGGAGGAATTGTACATGATGTTTCTGCTACAAACAAAACTTTCTACATAGAACCATCTCAAATAGTTCCAATAAACAATAAAATTAGAGAAATTAAATCCAAAATTTACGCAGAAATTATACGAATTTTAACAGCATTAAGTAACGAAGTCCGAACAGAATTCGAATCATTATTAAAAACAGAGGAAACACTTGCACAAATAGACTTTCATTTTGCAAAAGCAAGATATGCAGTAAAAATTCAAGCAATAGCTCCGAACTTATCTACCAAGAAAATTATAAAAATAGATTTAATGCGTCACCCTCTTTTAATAGGAAGAGTCGAAAAAATTGTTGAAAACGACTTTGAAATTGGAGAAGGCTATAAATCAATTATCATTACAGGTTCTAACACCGGTGGAAAAACTGTAACACTTAAAACTGTCGGGTTATTCATTATAATGGCAAAATCAGGTTTATTTCTACCTTGTGCAGAAGCTCATATATATCCATTCGAAAAAGTACTTGCAGATATTGGAGATGAACAAAGCATTTTACAAAATCTATCAACATTTTCATCCCATATGAAAAACATTATTGATATTTTAGAAAATGCAAATTCTGAAACATTCATACTTATAGACGAAATGTGTGCCGGAACAGACCCGCAGGAAGGTGCTGTATTAGCAGAAATAATTCTTAAAGAATTTGCCAAAAAACAATCATTCTCTATTATAACAACTCACTATGGAGAATTAAAAACACTTGAGTACACTGATCCGTATTTCAAAAATGCCTGTGTTGAATTTGATACCGAATCATTATCTCCAACATATAAACTTATAATCGGAATACCAGGATTAAGCAATGCAATTTCTATAGCATCTAATCTCGGATTAGCAGAAAATCTTGTTTGGCAAGCAAAAGAGCTTATGATAACGCAAAGAGATACTTCGAGTATCGTTGTTGAAAGGCTGCAAGACACTCAACAGCGTTTAGATTCAAACCTAAAAGAAGCTGAAACACTTTCAGCTGAAGCGGATGAACTTAAGAAAAAATACGAACAAGAACTTTCTCAACATAAAAAAGAAAAGAAAAAATCATTAAAAATAATAAAAGATAAATTTGAAGGACAACTAGAGGAAGCTAAAGACGAAATAAAAGAAATCTTAACAGAATTACGCAAAGAGAAATCCGAAAAAATTGCACGACGCTCTTACCAAAGACTTGCACAACTTGAACAAGATTTTAGAGCTAACATACACGAAGTCGAAGATGCAGAACAGTATACCGAAATCAATTGGTCGGAAATTCAAATTAATGACAAAGTAATGTTAAAAGATTTAAACCAACAAGTCACAATCTTATCTCTACCAGATAAAAATAATACACTCTATATTCAAATGGGATTAATAAAAACTAAAATAAAAAAAGACAAACTTGCAGTATACAATCCTCAATTAGCAAAGAAAACAAACCTACCTTTAACAGCATTAAAAAAAGATACCTCTTTTAGTATAAAAAAACATAACATATCAAACAAACTTGATTTAAGGGGAACTAGGGTTGAAGAAGCTCTTGATGAATTAGAGATATATTTAGACAAAGCAAGTTTAGCTAATCTGTCCCCAGTATACATTATACACGGGCACGGTACTGGAGCTTTAAAAGCAGCTGTTAGAGATTTTCTTTCTACATCACCATACGTAGCAAAATATCGTCCCGGAGAAGACTCAGAAGGTGGCGATGGAATTAGTGTTATAGATATAAACTAAAATTTATGATATAATAAATTCACATAATTAAGAGAGGTGAGGAATGTTAAAACTTGGTATTATAGGATATCCTCTGGGACATTCTATTTCTGCAGTAATACAAAAAGCCGGATTAAAAAGTATTGGTTTAGAAGGAAGTTACGACGTAATGGAAACTCCTCCTGAAGAACTTATAAACAGAATCAAATACATTAAAGCTAATAATTATACAGGTTTTAACGTTACGATTCCACTAAAAGTTCCTATGTCATTATTTTTAGATGATATAGATGACTATGCAAATATTGCTGGATGTGTAAATACAGTAAAAGTAAATGAAGATAAAACCTTTTATGGATATAATACTGACATCTATGGATTTAAAACAGCCATACCGACTGAAATCAACTTAAAAAATAAAAACGCGAGTATTTTAGGCACAGGTGGCGCTGCAAGAGCTGCTGTTGTTGGATTAGCAGAACTTGGAATAAAAGAAATTGATTTCTATTCCAGAAATATTATTAACTCTAAACAAACTTTAGATTACGTTAGAGCAAAATTTCCAGAAATTATTTTTAATGTATACCAAATTCAAAATATCAGGGACTTAAAACAAACTTCTATAATAGTAAATTCCACTCCAATTGGAATGAAAGGATTTATGGCTGACCAAATGCCTTTAGAGCCAAGCGATTTAGACAAATTAACAGATGAAACTATAATCTACGACATAGTTTATAACCCCGTTAAAACTGTTTTAATAAAAGAAGCTGAAAAAAGAGGTTTAAAAACCATCACTGGCTTAGATATGCTAATTTTTCAAGCTCAAAGAGCTATTGAAATTTGGACAAACAAAACTCCCGATGTAAATCTTATGAAAATCGCAGCCCTTGAAGCGCTTTAAAAGGTTTTAGTCTATTGCGGAACATGAAATTTTAATATAAAATCAAACAATAAGAAGAGTAAAAATCGAGGATATTTATGAATAAAATTCAAATAAAAGCAGAGATTTTAGCAACTTTAACAGCTCTTTCTTCAGCAGTTAAACCAGATTCCACTTTAATTACCGATTTAAAATCTATTACGGATAAAAAAACAGTTTTAGATATTTTGGTAAAAGAACTTGTTAATGCAAATGAACAAAAATCCCTGTTAATATGCTGGCTTTTAACCGAATTAATCGATAAAGAAACTCTCAACAATGAACTTTGGAATATTATCAAAGCTTCAGAATATAACGATCATATAAAAATGATTGCTTTTAATATGCTAAAAGACTTAGGTAATCAAATTGATTATGAAGTAATAAGTGGATATTTTGAACAATTTAATGAATTAATAAATAAAGAAACTAAAGAGTTATTGGATACAGCGATAATGAATCCTGAAGCTCAAATAGATTTCATGGATTTTTTAAGTGCTATTAATGACAATGATAAAATAGTTCTAATAAAATCATTAGAAGAAGACTATTCTCATGATGCTTTAGCAAATATTTTGATTCCAGTATTTCTATACTACATTGACTCAGAAGTAGGCAATATAGCACTAGAGATTTTAGGAAGATCAAAATCTCAACTTGCTTATCATGCACTAGATAATGCCAAAACGTATGCTGATGAAACTATGCAAATACGTATAAATAAAGCGCTATCAGAGCTTAAAATGGCAGGCATAAGAGTTGATAAAACAGATGAATTTTATAAAAACATATTAAAAGAATCAAAACCGTACAAAACATTTATCTCTTTTCCTGATGGACACGGAAATTTGGCAATTATATTTTCACGAATTAGAGAAAATAAAAGTCTTCAATTTTTAGCAATCGTAATAAATCCTAGATATGGAATATTAGATGCATTTGGATTCAACTCTATGAATGAAAGAGATTTTATTAAAATTGTTGATAAATTTTACAATTACAACGAAAAATATGAAATAAAACCTGAAATTGCAAAATATTTATTAACTCAAGCAGAAGAAAATTCTCATATTAATAAAGAACCAATACCATATGAATACGTCTGCTGGCAAAGCATTTTACTTGATATAGCAGAAGAAAAACCAGAAATTAACATTGAAAAAAAAGAGCTAAATCAAAAAGATATCGATAAATTATGTTTAAACAACTATGTTCAAAATTGGTTTTTTGATGAAATCACTTCTGAAGAGTTTAATACCTTTATAAACAAACTTTCTAAAGAATATAAATCTAATAATTTCGAGATAGATTTAGACAAATTTATTGCAGACAATTTTGATAATATCTACACTGCAAAAGAATTAACATATAAAATAGTAACATTCAATATTGCTGCATACTTAAGATTTTTAAAAGGAGATAAAGAACTTGCACAAATACTTTATTCATTAGGTTCTAATTACAATTTCCTAACAAATATAATAAGAAAAAGTATCTATGAATACTATGTTGGTAAAAGATATATCCTAAAAAATCAAAGAAAAGCATCAAATATTTTTGAAAAAAAAATGCATCCTCAAAACGATGATTTCAAATTATTACAATTAGACATGATAATCTCAGGAATAGAAGCTCGGTGGGTAGACAATGCATAAAATTATGGCACTTGATGTTGGCACAAAAAGAATAGGAATTGCTTTAAGTGATTACCTTCAAGTAATCGCAATTCCACATTCTTATATCCTTAGAAACCCTGAAGAAAAAGCTTTAGAAGAAATTTATAAAATTGCAAAAGAAAACCGTGTAGAAAAAATTGTGGTTGGAGTTCCATACAATATGGATGACTCATTGGGAAGTCAAGGAGAAGATTGCATTAATTTTTCACAAAAATTACTTGGTTTTGATATAATATTAGAAGACGAGCGACTAACATCTGAAGAAGCTGAAAACAGGTTAAAGTCAAGAAAAATAGATTTTAGAAAAAATAAAGGTCTTGTAGATATAGAAAGTGCTTGTATAATACTAGAACAATATTTAGGGAAATAGAAAATGAGTGAAGAATTAGAACAAAATTATGTAGAAATTTTAGGTGATGACGGTAGTATTTTAAAATGCGAAATTTATGACATCGTAGATTTTGAAGAAAAAACCTATGCACTATTACTTCCATTAGAAGAAACTGATAATAATGAAGAAAATGAAGTAATTGTTATGGAATATGTGGAAGAAGGAGAAGACGGATATTTCAAAAATATCGAAAATGAAACAGAATTTCAAAAAGTTTGTGAATATATTGAATCATTAGATGAAGAAGAGGATGAATAAATTTGTTTGAAAGATTTACAGAACGAGCAGTAAATGTTGTATGCGAATCTCAAAGATTAGCAAAAGAAATGAAGTGTTCAGAAGTAACCCCTGAACATTTACTTTTAGCATTAACCCATGAAGCAAAAGGAGTTTCTTTAAAATTATTAAGAATGTATGGAATAACTTTTGATAAAATGTATTCAGAAGTAAATAAATACATAATAAAAACTAATAAAACAATTGAAAATATTCCATTTAGTTATTTAGTAAAAGAAATTCTGAAACATACTCTGGATTTAGCAAATAAATCCGGAAATAATAATATTCTATTTGAGCATTTATTCTTATCAATAATAACAGATAAAAATTCAAACATTCAAACCATCCTATCCTCATTTAATTTTGATTTTTATAATGCAAGGGATATTTTAACAAAACTCGTTCAACGTAAAATAAAAAGATTAGAACACCCTGAAATAGAAGAAGAAGATTTAAATAAAAATAGTTTTGAATCTTTATATGAAGGAGAAGCTTTATCCGGCGTATTAGAAAGTGCAGTATCTAAACTTTCGACAGCAGGTTATGAAATTTTAGGAACTGAGCAGATAATGGCTTCTATATTAGAAAATACAAATTCCGATTTAGTAAAAATAATTAACAATCACGGACTTAATGCATCAAATTTTGAAGAAAAACTTTCTGAACAAAAATCCAGACAAGCTGAATATGAAGATAAAAAAATAATATTTACACCAAATGCTTTTTTAGTAATGAATTCCGCATTACAAACAGCAAAAGAATTCGGTTCTTCTGTAATTATGCCGGAACACGTAGTTTTGAGTATCTTACAATCTAAAAAAGGAATTGCTTACAATATTATAAATGAATTAAATATAAACAAAGAAGAACTTGCAGAAGACATTTTTAAACCTATAGAAAAACAAATGCCTGAGACATTAACTATAATGCGCCTAGCCAAAGAAGAGGCGAGAAGAATTGGCAGAAATATTGTTGGAACAGAAATGTTTCTTTTAGGCATAATCGCAGAAGGAACAAGTATTGCTTATCAAGTTTTAAACAATCTTGAAATTACAATGAAAGATGCAAGATTAGTAGTAGAAAATCTTGTAGGATATGGAAATGAATATTTCGATAAAGAAATAATTTTTACAGCAAGAGCAAAAAAGATTTTAGAAAAAGCTTGGTTATTAGCTAAAAAATCAAATAAACAAAAAATTGAAGCAGTAGATTTACTTTTAGCAATAATCAATGAACCAAACTCTTTAGCAATGAAAGCTTTAGATCAATTAGGAGTAGATGCTGTAGAAATTAAACATGGAATTCAAGGACTACAAAATCAATAAAACTTAGAGTTAGACATGAATAATATTTATAAACAAGTTGTTGAATTTTTAAAAAAATATAAATTAGAAGATAAAACTATTATAGTAGGATTTTCTGGCGGCTATGACTCTATGTGCCTTTTAGATATTTTATCCAAAATACGTGAAAAAGAAAATTTATACGATATGACAATAATTGCAGCACACTTCAATCATAATTGGCGTGGAGAAGAATCTCTCAGAGAACAAGAAATTTGTAAAATTTTTGCAACAAGTAAAGGCATAGAGTTTTTTTGCAAGGAAGCTCCTAAAAATATAAAAAAAACGGAAAATGATGCAAGAATAGCAAGATACAACTTTTTTGAAGACACTCTCGATGCATTTGATGCTGATGCAGTTTTTACCGCTCATAATAAAGATGATAATGCAGAAACTGTTTTATACAGAATTATAAAAGGAACTGGTATTGTAGGTTTAAAAGGTATCGCAGAACATAGAGATTGTTATTATAGACCTCTATTAAAAACTACCCGAGCAGAAATTGTTAATTATTGTGAAACTAATAATTTAACCCCCAACAATGATTCTTCAAACTCCAACACAGATTATAGAAGGAATTATTTACGCCTAAATGTTATTCCGAGTATAGAAAAAATAAATGAAAATGTAAAAGAAGCTCTTAATATCCTTTCATATAATGCAAGCAATGACAATGAAATTATAGAAGAATACCTACAAACTATTCGTCCGAACATATACCAAAATGATAAAATTATTTCAAATGAATATAAAAAATTATCAATACCAATAAAAAAAAGATTATTACACGAATATATCCAAAAACTTGATTTAGATTATGATTACAAAAAAATTAATGAAATCTATGAATTTATAGAAAACAATATAACTCAACGCAATGGAAGTACTCTATCATTAGCAACTGCCCTTTGGTTATATGCAGATGATAAATTCATAGAAACAATTCCTCCTAAAATTACAATAAATAAAGAAACTATAAAAGAAAATATTATAATTTCACAAAAAGAAGGTGAATTTCATTTTGGAAATAAAATTTTAACAATAAAACCTTATATTGATAATGATATCTTTATATTTCCGGAAGCAACCTCCAATTTTGCATATGTTGATTTTAGTCACGTAACTTTTCCTCTAACAATAAGACATCGTCAAGATGGAGATACTATTACACCTTTTGGAATGACAGGCAGTATGAAATTAAAAAAATATCTTAATGCCAAAGGGATTTCAAGACACAATAGAGATGAATTATTTCTATTATGTAATAATGAAAATGAAATTTTATGGGTTATTGGAGTAGGACTAAGTAACAAAATAAAAGTAAAAACAAAACCTACACATGTTCTAGAAATTATTTAAAGGTACTATTTATGATTACTGAAAAAGACATAAAAATATTATTTGAAAAAGAAAAAATTCAAAATGCGATTAAAACTCTAAGTAATAAAATTAATTCAGAATACAAAAATGAAGAATTATATCTTATATGTGTACTAAAAGGATCTATTATGTTTATGGTAGATTTATCAAAACATTTAACTATGCCAATAAAAATGGAATTTATTAGACTATCAAGTTACGGTACAGGATTTAACTCAAGTGGAAAAGTAAATGCAGTAGATATTTCTTTACCAGACTTAAATAACAAAAATGTCCTTATTATAGAAGATATAATAGATACAGGACATACTGCAAAATTTTTAGTTGATTTTTTAAAACATAATTTTAAAACAAAAACCTTGAAATTTTGTTCACTTTTAGATAAAAAAATAAAACGAGAAGTTAACATCGATCCGGATTATTATGCTTTCGAAGTTGACGATAAGTTTTTAGTAGGATACGGTTTAGATTATGAAGGATATTACAGAAATTTACCATATATAGGTTATGTATAGGAGTATGAAATGTATAATATTAGAAAAATTAATGAAGATTTAATATACTTAGGCTGTTCAGATCGAAAAATTAATCTATTTGAAAGTGCTTACCCAGTTAAGGATGGAATGGCATACAATTCATATTTAGTAAAAGATGAAAAAACAATATTATTCGATACAGTTGACAAAATTTGTGCAGATCAATTTTATGAAAATCTTAACAAAGCACTTGATGGAAGAAATTTAGATTATTTAGTAGTACAGCATATGGAACCTGACCATTGTGCATTAATAGAAGAAGTTGTAAAAACTCATAAAAATATAAAAATAATCTGTACTGCAAAAACTGTTAATATGATAAAACAGTTCTTCAACTTTGATATCGATTCAATTGTACAAGTAGTAAAAGAAGGCGATACACTATCAACTGGAACACATGAATTTCAATTTATAATGGCCCCAATGGTTCATTGGCCAGAAGTTATGGTTACTTACGACAAAAAAGATAAAATATTATTCACAGCAGATGCCTTTGGTTCTTTTGGGGCAATAAATGGTAATTTATTTGATGATGAAATAAACTGGAACCGAGATTATTTAGATGAAGCTAGAAGATATTATACAAATATTGTAGGTAAATACGGAATGCAAGTACAAATGCTTCTTAAAAAAGCTGCTACACTTGATATCAAAATGCTTTGTCCATTACATGGATTATTAATAAAAGAAAACATTTCTTTATTTATTGAAAAATATGATAAGTGGTCTTCATATACACCGGAAGAAAATGGAATAATAATTGCATATTCTTCTGTATACGGAGGGACAGAAAATGCTGTAAATATTTTAGCTGCAAAACTCGCTGATATAGGAATAAAAAACATCAAAATGTTTGATGTTTCAATGACTCATCCGTCTTTTGTTTTATCAGAAGCATTTAAAAACTCTCATATAATTTTAGCAACAACTACGTATAATGCAGGAATCTTCGAATCAATGGAAACTTTCCTTCATTCACTAATTTCACATAATCTTCAAAACAGAAAATACGTAATTATCCAAAATGGAAGCTGGGCTCCATCATGTGGTAATCAAATAAAAGAAATGTTAAATAAACTAAAAGGTTCTGAAATTATTGATGATTCACTTTGTATAAAATCTACACTAAAAGAAGAACAATTAGCCGATATGGATAATGTTGTAAATACAATTGCGAAATCTTTAAATTTATAGTTTAATAAAATTGTAGAGAATAAGGAGAAAAATTATGCAAAGATATGAATGTACAGTTTGCCACTATATTTATGAACCTGACTTAGGAGATCCTGATAATAATATAGCCGCAGGAACATCTTTTGAAGACCTACCTGAAGATTGGGTTTGCCCTCTTTGTGCAGTTGGCAAAGATATGTTCGAAGCTATTTAAATAGACTACTAAAAAAAAAGAGCTAAAATCTTAATAGATTTTAGCTCTTTTTTATATTAAGAATATACAAACGGAGGACCATTCTTTATTTCAAAAAGTATATTATCAGCCATAATCTTCAATTCGCTATTAGATTTTCCTTCTTTCTTCTGTTTTAAAAATTCATCACATAAAGGTTCAATAGCAGACTCTTTTTTAGCCTTAAAATTTCTTAATTCAGTAGCCACAAGTCTTCTTTGCAAATCTAATTCTATTGCAGCATTATATTTCTTAACTTGAACTTCTTTTATAGCTTCAGCAACCGCCTTACCAGAATAGGCTAACGCAGAAATGCCAGCTATTCCTATAAATAAATTTTTAAATTGTGGATTCTTCGGATTCATTAACCAATCATAAAAAAACGACAAATAATCATTAACGTGTGAAAAATACGTAATCTTATTACGTCCAGACCCTCCAATAGCAGCATTTACTTTTTCAGTAGCTTGATTCATACTTTCATTTAAATATTTAACAAATTCTTTCTTTTCATTTTCTTGAATATTCATTTTACTAACATAAAATTTAACCTCTTCTGGAGAAGCATAAATACTTTCCAGCATATTTTCTATTAAATATTTATAAGCATCTTTGCCAGATAACAATTCTCCTGAATGCCCTTGAATATTATCTAAATTCTTTCCGTTATTAAAATCTTCAATAACTTTATCAATTCCTAATTTTGTATTTTTTATACCATTATTTATATATTCATCACTTTTTCTTATATTTCTTATAGCATAATACCCCAAGCCCAATATTGACAACAAAGAAAATACGCCTAAAACTAACATTTTATATTTATCTTTTCTCTCACCGCTATTATCATTATTTGATGCTTTAAAAGATAATTCATTTGAAAAAATTTCAGCTTTAGAAGCTAACATACTTCTAATAATTTGAATTTTTCCTGAAAAAGATTGAGTTTCAACATCAATTAAATCTTCTTGAAGATTTTTTTGAATATCTGCTTCTTGCTTTTTAACCCATACCTCTTTAAAACCGTCAATAAAAGTTTTTCCCATGAAAGCCATTGCTCCAAGAGTAATAACACCTATTGACGCCAATATAGTTTTTCTATTAGGAGATTGAATCACACTAAAAATACTTTGATGAATTTCATCATTTATACAATGATTTCTTGTAATACCTGGCAATAAATATTCTTTTGTTGATTCTAACTTTCCCTTAGAAAACTTTTTCATCAGCGCAGTAAAACCTCCAAATATTCCCATTACACCAACAGTTGCTAAACATAATGGAAACACCGGATTTAAAACTTTTTCATCATTCTCAAAAAGTTTAGATGGCAGATCAATTTTAGAATTCGATATTATTAAAGTATCAATCGTTTCATTTAAAGGTGTAAATGTATTAGTAAAACTATCATAACTTCCGGCTTTAAGTCCTTCCATCAGAGGATCCTTCACAAAAGAATTTACTATGACCCCTTCTTTTAGATTAGAATCATTACGTTTTTGAGTATTAGTCATATTTTTTCTATGAATATTCGAATCAAAATCTTGATTTATTTTCTGAATCATCCTTTTTCTTTCGATTTAAAAATTTTCCAATCATTGTTCTTAAATTAAATAATTTCTTATCTTCATCAATCTTTGTATCATGATCACTTGTATTATCCCTTTGAAAAACCCTAAAAAGGCGCTCAAATTTATTTTTGATACCCGCAACTATTTCTCCGATTTTTTTTTGTATAAAGAGCTTTACTTCACCAAAAATTGCATTTAATTTATCCTGAATATCAATAATTTTTTGTTTTAATTGAAATAAACGTTCTTGAAAATTAGAAATAATATTAGGGATATTTCTTATAAAATTCAAAACTGGTACGACGATATTAGCAATTGTATAACTAACAGGTTTAAAAAAAAAGTTATTTGAAAATTTATTAACAAATTCATTCAAATTATATATCATTTTTTCAAGATTATTTTGAAATTGTAAAATAAACTCCGCTCTTTGTTGAAGATATTTTTCATGATTTTCTAATCTCAAAGCCCTAGCTTTCATCATTGCACCAATCATCGCACACTGATGATAACTCATCTCCCCAGCTTTTTGAGGTCTTTCGCCAACTCTCATAGAACCGCCACCAATATTAGAACAAATCGGACAAGCACTTGGCGGCAATCCGTGAGGACATAGTCCAGATGTAGCTTTATTCACTTGTGGTACAGCATTTGCCAAAATTAAAACTTTCCTTGCTATTAAACACACCGCAGCTTGGAAAGTCTTTACAAAACCGTGAATCGCAATTTTGTATATCTAAAGAGCATTCTGACTTTCACAGCTGCGGCACAGTCTTGGAATTTCACCAATGTTTCCTCATATCAAATTTTTTTTATTTTAAACTCCTAAAAAAAATATATCAAGCATTAAGTAACTTTTAAAATTTATGATTTATTAAAATTATGATATAATACTTAAAAATGGGAGTATAAAATGTCAAAAACTTTAGTTTTAATTGATGGCCACGCACTTGCATACAGACAATTCTTTGCACTTGAAAGAACCGGTATGAAAAACTCAGAAAACGAACCTACTTGGGCTGTATATGGTTTCTTTAAAGCAATTTTTGACTTATTAGCTAAAATTCATCCAGATTATATAGCAGTAGCTTTTGATGTAGGCAGAAGAACTTTTAGAACTGAAAAATTCGAAGAATATAAAGCAAATAGAGAAGCTATGCCTGATACAATGAGAAGTCAATTAGGTTTAATCTGTGAAGGATTAAATGCTTTTGAGATTCCTATTATAACAAAAGAAGGTTTTGAAGCAGATGATGTTATCGGAACAATTTCAAAAACTGCAACAGAGAACGGACATAAAACCCTAATTTTAACAGGAGATCAAGATAGCTTTCAACTTATCGATAAAGATGGTAATGTTAAAGTTCTAATACCAACTAAAGGAGAACTTCTTGAATATGATTGGAATAAAGTTTATGAAAAATTAGGAGTATTTCCTAATCAAGTTATTGACTATAAAGGGCTTCGAGGAGATACTTCCGATAATATTCCGGGCATTAAAGGTATTGGAGAGAAAACGGCTCAAAAACTTCTAAATCGATATAAACACTTAGAAGATGTACTCGCTGATTGTGAAAATATTCCTGAAAAAGCAGTTAAACAGAAAATTTGCGAACAAAAAGATATTGCAATTTTATCAAAAGAACTTGCTACTATCATTAGAGATGTTGACTTAAATTTTGATATTAACGAAGCCAGCCTAACTCTTCCCAAAATCGAAAACATATCGACTTTTTTACGAAAAATGCAATTTTATACATTCATAAAAAATATAGATACAATCCTTTCATATTTTTCATCAAATGAACAAATTGTATCAGCAAAGACTCAGAATTTAAGTCTATTTACAAGTAATAATTCTAATGAAGATAGCATAGTACAACAAAGTCTTTTCTCTCAAGCTATCAAAGAAACAGTAGATGACAAAAGTATTGATTATAAAACGGTTAATAATGATAATTTAGAAGAAGTAATTAATAATATCAAAACTTCAGAAATAATTGGTATAAAATGGTACTCTAAAAATGAATCAATATTAGGTTGTGCTATTTATAATGGTGAAAACTTTTATTTTTCAGAAGAATATATCTCAAATTTAAAAGAAATCATAGAGAATAAAAATATCAAAAAAGTAGGTTATGATACAAAATCAGATTATCATTTACTTTTAAATAACGGTTTTAACCCCAAAGGACTTGAATATGATGTATTGCTTGCAAGTTACGTAAAGGATCCAAATCGCAAACATACCCTAGAAGCACAAGCACTGGATTTTTTAAATCATATTATGACAGAAACTGATGAAAAAACTGAAAGTATCTCAGCAAAAAGAGCTTGTGATGAAGCTTACACAATTCTAAAACTATATGATTATTGGAAAAATAATTTAGATGAAAAAGAACAAAAACTTGTTTTAGATATAGAACTTCCTCTTACAATAGTTCTCGCTAAAATGGAGCACACAGGAGTTGCAATTGACTGTGATTATTTAAAAAATTTATCCGAATATATGACCGAAAAACTTGCGGAACTAGAGGATTTAATATATCAATTAGCAGGAGAACCTTTTAATATAAATTCTCCTAAGCAAGTTGCAGAAGTTTTATTTGACAAATTAGAATTAAAAACAAGAAAGAAAAAATCACGCTCTACAAGTGCCGAAGTTCTTGAAGAACTGGCTCAAGAATATGAAATTTGTGATTATATTTTACAACATAGAAAATTCTCTAAGCTAAAATCAACATACACTGATGTTTTACCAACTTTAATTAGTAAAAAAGACGGAAGAATTCATACAACATACAATCAAGCACTAACAGTTACGGGAAGACTCTCTTCCTCAAATCCTAATTTACAAAATATTCCGATAAGAACAGAGGAAGGGAATAAAATTCGCTCTGCCTTTTGTGCGATGGATAAAGAAAATTCTATAATACTTTCTGCAGATTATTCTCAAATAGAATTGAGATTACTTGCACATGTTTCAGAAGACGAGCACTTAATAAATGCTTTCAATAGCGGAGAAGATATCCATACAATGACAGCATCAAAAGTTTTTGGAGTAGAACCCAAAGATGTAACAAAAGAAATGAGAAGAAGAGCAAAAGCTGTTAATTTTGGAATAGTTTATGGACAGTCGAAATATGGACTTGCTAAAAACTTAGGAATTTCTAACAATGAAGCTCAAGAATTTATTGATAAATATTTTGAAACATATCCAAAAG
The DNA here is from genome assembly GCA_944323985.1 of Candidatus Gastranaerophilales bacterium. Lineage (GTDB taxonomy): Bacteria > Cyanobacteriota > Vampirovibrionia > Gastranaerophilales > Gastranaerophilaceae > CAG-196. The sequence continues at coordinate 40,992 of CALUUP010000010.1, read as the reverse complement.
TAAAAGAATATATGAATTCTAAAATAGAATTTGTTTCTGAACACGGTTATGTTGAAACTATCTTTGGACGAAAACGTTATTTAGCATCAGAATTAATGAGTTCAAATTATCAAATAAGAGAATTTGCTCAGCGAGCAGCGATTAATCAGCCATTACAAGGAACTGCAGCTGATTTAATAAAAATGGCAATGATAAGAGTTGAAAAAGAACTAGAAGAAAAACAACTAAAAACTAAAATGATTATGCAAGTTCATGATGAATTAGTATTTGAATTACCGAAGAACGAATTAGAAATTGTAAAAACTACAGTTTTAAAATGTATGGCATTGGATCAACCATTAAAAGTCCCTCTCGAAATTGATATAAATTATGGAACTAGCTGGAAGGAAGGGGAATAAAATGTCAAAAATTTCTGTTATTATACCTGTGTATAATGTTGAAAAGTATTTAACAGAATGTTTGGAATCAGTTATTAATCAAACTTATGAAAATATAGAAATTATATGTATAAATGATGGTTCTACGGATAATTCACTAAAAATTCTACAAGAGTTTTCAAAGAAAGATAATCGAATAAAAATTATTTCACAAGAAAATAAAGGGATATCCGAAGCTAGAAACAATGGAATATCAGTAGCAACCGGAGAATACATTTATTTTATTGATTCTGATGACTGGATTGAAACAAATACTCTTGAACTTTTGGTTAATAAAATTAAACAGGATAATGCCGACATAGTGGAATGTGATATTTTAGAACACCAAAATATAAATAAAAAACCTAAATATAGAAATTTAAAACTAAAATATAAACCTCTAACAAATCTAAAAATATATATTGGAAAACCTTACAGTTGGAAAGATATAAAAAATAAAATATTTGATTTGAGAGCTTATTGTTGGAATAAATTATATAAAACTGAATTAATAAAAAATAAAATATTCTTTGAAGGAAGATTTAATGAAGATTTCTTATTCACAATAGAAGCTTTTTTAACCGCAAAAAAAATCGTATATTTAAGGAAAAATTTACATCATTATCGAAAACGAGAAAATTCACTTTCAAATGGTGGTATGAAAGCACAAAATATCAATATTGATATACAATATTGTAAAAATGAAATTTTAAAAATAAAAAGACTTTTAGAAAAATTAAATTTATTTGAATTTTATGAGAAAGAATATAATAACTTTTTAATAGAACGCTTATATATAAATCATAAAATAAATTCAGCAGCTTTAAAAAAAGATTATAGTGATTTTATGGATGAAACTAATTATTTAAAATTAGAGCAAAAAATAATTAATGAAAACAGAAACTTTGTAAAATCTCTATTTTCAGTTACAACAGAAATAACTCCGAATGTTCATTTCAAGAAAATAACTATTTTAGGTTATACATTTATAAAAAAACTGGCTAAATAAATATTTAACCAGTTTTTATTATTATTTTATTATTATTTTTCCACAAATAATGAATCACAAATATTCGTTTGTGGTACATAATCATATTCAGAAATTGAAATTTTATTGATAATTTTAGAACGTTTTTTACGATACAACATATCAATAAAAGCTTCTAAACGGGTGATAAAACCAGCTTCACCAGTATGTTCATCAATAGTCAATGATAGTAAAGGTTTGTTCGCTTCTTTAGCTTTTCTGGTAATTCTTTCAATCATTAAAGAATCAGGCCCACATCCAAAAGCATTAAGGGTAACAATACCATCTATCTTATTATCTTTCAAATAATGACCAGCAGTACCTGTCATTTCATACTCATTTGCCCAATAACGTTTTTGTCCAAGAGAAGCTATTCCTTCTTCCATTTGTTCATCAGTTAATTGAAGTGATGTATAAACTTTCACATCCATTTTTTCTAATTTCTCAAAAATTTTCATACAAGCTCTATCATCATAAATATTATATCCATGAGAAACTAATGCAACATTTATAGGAGCTGAATTAGAAGAGCTCTCAATAAAAACTTTTCCTTGTAGAGCATAATTCATAGCTTTTTTATAACTCATTCCTGCTCTCATCATAACAAGAAAATTATTATAAACTTTCCAACCTTGCTTAGACGCCTTTTTAATTTCATCAAAATTAGTAATTCCAAAAGGTTTTACAGCTTCTGTCAAAAATGTATATAAACCTTGATTTTTAGCAGATTTATCTAAAGTTGGCTCAATAATATTAACATCCGCTTTTATAACATTTCTTACTAAATCCGGTAAACCTCTAATTTTTGAACAATTATAAATTTTAGGCGCAACTGATTGCAAAGAAGGTACAAATATATTTTTAACACCTTTATCTATTAAATTTAAAATATGTCCTAAATAAATTTTAATAGGTAAACACGTTTCAGTAACAACAAGGGCTGAACCTTCTGACATAGTTTGTTTTGTAGTCATATCAGATAAAACTATTTTTATCCCTAAAGCTGTAAAAAAACCATACCAAAAGGGATAATTACTATAAAAAGACATTCCTCTAGGAATCCCGATTATCATTTCTTTTTCCATGGATAAACCTTTATATTTCGTACGCACAAACTTATGGTACAACGAATATAACATTTTGTCACTAAAAATTGCCCATATGTTAAGTTCTTGTTATAATCTCAAATATAAAATAAGGTGGTTTTCATGAAAATACTTGGAATAGATCCTGGAATGGCTATTGTTGGCTATGGATTGATAGAAATTAAAAACGATAATATTAATCTAATAACATCAGGTTCTATTCAAACAGATAAAAACAACTCTGATTCAAAGAGATTACTTGAGATATATAATGATTTATCTACAATTGTTGATAAATATTCTCCAGATTGTGCATCTGTAGAACAACTTTTCTTTTTTAAAAACCAAAAGACAATAATACCGGTAGCTGAAGCAAGGGGCGTTATTTTAACAGTTCTAGAAAAATACAATATACCAATCTTTAGTTATACTCCAATGGAGGTAAAACAAGTATTAACAGGATATGGAAGAGCTGATAAAAAAGAAGTTGAACAAATGGTTCGATTAGCTTTAGAACAAGAAAAACTTCCAAAATTAGATGACACCATTGACGCCATTGCAATAGCTATCTGTCATTCAAGAAACATATCTTAATCTACAGAGAAGATCTCTTTTATATCTTCCATTGTTAAAGATTTTGTAATATTTCTATCAATAGATACTACGCTATCAACGAGATCTCTTTTTCTACCTTTAATTTTCTGAATTTTCTCTTCAACCGTATTTTTTGTAATAAGTCTATAAACAAACACTTTCTTCGTTTGCCCAATACGATAAGCCCTATCAGTAGCTTGATCTTCTACCGCAGGATTCCACCAAGGGTCATAGTGGATTACATAATCTGCTCCCGTTAAGTTTAAACCAGTTCCACCAGCTTTCAAACTAATCAAGAATATTGGAATATTCGGATTATTATTAAAGTTTTCAACAGCAGCTTGTCTATCTTTAGTCTTTCCTGTTAAATATTCATAAGGAATACCTTCTCTTTCAAGCCAAGCCTTTATAATGTCAAGCATGTCAACAAATTGACTGAATAAAAGAACTCTATGTTTTTCCTGAATAATTTGTTCCAACATCCCTTTAAGATATTCAAATTTACCTGACTTAATAACACCCTTAACATGTTCTTTATCATAAAGTTTAGGGTGACAACAAATTTGACGTAAACGAAGCAGAGCTGAGAAAATAGACATTCTGCTTTTTTCAAGCCCATTAAGTTCAATACTCTTGAACAACTCTTCCTTAGTGCTGTCCAGAACTTCAAGATAAAAATCTCTTTGTTCATCAGTAAGTTCACAATATGCCATATTTTCAACTTTATCAGGAAGATCTTTCGCAACATCCCTTTTCATACGACGTAATATGAATGGGAATATTTGTAATTTTAAGCGTTTTTCTACAGTCTTATCTTGTCTTTCCATAATTGGAGTTACATAGCGATAATTAAATTCCGCGACATTAAATAAGAAACCTGGCATCAAGAAATCAAATACAGACCACAATTCTTCAAGTTTATTTTCAATAGGAGTACCTGATAATGCTAATTTGTGATCAGACTGTAATTCTTTTACTGCTTGAGCAGTTTGTGAAATAGCATTTTTAATATTTTGAGATTCGTCTAAAATAATATATCTAAAATTATATTTCTTTAATTTTGCAATATCACGTCTTACTAGAGCATAACTTGTAATAACAATATCATATTCCGGAATATGCTTAAATAAATTTTTTCTATCAACCCCAGAAAGCTTCAAACAAGTTAGATCCGGTGTAAATTTTTGAATTTCAGCTTCCCAGTTAAATACAACGGTAGTAGGCGCAATAACTAAGGTTGGTTGTGGACCATCTACTTCTTTTGCTTTTTGTAATAAACTCAATGCCTGTAAAGTTTTACCAAGCCCCATATCATCTGCTAAAATTCCATTAAGCCCATATTGATACAAAAACCATAACCAATGGAAACCTTTAACTTGATATTCACGAAATTCAGCATTAACTCCTTTAGGAATGTCAACACCGTCAGAAGTCGTCGAAAACGTAGAAATTTGTTCCCAAAATCTTTGAAATTTCTCACTCATTACAAGCTCAAAACCTTGATTTTGAAGTTCAGTAATCAATCCAACACGATATGTTTTTACTAAAAATTTATTTTCATTATTTCTATAAGCATCAAAAGAGTTAAACGAACGCATTATTTGATAGATATTTTGAGCAGGATATTCTACAAACCCTAAACTTCTAACTCTTGCATATTTTTCACCGCTTTGAATAGTTTCATAAATATCATCAAAATTTATAACTTCGTCACCAACTTGCCCATAAAGCTGAATTTCCATACTATCAATTGATTCTTCAGAAAAATCAATTTTTGCACACATTCTAAAAGGTTCTTTTAATAATTTAAAGAAATTCATATCATCTTTTTCTTCAAATTTCCAACCTTCTCCTGCTTGTTGAATATAATAATTATAAAAATCTATAGCATTTTCTTTTTCTAAAGCTAAATTATTAGTTTGCATTGGAACAAATTTACAAGCGAGTAACATATTGTATGCTAATTGTTCATGTTCATAATCTCTCTTAATCCAATAAACAAGTCCATCAGCCTCTGTTGACTTAACAGAAAGATATGGTGATTTATCTTTACTTTTTGAATAAGGAACTCTTACTCCTGAATAATCAAATTCTAAAGAAGCCTTTAGTGATTGATCATAATCAATACCCAATGTAACAACGTTTAAAGGAGGTTTATGTTCAAGTAACAATTTAGAAATATTATCCGCTATTGTTACGTTCATAATTTCTTTTAAATGAGGCAAATCCTCATAAACAAACTTTCCACCATCAGCTTCTTTCAAATCTGTAAAAGTAGACTTAATAATACTTTGAGGGAGTTCGTTCATCGCAATATTTATAGGGAAAATAATATTTTTATATCTACCCCATTTAATTTGACGAGAAAAATATTTAACTTCTTCAAATGGATAAAAACCTTCTTTATCCGGACGGGTCCAAAACAATTCTAAAACAATATTTGTAGCCCCATTTATTGAAGTTGTCGATACATCTAAATTTAAATCCCAAGTATTATTAGTAAACTCAATTCTCTCTTTAGTTTTTTCATCCAAAACTTCTTCTAATTCTGCTAACAAAGGGAAAACTGGAGCAAACTTCGTAATTGGAATATCATACCAACCCGCTTTTTTATCTTGTTTTGAAATTTTTAAAAGCGTTTGGAATAAAGCCAATTCACATTTTTGAGCATCATTTAATTCAAAATCAGGATTTGTACGCTGAATATCAATTAAAGCTCGCAAAATTGTTTCTAAAGATCTAACAACTTTATTTGTAGATCTATCCCTAACCAATATTGAGAAGAAATTTTGTCTTCTTTTAGGATTAAAATGAAAAATGTAACTACCTTTTGGATTTTCTTTTAAAGCAGTATCTACATCAGATAAATCCGGTTCAATAGCATACTTTTCTTGCAACCATTTTTCATAAGCGCCTTCTTCAATAGCTTTAAGAGCAATGGCTACAGAATGTTTACACCACTCATCTTTTAAAGGACAATTACATCTAGCTTCAATTTTATTCTTTTTAAAAATCAAATCAGTAACATAAAAATCTTGATAATTTCCTTTAACTTTACCCTTGAAAAAATTTTTCTCAGAATAAGATTCTAAAATCATATCCTTTTGATAATATTCATAACCACGCCTCCAACTACCGGAAGTCGCATTTTTTTTCAAAAAATCATAATTAAATTTAAAATCAGCCATGCAAACGAGGTACTCATCCTTATTTTCAGTATCTTAGTTCGGAATAAATTCGTCTAGATAAAAACTAAACAGGCAAGCAATACCATTTATACAATTGCTATCACTAACCATATGCTCCCAACTAAGGTATATTATTACACAATTTTAATATTTTTGCAACACTCTAAGAAGAAAGATATAATGCCATATTATTTGCAATAAAAACTACTGCATTATCTTCATAAACATAGTATTCATTCTCTCTATCACTTGGCTTAATGACAAAGAAAGGTATTTTAACAATGCTTGAACTATATATTTATGTTTATAAATAAGTCGAAACTATCACCCCACTTAATATAAGTTTGATTCATTTTATATAAACCAAACTTGAATACTAAAAAAGATTTGTTGTATAATTCCCATATGGCAATATATTTCTTTTACGGGGATGAAGATTATAACATAGAACTTGAGCTAAAAAAACTAAGTTCTAAACTAAATCCGGATTTTAGTTCAATGAATTTTCAAATATTAGACAATCCGGAATATTCAACATTAATAAATGCTTTAAGAACCCCACCAATGATGTTCGGTCAGATGTTATTAGTTATTAATGCTGAAAATTATTTTCTTACAAATAAAAATTATTTTGATGATTCCGAACTTTCAGACATAGAAGATGCTTTAAATAATAACCCTGAAACATTAGATATTGTATTTGTTGTAAAATTACCAAGAGATGAAAATAAAAAAATAGATTCACGAAAAAAATTATATAAAATCTTATCAAAATTTAATTCGAAAGAATTTCCAACTTTTAAGACTTATAAAATGGCTGATATTACTAATTGGATAAAAAATAATGCAAAATCTAAAGACATTATTTTAAACCAAGATGCTATCAATCTTTTAATTGAACAAATTGGAAATAATTTAAGAGAATTTGATGGAGAACTTGAAAAACTTAAATTAATTGCACACCCAAGTAAAACGATTACAAAACAAATGGTTCAAGATATTTGTATATCAAACCAAGATTTATTTAATTTTACAGAACTAATAATGAAAGGCAAAAAAGACTATGCTCTTTTAGAATTTAAAAAATTATTAGATAAAAAACATCCCCTAGAACTATTATCAGCTATACAAACAATGCTAAGAAAATGGATTATACTAAAAACATCTACAAATAAATCAACATTAGAACTTTCTAAATTAGTTGGGATGCATGAATTTGTCGTAAAACAAACATTAGAAAAATTAAAAAATTCAAAAACTTCAGATTTAATAAAACTAAAAGAGAACCTTTTTAATGTAGAATACAAAATAAAATCTGCGGAAAGTATTGATATAATATCGGAGGTTGAGTGTGCTATTATCAGATAAATATCCTTTTTTAACAAATTATTTCACTCAAGCTATAAATACAAAAACAAGAGCTCTACCTCAAAGCTTATTATTTTATGGAAATGATTTAGAAGCACAATATATTTTGGCACTTGAAATAGCTAGATTGCTTAATTGTAAAAAAGATAAATCAGATGATTGTAACTGCTTAAATTGTAAATGGATAAAAGAAAATTCTCATCCTGCAGTTCTTACAATTTCTAAAATTGATAATAAACCAGAAGATGATGATTCTAAAACCGTTATTTCTATTAAACAATCGCAAATGATAAAAGAAACTTTAATATCCTCTTCCGAATTTCATAGAGTATATATTTTTTGTGATAAAGATGAAAATGGTAATGTTGCCGGATTAAATCCTTTAAATTTTCAAGCAGAAACTGCAAATTCACTATTAAAAATTATAGAAGAACCGCAAGCTGGTGTAACTTTTATATTTTTAACAAGATATATTGATGATGTACTTTCTACTATAATATCACGTTCTCAATGTTTCTTTGTTCCTTCAAAAGAAAAAATATCCTATGATTATTCTATTATAGAAGGTATATTTACTAACTATTACCAATATAAACGTAAAAATGTATTTGAAATATCTCAGGCTTTACAAGATTTAAATAAAGATTATTCAATACTCGAAATTCTAAATGCAATACAAAATTACATTTTAATTCTATTAAAATCAAACCCTAAAAATAATAATTTTATAGAACATATAAAAATCATAGAAACTGCAAAAAAACAAGCTAATCTTGGATTAAAAAGCATAAATATATTTGATGATATATGCTTAAAACTAATTAATTAAACTTCCTCGCTAGGAGCAATTGTCCCCAACAAATACGCAAAAACATACAAACTATAAATATAATTCACAAAAAACACAAACAACAATATTAAACTATATACAATATTAATAAAATGATGCCCCGCAAAAAAAGTATGATTTTTTGCAAAAATATTTACAATAAACTCTAAAATAACTCCATTTACAAAAACATATAATATAAACAACAAAATATTAACAAAATAATTTTTTGTATAATTACCCATTAAATAAATGACTTTTCTATAATTAAATACAGCTACAATAGAATTTCTTATAGAATAATTCCACAACAAAGCTGGGAAAAATAATAAGAAAAACACATAAATAAAAACGACTCCTAATCTGGAAAGATTCGAAAATACAATCACAGCACTTGAAGTTGTAACTAATAATATAAAAGGCAAAACCATTAAAACCACAGCAAAAAAAGAAGCAATTCCTCGCCATAAAAATTTAAAAAAATGTAGTTCAGGCAAAGAAATTTTAAATATTGTTTTAACTTTACTATTATAAACATTATCAGCTTTTATATCCCAATCCCGAGAAATAATATTACCAACTAACTCAAAAAAGTAACCTTGAAAAAATAAAAATAACAACAATAAAAAAATAAACCATATCAAATTTATTACAGGTTTAAGAAAAATAAAACTATCTACAGAATTTAATAAATAAAATATTAATCCAAAAACTGCAAAGAAGAAAATAAAAACACTACACAAATAAATAAAGTGCTTTCTTATACCCACAGTTTTAAACATCCAAATAAAAGGTTCCAGCATTAATTTTCCTTAAAATCACCTTGCAAGAGAAATACTTGTCACACCAACATTTCTAGCTGAATCCATAAGTTTTACAACAGCACCATGTTCAGCATTTTCTCCAACCTGAATCAACAAACCATCAGGATATTCTTTAGCATGATCTGCAACAACTTTTTCTAAATCACTAGATGCAATTTCTAAATCGTTAAAAAAATATTTATTATCATTAGAAACACTAAAATTCATGATTTTAGGATCTTGTGAGATTTGCTCAGCATTAACAACTTCTGGAACAGCTAAATTTAAACCTTGTTGATCAAGCAAAGGAGCAATAACCATCATAATTATTAACAAAACTAAAAAGATATCTGTTAATGGTGTTATATTTATTTCATTAAAACTATCGCGCATAATCTACTCACTCCAAGTCTCATATTGATTTTCTTGAGGAATACTTGTTGTAGCTCCCTCAATGACATTATTTGATGTATAATTTGACGTATCATCTGCCGGTTGAGCTTCTTCTAATTTTCTTTGATCTTTTTTATTCAAAGGTTCTCCTGCAACAATAAGTTTTTTATAATTTGCGTCTTGAGCAGCATCCATTATATCCATAATAATAGAACTTTTAACCTTTTCATCAGCTTTAACAACAACTTCAGCATTATCCCCCTGAGGTTTAACCTTCAACAAATCATTTGCCAAATTTTCTACTGAAGATCTTACAGAATCTACATAAACAGCACCATCTCTAGTTACAGAAACCGTAACCTTACCTTGTTCAATAGCAGTACCACTATTAACTTCCGGAACAGTAATTGAATTATCAACCGACTGGAAAGTTGGAGCAACTACCATCATTATAATTAACAAAACTAAGAAAATATCCGTAAGCGGAGTTATATTAATTTCTGTAAATAGAGCCTTTTTACCTGTTTTAATACCCATAATTATATTCTTTCATCAATTATTCTGTAATAATCTACCCTAAAGCAACACTTGACTTAGATTGAACATTTACTTCTTCTTCTGAGTCAACAAAGCTCAAGAATAACAATTTGATAAGTTGAAAATCATCCTCAAATCTTCTAACAGTAGATTGGAAAGTGTTGTAACAAACAACAGCAACTATTGCGACACCAAGACCAAAAGCTGTAGCAATCAAAGCAGACCCAATCCCCATTGCAACAGCAGCAGATTGATTTCCTTGAGACGCCAAATCTTGGAATGTATAAAGAATTCTTACAACTGTACCAAACAAACCTAAAAATGGAGCAACACCACCTATTGTACCTAAAATAGTTAACCTATGCTCCAATTTTCTAGTTGCTAAAGCAGATGCAATATCAAAAGAACGAGAAAAACCTTTCTTCTGTTCAGATAAAATTCTCACACCTTCTTCTGTAACTTCACCAATAATTCCACCACACTGAACAGCAACATTTTGAGCACCCATTAAATTATTCTTCGCAAGTTCTTTTTGCAATCTAGGAATAAACTCAATAACATTTCTTTTATTAGCGTTATAAAACGCTGCACGATCAATAGCTACCATAACAGTTAAAATTGAGCACACTAATATTGGTAACAATACCGGCCAATCTAATTGAATTGAATGTAATAATAATTCCATAATAATCTACCTCTTATTTTCATTATAATATCGTCATTTTTAATATCTTGAACCACCAAACACGTTATAATCAAACGTAAATTGTATATCAATACTTTGTCCTTTAAAATCAGCAGGTAGCGGTCTAAAAGGTGCTGTTAGTTCAACAGCCTTCAAAGCTGCCTGATCTGCAGACGGAAGTCCAGAAGACTTATGCACTCTACAAGACAATAACCTACCATCTTTAGCAATTTTAAATAACAATACAACTCTTTTACTTTCATTCCCCTTAGGAGGATCCCAATTTAGCTTAATCCTTCTTTGAAGTTCTCTCATATATGGTCCAAAATCAGGTTCACGAAGAGCATCTATACCAGGAGCCCCTCCTCCACCACCAGGATTACCAAGATTTCCTGATCCAGAAGAACCTCTTGCTAATTGTCCACTACCTCCACCACTAGATGAAGGGGATAAAGATGGTCTTGGCGCATAAGCGCTACCACCAGAAGAAGAAGATGAACTGCTTCCTGATTTAGCTCCTGTTGGAGCAGATGTACCTCCTATTGGTCCTGTTGATAAAGATTTTCCAACAGGAGCGCCTTTTGGAGCAGGAACTGTGAATTTTGATGAAGGTTTTGCAACAGGCGCTGGTGAAGAAACAGGTCTTGCACTCGGTCTTGAAGTTGGAGGTGCTGGTTTAGCAACAGAAGGTTTTGAAACAGCCTGTTGTTGTTTTGATTTGGCAGGCTGAGCTTGCTTATTAGATTGCACAACTTGTTTCTTAACAGGACTTTGCTGAGACTGTTTTTTTACTGATTTTGTCTGAGACTTAGGAGCAGAAGGTGTAGAAGCTTTCTTTGGCGCTGGAGAAGGCATTGAAACCTTTCTCTTTGGATCATTAATTCCTCCACTTCTAGAATTAATATCTGCTCTATTTTTTGTATTAGGATCTCTTGGAGTTCCCTCTTTATCCACTAAAACAAATTCTATATCCTTTTTCTGTTGGACAGGCGGTTTTTTAAATAAAGTTAAATTTATACCCATCAAAGCCAACATCAAAGATATCAACCATATCAATAAAACAACTGCAGGATGTAACGCTGTTGAAATTGCCAAAGATTTTTTTATTGGAATTACTTCAGGTTTACTTGTCACAATCGAAGGAAGAATGTACTCTTCTTGATTATTATCATCATCCTCGTCTAGTATAAAACTTTTACTATTTAATATTGTCACTTTTATATTCTCTCACTCACTACTATTTTAGAATAATAAAATAGCAAATATTTTAAATTAACCTACTTACTAATTTTCATATCCGTAACCTGAGGTAGAAACAGTTATCGGTTGAGTTAAAAGTAATTCCACAGTAGCATTCGCAGGAATTTCTACATCATTACCTTTATCCCACACAGATTTTATTAATCCTCCACCTGCGCCAACAGCGGTACCTAATGCAGCACCTCTGCCAACATCTCCTCCAGCCAAAGCTCCAAAAACTAAACCAGATAAAGCTCCTGCCGCACTACCACCTGCTAAATCTTTGGCATATTCTTTCGTTACATCCATTTTTGTTCCACCAATTAAAACCCCAGAAGAATCATCCGTTTTAATTACAGCAGAAATCGGAACCTGAACTCCATAAGGAGTAATAATTTGTGTAAATCTTATGCATAACCTACCATTCATACTCCCCCTTTTAGCTTTTGAAACATCAATAACAGAGCCATTTACAGAACTGCCGGCAGGTGCTATTAATTTATTATTATAATAAAAATCAGAACCCAATAACAAAGAAACAGACTGCCCTACTGTCATTGTTGCGGAAGAAATCGGAGACATGAAAGTCGCAGGAATACTTGTCCCTGCAGGAACCATAACAACATTTCCTTTTAATGGTTGATTCGAATTATATTGCATTGGTTTTTGTACATAATTACTACTATTTACTTGTTGAACCTGTGGTTGCTGATAGGTAAAATTTGAAGCAGCATTCACCGAACATAAAACAGTTGACAATAATAACGCAGTAGCTACAATTTTATTTATATTTTTCATCTATTAACATCCTCTCCCATAATAATATTGTATAATCAATCAAAATTTTGTCAATTAACTACTCTATGTGTCATATGAATCGGCGCAACTAATACTATTATTAAATCCGCTCCTGAAGATATTGTAACATGTTCCCCCATTTTTCTCTTCGCACCGGGAACACATTGTAATGTTCCCATAGCTCTAAACATTGCCCATCTTTGATAATGAGGAATTCTTATATATTCCTCCGGAGGCGTTAATTCTCCTCCTATTATATTATTATTTGAGGTATAAATATAAGACTTTATAGGAACCTCAAATCCATCTTTTAAATACATTTTATTTACAAAAACTCTCATTGCGGCATTGGTTCCTATTATTGGTTCATTTTTTTTATCTATATACCCATTCAACCTTGTTCCTTGTGGAATAATATTTTTATCATATAAATAAATATCCGAAGTTGTAATAAAACTTACACTATCACCCTCTTCACAATAAGCAGTTGAAAACTCTTGCAGTGATATAACAGGAATATGAGTACCAGCAGGAACATCAAATTCATCATAATCACGTAGATTTATATCAGCTGAAAAAACCACTGAAATTTGCATTAAAAAAAATAGTAATATTCCTAATAATTTTCTCATACGTATATTATAATATTTATAACGTAATTGTAAATAATTTATCCTTCAAAAGAATTCTCTTCTTGTAAATACTCTTTCACCAAATTAATAGGTGTAGCAAACCCGATACCAATATTAGAAATATTATTATCAGGATTATATATAGCTTGATTAATACCTATAATTTCGCCCTTAGTATTCAACAAAGGCCCTCCAGAAGAACCTGGATTTATAGCAGCATCTGTTTGTATTCTATTTTTTGCATAGTCTATTCTTGAAATTATACCCTGTGTAAGGGTTCCATTAAATCCAAAAGGATTTCCTATTGCCAAAACCTTTTCGCCTACCTTAATTTTTTCAGAATTTCCTAACTTTACAGTTTTTAAATTTAAATCAGTATCAATTTTTAAAAGAGCAATATCTTTATTATCACCCAAATGTTTAATTACCTTTGCATTATAATTTTGACCATTACTCATCGTAACAACAACAGTCTTCCCAATATCAATAACATGTGCACTTGTTAATATAATACCAGATTTATCAATTATACAACCCGTACCACAAGATAAACCGTCTGAAAGCTGAGAATCTACTGATACTATTGCAGGATTTATTCTTTCATAAATTGACACTGCATTATTACTTTTATAACTAAATGCCTGTATTGGCATAGATGACATACATATTATCAGCATTATTAAAAATTTTTTATACATATTCATCAATCCTTTCAAATTTAATCTCTTACAAAAATACAATTTTCACAATTAAACTCAGAAATTTATTCAGACTAATATTTAAATAAAAAAAATAATAAACTAATTTATAAAATATTAAGATTTGTAACAAAAAATATAAAGCCTGAAATCAGATAAATTATTAATACTTTATATATATGTAAGATATAAAAAGATGGTGAACAAAAATGGCAATAGCAAATTTACACGAGACATTATTATCATACAAATTGAGAAGAAACGAGTTAAATTTACAAATAACTGAATTTCAATCTCAAAAATCTCTTGCAACATATTCTCAATCAGATTCACAGTCTTTAAAAAATGCTCAAGACAGAGCAACAAGAAATTATTATAAAAATTTATATGAAGCAGACCAAGCAAGAGGTGGTGAACACCAATATGATAACTATACAGACTATACAGAAATTCCAGATTTTGAAGAAGAAATGGATAAAATCACAGCTCAATTTCAAGATCAATTGGATGAATTAACCGCTTGGGAAACAGCTATCGATGCACAAATTACAACTGCTAGCGCAGAATTAGAAGAAGTTAATGCTTATATGGAATCATTGAAATCTATGTTATCTACTAACATTCAAGAAGATTTTAATTATGGATTAAATGGTTAATATAACTAACTAAAAATCCATATTCCCAATAAAGCAAATAAAATTAAAGCAACATTAAAATGAATAAATGTTGGAATACAAGTATCAAAAATATGATTATGCTGTCCATCAGCATTCAAGCCTGAAGTAGGTCCCAATGTTGTATCAGAAGCGGGAGAACCCGCATCACCTAATGCTGCTGCTGCGGCTATTAAAATTATCATCTGAGGAGTATTAAAACCTAGCTTTATACATATTGGAATAAATAAAACTGCTAAAATTGGAATAGTTCCAAATGACGTTCCGATACCTATTGTTATAAATAACCCTAACATTAATATTATAAAAGAAGCTAACATTATACTATTAGGAAGAATAGTTAAAACAGCATTAGCCAAATGCTCTATAGAACCCGAATCCTTTAATACCGCTGCATATCCTGCCGCAACAAGCATTACAAAAGCAACATACCCCATTAAATATATACCTTCATTCATCATGTGATCCATTTTATCTTGTGGAATAACTTTAAATGAAAATATAATACCCAAACCAACCAAAGCCCCCAATGGGAGTGATTGCGTCAATATTTGCACGATAAAAGTGGATATAGCAGCTATTACTACAACCCAATACTTTTTTTGAAATTTAGTAGAAATATTATCATTACTATTAATATTAAAATCCTTATAAATTCTTGGCTTTCTATATGTTATAAATACTGCAACAAATAAACCCGCTAACATTCCTAAACCAAGTATAGTCATATATTTCCATATTTCACTTCTTAGAACGATAACACCATTTTGAATCATATTATCAGCTACTAAATTTTGAAAAATCAGACCAAAACCAGCAGGAATAACGATATAAGGTGTTTTTAAACCAAAAGCCAGTACACAAGCTACAGCTCTTCTATCTATTTTAAGTTTATTCATTACCTTTAATAAAGGAGGTATTATTATTGGTATAAAAGCAATATGAATAGGTATTATATTTTGAGAAGCCATAGCTATTAATGTTAATATTAAAAGTAAAACATATTTATTATCTGAAACAATATTTGCTATTTTTTTAGAAATTACATCCGTAAAACCTGAATGTGACATTGTAGCAGCGAAAGCTCCCAACAAGATATAACTAAGAGCCGTTTCAGAATTTCCTCCCATTCCTGATATAAATGTTTGCATTGTGTTACTTACATTCATACCAGAAAAAATACCAGCTATAATTGTTGAAATTATTATAGATAGCAACACATTAACTTTCTTTAAACAAAGAATACATAACACTATAACAGAGATAAATGCAGGGTTAAAAATAATACTGTTTAATAAATTCATAATACTAATGTTTTTCTTCCTCTTGAAGAAGATTTATTATTTCTAATGCAACATCTTTTTGTAATTCGGCAGGCAAAGATTTTAAATATTCAAAAGCTTCAGCAATCTTTTGATCCGTATCATACCAGCGTCTTAAAACATATGTAAAAGCATCGGTCAATATATTTTCTGATAAATCAATACCATTATCTTTTGACTTGCTAACAATCAAATCAGCACACTTATATTGAGACATAATATTAGCATTTCTCATCAAACTTACTGCTAAACTTACTGTAGGATCAATATCATACCAACGCTTGTACATAAAAACACCTTTATTGTTATTCTTATTTTATAGTATAGTTTTTTATTTATTTTGTCAATTGAGATTTTATTAACGCTATTTTCTCTATATCTAGAATTTTTATTAATATAGTTTTTTCTTTAGAAGTTTCACCCTTTATAATTTCAATATTTGTTTTTGGTATTTTTAAAAATTTAGATAAAAATTCTATTAAAGCTTTGTTTGCCTTATTTTCAATTGGTTGAGCTGTCACCTTAATTTTTATAAATTCATCTTCTAATATTAAATCATTTTTTGAAGAATTAGGTACAATTCTAACTTTAATAATTAATCCAGCATCAATTTCTTTTATCATACTTTTTGAAATACCATAACATATTCGTGTTTAAAAATATAAAAGCCACCGGCCAAAGCTCGATATCTCCATAAATTAGCAGTTTTACCTTTAGCCCTTTCATTACCTTGCATATCTTTTATAATAATAGCCTTAGTTATAAAACCTAATTTATTCATTCTTGCCATACACTCAAATCCCAACGGAATGTGTTGAGAATTAGCATATTTATCACCAATAATAAGGCAAGCAAATCTACCTTTTTCTAATAAATCATATCCATTCTTTGCAACTTTTTCAAATAAATCATAAAATTCTTCCGTTGACGAGCAATTCGACAAATCTTCTTTTTTATCAGAAAACTTGATAATATCATCATAAGGTGGATGCAGCATTAATAGTTGAGCTTTCTTTTCACCCATGATATCTAATCTGGCTTTAATTTTTTCCTTAGCAATTTCACTTGCTGAATCTGCACAAATTATATTTACATCAGTCACTAACTGCTTAGGAGTAAATTTTTCAGAAACTTTTTCTGCCAAATCTTCTTTTAATTCAACACCAATACATCTTCTATTCATATTAATAGCTTCAATTCCGGAAGTTCCTGAACCAAAAAACAAATCTAAAACAATATCATTCTTTTTGGTATATCTTTCATAAATTTGCTGTGCTATTTGAGGGATATAATTACCATGATATTCATTAGAATGTCCGCCATCTTTTAAACGACTTGGAAATTCCCATAATGTATCTGTTTTAATATGTTCATAATCACGCCACTTTTTTAAATTTATATCACTATAAGATGTTGTTTTAATAGCATTGCTATCAACAACTTTTAAACTATTACTTTTAACGACTTTTTTCTCTTTTAAATTTGATCTAACCATATCTCTCCCCATTTAATATTTATAGTTTATAAAACTATTATAAAAATGTAATCACATAAATAGAGGATAAATACGAAATTGACGGTAGAAAATTCTACCGTCAAATAAAAATTTAATAAACAATTACTTTGTCATTTCTTGTAACTTATCACAAGGATCACATTTCGCAGGTTGTTGCATTTGTTTTTGACAAGGATTACAAGGTGCTGGTTGCTGAACTTGTTTTTGGCAAGGATCACAAGTAGCTGGAGCAGCTGCACCAGTACAAGGGCATGGATTTTCTACTTTTTTACAAGGGTCACATTTTTTAGACTTCTTACAAGAACAATCGGCTTTTTTCTTTTCGCACTTAGGACAATGTCCCCAATAAGCCGGATTTAAATTTGACCAATCAAAAGCATTAGCTCCTTGAATACCTGCAAATGATAAGATTCCTAATGCTACTAACATAGATAATGTTTTTTTCATCTTTTACTCCTTTTTTACAACTATAAACTGTATTTTTAATACAACTCTATTGTAAAAAAAGATAATTTCTTTACTATTACCTACGTGTAGATTTTATATCTAAACAATTGGACTAATTTTTACTCTTATCAATTAATTTATCTTTATTACCCCAACTAAAAGCTGAACGAATTTCTTCACCGATTTTTTCAATTAAATGTTCTTTCGATTTATTTCTTAATTCTTTAAATTTATGAGCACCACCATTCATTTCATTCATAAATTCTTTAGCATAAACCCCAGATTGAATATCAGCAAGTATTTTTTTCATTTCTTGTTTTACATCTGAGTTGATTAATTTTCCACCTCTTGTTAAATCACCATATTCAGCATTATTAGAAATAGAATAATGCATGTCTTCAATTCCACCTTGATAAATTAAATCAACAATTAATTTGAGTTCATGACAAACTTCAAAATATGCCATATAAGGGGAATAACCAGCCTCTACTAAAGTCTCAAAAGCAGTTTTTATTAATGCAGAACATCCACCACAAAGAACAGCTTGTTCTCCAAATAAATCAGTTTCAGTTTCCTCTTTAAACGTAGTTTCAATAATTCCAGCACGACCAGAACCTATTGCTGACGCATAAGAAAGCGCTACCTCTTTTGAATCATTAGAAACGTCTTGATAAATTGCAATTAAAGAAGGTACTCCCCTTTCAGCTTTATATTCACTTCTAACTGTGTGTCCTGGAGCTTTTGGTGCAACCATTATAACATTTACATTTTTAGGAGGGACAATAAAACCATAATGAATATTAAAACCGTGAGAAAACATCAAATACTGACCTTCTTTTAAATAAGGTTTTATTTCTTCTTCATAAACTTTTGCTTGTATTTCATCAGGAATTAAAATTTGAACAATATCAGCATATTTAACAGCTTCAGAAATCTTCATAGTCTTCAAGCCATAATCTTTTGCTTTTATTTCAGAAGCTCCACCTTCTCTTAATCCAAAAACAACATCACACCCAGAATCTTTTAAATTTAAACCTTGACCATAACCTTGTGATCCAAAACCTATAATTGCGATTTTTTTATCCTTTATTAAATTTTTATTTATATCATTATCTGTATATATTTTTAAGTTATCCATAATTTCTCCTTTTATAAAATTTAGGTCGGGATATTCCCGACCTTTTAACTTATTCTTGAACTTCTGAAACGATTGTCGTTTGTTCCCCTTCAGCAATTTGTTCTAAGCTTACTTCTTGTGATGAATCATCATCTTTATCTGTGTTTACTATTTTATTAACAGATACAACACTATCATTATCAACAAGGTTCTGAGCTCTAACACCCGTTGCAGGTCTTCCTTGACAAGAAATATCACCCGCTTTAATTCTTGTTACAATACCATTTGCAGTAACAAGCATTATCTCATCACTTTCTTCTACAATAGTTAAAGCAACCAATCTTGAAGCATTTGACTTGAATTTTGTAGCAATTAATCCAATACCACCTCTATTTTGAGATCTAAATTCGGATAATTTGGTTCTCTTTCCAAAACCATCAGAAGTTACTACAAGTAAGTCTGCATCATAATTTCTAGGAACAATGTCACAACCAATAATAGTATCAGCCGCTCTCAATTTCATAGAATTTACACCTCTAGCACTTCTTCCTAATGGTCTTAAATCTTCAATTGGGAATCTAATTGCCATACCACAAGATGTACCAATAATAATTTCGTCGTTGGCTTTTGCTAATTTAACCCAATTAAGTTTATCACCTTCTTCTAAAGAAATTGCTATAATACCACTTCTTCTAATACTTGCAAAATTATCTAACTCAATTCTCTTAATATAACCTTTCTGAGTTAACATAATTAAATTAGCATCATGAGAGAATGTACTTACAGGAACAACTGCTGTTATTGTTTCACCTTGTTCAATAGGTAATACATTTACAATCGGTAAACCTTTTGATTGTCTGCCACCTTCAGGGAAATCATAAACATTTAGACTATATACAATACCTTTAGATGAGAAGAACAACACTTTATCATGCATCATAGCAGTGAAGAAATGCTGTATATCATCATCGTCCTTTGTCTTCATGCCAGCTTTTCCTCGAGTTGCACGATTTTGTCTTTCAAAAGTATCTAAAGATATTCTTTTTAGATATCCTTGATGAGTAATAAATACAGCCATAGGAGTATTTGGAGTTAAGTCCTCTATTGTAACTTCTCCTTGTTCAGGAACAATTTGAGTTCTTCTATCGTCACCATACTTTTCTCTATCTTCTAAAAGTTCACCCTTGATAATATCTAAAACTTTTTGACGATCAGCCAAGATTCCTTCATATTCGGTAATCTTTTTAAGTAATTCATCATATTCATTTTTGATTTTATCTTGTTCTAAACCTGTTAAACGTCTTAATTGCATTTCTAAAATTGCATTAGCTTGATCAACATCTAATCCAAAACGGCTCATCAAACCAACCCTGGCATCATCAGTTGTTTTTGATTTTTTAATCAATTCAATAACTTCATCTAAAGAGCCTAATGCAATTAATAAACCTGCTAAAATATGAGCTCTAATCTTTGCTTTCTTCAAGAAGTAAATAGTTCTTCTTGTAACAATTTCAACCCTATGTTCAACAAATTCACTTAGAACTTCATATAAATTAAGAAGTCTAGGCTGTTTGCCACATAAAGTAACCATATTAACCCCAAAAGTTGTTGCTAATTGAGTATATTTAAATAAATTATTTTTAACAACTTCCGGTTTAGCATCTCTTTTTAACTCTATAACAATACGCATACCTTCTCTGTCAGATTCATCTCTGATATCAGATATACCATTAATTCTTTGTTCCTTAACCAAATCAGCAATCTTTTGAATTAACATTGACTTATTAACTTGATAAGGAATTTCAGTAACAATAATTGCAGTTCTTGTTTGTCTTCCCGCACCACCAGGAATTTCCTCAATAGTAGCAACCGCTGACATCTTAATAGAACCACGACCTGTTTCATAAGCCTGTCTTATATCATTTAAACCAACAATTGTTGCCGCTGTAGGGAAATCAGGACCTTTAATATGTTCCATCAAACCATCTATTGTTATTTGAGGATTATCAATCAATGCAATAGTTCCATCTACAACTTCTCTTAAATTATGAGGAGGGATATTAGTTGCCATACCAACTGCAATACCAGAAGAACCATTCAATAATAACATTGGTAATCTTACAGGTAAGACAGAAGGTTCTTCCAATGAGCCATCAAAGTTAGGTTCAAAATCTACAGTTTCACAATCAATATCTGCCAACATAGATGTTGTAATCTTATGCATACGAGCTTCTGTATAACGCATAGCAGCAGCTCCATCACCATCCACAGAACCAAAATTACCATGCCCGTCTACTACTAGATATCTTGTGTTAAAATCTTGAGCCAATCTTACAAGAGCTTCATATACTGAACTATCACCATGCGGGTGATATTTACCTAATACTTCACCTACAATACGAGCACACTTCTTAAACGGCTTATCTGGCGTCATACCCAATTCATTCATCGCATATAAAATACGTCTATGTACAGGCTTCAAACCATCTCTTACATCCGGTAATGCTCTACCTACAATTACACTCATCGCATAATCAATGTAGCACTTTTTCATTTCTTCTCTTATATTTACCGGTACAATTTTACCGTCTGAAAACATATTTTGTTGACTCAAAATCTTTCTCCTCTATCCCACTATACCTCTAATATTAACATAAAAAAGCTTTGTGTAAAGCTATTTAATATTGTAAACTATATTTAATATTTAGATAATATATACTTCTTAAATCCTCTATTTATAATACTTTAAGCTTTGTAAATTATTTAAAAAAAATAAGCAATTTACGTATAAACGAAAACTTTATATAGATGTAAGGGATAATTAAACAAATAAAAAAGTTTAGTTAAGTAAATAAAAATTCAAATAAGAGTTTCTATTTACACCCAAAGTTCTTTTTATACTCTCTCTCTTAATATCCTCGTGTTTATTTAATGTTTGCCATTTTCAGGCAAACTTTTTTTTGCTTTTTAAAACCACCAAGGATATCTCCCCCAATAATAATCATAATATCGTGGATAATAATTATAATTACGCATATACTGAATACGATTTTGCTCTTGGATTAAGGCATTCTGTTGTCGTAATAATTGATTTTGTTCTTCTCTTTGCTTAATTTCAATTCTTCTTGCAGATTCTTCTGCTAATTCTTTATCTAGAACCTGCTGATTAGAATTAATGTCATTAAAACAAGCAACTAAATTTTTACCATAATATTTTGAAATACAATTATTTGTCGCTTCAAAAAAATCATCTTGTCGCCTATCCCAATAAAGAATATCATCAGCAAGTAAATTAGCATTTTTAGATTTTATTTTTAACCAATCAGGCTTTTTGCAATATAAAGATAATTTTTTAAAAGCCTCATCTATCTTTGATTGTTCAATTGGCACTATTAATCTATTAACTTCAACTATAGCCGGCAAATAATTTTGAGCATAATATAATTGTTTAGCCTTATAATAATTATTTAACTTTTCCAGTTTATTTGTTGTAACAAAAGCTAATTTCATGTAATTTTCCGGATTGTTAGGCACTTTATTGATTAAATTTTTTGCAACAGTATAGGCAGATTTATTATCTTTTATATGTAAATATGAGGAATACAAAAATTCTTGAGCTTGAACATAATTAAAATCTGAACTTATAACTTTTTTTAAGTATGATATAGCTGTTTTATAATCTTGTATATAAAAATAATTTTCACCAATTTGATAATTTGCAAAAGAAGCTTGTTTTATATTTTTAGAATTTATATAAGGTAATAATATTTTGTTAGAAGTTAAATATTCTCCACATCTTGCATATAAAATAGCTAATTTTTGTTCTAATAAATATTTAGGAATAAAACTATTTTTATCCAAATCTTTTAATAATAGACATTCATCCAAAGCTTTTTTATAGTCAAGTTTGCTTTGATAATAATTTATTAATCTTATTTTATTAGGAATAAAATTTTCACAAAACCTATCAGCTTTTTCTAATTGATTTTTTGAAACATATTTCTCATTTTTTTGAATTATTTTATAAGTTTTTTTATCTTCTTTATTTAAAGATTTTTCGTTGTTTTTAGTAAGTGGTATATACGTAATTTCAAATTTATCATTAATTTTATAATATTTTGTAAAATTAGTATCTATATCTTCCGCAACTGCAAATACAGAACAACTAACAAACAAAATAAACAAAATTAATATTCTTTTTATCATAAATTAAAAACTTCCTTATAAGCTGAAATACACTTTAAAGCTGTAGATTTTGGAATACATTCTACTCCAAGCGAATTTGCAATTTGCCTTATATTATAAGAAGCAGATATCATAACAACCTTTGTACTATTATAACGATTAAATGTTCTTATTTGTTCAACAAGCCATTCTCCAGCATATTTAGGGGAAAAAGTTTCCTCCATTTGCAAGTCTGTTATTATAATATCAAAATCTAAACCTTGTAATAATATATCGTATGCTTCGGATGCACTATTTGCAGTTACTATTTCAACATCTCCAAACAATTCTCTTATAACATCCGAATTAAATTTAACCCATCCGTTTACATCATCAACAATTAAAACTCTTTTCATTTTCTTAAAACTTCAGCTCCGTCTAAATAAACAAATTCAGGTACAAAATTTTCACCACAATTCACCACAATCAAAACTCTTAAACATTTTTTCAAAGCATTAGGAACATCTAATTCTGTGAAACACATCATCGCAACGTCTTTCCATTCTAAATTAATTCTTGCAAATTTTGCAGGAAATTCGGCATTTAAATCAGATGTTAATGTAAAAATAACATGCGATATCATACTTGTTTCAATATTATTTTTTTCTACCATTTCATTAAGAAGTTTCAATGTAGCATCTTCAATAGCTTTTGAAGTATTATTTTTTACTAAAATAGCCCCTCGAATTCCTTTTGTTATCATATTAATTACCTTTCTAAATAAAATAAAGCTGCTAAAGTTGATGCCGTTAAAGCATTACCAATTTTTTCTTGTTCTTGAAGCCAAGAATAAATTTTTGATTTATCAACTAAAATTCTATCAACAATAATACCATTATCACTAACGGGTTTTTGAACAAGATTGTATTCATTTATATAAGCAACAGCAATCGTAATAACTTCAGAAACACAACCTGCAGAACTTGCCATTTTGCGAGTTTTAATTTCTATTTTATCTGCTACCAACCCAGCTTCTTCAAGTAATTCAGCCTTTATTGCATCTTCTATTGATTCTCCAATTCTTTCATCCCCAACAAGACCAGCAGGTAAGCCTATACAATATTTAGCAATATTTTCTGCTTGCAATGGTGGACGCTCTTCCTTTAAAAATAAAACTTTTTCATCATTAATAATTGGCAATATTACAACAACATCCTTAGCATTAGGTCGATGAGCATACACCCAATCATGCCCTGATTTTGATTTAGTGCTCTTTAATTGTAAATATTTTGTATCATACAAAATTTTATTCATTTTTATTCTCCATACAACAAATTATTAATATTTTCAGCTACAGGCAACTTTATTGAAAATTCTGTATATTTACCCTCTTCACTTACAACAGACAATTCTCCTCCATGAGCTTTCACAATTTGTAATGCTAAATACAAACCTAATCCTGTACCAATCTTTCTAAATTTTTTAGCCGCTGAATAATATTTATTAAAAATCTTATTTATATCAGTTTCCGAAATCCCCTTTCCGTAATCCTTAACATTAATAACAATATATTTAGGAATCTCACCAATTTTTATTTCAATAGGCGAATTAGGTTCTCCATAAGAAATTGCGTTTGAAATTAAATTTTTTATAACACGTTTTAATTGAATTTTATCAGCAAATACTCGAATATCTCTAGATTGAATAAATTCAATATTATTATTAGTTTTTTCAGCGATAGATTGCATTTCTTCAATAATCTCAGCAATAAATGCTTTTAACATAATATTTTCTTTAAAAAGTCTAACTTTCCCATCCTTAACTTTATATGTTTCTAATACGATTTGAACTAGATCTAAAAGTTCTTTATTCGAAGTTTGCATATTTTTTAAAGCTATCGACTGTTTTTCAGAAATAGGACCAAAATTTTCATTTAAAAATAACTCAAGCATATTTGTTTCAGCAATAATTGGAACTTTTAAATCATGAGTTAAAGTAGCTACAAAATCTTCCTTTAAGATTTCTAGTTCTTTTTGATCTGTAACATTTCTAATAATCATAATAAATCTTTTTTTATTATCTTCTAATTTTAGTTCAACAGTACTTGCAACAAAATTAGAAGCATTTTCATTAAAGATAAAAATATCATCTTCTTTCAAATCTTCAATATGTTTATTCTTTGGAATTTTAATATAGTCAAAAATATCATGTGTAAATAATTCTTTGCCACTAACCCCAAACCATTGTGCGACTCTAGAAGTTGCTCTAAGAATTTTATATTTTTTATCTATAATAATCAACCCATCAGAAAGAGAATTTATAACTTCTTCCAAAAGTTTATTTTGCCGATTTAACTCATTTTGATATTCAACAATCATTTTCTCTCTATCGTACAAAGTTTCAATCATACGGTTAATACTCTCCGTTAACGGCGCCGAATTTGGAATATCCATATTTTCGATTTTTTTTGATAAATCACCATAACGAACAGAGTTAACAGTTTTTGTAACAATTCCAAAATAATCATTAACTTTTGAATATTTTTTTCTAACTTTTCTTACAAAAACAAAAAGTATCAATAAAATAAGCAGAACAAAAAGATTTAAAACATGAATAAATAAATTACTATCTTTCTGTAAAACATAATTAAACACTTCCATTAGCATGACATCTTGCCCTATTTAATAATTTTATGATAGAATTATATCAGAAAATAAGGTAAGTTTAAATGAATAAGATTTTGGGAATATTATTTACAGGGATAGCTTGGTTTTATGCTTTATCAGCTTATGCTGTTGATAAATTTGACGTTCTGCCGGATTTACCGGAACCATTAGCAAGTGCGGCACAAGCATCTTCTGTTTCAACAACAGATACTGTTAATACAATCGGAACTCAAACCGTTGGAAATGAACCTAATATTATTTCTATATTCTTTTCTCTTATTTTTGTAATTTTATTAATATATGCAACAGGTATAATATATACAAAATTAAATAAATTTGGAATTAATGCTTTAAAACGTGAAATTGGAGATAAAAATAATAGTCATGTATCAGTTATTTCAACAACACCGTTAGGAAATAATAAAACTTTGCACGTTGTAGAATTGGATGGAAAAAGAATGCTTATAGGAGCTTCTACAAATTCGATACATCTTATTAAAGATTTAGGTAATTATCCGCCAATTGAAATAAAAGAAGGCGAATATTCAAAAATAGAAATACCTAATATTAGGATTCCTAAAATTGAAATTCCCAAAATTGAAATTCCAGGTTTTACAAAAGTAGTTACAAAAAAGCAGGAAGAATCTGAAAATATCAAAGAAAATAATACAGAGAATGATAAATTTGAATTCACAGAAATATACAAAGAAGAAAATCCTGATGGAATTATAGATGAATTGTTTAAAACAACAACTGACAATACAAAACAGGAAAAAAACGAAGAACAAAAAATAAGTCAAGAAGAAAATTCTCATAAAGTTGATCCGGACGAATTTGTTTTGTATAAAAAATATTTAAGTTAATGGGAGTTAAAATGAACAGAAAGTGTGTGAAAATCGCAAACAAAACCGTTGGAGACGGTTTCCCTTGTTTTATTATAGCTGAAATTGGGATAAATCATAACGGTTCAGTTGATTTAGCAAAAAAAATGATTGATATAGCTATTACAACAGGTTGTGATGCTGTAAAATTTCAAAAAAGAACTGTTGATATAGTTTATACAAAAGAAGAATTAGCAAAAGAGAGAAAAAGTGTATTTGGGAATACAAATGGAGATCTTAAAAGAGGGCTTGAATTTGGAGAAAAAGAATACGCTCAAATAGATAATTATTGTAAAGAAAAAGGTATATTGTGGTTTGCTTCCTGTTGGGATGAAGCGTCTGTAGATTTTATGGAAAAATTTAATGTTCCTTGTTATAAAATTGCATCAGCATCATTAACTGATGATAATTTATTAAAATATACAAAATCAAAAGGAAAACCTATTTTATTATCAACAGGCATGAGTACTATGGAAGAAATTAGACATGCTGTAAATATTTTAGGAGAAGATAATTTAATAATTTATCATTGTACTTCTACATACCCATCAAATGCAGAAGAAACAAATTTAAAGGTTATAGAAACTTTTAAAAAAGAATTTTCATGTCCAATAGGATATTCCGGACACGAAAGAGGTGTAACACCTTCTGTTCTCGCTGTTGCACTTGGTGCTAATTCTGTGGAAAGACATATTACAGTAGATAGGACAAATTGGGGCTCTGACCAAGCTGCGAGTCTTGAAATGGCAGGACTATACCATATGGTAAGAGATATAAGACAAGTTCCACAACTTTTAGGAAATGGCATTAAAATTGTTTATCCTAGAGAATTTCCTATTATAGAAAAATTAAGAAGAGTTAAATAGCATGAGTTTAAAAATCCCTAATACAGTTAAATTTATCATTACAGATTTTGATGGAATTATCACTGATAATTGTGTTTATATTGATTCAAATAAAAATATGTCAAGAAAACTAAATTTTAAGGATATAATGGCATTTTCAATCTTAAAAAAAAATAATTATAAAATCGGTATAATATCCGGAGAAAGTAATTCTGCAATAGAAATTCTTAATGAAAAATTTGAGCTCGATGAAATACATCAAGGTATAAGAAAAAAAATTGATGTTTTAAAAAATATTGTAGAAAAATATTCTCTAAAAGAAAATGAATATATTTACATTGGTGATGACATAAACGATATAGAATCTCTTGAATATACAAAATATTGTTATACAGTTCCAAATGCTGTTGATAAAGTAAAAAAAATTAAAAACATACAAATAACAAAATCCGAAGGTGGAAATGGAGCTTTTAGAGAAATTGTAGATACAATTATCGACAATATGTAAACATTTATTGCAAAACTATGCAAACAAGAGCTAAATATTATATAATATAAGTGATATGTATATCGTTAAGAACTTAAAGGACTATAATCTGTCCCATAAGCAGCGTATTTTTGCTGGCTACTTAAAGGACAATGTTGATTCATTTGTTTGTTATGAAAAAGTAACAAACCGAAATGCTATGCGTCGATATTTTGCGCCAGATAATCAATTTATAGAGTATTCCACAGCAATTGCAGAACCAGCTGAATTATTAGCAAGAGCAATAGTTAGTTAATATAATTTTATGCAATAAAACTTAATGATTTGCCATGCTCATATAGAATTTGATATTCTATACTAGAGGTATAGTCGATTATTAAGGGTAGTTATTTATGAAGAGTTATAAAAAATTTTGGGGTGTTATTTTAGGAGTCTTAGTGTCCATAATACCTTCGTATAGTGCAATGACATTTCCTAACATTAATATAGGCGTTGGAAATGCTAATACTCCACAAGATTTTACAAATGGATTACAAATTTTAATTTGGTTAACAATATTAACCTTAGCTCCAAGCATATTAATTATGACAACGTCATTTATACGTTTAGTTGTAGTTTTATCATTAACAAGACAAGCATTAGGAGCTGGGACATTGCCTCCTAACCAAGTAATAACAAGTTTAGCTTTAATTTTAACATTTTTTATAATGGCACCTACTTTTAATGAAATTAACGAAAAAGCTCTTCAACCATATATGAATAATCAAATAACTCAACAAGCAGCTTTAGATAGAGGAATAGTTCCTATTAGAAACTTTATGTTTAAGCAAACTCATGAAAAAGAGCTGGCATTATTTGTAAGGATGGCAAAGATAGAAAAACCAAAAAATAAAGAGGATGTGCCTACATATGTACTACTACCAGCATTTATATTAAGTGAATTAAAAACAGCATTTACAATAGGTTTTGTTGTATATTTACCATTTCTGGTAATTGATATAGTTGTTTCATCTGTATTAGTATCAATGGGTATGATGTTTTTACCTCCAACAATGATTGCTTTACCTTTTAAATTAATAATGTTTGTATTAGTTGATGGTTGGTATTTGGTCGTAAAATCATTAGTAGAAAGTTTTGTCAGATAGAGGTTAGATAATGAATCAAGATGTAGTAATAACACTTTTACAAAAAATGTTTATATTAACATTAGAAATTTCAGTTCCAATATTATTAGTTGGTGTAGTTTTAGGTTTATTGGTAAGTATTTTCCAAACAGTTACACAAATACAAGAATCTACCTTAACATTTGTACCAAAAATAGTTGGCTGCGTACTTTTGTTAATATTTTTAATGCCTTGGATGATAAGTATTTTTATTACAACAGTAAATGAATTTATGGATATGATACCTCAATTAATTGGTGGAATTTAATGTTTAATTTAGATGTATTGTTTTCAGTTGGAAATATAATATTATTTATGGCTATTTTTACTCGCCTATCAGGGCTTTTTGCATCAGCACCTGTCTTTTCGACATTTCCAATACCAGTACAGATAAAAGTTTGGCTAGCAGCTACAATAGCCTTTATATTATTTCCAATAGTACAATATAATACACAATTAATTACGCCAAATTCAGTTCCTGCGCTTACCTTAATACTATTCAAGGAATTTTTAATAGGTTTTGCAATAGGATTTTGTGCAAATATTATGTTTGTAGGAATCGAATTAGGAGTAAATATGTTTGCAATACAAATGGGCTTATCAGCAGATCAAGCTTTAAACCCTGCTTCAGGTGGAAATTCTCCAGTCATCACACAAGCTTTTACTTTTTTAGCCATTATGATATTTTTAGGATTAGGAGCTCATCAATGGTTATTTTCTGCCATTTATAACAGTTTTAAACTCATGCCTGTCGGTTATATTTTTAATTTTTCCCCTCATTTAGTTCAACAAATAATAATTATTACAGGTCAAGTTTTTAATATAGGTTTAAGTATTGCATTACCGATTTTTGGAGTTCTGTTTATAACAGATGCTTTATTAGGTTTTACGTCCAAAATGATGCCACAGATGAATATTTTTATGGTCTCACTTCCTTTAAAAATATATTTAGGTCTATTGTTATCATTAATATTTATGCGCCCAATGGCAGAATATATAGCAGTTTTAACAGAACAATTTATAGAAAAAATTACAATATTATTTTGAAAAACTAGGAAAATTAATTAAATGGGAAATGACGCAGCAGAAAAAACTGAAGAAGCCACCAGTCGACGGCGAACGAAAGAGAGGGAACGAGGTAATGTTTCCAAAAGTCGTGATATGGATTCAGCCCTTGTTATGGTAGCAGGGGTAGCTTTGTTAGCTTTATTTTCGAAAGGAATGATCGAAAAAATTCAAAGCATGATGAGAGATTGTTTTTCAAATTTAAGTTCAAATCCCATAACTATAGATAATATTATGGGTATCTTTTTCCCATACTTTAAATATTTAGCCATAATAACTTTACCATTTATGGTACTACTTGTAATTTTTTCAATTATAGTAATCAGATTAGATGTTGGTCAAGTTTTTGCTTTAGAAAAAGTTAAATTTAATTTAGAAAATTTATCACCACAAAGAATGTTACAAAATGCGAAAAGAATGATTAATCCTTTTGAGCCACGTTCTATGGTCGAATTTGCTAAATCAATATTAAAATTAGTAATAGTAGGAGCTTGTGGTTTTTCTGCTGTAAATAGTCGTAAAGGAGATTTATTAGGTTTAGTTGGCTTGGAAATACCTGTAGCGATCAATATCATTGTATCAATTTTAGTAAACATGATTATTAACATGTGCCTTGCAATGTTAATACTTGGTTTTTTGGATAAAAAATACCAAGACTATGAATATGAAAAATCAATAAAAATGACAAAACAAGAGATAAAAGATGAGCATAAAGATACCGAAGGGGATCCAAAAATAAAAGCAAAAATAAAATCTATACAAATGCAAATGGCCCGTCAAAGAATGATGTCATCAGTACCAAATGCGGATGTAGTAGTAACCAACCCAACTCACTATGCAGTTGCAATTAAATATGACAAAACAAAAGCTCCTGCCCCAATGGTAGTAGCAAAAGGGGTAGATTATCTTGCTTTTCAAATAAGAGAAATCGCAAAAGAAAATAATGTACCTATTGTAGAAAACAGACCTGTTGCAAGAGCACTATACAATTCTGTACCAATTGACGGTATAATACCATCAGATATGTATGTTGCGGTTGCAGAAATTTTAGCTTTTGTTTATAAACAAAAAAATGAGAACAGTTAGTAAAAGTTAAAGTAAATGGATAATCAAACATTAAACTCACAAATAATTGATAAATTAGAGTTATTGCGTAAAAAGTATCTCTGGAATTTAGCAATAATTATTTTCTCAGTTATAGTTGTAATTGGGTATTTATGGATATATTCGTTTAATATGCAGTTATTAATATGGTCTATAATAATGTGTGGGAGTGGAATAGTTTTAGCTTTAATACATTATGGAGAAGATTATCGAAAAAAATTAAAAAAAGATTTTTTGCCTAGTATTATGAGTTTGGTAGATCATTTCAATATGAGTAATAAGGAGATTTCATTAAAATTATTACGAAATAGTTGTTTGTTTGCTGTTGCAGATGTTCTAGACTCTGAGACTTGCTTGTCTGGAATATACAACAATGTAAAAATAGATATAATAAGTGCTAAGGTTTTAGAATATAGCCAAAAAGTTAATATTTTTAATAATCGATATAATACTAGTAATTTTTTTCAGGTCTTTAAAGGAGTAATTATTATATTTAATATAAAAGAAAATGCAGTTCCGTTAACGATGATAACAACAAAAAATGATAACAGTATTATTTTTCAATCGAGGGTTTTATTAATATATTTATTTTTTATTCCTGCTATTATTCTAGCAATAATATGTTTATTATTATTTGTCGTTGAGAGCTATATAGAAAGGTATATAATAAGTTTTTTTGCTTTATTAATCTTATTTTATGGTGTATATGCTTTTGCTAGTAAATATATGAATGCAAAGAAGAATCGATTTTTTGATTTAAAAAAGGATAGGCTAAAGATTGATGATGCAAGATTTGAAAACAAGTATAAAGTGTATTCATTAGATAAAGTGCAAGGACTTAGTCTTGTAACACATGATTTTATTAAAAGCCTTAATAATATGGGTTTAGCTTTTGGAACTAGTAACATAAAGTGTTCTTTTTTTGATGATAAAGTGATGCTGGCAATTCCAAATGGGAAAAATATATTTGAATATGGGAATCTTTTTACATCATTGAAGAATCCTCAACGTATACAGACTTTTTTTAAAAGGCTAACAAGTATAATAAAAATGGCTGAGTGTTTAAACTCTGAAAATGACAATATGAGATAAAATAACTTAATATTATTGTCAGCAATACATTCTGATGATAAAATATTCTTGGTGGAGGAGAATGCCAATTTAGGCAAGCAGGAGAATGGAGTTAGGAAAATTATCAAAACTACTGAGTAATAATGACATAGTCCTAGCAATAGGCTTAGTTGTTATTGTCTGCATGATGGTAATACCACTTCCTGCAGCTCTATTAGACTTATTACTAACAGTAAATATTTCACTTGCGGTTGTTATACTACTTGTATGTTTATATACTCAAGAACCTCTAGACTATTCATCTTTTCCAACAGTGCTTTTGATCGCTACATTATTTAGATTAGGCTTGAATGTTAGCTCAACACGTTTAATTTTACTGAATGGTGAAGCAGGCAATGTAATTAATTCCTTCGGAGAATTCGTAGTCGGTGGGAATTATGTTGTCGGAGCTGTTATCTTCTGTATTTTGGTATTAATTAATTTTATGGTTATCACAGGCGGTGCTACTCGTGTTGCTGAAGTTTCTGCAAGATTTACATTGGATAAAATGCCGGGTAAACAATTGAGTATTGACGCTGATTTAAATTCAGGTTTAATAAATGAAGATCAAGCAAAAGAAAGACGACGTAAATTAGAAAGAGAAACCGATTTTTACGGTACTATGGATGGTGCTTCGAAATTCGTAAAAGGTGATGCAACTGCAGGTATTGTAATAACAATCATTAATATTGTAGGAGGTCTGATTATCGGCGTTGTACAATTACATATGAATATTCAAACAGCGCTTTCAACATACACAATTTTAACAGTTGGTGATGGTTTAGTTTCTCAAGTACCTGCATTATTAATTTCGACAGCAACAGGTTTAATTGTTTCTAGAGCGACAGGTAAAGATGAATCACTATCAGAAGATATAAAAAATGAAATGTTTTCTGATCCGAGAGTTCTTGGTGTTGTAGCTGGGTTATTAGCATTTATGGGTATAGTTCCAGGCATGCCGACGATACCTTTCTTAACAATAGCAGCTGTTGCCGGTGGCTTAGCTTATTTTAAAATTCAAAATAAAAAAGTTGTTGCGCAGACACAAGAAGCAGAAAAAATCGCCCAAGAACAGCAAGAAAAATTAGGAAAAAAAGAGAAAAGAGCAAAAGCTACCCGTGAAAGCGTAATGGAATTACTTAACATTGATACAATTGAAATTGAAGTTGGTTATCGTTTAGTACAACTTTTAAATGTAGAAATGGGAGGTGATTTATTGGAAAGAATTGCTCAAATTAGAAGACAAACGGCTCTAGATTTAGGAATAGTATTACCTTCAATTAGAGTTAGAGACAACTTACAGCTTTCCCCAAACTCATATCAAATAAAACTTAAAGGTGTTGCTTTAGAATCCGGAGATGTTTATCCTGAGAGATATTTAGCAATGTGTGCAGGAGATCCTGTTGGGAACCTTGCTATAAATGGAATTCATGCTATTGAACCTGCTTTTGGACTTCCAGCTTTATGGATTGAAGCAAAAGACAAAGATTTGGCTGAAATGTCTGGATACACTGTTGTATCAGCGTCAGCGGTTATTTCTACTCATATTACAGAAGTTATTAAAAAATGTGCTTCAGAAATAATTTCAAGATTTGATGTTCAACAACTAATTGATAATTTGAAAAAAGAAGTGTCAGAAGATTATGTAAACGATATAATGAAAGATGTTTCAATAGGAGATGTTCAAATAGTTATGCAAAACCTTTTAAAAGAAGGCGTTGCTGTAAGAGATTTAAAAACTATTTTAGAAACAATAAGCTTGCAAGCTAAAATAAATAAAAATCCTAATTTCTTAACAGAACATGTTCGCCAAGCACTTTCTAGAAACATTTGTAAACAAAATCTTGCAGATACTGGCGAATTATATGTAATAACATTAGCTCCAGATGTTGAAAATACAATAGCAAAAGGAGCAAGCCCAGATGGACAAAGTGTTACATTGGACCCAAGTTTCACAAGAAATATGTTTGATAAAATGAATGTTGAATTAGAAAAAGCTATTACAGCTACAGGTAATCAACCGGTTATTTTATGTTCTTCTCCTATTAGATTATTATTTAGAAAACTTGTAGAAAGAACATATCCGCAAATTGCAATTATGTCTTATAATGAAATAAGTCCTAATGTAAAAGTTAAATCCGTTGGGATGGTAAAAGTTGAAACGGCTAAAAGATAGAAAGGATAAATATGAGAGAACTTATAAAAAATGAACAAATTGTAACTATTGTTCCTCAAGATTTCAAAAAAACTAATAAAGGTCGAGTTTTAGAAGTCTCAAATGATGGTTTTAGAATGGAGCTAAAATATAAACCAGAAGGGCTTATTGTTAATCATATTTGTGATTTTTATTCTTTTACAGATAATGGATACTTGTATTTTGAATCATATATAAAAACATTAGAAAATAATGTAATAACAATTGCAAATCCGGTTAAACACAGATTTTTACAAAGACGTAAATTTACACGTATTAAATATTTAGAAAATTTAATACTAAGTTGTGGAGAAAAGCACCATGAAGTTAGAACTTTAGATTTATCAGCTGGAGGAATGAAACTAACTACTACTGATAATATAGACATGGAAAAACTTTACGATGTATCAATAAAATTAAGCGAAGAACAAGAAATCAAATGTAAATATCAATTAATAAGAGTTGAAAAAAATGATAGTGATAAATATACAATTTCAGGTAGATTTGTTAACTTAAGCAATATTGATAAGATGACATTAGTTCAATTTTGTATGAAAAAAGATATGGAAAATTTAACAAAAAAAGGTTAAATAAATTATGGGATATACAGAAAATATACGTTTATTGTTTATTGTAATTACGATGATAGTTATAGGCACAGTAAGTATTGTAAGAGTTGGTACAATTGATTTACACGCCATAATAACAACTGCAACAATATTAGTACCTGCAATCATAGTAATGGGATATTTAGGACAACGAATCGGAGAAATAGTAGATAATCCTAAAAATAAAACAGATGCTGATTATAAAATTTCTGTTTTAAATGCTTTAAAGAAAATGGATAAATCAATAACATTACAAGAATTAAATGAAAAATTAACAAAACAAGTAAAAGAACCTGATTTACCTGATAACGAAGACGAAAAAGAAAATGAAGATGATATTGACGTATAAGTTTATGATAAAATAGATTTATAACAATTCAGATAAAGGAGTAAAGGAATAGATGAAAGAATCATATTTTCCACAAGAAATAGAAAAGAAATGGCAGCAAATTTGGGAAGAAAATAATGTTTTCCATACGCCTGATAATAGTGATAAACCTAAGTATTATGCTTTATCAATGTTTCCATACCCATCAGGTAAATTACATATGGGACACGTTAGAAATTATACAATTACGGATGTAATTGCTCGTTTCAAAAAAATGCAAGGATATAATGTATTACATCCAATGGGTTGGGATAGTTTCGGACTTCCTGCAGAAAATGCAGCAATGAAACACGGTGCAGATCCTGCTAAATGGACTGATGAAAATATTGCCTATATGACAAAACAACTTAAAATGTTAGGACTTTCATATGATTGGCAAAGAGAGGTTACAACCTGTAAGCCTGATTATTATAAATGGACTCAATGGCTATTTATTCAATTATATAAAAAAGGTTTGGCATATAAAAAAGAAGCTGCTGTAAATTGGTGTGAAACCTGTGGAACAGTACTCGCAAACGAACAAGTAATTGATGGAAAATGCTGGAGATGTGATAGCGTTGTTGAGAAAAAATATCTTTCTCAATGGTTCTTCAAAATCACAGATTACGCAGAAAGATTACTAGAAGATTTAGATAAGCTTGAAGGCTGGGGCGATAATGTTAAAACTATGCAAGCTAACTGGATTGGAAAATCTCAAGGTGCAATTTTTAGATTCAAAGTGAGAGAAATAGAAGGACTTGAAGTTCCTGTTTATACTACAAGACCTGATACAGTGCATGGTATTACTTATTTAGTAGTAGCTCCTGAATATAAAGATATCGAAAAATTAACAACAGAAGAAAATAAACAAGCTGTTGAAGAATATAGAGCAAATGCTCGTAAAATGACAGAAATCGAAAGACTATCAACTGATAGAGTGAAAACAGGAGTGCCTTTAGGTACACATTGTATAAATCCATTCACAGGAGAAGAATTCCCTCTATGGACAGCTGATTACGCCTTAGTAGAATACGGAACAGGTGCTGTAATGGCAGTTCCAACTCACGATACAAGAGATTTTGATTTTGCTAAAAAATACAATCTTCCAATGAAAGTTGTTATCCAAAATCCTGAAAATCCTTCAGATTGCAAAGATACAGCTTATACAGAAGAAGGTGTTTTAGTTAATTCAAATGAATTTAATGGAATGAAAAATACTGAAGCTAAAAAAGCTATTACACAAAAAGCTGTAGATGGTGGCTTTGGGGAATTCAAAACACAATATCGCCTAAGAGACTGGTTGATTTCTCGTCAAAGATATTGGGGAGCTCCAATTCCAATGGTTTATTGTGATAAATGCGGAATTGTTCCTGAAAAAGAAGAAAACTTACCGGTAATGCTTCCTACAGATGTAGACTTTTCAGTTGTAGGCAAGTCTCCAATTACTACATCAAAGACTTTTGCAGAAACAACTTGTCCAGTCTGTGGTGGAAAAGCAAGACGAGAAATGGATACGATGGATACTTTTGTATGCTCTAGCTGGTACTATTTAAGATATTCAGATGCAAAAAATTCTAATATGCCATTTTCAAAAGAACTAGTTGATAAATGGTTACCAGTAGATCAATATGTTGGTGGAATTGAACACGCAATCTTACACTTATTGTATTCAAGATTCTTTACAAAAGCTCTAAAAGATTTAGGTCTATTAAGTTTTGATGAGCCATTCAAGAATCTATTGACTCAAGGTATGGTATTAAAAGATGGATCTAAAATGTCTAAATCTAAAGGCAATACAGTAGATCCGGATGAAATATTTGAAAACTATGGAGCTGATACAGCAAGATTATTTATCCTTTCTGACTCACCTCCGGCAAGAGACTTTGACTGGTCTGATGCAGGTGTTGAAGGCTGTTATAAATTCTTAAATAGAGTCTGGAGACTAGTAAGTGATAATCAGCAATATTTGACTAAAGACTATAAATTGTCATTCCCTCTAAAAAGAGAAAATGATGACTTGGTACGTGTAGTAAATATGGCTATGAAAGGTATTACTAACGATATTTCTAATGATTTCCAATTCAATACTGTAATCTCTAAGTATAGAGAACTTACTAATGCAATCTATGATTGGAGAGGTAAATGTAAGGGGGAATTATCTGAAGAAGACAAGAATGTCTTAAGCTTTGCTATAATCTCTCTAATCAAATTAATGGCACCTGTTACTGTTCATATGTCAGAAGAAATTTGGTCAGATTTAGGATTTGAAGGCTCAATCCATGATTCAAAATGGTGTGAATGGGATGAAAGCTTAGCAAAAGCTAGTAAAATAACTCTAGTTGTACAAGTAAACGGTAAGGTAAAAGATAAAATTGAAGCTGATGAGGGGGTAAATGACGAAGAATTAAAATCAATAGCTCTTTCTAGCGAAAAAATAAAAGAACTTACGGCAGGAAAAGAAATTGTAAAAACAATTGTTGTTCCGAAAAAACTTGTAAATATAGTCGTTAAGGGTTAAAAATAAAATAAGATAATAAAAGAACAAGGATAGAAATCCTTGTTCTTTTTTATGGTGAGCGTTACAAGACTGTCTTGACCTGTTCGCATTTAACGGCAATTCCGTATTTTGTGCGATATTTCATATCTTACAAAATACTCCAGCCTCAGCTCACAGGTCGCTCGAACTTAAAAAGAAACTTCTCGTAATGAAAACATAACAAAATAAAAGTCCAGATGACATTAGTTATCTGGACTTTTATGGTGGGCGTTACAAGACTCGAACTTGTGACCCTCTGAATGTCGTTCAGATGCGCTACCAACTGCGCCAAACGCCCTTATTTTTTTGTCATTGTTGTTGGTTCAGATGCTACCTCTCCTCGAATGTGACATTTAGTCACATTCTCGTCGGCAGAGTCAACTGCGCCAAACGCCCATTAGTGAAAATTTTCGCTTTGCGGTTTTCATTTACCCCCGCCAAACGACCATATTCAACTTTCTTTTTATTATCACATAATCTAAATTTTTTGTAAATAAAAAAGCTCATATCTTATAAAGGATATGAGCTTTTTTCTAATAAATTTTTATTATAATGAATCTCTATAAATTTCTTCAACAGCCTCTTTTGTTGCTTCTGTTGGAGCTATAGATAATAAACCGTCTAGAGAAGGTGTTGTAAATGCTAAATTTACTAGTTTAGGAATGTCAGCATCAGTAAATCCTTCATCTTTAAGTTTTGCAGGAACACCTACAGATTTTAACCATTCATAAACTTTCGCAGAAGCTTCTTCTGCAGAAGTTATTTTCCCTGCTATAGGCTCTAAAATGTAATTTAAAGTTTCAGCTTTTGCTGCATAAATATTTTTTACAACTGCTGGCAATAGCATTGCTAGTCCTAAACCATGTGATAATTCGTGTTTTACAGCACTTAATGGATGCTCTAAAGCATGAGTATAATGTAATAGACCATTATCAAAACAAACACCGCCTAACATAGCAGCATAAGCTAAATAATATCTTGCTTCTAAATCTTCAGCATTCTCAATTGCTTTAGGAAGATATTTACCAACTAAAGTAATAACTTCTCTAGCAAGAGTTACAGCATAAGGAGATGCAACTTTTGATGTAGCAGCTTCTACAACGTGGTTTACTGCATCTATTGATACATAACGAGTTTGTTTTGGAGATAATTTAACCATCAAAGCTGGATCGTCAATTGCATATGTAGGATAGATACAATCGTATGCAATTGCAGGTTTATAATCTTTTTCTGGGATTGTAACTACTGCAAATCTATTTGTTTCAGTACCAGTACCATGAGTTAAATTTATTGCAACGATTGGTGCAGCTTCTGTTGGTTCAAATTTGAACTCATAAATGTCATTTGCGTTTTTATCAGGGTATTTTAATAAAATTGCAACTGACTTACCTGCATCTGTAGGAGAGCCTCCACCAATAGCAATTACAGCTTTTGCACCAAAATCTTTAGCTATTTTAGCAGCTTCATTAACTGATATTGTTGTTGGATTAGGAGTTACTCCATCATAATTAACATAAGCTATTCCGTTCTCTTTTAAAGCTTTTTCAACAACATCCCAAGCTCCAGTTGCTTTATAAGCATTTTTTCCACTCATAACTATTACTTTATCTAAGTTTTTTGCTTTAAAATCTTTAGCGATGTCGTAAATTTTATTTATTGCACCACATCCAAAAAATACAGAAGTTCTAGTTCTAATTTCTCTTACATCATTAATGTTTAAATCTTGTTCCCACATAGGTTCTCTCCTTTCTTAAACACTACTCCATCATTATATCTTATTATATTCAAATGTAAAGATTTATTAATATTTATTTCAAAAAGGGTTAAAAATTAATAATATTGTAAACTTTAGCTTTAAAAAACCAAATTTTGCTTGCAAAATTTGAAACAATGTGTATAATGAGATTTATAACATGTGTGTAACAAAGATTTTAAGCACATGAGAGAGTAATAGTGTATAGGAGATTTATTATGAACAAAGAAGAATTAGTAAAAGAGATTGCT
Source organism: Candidatus Gastranaerophilales bacterium (assembly GCA_944323985.1). Taxonomy (GTDB): domain Bacteria; phylum Cyanobacteriota; class Vampirovibrionia; order Gastranaerophilales; family Gastranaerophilaceae; genus CAG-196. The sequence continues at coordinate 430 of CALUUP010000010.1, read as the reverse complement.
AAAAAAACAAAACTTTCTCAAAAAGTATCATCAGATGTTTTATCAGCAACATTAGAAATTATCCAAAAAACAGTTGCTAAAGGTAAAAAAGTTACTTTAGTTGGCTTTGGTACTTGGGAAGCTCGTAAAAGAGCAGCTAGAATCGGTAGAAACCCTCAAACTGGTAAAGAACTTAAAATTGCTGCTAAAACAGTTCCTGCTTTTTCAGCTGGTAAAAACTTCAAAGAACTTGTAAAATAAGTTTATAAAGAGTTTAAATAGTCCTATCTATAAAGATAGGACTATTTTTTATTTTCTATAAAGGGGGGTGCCTTGAAATTTTATTTTACTAGGATTTTTATATATGTCAACCACGTAGCACAAGAAAAAGCTTGAGTTGGGATTATACTCAAGCGGAAAAAGGGAAAAGGGATTAAAAAGGAAAATCTTA
>CALUUP010000009.1 GCA_944323985.1 Candidatus Gastranaerophilales bacterium | reverse complement strand
ATGGTGCAGTCGATAGTGTTTTAGATGGCAATAGTTATACTATTTCAGGATTATATATAAATAGACCCAATAGTGATAACCAGAGCTTGATTGGGCATAGTGAGGCTATAAAAGTTAAAAATTTAGGTTTAATAAATCCAAATGTAGTTGGGAAAAATTATGTTGGTGCACTGAGATCTTCTGCGTATTATAAATCTCCAGAAAATTGTTATGTTGAAGGTGGTAAGATACAAGGGTCTAAAAATGTAGGTGGTTTGGTTGGTTTTTTGAATTATGACACTGCTTCTTATTGTTATACGACATGTGATGTTATAGGAGTTGAGAATGTAGGTGGTATTGCTGGTGTTGTAAACCAAACTCTTAGGGCAAATAATTATGCAACAGGAAATATTTCTGGAGATAGAAATGTTGGAGGAATTGTTGGTTCTTTAGGAGGGGCAATTGAGAAAGCAGCTTTTTATGGCACAGTAAATGGTGTAAGTGATGTTGGAATAATAGCAGGAAAGGCTTCAGTTGTAAAAGATTGTTTTTATAATATTAATGTAAATAAAGATTATGGAATTGTAGGAGAAAATTATCAATCAGCTCAAATAACAAACGTTATTGGAGTGAATTTCGGTAAAAAAATTAGTTTACAAGTAGGAATAGATTCTTCTGAGAATAGTAGACTAAGTTTTGAAGCGTGGTTTGCTCTAGATGATTTAGCTCGTTTAAAAAATAGCAGTATGTCTGATTTAAATGTTTTTAGGTATATAGATAATATTTTGACTCAGATAAATGCTAAACAAACAGAGTATGGTACAGTGCAAAATCGTTTAGAGAGTGTAATGGAGCAGATTACTATTTCTTATGAGAATTTATTATCAACACGTTCTACAATAAGTGATGCAGATATAGCAGAAGAAAGCAGTGCATATATAAGAAATCAGATATTGCAGCAAGCTAGCGCAACACTTTTAGCTACCGCAAATCAAAATCCAAGTATAGCGTTGCAGTTGTTGTAAGTAAGTGATTAGAGAGTAGTGAATAGTGAATAGAATTATTTTGTTAAATCTTTTCTCAACTGATAAACTTATAAACTTATTCTCTTTTAATTACACTCTATTATTTCGTACATTTATTAGTTTGAAAATGTTGCTCTAATAAATTTACTAAAACATTTTTAGTAATGTTTGGTAGAATTTCTTTTATACAAGTAATTCCTTCTATTTTTTCGTTGAATAAACTTTCTAAAAGCTCTTTATTATAATCGTATAAAATTGAGCCGTGTTGTAAAATATATCCATTCTTTCGACATTGTGCTGAGCCTATTAGTTTTTTCCCTTTATAGCATACGTCTGCACCTGTTGAAATCAACATACAATAATCAAATTTAGTGGAGATTTTTTTATTCTCCCCAAAATTCAAATCAATTCCTAATTCTTTAAAAAAATCTATAAAGATTTTTGAAAGATATTTATAGGATTCTACAACGCTTTCTCCATTTGGAACAAGCTCTATTGGAGCGACTATACAATATGTTATTTCATTATCATGTAATAATGCTCTTCCTCCTGTTAATCTTCTTACCACGTTAATATTTTCAGGAAGAGAAAATTTTTTTTGATTTCTACCAAGAGAAATACACTTTGGTTTCCAGCCATATAAACGGATTAAAATTTCTTTAGAATTAATTTTTATTGAGTTTTCAAGAATATCAGAGTCTATTTTCATATTCTCGAATCCTGTATTCACACTATATCCTAAATATTTCATTCTCTTTCACGAGCTTTCTTTAATAAAGCATCATCACTTGTTCTATCTGCTAATGGCATTGGAATAAATAAATCTTTGTATCGTCTTATCGCATACTGGTCAGTCATTCCGGAAATATAATCTGTAACAATTTGTGGAATATCTTCTTTGGGATAGTAGTTTTCCAGCATTTCCGTATAATATTCATACAATGATTTAATTATATTTCTTGATTTTTTTTCTTCAGCTTTTGCAATTGGGTCAAGATAAACATTATCAAACATCCAAGTTCTTAATTTTGTTACATAAAACCAACCTTCCTCTGACATAGAAACTTTTGGTTTGTCTTTTGAATTTTGTATTACATCTGAAATCATTTTGCCTAACCTTGTGGATTGGTTAGATGTAAAATAATTCATACAATCAGATGGAAGATCTTTTTCACTGATAATACCTGCTCGTATTGAATCTTCAATGTCGTGATTGATATAGGCTATTTTATCAGCGTATTGGACGACTTGACCTTCCGGGGTTTTAGGTTTATAGCCCCAAGTATGTGTAAGAATACCTTCTATAGTTTCTCTACACAAATTCATATCTTCTAAAACTTCTACAACTCTTACGCTTTGTAAATTATGATGGAATCCATTTGGTAAAAGTTCATCTAATATTCCTTCTCCACAATGACCAAATGGAGTGTGCCCTAAGTCGTGTCCTAATGAAATTGCTTCAACAAGGTCTTCATTTAATTTTAAGGCCCTTGCCATAGTTCTTGCGATTTGAGAAACTTCTAGTGTGTGTGTCAATCTTGTTCTAAAATGGTCATTGTATGGTGATAAAAAAACCTGTGTTTTATGTTTTAATCTCCTAAATGATTTTGAATGAAGAATTTTATCTCTATCTCTTTGAAATTCTGTTCTTATTTCAAATTCTTCATTACGTTTTCTTTTTCTACCTTTTGAATATAGACATTTAGTTGCATATGGACTTAATATTTCAAGTTCTTTTTGTTCTAATTCTTCTTTTATCGTATTAAATTTAGTTTTCATACCAAAATTATACATAAAATATTCGTTTTTGAATAGTTTTGGATTGTTTTTTTATTATAAATAGGGTATTATAAAATAATAGTAAGAGGAGTTGGAGTAGATGGAAACTTTTTTTAATGCAGAGTTTATAATAAGGCTTTTTATGGCGGTTGCTATGGGGTTTTTACTCGGGTTAGAAAGAGAATTAACTAATAAATATGCTGGATTGAGAACTCATATTTTGGTTTGTTTGGGGGCTTGTATATTTACTTTGCTTTCAATCTATGGTTTTCCAACTTTCGCTCAAGGGGACAATATAATTGTTGATAATGCTACAGGTATAAGAGATACTTCTCGTGTTGCTGCTCAAATTGTTACTGGGATTGGTTTTATTGGTGCAGGAACTGTTTTAAGAAATGGACCAATGGTTTTCGGTTTAACTACTGCTGCTACTTTGTGGATTGCTGCGAGTATTGGGATGGCTTGTGGCGCGGGCATGTTCGGTATTGCTGTTATAGCAACTGTATTAAGTGTTGCTGTCCTCACTCTTATAAGGATTTTTGAAAGGCAATTTTTGCCTTCAAGTGGAAAGCAAATTAGACGTTTTAAAGTTGTTATTTATTGTGATAATGATGATGTTAAAAAAATTTATGACTACTTGACTTCTAAAGTCGATACAATGCTTGATTTTTCTACTAAAAAACTTATTGAAAATAATGAAAAATCTAAAATTTCGTCAATTTTTAATTTGAATAATAAAAAAGCTGTTAAGGATTTGTATAATAAGCTTAATAATTTAGCAAAATTAGATTCAATAACATTACAGGAAATTAATGAGTAAAATAGTTGTAGATAAGTCTAAATCAAAAATATTTTTGGAGTATTTTAGGACAGTTTTTGTTTCTTTTTTGGTTGCAACTTTTTTTACCATTTTGTTAGCTTTTCATGCAAGAAGTGAAATGATTAAAAATTTATATTTGAGTGCTGATGAACAAAATAAATTAGATCGTCAAATTGCTCTGAAATTAGTGAGAGAAGCTGATTTTACAAAAGATTTAAAAAGTAAAAAATATACTATATGTATGCAGGTGGGCAATATTTATGAAATGGCTGGAAATAATCAAAAAGCTGAATTTGCATATAAATTAGCAATTGAAAAAACTTCAAACCTAAATTATACTCCGTATTTCTCTTTGGTAAGAGTATTGATTAATCAGGAAAAATTTAATGAGGCTCAAATTTTATTAAATTCGATAAAAGATTTAAAATCGGTTAAGCTTATAAAATTTAAAACAAAATCTTATATAACAATTGGGGATAAATATTATTCTATTAGTAAATTTTTAAGCGCTGCTAATGCTTATGAAAAAGCTTTTTATTATTATAACCGTTTTGAAAAAAAAGACGTTGTTGTTGAAAATTCAATAAAATCAAGAATTGTAAATTCTTATATTAATGCTGCTGATATAATGGTTAAAAATAATTTAAGTAAAGATGCCGTAAGATTTTTAAAGAAAGCAGAAAGTTTTTCTCCAGATAATTTTGAAATAAAATATAAATTAGCAATATTATATACTGATTTAGATCCTCAACTAGCTTTAAAATATTTAGAATATTTATTAAAAAAGCAACCTCAAAGAATTGACTATAGTGTTTATAATAAGGCATTAATGAGAGCTGCTAATATTGCTGATTTAGAAGGAAAAGTTGCATTAGCTAAATTATATAGATATAAAATTCATTCAAATGACATTTTTATTAATAATAAAGTTATTTATAAAAATGATATTCAGGTTTATGTCGTTGATTTTATAGTAAGAAAAATGTGGTTTAAGTATAAATTAAAAGCAAATTACAGATTTAAAAATATTTCAACAAATGACATTAAAAAACTTAATGCAGAATTTGTATTAAGACAAAATGATAAGATTTTAGAAACCGTAACTAAGACTTGTGCTACAAAAGCAAGACCTCTCTTTTCTGGAGGAGGATATTCTGATGTTATTCAAGTTGTTTTTGGAAAAAATATTTTTACAAGAAAAGAATTGGAACAATATGTGATTGATATTTATTTATACAAGGATGATAAATATAAAACTTTTGTTTGTTCTATGAAAGTTCCGGTAAAAAGTATTAAAAATAATATTAAGTATGATTAATTTATTTTATATATTTTAATTCTACTTGTGTATTAACACTTTCACTAGGATATTTGTCTGGGAGAGGTTTATATGGACTTCCTTTTTTTACAGCTTCAATAACAGATGCGTTAGCTTTTTCGTTTGTTGAATTTACAATTGTTGGTTCTGTTATTTCTCCATTTTTTTTGACTCTGAATTGAACAGTAACTTCATAATTACTTTCTGCTTGATAAGGTATCCAATTTTTATGAACAGCATTCGGTAAATAGTTAAAATATTGATTTAAATTCTCAAACGGACTTTCTTCAGCCATTATGGGTAATACTATACTTAAACATAATATTGTAAATAATTTTTTCATCTTAGACGCCTCATCTTATGTATATTCTTGGTAAACGAACTTTTAATCTGCAAGTAAGTTCATAGTTAATAGTATTTAATATATTTGCCCAAAAATCAAGGGATAAATTTTTGTTGTCTAATAGTGTTATTACATCGCCAATATTAGCATCAATATCTGTTATATCGAACATCATTTGATCCATTGTGATATTTCCAATTTGCTTTATTTTTTTGTTATTTAGATAGCCATAAATTTTATTAGATAGCCCACGAGAAACTCCATCGGCATATCCTATCGGTATGGTTGCTACTTTTGTTGGTCTTTGGGCAATAAATTTGTGACAATAACTAACACCTTCTCCGACTTTTACTTCATGAATATTGGTTATTCGTCCTTTAAGCCCCATTATTTGTTTAAGTTCTGGTCTATTTTCTGTATTAGCTGGTAAATCAGGATATAAACCATATAATGAAATTCCTACTCTTACCATATTTGATTTTATATCATAAGCAAATGTCGCTGCAGTATTTTGAATATGTAAGAGTAAGCCTTTGGTATCAATATTTAAAATTACATTATTCCAACGTTCAATTTGTTTTTGTGTCTCGGTTTGTTCTTCTGCAGAAGCTAAGTGCGTAAAAATACCTCGTAAGTCTATATATTTATTTAATGACCTGACTTTTTGTATGTATTCAATTGCGTTTTCAGAACGAACTCCTATTCTATTCATGCCTGTATCAATTTTTATGTGAACTTTAGGACGAATTCCAGTTCTTTCATAAACTTGTTTACAAGCTTCTAAATGTTCATCATTAAATATAGAAAAAGCAATATTGTTTTGGGTTGCAGATTCTATTGCCCAGAGAGGAATTGCTCCCACAACTAATATTGGTGCTTTTATTTTGGCATTTCTTAAATCAAGTCCTTCGTCAACAGAAGAAACTCCAAAAGCATCAACTCCTGAAGCTAACATCGTTTTCGCTAGCATGCAGGCTCCATGCCCGTATGCATCAGCTTTTACTATTGCCATAAATTTTTTATCTTCGGGTATAAATTTTTTTATTTCAGTGATATTTTGTGCTAAAGAATCTAAATTAATTTCGACCCATGCATCTTTGTGTATATTTATATTTGATTGTCTTATATTTTTCATTTTATATTAGCTCACCATTCAAATACCAAGTTCTGGCTTTTGTAATTTTTACATTTACAAATTCTCCGGTAATGTCTTTATCATATGGAATATGAACTATTTTATTATTTCTTGTTCTACCTGAAATAATGCTTTTACCGTTATGGATTTCGTGTTTTTCTACCAGAACTTCCATTTCTTTTCCTACAAATTTTTGGTTTGATTTTAAGCAACATTCTCTGTTATGTTCATTTAATCTTGCTAAGCGTTCAGTTTTAATATCTTCATCTACATAATCATCAACCCATTTTGCAGCGACAGTTTTTTCTCTTGGAGAATATGCAGCTGTATTTGAATAATCAAGCTCTAATTCACTCATAGCGTTAAGCATATTTTGGAATTGTTCTTCTGTCTCTCCTGGAAATCCTGCTATAAAATCACTGGTTATTGTTACATCTGGAATTCTGCTTCTAATATGATCACAAATCTTTTTATATGTTGCATAATCATATTTTCTATTCATTCTTTTTAATACGTAATCATCTCCATGTTGCATTGGAATATGGAAATATTCGCAAACTTTATCCAATTCTATTACAGTATCAATCAATTCATCTGTTATATCTGTAGGATAAGATGTTACAAACCTTATTCTAAACTTGCCTTCTATTGAATTTATTTTTCTTAATAACCACGCTAAGTTAATAATATTTCCACTTTCGTCCTTAGTGTATCCATAAGGGTTTTCTTCTGTTTTTTCACAAAGCCATTTACCATAACTATCAACATTTTGTCCTAACAATGTTATTTCTTTAAATCCTTCTTTTAAAGCTTTTTTTACTTCATTTAGAATAAGTTCGGGTTTTCTTGAACGTTCTCTTCCTCTTGTATATGGAACTATACAATATGAACAAAAATTATTGCAGCCTTCCATTATTGGTACCCAGGCATTTACTGATTTAACTCTGTTTATTTTTATATCACATTCTTCATAAGGAACTTCATCTACTGATACTATTCTTTCACCCTCTTCAATTTTTTTGATAAGTTCCGGTAGCTCATAAAGTCTTTGTGTACCAAGCACTAAATCCACATAAGGAGCTCTTCTGAATAATTCTTTTCCTTTTTGCTGAGCAACACAACCTGAAAATATTATTTTTAAGTTAGGCTTACTTTTTTTCCATTTTCCCCAAACTCCTATTGCACTGTATGCTTTATCTTCTGATAGTTGTCTTACTGAACATGTATTTATGATTAATAAATCTGCCTCTTTTGGGTTTTCAGTTTGTTCATAACCAAAATGTTCTAACATGCCAAACATTCTTTCGGCATCAGATTTATTCATTTGACAACCCATTGTTTCTATATAAACTTTTTTCATATTACCTCTATTCAATATTGATTATAATAACATTTTATTACAAATATGATGATAAATAAAAATTTAACCTAATTTAACTATTCTATGTTATTATTAAAGTAGAGAAGAAAAGGAGATATAATTTATGTTAACAAAAACTTCAGCAGTGAAAACTTCTTTTACGGGAGTTGATTTTTCAAAGTATTTATCAAAAACTTCAGATTTTGTGAGGGAGTTTTCTTCTAGAGCAAATAAAGAAGGTAAATTCTTAAATTGGGTTAATTTACCACAAGAACAATTAAAGAGATTAGATGATATTTATGCTTTAGCTGAAAAGTTAAAAGCTCAAACTGGTGTAGATAAATTAAGTGTGTTAGGGATTGGTGGTTCTAAACATACTGTTGAACATATGTTAGGAATTAATGGGCTTAATATAAATTCTGATTTAATTTATTTTTATTCTGATGTAGATTCAATCAGTTTTAATAGATTTTTAACTAAGTTGGGAAATGATGTTTTATCATCAAATTATATGGTTGCATCAAAGTCAGGTTCTACATTTGAAACTAAAGATGGTTTCTTAAGAATTAAAAAAATGCTTGAAGATGCATATATTGCAAAAGGTCAATCAGAAGTTGAGGCAAAAAAATCAGCTGCAAAACACTTTATTGCAGTAACAGATAAAAACGCTGAAAAAAGTGAATTAAGAAGAACTTCTATTGAAGATAATTGGTTAGGTGATTTATTTATTCATGATGATGTAGGTGGTCGTTTTTCTGCATTTGATGATCACGCATTATTTACATTAGCATATGCAGGTATGAAAAAAGATGATATGGCAGCAATGCTTAAATCTGCTCAAGAAATTTCTGAATTATCTTTATCTGATGATTTAGAGATAAATGATGCTTTAAAAGAAGGTATTTTCTGGGCTGATGCTAAATTAAACGGTATTGAAGCTTCTGTTCATCAGTATATGGGTGCTATGTTTGAAAATACGGTTTATTGGCATGCGCAAATGCAAAATGAATCTGTAAAAGATACTTTAAAACAAGTTGCTAAAGTTCCTGATGCTATGCACCATAGTGCGGAAGCTCATTTTAATCCTGCTAATAAATTGGTTTTTGCTTTAACAGTTCCTGTTGACAATGGTGTTTGTGCTTCTAACGCAAAAGCTTATATTGAAGCTTTAACAAAATCTTATGTAGCATCTGGTGCTTTCTTTATTGAAAACGTTGAAACAAATTCTTTAGGGTTAACTCCTGAGGCTGCTGGCGCGGTTACTCAATTGAGAGCTTATGCTACTGTATATCAAGAAATTGTTGAAGCTATTATGCAAAATAAAGAATTACCTGAAGTTTTAGATAGTGTGTTACAACCTCACGTGGAATTCTATAAAAAGAATTTGAAAGGTGGAGTTGTTGTTCCTGGTAGAATTGGGTAGTTTTCTAGATTTTTGAATTTGAAAAGAGTTGCTTTTATAGCAACTCTTTTCTTTTGTTATAATGTTATTGTGTTTAAATTAGTATATTCAGAAAATTATAAATTTGTTTATAGTGATATGGTTAAACAATTTCCTGTGGATGAGCTAAAGTCTTATCAGGATTTTGTAGATAAGTTTTCGAAAGATTATTGTTTATATGAATTTTATGATAATGAACTTTTAGTAGGTTATGTTGTATTATTCATAGATTCTGAGTATCTTTTTATTGATTATATTGCTATATTTAAAGAATTTCATTCTAAAGGTTATGGGACAAAAATTTTAAAAACTCTTAAAGATATGTTTGAGTTTCAAAAAAAAGGGTGTTTTTTTGAGGTTGAAAAAGAGGTTGAAAGTTCCCCAAACACTATTAAACGAGTAAATTTTTATAAAAAGAATGGAGCAGTTTGTTTAAATATTAATTATCTTTATCCTAATAGAGATGGTTATTTGCCAATGGATTTATATTATATTCCGTATAATGAACAATTACCGCAATTATCAAAAATAAAAGCTTTTGTTAATAATTTATTTAATAAAGTACATTTTGATATAGAACATAAAGAGGAAGTTTTTGATAAAATTTTTGGTTAAAATATTAATAAAGTGTGGTATTAATATTTTATAGAGGTGTTTATATGAAATATTTGTGGCTTTATGTTGTTGCGATAATAGCTTCTTTAGGAGGCTTATTATCTGGTTATGATACAGGTGTAATATCAGGTGCTTTGTTATTTATTAATGAAACTTGGGTTTTACCTGATACTTTGCAAGGATTCCTTGTTAGTTCTGTTTTAATAGGTGCTGTAATTGGAGCTGCAACAAATGGTATTTTAGCAGATATTTTCGGTAGAAAAAAAATTATAATGGCAACGGCTGTTATTTTTATTTTAGGCTCTGTAATGTGTGCATTTGCTCCTAATATTTACATACTTATTCTTTCAAGAATTTTTGTTGGATTTGCTGTTGGAATCGTAAATTTTGTAGTCCCACTTTATTTATCGGAAATATCACCTAAAGCTTTAAGAGGAACTTTGGTTTCTTTGTATCAATGGGCGATTACTGCAGGGATTTTATTTTCATATTTTATAAATGCTATTTTTGCTCAAGCTGTTTATAGTTGGAGGTGGATGCTTTTTGCTGGCGTGCTTCCTGGCTTGATTTTATTTATTGGTATGTGTTTTATGAAGGATACTCCAAGATGGTTAGTTTCGAAAAATAGAGAAGATGAGGCTGGAATTGTTTTTAATAAAATTGAACCTGATGCGGATGCTCAAATTGAAATTAATGAAATAAAATCTACGTTGAAAGCTGAGCAAAAAGATGTTCATTTTAGATTAAAAAAATGGATGATAATGCCATTTGTGGTTGGTATTGGTATTATGTTTGCCCAAATTTGTACAGGTATTAATACGATTATTTATTACGCTCCAACGATTTTTAAAACTGCAGGGTTTGATAGTAATTTAACTGCTATTTATGCTACAACAGGTATTGGAGTTGTTAATTTTGTAATGACAATCGTTGCGGTATTTTTTACAGATAAAATAGGTAGAAAACCTTTGTTATATTTTGGACTCACTGGAGTTATGTTAAGTTTGTTTGCGTTGAGTGCATCTTTTGCTTTTGCTGACGTGTTGGGTGATAATTTGAAATGGCTTGCGGTTGGGAGTTTAGTTACTTATATAATCTGTTTTGCAATGAGTCTTGGGCCTATTGGTTGGATTTTGGTTTCAGAGGTCTTTCCTTTGAAAATACGCGGTATTGCTATGAGTATTTGTACAGTTTCAAATTTTGCTTTTAATTTCTTCGTGGTGGCTAGTTTTCCAATTTTATTACATAGAATAGGCGGGGCTTTGACTTTTGCTATTTTTGGTATTGTTTCTATTTTGTGTATTATTTTTGTTTATTTCTTTGTGCCTGAAACTAAAGGTATTTCTTTAGAACAAATTGAATCAAATTGGCGCAGAGGTATTTTGCCTAGAAATTTTTAAATATATTAAAAAGCTCCTTTTAAAGGAGCTTTTATTTTATATCAGATTTAGTTGTTTCTTTATTTTCATCTTCTTTGATTTTTAATTCTGTTTCTCTGGCTTTTAACATTGTTTGAATGATTTTATCTTCTTGAGCTTGCTTTTTTATATCGGAAAAAACAGCTTTAAGTTCTTCCTCGCTTAGTCCTTGAGGATTTTTTACACAAACAATTAATTTTTCTTTTCTAAATGTAAAATATGATGCAATTATAATTCCCCATAATAATACACCTTGTAATAAGTTTATTTTAGGTATTTGTATTAATATTTGTGTGATATAGTTCCAAATAATCATTGATACAAAACCTGGAAATACTATAAAACCTGCAAATAAACAGCAAGCTATCATTCCAACTATTATTAAACCTCTTAAACCTTTTATTTGAATAATATTTAAATTCTTTTTCATTTATTATCACCTATTAATTTTAAAAATTCATCTTCATTTAATATTATAACACCTAAATTTTTTGCTTTCTCAAATTTAGATCCTGGATTTTCTCCAACTATAACATATGAAGTTTTTTTAGATACAGTAGAAGATACTTTACCTCCTTTTTGTTTAATTATATTAGAGGCTTCATCTCTTGTCATTGAGTTCATTGTACCTGTTAGAACAAAAATTTTATTACTTAATTCAGAAGATTTTTGAGTTATAGTGTTCTCAAAATTAAAGTCAAGTTTTGAAAAGTCCTCTAACATTTCTAAATTTTCAGGTTCTTGGAAATAGTTATATATACTATAAGCTATTTTATCACCAATTCCTTCAATTTTTGCTAGATCTTCTATCTTTGCATTTTTTAATTGTTCGATTGTTCTAAATTCATTTGTGAGAATTTCAGCTGTTTCTTTTCCTACATGTCGGATTGATAAACCTGTTATAAACTTTGAAAATGGTCTGTTTTTACTATCTTGTATGGAATTATATATATTAGAAGCTGATTTTTCTTTAACTAAGTCCAGTTTTAGTAAATCACTTTGTTTAAGCTTATAAAAATCTATAGGTTTTTTTACTAAATCAAGTTCATATAATTGTGAAATAATAGAAGGACCTATGTTATCAATATCCATAGCCTCTTTTGATACCCAATATTCTAATTTTGCTTTTACAATAGACGGGCATTTATCATTTGAACAATATAAGTTAACTTCTCCTTCTCTTTCCTCTAGGATTGAATTACATTCAGGACATTTTTGAGGGACTTGAATTTTAGATAAAGTTTCATGTTCAGACGAATTAACAAATTTTATTACTTTCGGAATAATTTCTGCAGCTTTTTTTATTAAGACTCTATCTCCTATTCTTATATCTAGTCTTTTTATTTCATCAAAATTATGTAAACTTGCACGAGAAACAATACTTCCTCCAAGCTGAACAGGTTCTAATATTGCAACTGGCGTTATGGCACCAGTTTTTCCTACGCTTATTTCTATATCTATTAGTTTGGTTGAGATTTCTTCTGGAGGAAATTTAAATGCTGTTGCCCATTTTGGAGCTCTAGATGTGTAGCCTAATTCATTTTGAATTGCTAAATTGTTTACTTTTATAACCACTCCATCTGTTGCATAATTCAAACTAAAACGTTTATTTTCCCATTCTTTACAAAATTCAATAGCACCTTCGACATTATTTATCAGTCTTATGTTTGGATTTGTTTTAAAACCTAATTTTTTTATATACTCAATAGAATCCCAATGAGTTTTGGGTTCTTTATTTGCTTTTTCTATTATTGCTGTATAGCTAAACATAGATAAATCTCTTTTTGCAGTTATTGAACTATCAAGTTGTCTTAATGACCCAGCTGCAGCATTTCTTGGGTTTGCAAAAGGTTTTTCTACATTTTTATTAAGTTTTTCAAAAGAACTAATTGGCATGTAGATTTCACCTCTCACTTCTACATCAACATCTTCAAAGAGTTTTAGAGGGATAGCTTTTATTGTTTTTAAATTTTGAGTTATTTCTTCTCCAGTTATACCGTCTCCTCTTGTTGCTCCTTGAATAAATAAACCATCTTTATATGTTAGTGCAATAGCTAATCCATCTATTTTTAATTCGCATACTAATTCGGTATTTTTACCAAATTCTTTTTCAATCTTTTCATACCATTTTTTTAATTCGTTATAATCATAGGTATTGTCTAAGCTATATAGTCTGTATTTGTGTTTGATTTCTTTGAAACTGGAGCTTATGCCACCGACTCTTTGAGTTGGACTGTCTGGAGTTATTAATTCAGGATACTTATTTTCTAACTCTTTTAGCTCATTGTATAATTTATCATATTCAAAATCGCTGATTAAAGGATTATCTAAAACATAATAATTATATGAATACTTATTAATCTCTTTTTTTAAAAAATCAATTTTTTCTTTATTCATCATTACTCCGAATTGTTGCAATCATTAGCCAAAATATAAATTGAATTTGAGGTCTAAAAAATACAGTATCAACCATACCATGTACTAATATTCCTATAATTGATATAAAACTTGCCAGAACATATTTGTTTGAAAGATGATTTATCGCTTTTTTTAATGTAAAAATTAAAAAAGCAAGGAACGATAATAAGGCAAAAATTCCACTTTCAACGGCAGTTTCAAGATAGATGTTATACGCGCTTAATGCATCAAAACCGGTTTTCATGTATAGACCGTAAATTTCTCTGAAATTTTGATTCCCTACTCCAATACCTAATAACCAATTGTCTTTGAACATGTCGATACAAGATTGATAGACATTGAATCTAAAGGAGTTGGAGCTATCATTTCTCATTGCAAAGATTGAAAAAATTCTAGCTCTTAGTGCAGATATTGAAAAGATTATAAATGTAAAAAATGTTATTAATGTAGAAGCTAAAAGTAAAAATTTTTGTTTTAAATTAGGAGATAGTTTTTTATAAATTATAAAGCTTAAGATTAGTAGTTCGAAGAAATAACCAATATAAGCACCTCTACATCCGGTGAAAATAATGGCAATAGATACTAATATTGCAATAGGAATATTTATTTTTTTTGAAAAAGGTATTATTGTTGGTAAACAAGCTAATAAATATCCGCCAAAAAGGTTTGGATTATATGGTTTTAAAGTGCCATAAACTCTAGTCATTATTTCTTCAGGATTTAATCTAGACGTATCTTGCCAGCCTGAAATTTCACCAATTGATGTGAAGTTTTGTAAAAATGCAATTATACTTTGAAATGATATACATAATGCAATTGAGAGAAATATGTATTTTAAATTTTGTTTATTGTCTTTCAAATAATGAATTATTGATATATAAAAACCAATGTAAGTAATTGTTTTAAAAAAACCTTTTAAACTCAATAAAAATAAGGAAGAGCCCGCAACACTTATAACTACAAAAACAAAATATAATAATAAAAATTTATCAGCAATTTTTAGATTAAAAGATTCATTTGGTTTTGTTATAAGTTTAATGGTTGTTAATATTATTGTTAAAATAGCAAAATAACCAATATAATCTGATGATAAAAATTGTGAACTATAAATTACTCCTAAAATTGAGTAAAAAATAATAGTGTCAATATTTTTTAGAATCAGACTTTTTTTATATATTGGATTTAAGAATGATTGTACAATAAATAAAATTTTATTAAAAAACATTAAAATTAACCTACTTGATTATTTTCACCTGCATCTTCAATTTTTACGTTAGATATGACTTTAACATCTGAAATCGTTCCATTAAATTTGTAATTTTCACCTTCGAGAGTTACTGGTAATCCCATTTTGATTTTATTACCTCCAACAACAGCTCCATCTTTGGTTATTTTGGCAATATCAGTTATTGTAACTATAGCGTCGTAAATTGCAGGTTGTGTAGGATCTTTTATTAAAATATATTGATCTTTTGCTTTTGAAGTTGGTAAAGCTGTCATTCTTGCTTCTGATTTTACAGAGATAACATTTAATTCTGTATATGGAACATTTCTAATTGTAATAAATGTTTTGTCATTATTTTTGATTGGGAATTCTTGTCCTGTAACAGTAACTCCTCTTAAAAATACTTGAAAGGTTATATTAGATGTTGCTTCTATTTGTTTATCAGCTGTTTGTCTAAAATGTTTTGTTGTTAAAATTCCCACAAATAGTGCTGTAATAACTCCTAATAGAATAATTAAATCAACTATGTTTATTTTTTTCATATGAACTCCTTATTAGTATTCTAATTCTATTGTATTTGGAATAAATTTTAAAATTTCTTGAATCGTAGTTGTTGCACAACCAAATTGTTTGATGACAATTCCTGCTGCAATATTTCCAATTATTGCAGCTTCAACAGGAGTTGCTCCAGCCGTTAAAGCTAATGTATAAAGTGCCGTAACAGTATCACCTGCGCCTGTAACGTCAAAAACTTCAGCTTTATTAAAAACAGGTATATGTGTATATTTATCGCCATTATTTTCTAATACAACCATTCCTTCTGAACCGCATGTTATTAATATAGAGTTCGCGTTTGTTTGGTCAAATAATATTTTACCTGCTTTTTTAAAATCTTCTTTATTTTTCAAATAAAAGCCAACATGTTTTTGAGTGTCCGGTAAATTTGGAGTCATAGAAGTTACATTTTTGTACCTATCTAAGTCTTTTTGTGCATCTACTATTACTATTTTGTTTAATTTTTTGCTTAGATTAATAACTCTATTTATTATGTTGTTAGTTAAAGTTCCAATATGATAATCAGATAGAATTATTGCATCATGATTTGGTATTAAATTTTCAATAGCGCTTATTATTTTTTGTTCTGTTTCATCTGATAAAGGTTCATTTGTTTGCCGATCTATTCTAACAATTTGTTGTGTTATTGATTGTGAGCAAGAACCTGATATTCTAGTTTTTGTAATTGTCTTTCGATTATTGTCAACAATTAAAGATTCACAATTAACATCAGCATTTTTGAACGCATTTATTAAATCTTTCCCCTGATAATCATTCCCAATTACTCCTATAACACTAACTTTACCGTTGTTAATTTTGGATACATTGTGAGCCGCATTTGAGGCTCCACCTAGTATAAATTTTGTATGTGTATGCTGTAAAATTAAAACAGGAGCTTCTCTTGAAATTCTTTCTGTAGAGCCATATATCATTTCGTCAAGAGCTAAATCTCCTATAACTAGGATTTTTATTTCTTTTAATTTGTTTATAATTTTTTCTATATTATTTTTTATCATTTGAGATCTCTCTTATCGTTGCCTAATTACTTAATATCATATATAATATGTTTATCATACTACAAAATTTATGAGAGAGATACATGGCGGATAATAAAATTTTTAATAATAAAGATTCAATGGATATTGCTGAATTAGCCTCTTTGAATGATGATATTTCTCCTGAATTAATTGAACAATTGCAACAAAAAATTCAGAAAGATGCAAGTGAGTTTTCTGATAATAAATTACAAAATAATACTGAAGTTTCTAAATTAGATGACGAAAATCTTTTTGAAGAAACTGATAAAGAACAAAATACAGAGAATGTTGTAGAATCTAATGAAATTAAAGAAGATACTAAAATTAAAGAAGATACTAAAATCCATCATGCTAGATTAAATGAGAATTTTGATGATAATTTTTTAAAGAAATATAAAGCAAAGCTATCAAAACAACAAGAAAGTAAAAATAATGAGAATGTTGAAAAACCAACAATTTCAAATGCTGCATTTCAGGATACTAATAATGTAGAATTAGATGAAAATTCTGATATAGAGAAGATTTCTAATGGAAACATAACTGAAAGAGCTTTTTCTACTGAACAAAAGAATTATAATGATAGTTTGGATTTTCTTGATGGGAATGTAAAATATTCAAAGTATGTTATTTATATTGATCCGCAAAATGTTGATTTTATTGAACATTTAACAGTGAAGGAAAGAAAAAATTTAATAAATAAAATTTTAAGAGAACAAGATGATATTGCGATTACAAAACAAAGATTTCGGATAATTCAAACAATAATACGACACGCTATTGTTGCTGTTTTAACTGTTGCAATATCAATACCAGTGGTTTACATTACTATAAATGCTTCACTGGAAGCTACTATAAATAATTATAGGCGTTCTCAATCTTTTTTTCAAACTTTGTATAGGGAGAATGGTAAAATTTCCAGATATAGATAATGTTTCAGTATTTTGTTTATTTCTCAGTAAAATTTTCTGCAATAGTTGAACCGATTTTGTACCCTGCAATTGATGCACTTACAAAGAATGAACCTTTTAAAACTCCAGGTAAGAATTTTAAAGATTTATTTAGTATTTTTTTAGAATTACATATATCTTTTATTGTTTGAGCTTGTTTTTCTAGAAATGGATTATTTTTATATAAGCCTTTACGACTGATTGATATTTTTTTATTGTTAATTATTTTATAATTTCCATTTTCTGCAATTAATTCTTTCTTACCATCAATAATTTGATATATTCCTTCAGGAGTTATTTCCATTGTCTTAGGGTCAAATTTTTTGTTTATTGGCATACCTATGAATTTTTTAGCACCAGCCTCAAATAAAAACATTGTAGGAAGAGCAATTCCTTCTTGTATAATTGCATTTTCTTTGTCTTCTGCTGTTGCTACTTTTAAAGCTCCTGTCGCAACTATTATTGGGTTTATGTGGTCTGCTGTATAGTTAACGACTTTACCGATTCCATTTATTATTTTATTTGATGACTGAGCGTTTTTTATCATTTTTTCAGCACTTAAAACTTCATTATATATTAAATTTTTTTGTTCTTTTGCTATATCTGCAATTCCTTTGGCAGCATTAGTTATTTGTCCTGCTGCGATATCCATATTCATTGCGCCTACAATTGGATTGTTGGAACTTATTGCATCTATACTTGAATTTGCTCTTCGAGTACTAAAAATTCCACTTGATATTATTGATGGAGTATATGCTGCAATTGCAAAACCTGATGACATTATCTAACCTTTTTACACCTATGAACACATTATATTAATATAAAGTAAAGTTTTTTTTATAAATTGCAATTTACATAAATATATTTACAAATCTTAATAAAATGTACTAGAAGTTTTATTAAATTTATGGTTAGGCTTCTTCTATAATATCATTTTCTTGTGAAGGCTCTTTGTATATTTTTAATTTTGTTATTCTAGCACCATCAACTTCTTTTACAGTAAAAGTTAATCCATTAAAGGATACAGAATCTTCGACATTAGCAATTCTGCCTAATAATTTTACAACTAAACCTGCAATAGTGTCTACGTCATCTTCTTCAAATAACGCTTCTTTTAAATCGAAATATTCTACTAATTCGTCTATTCTCATCATTGCATTCGCAATATATAAGTTTTCTCCAATTTGCTTTATGTCAGCTTCTGTTTCTTCATCAAATTCGTCTTGAACATCTCCAATTATTTCTTCTAAGACGTCTTCTAATGTTATTAGACCTGCAGTTCCTCCAAATTCATCTATTACTACTGCCATTTGACAATGTTTCTTTTTGAAGTCGATTAGTATATTATCTAAGGTCATTGTTTCAGGTACTAACATAAGTGGTCTAATCAATTTATTAATATCATAATTTGTATTATTTCTGGATAGTAAATATAGGTCTTTAACATGAATAAAACCTAGAATTTTATCGATATTTTCATCATAAACAGGATATCTGGTATATTGATTTTGTAGAGCAACATTATTTAATTCTTCAAAATTAATATCTTTAGATATGCATATCATATCTGTTCGAGGAATCATTACTTGTTTAGCCATTAAATCAGAAAATTTAAACATGTTATGTAACATTTCTGCTTCAGTTTTATTTAAAACACCTTCATTGTAGCTTGCATCAACTAGCATATCTAATTCTTCTGTTGAATGAACTAATGACGAGTCTTCTGTATCAGCGTGGCATAATTTTAAAAGTTTATTTCCAGAAATTTCTAGCAATAACACAAAAGGTTTAAATAGTGTAATAAAAATATCCATTGGATGAGATATTAATAGTGATAAAGTCTCTGGATGTTTAAGCGAAATACATTTTGGTAATTGTTCTCCTAATAAAACATGAAAATATGTGACGATTATAAATGATAAAGGAACTGCAATTACATGTGAAGTTATTGTTTTATTTATTATAGGTATTAAATTGATTAAAGGTTCAATCAATTGTACAATAGTAGCTTCTGCTACCCAACCTAAAGCTATACTAGCAATTGTAACGCCTAATTGAGCGGCTGCAAGCATTCTATTTACGTCATTAACTAATTTCAAAGCTTTTTTAGCGTTTGAATTTCCTTCATTGCATAATTGTTCAAGTCTTGTTTTTCTAACTTTCACTAATGAAAACTCGGCTGCTACAAAAAATGCGTTAACAAATAATAAAAATATTATAATAAATATATTAATAAATATGTCTGTGAGACTCATTTAATCTTATTATCCTCATAATATTTGTAATTTTACAATATTCGATTGATTTTTGCAATAATTTGAAAATTGTAATATAATTATTAAATGAGATTAGGAGCATTTATTGTCCCGACGGGGATCGGAGCTAGTATTGGAGGTTATGCCGGAGATGCTAGTTTTTGGGCAAGAAAAATTAGTGAAAAATGTAAGTTAATAGTCAATCCAAATGTTGTTAATGCTGCATGTTTTTCTGGGATTACTAATAATATGCTCTATGTTGAAGGGTATTCTTTAGATGATTTTTTTAAGGGTAATCTTAGTTTAATCGAGTCTAGTAATAATAAAATTGGAGTCGTTTTTGACAAGTCTATACCCACAGATGTTTTGAATGTACATATCAATACTATTAATGCGGTTAAAACTGTTTATGGAATTAATATAATAGGTTATGAAGTTACAGAAGAGTCTGTTGGAGTTAATTTTTACGTAGAGTCTTCAGGTATTTCAACTGGTAATGTTGATAATTTATTAACATTAAATTTTGCAGTGAGTAATTTAATTAATAAAGGGGCTGAGGCCATTGCAATTGTTTGTCATTTCCCTGAAGATGATTCTTTAGATTATCAAAATGGGGCTGGTGTTGATCCTGTTGGTGGTGTTGAGGCTATAATTTCGCATTATATTTCTAAAGAATTTAAATTACCGGTAGCTCATGCTCCAGCTTTTGATGATATTTCTATTTCAACACATTTAGTTAATCCTAAATGTGCAGCAGAGTATATAACACCTACTTTTTTACCATGCGTTTTGATTGGCTTAGCAAATGCTCCTAAGTTATCATCTGATCTGTGTAATTATCTTTCTATTAATGATCTAGATTTTATTACTGTTCCTTATAATGCTTTAGGTTCAATTCCTGTTTTAGAAATGGTTAAAAGAGATAAAAAAATTTATACAATTAAGGAAAATTCTACGGTTTTAAATGTAGAATCTTCTAATTTTATTGATAATTCTAATTTAATAAATTTATCTACTTATGAAGAGTTATTAAGTTTATTATAAAAAGAGTTCACATTTATATATATGTATGATATAATATTTATGTATATTGATTTTAGGAGATTTAAAGTATGAAAAAAAAGAAAAAAGCATTTACTTTAGCTGAGATTCTATTATGTGTTGGTATAATAGGTATCGTTTCTGCTATGGGGTTAATATTATCGAAATATTCAACAGATAGGGCATATGGATTATATTATTATAATGGTTATATGAATTTATATAATGCATTACTAGAAACAGAATCACGAAAAGAAAATCAGACAAATCAAGAATTGTTAGATGGTGTTGCTAAATTGTTTGGTTCAGAAATAAAAACGGCTCATTTAAATTTAGACGGTATACCTCCTATGCAAAATTATTTAGCATTAACAATATCCCGTCCTGGTTCAGGTAGCTCTTTTGGTGGTAGTAGACCAGGATCAAGCTCTGGTGGTTCTTTTGGCGGTAGTTCTAGTAGCAGGCCTGGTTCAAGCTCTGGTGGTTCCTTTGGTGGTAGTTCTCCTAGCAGACCAGGTTCAAGTTCAGGTGGTTCTTATGGGCCAGGTTCTACGACTGGAGGTATAGGTAATACTCCACCTCCTCCAGGTTTTGAGTATGGAGATCCTACAAGACCTTTGAATCCTCCATCAAATAATGGTGGAAATAATAGAGACGAAATAAAAGATACTATTATAATTCCACCTTCAAATAATACTGGTAATTCAGGTGGTTCTGGTAATATTGATTGGACTGGTGGTAATAAACCTCCAATAGGTATTCCAGAAAAAGGTGATGGTAATAGTGGATTGTTGCCAGGTGGTGGCGGTTCTTATCCTCCATTCGCTGGACCTGGCGGTGGTTCTGGCGGATCTGGTGGTTCTGGCGGATCTGACGGTGGTTCTGGTGGATCTGATGGCGGCTCTGGCGGATCTGATGGCGGCTCTGGCGGATCTGATGGTGGCTCTGGCGGAACCGAACCTCCAGTATTTGATGATGTACCAAAACCAGTAAAAGGTGGTGATAAATATATTGAAGCTTCAAATGGTATTAAATATTATTATAATTCAGAGAATGTGAATTATAAAACGTATATTTGTTTTACAATGGAAGTCCCACAACGAAAAACTCGAACAAATGATGGTAAAGCAAGTGTTGTTTTAATATATACAAAAGTTAATAATATAAGTTATTTAATACCTGTTGATTCAATAAGTGATGTGAAATTACAAGAACGTCAGGATTTACTTCCAACATATATTGATAATGGTCTTGTTGGAAGAGCTACAGGTGGTGGCAAATATACTCCAATCCCAAGCTATACTTATAAGCAAGTATATTGTGCATTGACTTCAGATAATAATATAGATTCAGTGATATCTTGTTCTGGCGTTACTGGAAAGCCGCAAAATGTGAATGGTGTTTTAAAAATTAAAAATCCAAAAAAATTATGATTTATATGTAATATTAAAACAAAAAAGTGTGAATTTATAATTCACACTTTTTGTTTATAAGATATTTAATTATTTAAGATTGACTTTATTGTTTTCAACTAAGAATTTAGTAACTTTTTCATTTAGTGCTTGTTGAGATAAAGCATTAAATACTCCTGGAGTTTGTGATAACTGTCTAACCATTGTAGCAGTATCCATTTGGTACATTTTACTTAATTCTGTTAGTTTTTCAGTAAAATCTTCTTGAGAAACTGTAATATTTTCTTCTTTTGCTATTTTATCGATAACTAAAGAATTTTTAACTCTTATAGCAGCATCTTCTTTTAAGCTATTCATTATAGAATCATAACCTTGAGCTTCTACTGCTTGTTCCCAAGTGAAGCCTTGCATTGCAAGTTTTTGTTTGTAATCTTCTACTAATTGATCTGCTTCTCTATCAATCATTGATTGTTGAATATCAACTTTTGCGTCATTAGTAACTTTTTCGAATATAGCTTTTTCAGAATTTGTCCTATCAATGTCTTCTTTTTGAGTATCTAAGTATTTTTGAATATCTGCTTTTAATTCATCAACCGTTTTAAAAGGACCAACTTTTTGAACAAATTCATCTGTTAATTCAGGTAATACTTTTGCTTTAATTTCGTTTATCTTGCATTTAAAAGTTGCAGGTTGACCTGCTAATTTTTTCTCATGATATTCTTCTGGGAATGTAACATTAATTTCAAACTCTTCTCCAAGAGGTCTGTCAACTAATTGTTCAGCAAATCCAGGAATAAAGCTTGAATGTGCTAAATCTAATGAATAATTTTTAGCATCTCCGTGTTCAATTTTTTCACCATTTGAATATCCGTCAAAATCAAAAACTACTGTATCAGTTGCAATGGTTTTTCTATCTGTAACAACGATTGTTGAAGCGTGTTGTTGCAATAAACCATCTATAGATTTTTGCATTGCATCTTCTGGAGTTTTATAAGATTCTACTTCTATTTTTAAACCTTTATACTCTCCTAAAGTAACTTCTGGTCTTAGTTCTATTTTTGCAGTTATTTTTAAATCTTCGCCGATTTTATAATCATAAGATTCAACATATGGTTGAGCAACTACATCAAATTCGTTTTCTCTTATAACTTGAGAGAATATTTTTGGTAAAGCATTTTCTAAAGCTTCGTGCTTAATTCTTTCTTCTCCAATATTTTGTTCCACAATATTTCTAGGAGCTTTTCCTTTTCTAAAACCTGGAATATTTACATATTGTGCAAGTTTTTTTGCTGCATTATTATAATATTCAACAGCTTCCTTTGCGGGGATTTCGATATCGACTTTTACGATATTTTCTGGTTGTTTTTCAATAGTTGTGTTCATTTATTTATCCTCTTTTATACTAACCAACTAATTTTAAAAATACTATAAACAGAGCTTAAACACAAGTCTCGAAGCATTAAAACAAAAAGTCCCTATAAAAGGGACTTTTTACGGATAAAAACACTATTTAAACAAGACCTTCTTTTACAGCTTTTACTGCTGCTTGTACTCTATCATTTACACACATTTTTTGTAAGATTGAACATACGTGTGCTTTTGCTGTGTGCACACTTACTATTAATTCTTTAGCAATTTCTGTATTACTTTTTCCTTCTACTAAGTGTTTTAAAACTTCAAACTCTCTTTCTGTTAACGGTACTCTGCCTTCATCTGAATACTTGTCTTTTAGGATTCCTAAAGTTTCTTGTTTAGGAAATGAATCTAATACTTTTCTTGCTATTACGGGATCTAACCAACATACTCCGTTATTTACATCTCTTATTACGTCTGCAAGTTTATTTGGATCGATATCTTTTAGACAATATGCCATTGCTCCTGAAGATAATGCTGCGATAACTTCTTCTTCTCTATCATGTGATGTTAAAGCGATAACCTTAATATCTTTATTCATTTCTTTTACTTTTATTGTTGCCTCTATCCCATTCATGCCTGCTAGCCCTAAATCCATTAGTACAATATTTGGGGATTTACTTTCTATTAAGCGTAAACCATCTATTGCGTTGTCGCTTTCTGCAACGACATTAATATCTTCATTTGAATTAAGTGCACATCTTAATCCGACTCTTGTTAGTTTAAAGTCTTCTATTATAATTACGCTAATAGTTTTCTTTTCTGTACTAACTGCTGTGGTCATTTCAAATCCTCCTAATGATTATTACCACTCTATTAAATAATAGTCATAGTGCGTAGTACATTACCCAACCATCTAATATTTTAGGTATAGTCATTAATAAGGTCGATAACTTCAGCTAAAGAATAGTTATTCTCAACAATGCATAGATTTTTTTTAGTTTTATTTATTACTTCTTTTAATGAAACTCCGTCAAGAAATAAGTCCGTATATGGTTTCAACATTATTGAAGGTATAAAAATATAGTCTGCCTCTATATTTTTAATAGTATTTATCAAATCTTCTGAAGTAATTAAACCTGCAACCGTTATTTTATCACCCCAGTATGTTGATTTTACAGGATAAAAAGAAGTTTCTAAGTTTTTTATTTTATTTAATTTGTTTGAGATATATTCAAATGCAAGTTTTGCAGCTGTTGAGCATGCAAATGCTATTTTAAGTTTTTTAGATAGTTGTTTAGGTAATTCAAATTCATCAAAATCATCAATAAGTATTCTTAAAGAGCCTACTCCATCATCAAGTTGAGAAAAATTTCCATAATATTCAGATTTAGGAAGACTTTCTTCTGCTAACAAGAAAAATTCATCTGAACAACAAACTTTGTTGTATTTAGAAGCAATTTCAATTGTTTGTTTTGCAATTTCTTTATTAACTGTTTTTAGTGGAGAATTTCTGTATTGAGTTATTCCAACAGGAACTATTGCAACAGATAAAAGAGAATTTTTGAATTGAGATAAGTCTTTTAAGGTTCTTTCCAATTCATTTCCGTCATTATATCCTGGACATAAAACAATTTGAGTATGAAATGGTATTTCATTATCTTCAAACCATTTTAAATTTTCCATTATTTTTGAAGCATTCGGATTTCTTAACATTTCAGTTCTTAATTTTGGATTTGTCGTATGAATTGATATATAAAATGGACCTAGTTTTAATCTTGCAATTCTTTCTTTATCTTGTTCTGTTAAATTAGTAGTTGTAATATAAGTTCCTTGTAAATATGATAATCTATAATCATCATCTTTTATGTATAAGGTATTCCGTAAACCTTTTGGTTGTTGTGCCACAAAGCAAAATATACAATTATTTAAACACGGTTTTATTTTATCAAAAACTGCACTTTCGAATATAATTCCTAAATCTTCTTCATAATCTTTTTCTAATTCAATTTCCTCTATTTCGCCATTTTTTTTCTGAATTTCTATAGTTAATATTTCGGATTTCATATAGTATTGATAGTCAATCATGTCTTCTAATTGATTACCATCTATAGTCAATAAAATATCTCCTGTTTGAATATCTAATTCTTCAGCTATTGAATTTGTTTCTACTCCACTAATTATTGCCGGCATACTTAAAACCTTCTATTAAAGATATAAAATTTTTATATTCACATAATAAATTATCAAATACCATTCTGGGATAAAAAGATAAATCTTTATTTTTTTGCAAAACATTTATATCTGATAAAATACTTTCTGCTTTTAGTTTAAGTTGATTTAACATTATTTTTAATTCAGTTTCATTTAGCAAATCTGCACAAGCTAATTTAATTCTTGCTGTAGTTAAAAATTGTATAGGATTTTCTTGAGGGGGGGTAATAATAAGCTTTACTAATTCTTTTTTCCCTTCTGGTGTTATAGAATAGTATATAGAAGGTCTACCTCCTGATGACATATTTTTCTGAGTTTTAACAAAACCAGATTTTTCTAAGCGATTTAGAGCGGGCTTTATTGTTCCGTAACTTGGAGTTGTTAAGACTGAAAATGTTGAGCGAATTTCTTTTGAAATTCCGTACATTGTTAATACTTTATTTTCTAATTCAAACAAAATTAATAATTCTATCATACTTAAACTATACTATCACGAACAATTGAAATAAATTCTTTTGCTAGTCTCTCATTCCATTTTACATTTATATCTTCTTCTATAAGTTTAATTGCATCATCTTGGGATAAAGCTTCTCGATATGGTCTTCTTTCTAATAAAGCAAAGTAAGAATCAATAATTAGTATTATTTGTGATTCAATAGGAATTTGATCTCCCGATAATTTATTTGGATATCCGGATCCATCCCAATTTTCATGATGTTTTTCTATAATAGGTACAATATCTACTATATTTGAAATAGGTTCTAATATTTCTCTAGCTGCTATTATTGGATGTTTTTTTATGTAATCTTTATCTTCTTGATTAAGAGGTTCTTTTTTTTGTAATAAATCTTTAGGTAACATTGTATTTCCAATATCATAAAGAAGTATTGCTATTTTTAATTTATCAATCGCTTCTTTAGGTAAATCAAATCGCTTAGCAAGTAGAGATGCAAATTCTACTTTTGCTTTCATAATACCATCTTTATGTTCGGGATTGTAAATTTCCACTAAGTTATCTGCTACTTGGTATAATTTGTCATTACTTTTGTTTATTTGATTTAACTTATTATTCAATAATTCTGAAGTTTGATTGTCTAATGGAATTCTATGTTTAGATAATATATCTATAAATGTATTTACTGCAACCTCCTGCCAAGAAGCAATATTTGATATTTTGGCTAGT
Organism: Candidatus Gastranaerophilales bacterium; assembly: GCA_944323985.1. Taxonomy (GTDB): domain Bacteria; phylum Cyanobacteriota; class Vampirovibrionia; order Gastranaerophilales; family Gastranaerophilaceae; genus CAG-196. The sequence goes on along the minus strand of CALUUP010000009.1, from coordinate 38,151 downwards.
GTTACTCTATTTCTACCATTTCTTTTAGATTCATACATTGCTTGGTCAGCTAATTCTAATAGTTCATCTATATCATCAGAGTGCTCTAAATATGTTGCAACACCAATACTAGCAGTAATATGTTCAATTTTTTCTAATTCGACTGATTCAATTGCTTTTCTTATACGTTCTGCTGCTATTAGTCCCCCCTGAGAATCAACTCCTGGTAAAATAAGATTAAATTCTTCGCCTCCCATTCTTGCTGCAATATCAATTGAACGAGCATTGTTTTTTAACACATCTGCTATTGCTTTTATTGCAATATCTCCATAATTATGACCATACACATCATTAATTTGTTTTAAGTGGTCTAAATCTAAACTTATAACTGTAAATTTTTGATTTTGTCTATTTGCACGAATCGCTTCTTTTTTTATGAATTCTTCAAAATATCTTCTATTATATAAACCAGTCATTGAATCTGTTATAGCTTGTTCTTTTACTGCTTGAAATAAGTCTGCTATAGTTATGGCCAATTCAATTTGTTTGGCAAACAAATTAAGAAAATTTAATTCACTTTTACTTATATTTTCTCTTGAAGAAAAGACTATTAATGAACCGAAGTGGATTTGATTTGATTTCAATGGAACTAAAATATAAGATTTCATTTTTGTTTCCAATAAGAATTTCTTTAAATTTTCTTCTTTTAAAGTTGGAATTAAGCCCATTATTAATTTTAATAAGTCGTTGGATTGATATATTTGATTATATTTTACAGAATTTTTTATTTCATCAAACTCTGGAAATGACATTTTATAGTCTGATACATCACAATTAAAGTAATCTGAAAATTTTGTACTTAAATCTTCTCTGGAAGATGCTACTACTTGTAAAAATTTTCCATTTTCGTCGTGATTTTGTTTAACAATAAAACTATATAAATATCCAAGTTCTCCTTGAATACTGTTTACTATTGCATTTAGTACGCTTGAAAGAGGCTTTGAAGAATTCATCATATCCCAAATATGTTGTAATGTAAGCATTTGCTTATTGGCTCTATCAAGTTCATTTGTTCTTTTAACAATTTCAGCTTCCAGTTTAGCATTTCTTTCGTATACTTCTAACAAAGATTGCTTTCCGTATACGGTAGATTCTACTTGATCTAATTTGTTTTTGAAATTTTTTAAATTGTCGAAAAAGCCCAAACTATCATCCTCTAAAGCTTAGTACCTTATAAGTATAACATATACAGAAAAAGTTTTAAACAGGTAAATTATTTTTAATGTATAATTTTCTTAGAAGAGGATGATAAAATTGAAAGTGCTTGTAACTGGTGCAAAAGGAATGTTGGGACAGGATTTATGTCCTTTGCTTGAAGATTATGGATATGATGTTATAGAAGCTGATTTAGATGATTTTGATATAACTAATTCATATGAAATAAAAAAATTTATAGATGGAGCATTACCTTTTGATTTTATAATACATTGTGCTGCTTATACAGACGTTGAAAAAGCTGAAGACGATTTTGATAAAGCTTATAATATTAATGTTTTAGGAACTAAAAATGTTGCAAATATAGCAAGTAAATATAGTATTCCTTTTATTTATATTTCAACGGATTATGTTTTTGATGGTAATAAAGGTGTTCCTTATGAAATAACGGATATTACTAATCCTATGAATAATTATGGTTTGACAAAATTAAAGGGAGAAGAAGTTGTTAAAAGTATTTGTTCTAAGTATTTTATTATAAGGACAAGTTGGTTGTATGGTCATCATGGAAATAATTTTGTTGAAAAAATGATATCTTTAAAAGATAAAGATGTTATTAAAGTTGTAGATGATCAAATTGGATCTCCAACTTGGACTGTTGAACTGTCAAATAATATTATTCAAATTATTGAAAATAATATTTTTGGTACATATCATGTCTGCGGAAGTGGTTTTACAAGTTGGTATGGTTTTGCAAAAAAAATATTTCAATTCTTAAATATTGATGTAAATATTGTTCCTTGTAAATCTAAAGATTTTCCTCAAAAAGCAAAGCGACCGGCTTATAGTGTTTTAGATAATAATAATTGTTGTAGAAAATGGGAAGACGCTTTAAAAGATTATTTGGATTTAAGAATGAAATAACGGAGAAATAGTAATAATGAGAAAAAAGATAAGTATATTAGGGTCAACTGGTTCAATTGGAAGACAAGCGTTAGAAGTAATTGAAAAAATACAAGATAAATTTGAAATTTTGTCATTAGCAGCAGGAACAAATGTAGAACTTTTAAATGAACAGATAAAAAAGTTTAAACCTAAATATGCTTATGCTTCTGATAAAAACGAGATAATTGGAGCAAATTTTGCAACTATGGAGGAAATTTGTTCTAATAAAGAAAATGATATAATTTTAGTAGCGGTATCAGGAAGAATAGGATTAAAGCCTACCATTACTGCAATTAATAACGGAATTGATATTGCTTTAGCAAATAAAGAAACTCTCGTTATGGCTGGTGATATTGTTATGAATTTAGCAAAGACTAAGGGAGTAAATATTTTACCTGTTGATAGTGAGCACTCGGCAATTCATCAATGTATAAAAGATTTATCTATGGTTAATAAACTTATTATTACAGCTTCTGGTGGGCCATTTTTAAATAAATCAATAGAAGATATGAAAAATGCGACGGTAGAACAAGCATTAGCTCATCCTCGTTGGAATATGGGGAAGAAAATTACCGTTGATAGTGCAACGCTTATGAATAAAGGTTTAGAAGTTATTGAAGCGCATCATCTATTTAATATGAGTTATGATAATATAGAAGTGGTTGTTCATCCTCAAAGTATTGTGCATTCTGCAGTTGAATATAAAGATGGAAGTGTTATTGCTCAATTGGGTTTACCTAGTATGCATATTCCTATTCAATATGCAATTACTTATCCTAATAGAATAGAAGGTATTAAGTCTAATAGCTTTAGTTTTTCACAAATTGCTCATTTGGATTTTCTAGAGCCTGATTGGAATAAGTTTAAAGCTTTATCGATGGCTTATGAAGCTGGAAGAATTGGTGGTTCTGCTACTATTTGTCTAAATGCAGCTAATGAAGAATCTGTATTTGCCTTTTTAAATGGGAAAATTAAATTATTTGATATTATTGATACCGTTGAAAAAATGATGAATATTCATAATGTTGTTAAAAATCCGACATTAGATGAAATTTTTGAAATTGATAATGAAATTAGAATAAAAATAAGAGAATTGTTTTAGATAATATCTAAAATTTTTTCAAAATCTTCAATTTTACAGTCAGCAGTTAGAGAAATTCTTAGTCTAGAAGAACCTTCTGGTACTGTCGGTGGACGTATTGCAGGTATATAGTACCCTTTGGATTTTAATTTTTCTGAAATTTTTATAGTATCTTCATTAGATCCAATTATTATTGGAATTATTTGTGAGTTTGATACTGTGTAAATACCTTTATTATTTAAAAGAGTATGTACATCTTTTACTAAATTATTTAACTTGTTTTTTTGTGAAATTAAAAATTCTCGTTTTTCAGTTAAAAGCCAATTTGACCAAGCAATATTTAATGGAGGAATTGAGGTAGAAAAAATAAATGAACGAGCTTTATTAATAAGATAATCAATTATATCTTTAGAAGAAACACAAAATGCCCCAAAAGAACCTATTGCTTTTCCAAAAGTCGCTGTTATAATATCAACGTCTTTGTTATAAGAAATGCCAGCTAAAGTTTCTCCCATACAAGCAAATGCGTGAGCTTCATCTACCATTAATAAACAATTATATTTTTTCTTTAGTTCTATTAATTTATCAATATTAGCAATATCTCCATCCATACTAAATATTGATTCTGAAACAATTAAAGCTCTATTATAATTTTCTCTTTTCTCTTTTAGTAATTTTTCTAAATTTTCATAATCAAAATGCTTGTATCTGTAAAAATCACCTTTTGCAAGTTGCATGCCATCGATGATACTTGCATGATTTAATTTATCAGAAAAAACAACATCTCCTTTGTTTATAATTGCTGAAATTACTCCTAAATTGCACTGATATCCTGTATTAAATATTAATGCAGATTCTTTATTAAAAAGATTTGCAACTGTATTTTCCAAATTTTTATATTCAGGAGAAGAACCTGTTAAAAGTCTAGCGGAAGCTGTTGACAAAGCTGATGTTGTTTTACTTAAAAATTCTCTTTCCAAATGATATTTAGTACTTATTCCAAGATAATCGTTAGAAGCAAAATTTATATATTCTTTTCCGTCAATTACAATTTTACCATCAGATTTTGCTTCTATATTTGGAATTATTCTAAATTGTCCTTTATCTTTCAGCTTTTTTAATTCTTGTTTCATTATTTAAAATATCTTTTGCCTTTTCCAACTGTACATCTTTTTTATTATCAATGAAGAAATCGAATTCATTGCCTATTTCAATATCCGGTTTTATACCTAATTTATTAATATCAGTACCATTTGGTGTTAAATATCTTGCTATAGTTATGTTAACACCTGTCTGATTAGGTAAAGGAACAACTTTTTGAACTAAACCTTTTCCAAAAGTTTTTCTACCTACTAAAGTCGCTTTGTGATAATCTTTTAAGGCTCCTGATAAGATTTCACTTGCACTTGCACTTGCACCATTAACTAAGACGACAATAGGCTTATTCATTAATAAGTGTTCATCTTGAGCTTTGATTGATCTTCTGTAGCCATTTCTATAAATTATATCAACAATTGTCCCTTCATTTATAAACATGTCAGCTATAAAAACAGCATTATCAAGTAAACCTCCGGTATTACCTCTTAAATCTAATATAAGTGAATCTGTTTTTTGAGTATTTTCTAGCGCTTCAACAAATTCATTAGGAGTCGTACCGCTCATGAAACTTAAAATCTGTATATAGCCTATGTGATTATCTAATATTGAACTTTTTACTGTTTTTATTTTAATTTCTTTTCTTTTGATTTTTTTTGTTAATTTTTTATCCTTTCTTAGTATAGTTAATTCAACAATACTATTTTCAGGACCTCTTACAAGTGCAGCAACTTCTGAAACATTCATTCCATTAATATCTTTACCATTTACCGCTGTAATTATATCACCTTGTTTTAATTGTGCTAAATCTGCTGGAGTTGCTGGTATTACATTGAAAACCTCTATTTTCCCTGCATTTGAATAAATATTTACTCCTATTCCATAAATTTTAGATGTTATTGAAGAAGTTAAATCTTCAAATTCTTTTTTACTCATAAATCGTGTATATGGTTCATCTAAACTGGCAATCATTGTATCGATAGCAACTTTAGCATCTTCATCTGTTTTAATTTTTCCTTGATAACGATTTTTCCACCTAATCCAGTCTTGATGGTTTAAAGAAGGCTCATAATATTCTTTACTAATAATTTTCCAGGTTTTATCAAAAAGTTTTTGAGATGAAACTTCTTCACTATTTTTTAATGCTTGATTTGCAAAAAAGGCATTAGTTTTAGTAAATGTTGATAAAAATATTTTATTAAAGATTACTAAAATTAAAATTGAAAGTATAAATATTAATAAAGACTTCTTCTTCATACAAATATTTAACATCAAGAATATTGCATTATCAATATCCTTTTATTTATCAATTAGGTTATTATAATTTGTTATTGATTACTAAATCCGGGTGATGTTAATGGTAAGTTTTTATATCCTTCATTGGCATATACTGTCTTTTTTATGTATTTATTAGTGTGATTACCTTTTTCTAGTAATTGTTTAAGTATGTTTTCTCTTGTTACTAGAGCTGATTCTAAATTGTTAGATTCAGGATATTGTTTTAAAATTTCTGTCCAAACGATAGCTTCCATTGTCCAGGCATAAGTTTCTTCACTTAAAGAATTGTATTCGTCTTGATGTAAAGCTTCATGAGCCAGTAAAGCTGCTAAAGCTCCTGGTGGTGCATATTCATGTTTAGGGTTTATATAAACATATAGCCTTCCTCTTTTTTTCCAACCAACAGCATCAAAGGTTGAATAAGCTTCGTTTATTTCTGATAAATCTTTAAACATAACTTTTACAGGTTTTTGTGTGACATTGTAACCTAATAAAGCTTTTCTGGAAAATTCTCCTGAAGTATCTTTTAACATGTCTAATGCAACATGAAAAATTTGTTCGTCAGAAATCTCCTTGTATTCATCAGAAATACTATCAATATATTCTTGTGTGTATTTTTTAGGTAATTCAACATTAGATGGGACTTCTATATAGTTCTTAGCATTGGCTGAACCCCAAGCAATAAGTGTTATTAAACCTAATAATAATATTTTTTTCATACCTCTATCCTCTTATTATAGTATTATATACTTTTTATAAGTTAAAAGTCAAAAACTCCTTGCAATATGGCTTAAATCCTGTTATAATGTGCATTATGAGGGATTATGAACCATATTATACTCAAGATGGCTCTATTGGGCTCTATTCTTACGCTGATAAGGATGTTTTTCATTCAAAATTCGGGGCTTTAACTGAAGCTTGGGAAAAATTCGTTATTCCTTCAGGATTAAATGATATTAATAAAAATAATATTAAAGTTTTAGATATTTGTTATGGAATTGGATATAATACAAAAGCTTTAATGAGTTTTTATATTCAAAATTATAAAAAAGTCAAAAATAATTTTATAAAAATATATTTTATAAAATTATTAAATATCGTTTCGATAGGTGTTAATAAAATTTTGAGGAAAAAAGCAAGAAAATTATTACTATATAACGATACGATAGATGATAATAAAAAAATTATTATTGATTGTTTAGAAATTAATCCTGAGCTGGTAAAATTATCACCTTTTTTTAAAACTATAAAAACCTTTGATGAAGTTTTTGATTTATTTGTTCCAGGAATTTTTAATTGTTTCGAATCTTATTATAAATTAAAAAAAGCTTTCTCTAAAATTTATAAATATTTTCAACCTAAAAATAGAAAAGAAATTAACGAATTATTAGAAATTAAATTTAAAGAGATGACTCTTGATAAAGAGTATAAAATTCATCCATATGTCAACTATATACTTATTAATATCTTATTTGATTTGTTAGAAGAGGAATTTATAAAAGAAGATTTAAATAAAATAGTCTATAAAAAAGAAAATAGATCTTTTTTTGATAATTCTCTTATAAAATATGCAAAGTTTAATAATTTTTGGGGATATAATTCTTCATCTAAGTTAAATTTATCCACCTTTTTACATAATATATATTATTGCTATTTATCGTTTCGTGATAAAAATATCAATTTTAAGACCGCTCAGAGCCTGTTTAACGTGAATTTTTATGTAAATGATGCTCGAAAGACCATTCTTGATTTAAATGAACAATATGACTGCATATTTTTAGACGCTTTTACTTATACAAAAGCCCCTCAACTTTGGTCAATGGAGTTTATAGCAGAATTGTATAAAAGGCTTGCTCCTACTGGGGTGCTTTTAACTTATTCTAATTCTGTACAGGTTAGGAATACTTTACTAGAAAATAAATTTTATGTAGGAAAAATTTATAATGAAAAACTAAATAAATTTGTGGGGACGATAGCCTCAAAAGATAAATCAAAAATTAAATATCCGCTTAATTCATACGAAATAGGTTTATGTAATACTAAAGCTGGAATACCTTATCATGATCCAAATTTATCTTTTAGTAATAAAGATATTTTAGAATTGAGAGAATATGAATATAAACATAGTAATTTAATGAGTTCATCAAAGTACATAAAAACAAGGGGCAAATAAAAGGGTAAATAAAGGGGTAAATAAAGAGGTAAATAAAGAGGTAAAAGATGAAAAGATATGATTTAGTTATAGTTGGTGGTGGGACTTCTGGCTGTGCTTGTGCTTATATTGCTGCTAAATTAGGCTTAAAAGTTTTGTTAGTTGAAAAAAATTCTTTTCTAGGTGGTTCTATTACTGCATCTCTTGTTATTCCCGCAATGAAAACTTCTGATAATTCAATTAATAATGATTTTTTTAACAAGTTATACGAAGAATTAGATAATATAAAAGGTGCCATTACTTACATTGATGGAAATAAAGGTTGGTTTAACCCTGAATTAACTAAAATAGTTTTAGATAAAATGTTATGTGAGGTTAATGTAGAAATTTTATTCGAATCAAGAATAGAAAAAATAGAAGAAAATTTATTATCATATATCGTAACGATATGTGGTGATAATATTTTATCGTCGTTTAAAAATTTATTAGAACCTATCGAAACGAAATATCTTATAGATGCAACCGGTGATGCAAAAATTTGTGAATTTTTAAATTGTGAATTTTTAGAAAAAAAATTACAACCTACTAATTTAAGATTTATAATGTCTGGGGTAAATACAAAAGAATTTTCTCAATGGATAATGGAGTTTGATAAAGATAGAAATGTTTCTACCTGTTGTGAATTTAACGGAAATATCTACTTATCTACTGCTTATACTTGGGATAATAATGTTAATTGGGCTTTAAAGCCTTTATTTAAGCGAGCTATAGACGATGGCGTTATTACAGAAGAGGATTCTAACTATTTTCAAATATTTTCAGTCGCTGGAACTCCTGATTCTATTGCATTTAACTGCCCAAGACTTCTTGATAATTCTCTAAATCCTTATATTGAAGGTCGTGCGAGTATTCTAAGACTTTCGAATTTCTGTAAAAAATACTTAAAAGGGTTTGAAAACTCTTATATTTCATCTATCGCAAACTCTTTAGGCATAAGAGTTTCGAATAGGGTTAAGGGAAAATATTTGTATACAGCTGAAGATTTAAGGACTGGTAAAAAATTTGAACATCCAGTAGTAATTTCTAATTATCCGATAGATGTTCATTCAAATAAAAAGGATCAATCTACGCTTGAAAAAGTTTACCAAGAATACCAGCTACCAATAGAATCTTTGATGGTTAAAGATAATTTATTTGTAATAGGTAGGTGTATTTCTGCTGACTTTGAAGCTCAAGCAGCTTTAAGAATAATTCCATCTTGTTTTTCTATGGGGGAAGGACTTGCAAAGTTTTTATATCTTAACCATGGTGCATAAACGCATAAAAATCACGCTCAGCACGATCATCTTTACCAGCTTGCGTTTCTTTTATTACAACCTTCCTTTGTTTATTTACTATTGATGGATTATTTAAGTTTTCACTTAATGTTTTTATTGCTAATTCTAATTTTTTATATATCTTCGATTTAGGCATCCACCATGGCTTATCTATTTTATCAATAGTTCCGGTTGTATTATCTATAATGACACTAGTTTTTTTATTTATTTCGACTAAAGTTTTATCATTATAAGAATATCGAGGAAATTGCCATAATTTGAAGTTTATTTTATTACCATTTTTCATATTTACATTAACAGATTTTACATATTCTGTTATAGAGTTGTATTTATTATTGTCATATGACAAAGTTGTGTCAAAAATTAATTTATTTAATGAATCTTTAAAACTTGAAATTGTATTGTCAGAGAGGTTAAGTTTTCCTTTAAACGACATTTTTTGTGATAATTGCTTTGTATTTATTGTTTTTTTAGATACATTAACATTTTTAACGCTATTAATTGAGTTTATGTTCATATTCTAACCTTTTTATATTTACACACGTATTTTAAAACAAATCATGTTTAAAATTTGTTTATTTGTAAAGAAATATTAATATTTAGCCTTGAAAATTATTAGTGATAGTATGTATATATTCTAAAATTTGAGAGAAATATGCTAAATTTGTATCGCCATTTATAATTATATCTGCATCATTTCTATAAGGTTTAACATATTTTTCTCCGGCGCCTAAAATGTATTCCCAATGTTTTTTTGCATTTTCTAAATCTTGATTTCTTTCAGTATATGCTCTGGTTAAAAATCTTTGTTTTCTAAGCTCTAAATCTGTTTCAACATAAACTTTTATATCAAATATCTCTTTATTTTCACCAAACATAGAAGCCATACCTTCTACAACGATAATTTTATTTGAAGGAACAAATTTAGCTTTTGGAATAGAAACACCGGTACCATTTAAAAGATATTCCGGAGAATATATATCTTCACCATGTGAAATTTTATCTAGATCTTCTTTTAAAACATCTAATTGAAAACTATTTGGAGAATCTACGTCATATCCATTATCTCTCAAATTATCGAATGTTCCATATTCTTTAATTAAACCTGAAATATCATTAAAATAATTATCAGTGGTTAATATTGTAACTGGCATATTAAATTTTGATATAACATTTTGAATTTCTTTGCATATGGTAGATTTTCCTGAAGCTGATTCCCCTGTGATACCTATCATTATACGTTTAGAAGGGTTTTGTATAAGTCTTCTTGAAAATTTTTGAATAAAATCATACCTTACATCTATAAAAATTGGTTCAGCAGCTTTTGCATCATAAGCTAAAACTTGTTTAAACTTTGATTGCAAATAAAATGCAAGTAATTCTCTGCCTGTTTTTTGGTTGAAATCAGGTTTTAATATTTTATCAGAGGAACTGAGTTCCTTTTCTATTAAATGGGAAAACCCTGTTGTATCATCTTCTAACATAATTTAATTCCGATATCTATACATTATAATATGAAAAAATTTAAGATTCAAATAATTCACTAATTTTATCTGCAATATCTCTAGGATCAATTTCTTGTGTTATTTTATTTATATCTTGAGCCATTTGATATAATTTTGCAGCTTCTACTTTATCACCAACTATTGAAGTTGCACGTGCTAAATTAAAATGAGCTAATGCATAATTAGGATTTGATTCTACAGCTTTTTTAAAAAGTTCAATTGATTTATTAACTCTTCCCAAATCATCTAGATAAATAACACCTAAATTATTATAAGCAATATCATATTTTGTATTATATTTTATTGCTAATTCATAAGATTTTATAGCTTCTTCGGTATCTCCTTTGCCCCAATATAAGAATCCTAAATTACAATGAATTTTTGGATTATGAGGTTGTAATTCTAAAGCTTGTCTATATACAGAAAGAGCATTTGCATAGTCTTCTTTGTCGTAAAAAGCACTACCTAAATTAACATATATATCAATATCTTCTGGAGTTAGTACATACGCTGTTTGATATGCTGAAATTGCAGCATCAGGATCTGATTTATTTTCTTGGTATACAAATCCCATCGTTTGAGCTATTACACTTGTCCAAGTTTTATTTGGATTTAATGTTATTGCGGTTTGATAATTTGATATTGCTGAATCAAAATCACCTTTTATATAATAAATATTAGCTAAATTTGAATATAAGTCTGGGATATTTGGAGCCATTGCTATTAATTTATTATAAATTTCAATTGCTTGATTATAATCACCTTGTTCTTCATAAGCTCTGCATAAATGTCTATAAGCAGCAATATTAAAAGAATCTAGCCAAATTGCCATTTTATATTCTGTAATTGCGTCTTCAAAATAACCAGTTGATAAATAAATATCACCTAATACACAATATAATGGTGCAAATCCTGGTGCTGCTTCAATTGCATTTTTGTACAATTCTATTGCTTTACCGTAGTCTTTAATTTGAATGGCATAAAATCCTTTTAAAAACAATGGTAAAAATCTTAAATAAAATAGATTTCTTAAAATATTTTCTCTTGCTATTTTATCAAATGGAATTAGTAGTAATGCTAAAATTCTTTCATATAATGCTTTAATTTTTGTTTTTGAATTTTTAAAAGAAGATGCATCATATAATTTATATAATAAATAATGAGCACTTGACGTTTTTAATTTGGAGCATATAATTGAGGCTTCTGCAGCATCAATTGCATCTGTAAAATGAGCTTTTTTAACAAATGTTTCTGCAAGCATATAATATGCTTCATAATAATTGTTTTTCTTTTCTAGTGCTAATGTAAAATAGTTAATAGCTTTATCTAAATCCCCTTTATGAAAGAAAGCTATTCCTAATTTATATAAAATTTCGTGAGAATCAATTAACGATTCCATAGCTAATTGATATTCTGTAATAGCTTCGTCAACGTATTGACAAGCATTAAATATATCTAAATGCCATTTTAAGTATAAATCTCCTAACCTAACGTGCAAATTAGGATTAGTGGGATCTTTCTGTAAATCTAAACGACAACGTTCTATCTGATCAAACATTTTGTTTTTCTTATTTTTCTTTTCTAAATTATTATCAATTGTCTTTTTCATATTTAAATCCTAATCCATATTATTACTATATAAATACATATAATAGAGTAATTTTTGTCGATCTTCTTCTGTCATTTTTGAACATACTGCAGTATATTCATTATCATAAACTGGATCAACTTCTGTCAATGTTACTGTAAATTCTATTTTACCATAATTATCAGAAAATATCAGCTCACAAGGGTATGATGATCCAACTTTAAGCTGCTTGTCGCTGTAAAATTTTATAAAAGATGTTGATAATTGAAACGTTCTTTCTTTTAAAGTATTTTCATCATCAATTTTAATAATAATTGTTTCAAGTGCTTCGATAGAAGGTATTTCTGAATTTGGAGTTAGTTTTATTGCATTATAATCTAACTCAATAGAGAATTCATCTTCTAATGGTGATGTAATTATTACTGTATTGAAATCTATTGTACCAATTTTGGAAAAAATTTTTACAGTTAAAGCTTTGCCTACAGATAAAAATTCTATGTACCTCATAAAGTATTGAGGTAGCTCCAATACTAACCTGTCATCATAGATTTTATCTATATAACATGATATTTCTACTATGTTATCTTCTTTTTGAAAAAAAATACTCGCTCTCTGTCCTGATTTTAATAAATCCATAATATTCATTATAAATAACATAATCTCAAAATACAAGAATTTAAATTCATACAATTAAATTAAATTAGAATTAATATGGAAGATTATTAACAAAATCCGGTACTTTAATATTAGTCATTGGTACATCTTTTTGTCTAAAAGATTTTTCAGAATAAGAAATCCAATTAAATAAAATTACAGAACTTGGACTTTCTACTGGACCATTTATAATACTTCTAAACTCTTTTGTATTTTTCATTGGTAATTGTGGTAATTTTTCGATGTCTTCAAGATATATATTATGTTTAACATCTTCTCCTGTTAGCATTACTAAAAGTTTATTCCAAGAGAATTCACCAAATGCACCTAAACCTGATATAACTTCATCAGATAAGCGACCTAAAACAATTAATTTACCATTATCATTTAATGTGTTGTATGCTCCTTTTATAAATAAACTCATTAAAGGTCCTTGAGATTGCAACATGTTAATATTTGCAATACCTGATTTTAAATTTATATCTCCACGCAAGTACTTAAATAATCCTGTATCTTTTAATATTATTGCTTTCATTACAACACTTAGAGATGTTCTTAACATATTATCTGCAATAACATTTTGTGCATATAGTAGATGTTCTAATTTCCCTAAGGTTCCCATTCGTCCGTTATGAACTACAAATTTTATATTACCTGCTAAAGAATTTTTAGAAGATAAATTCCCTGATAAATTTGCATCAAAATCCATTACACCACTTATAGAGCCTTTTTTAAATGATATTACATCAAAAATCGGTGCTGCACTAATACTTCTTGCTTGAATATTAGATTTAAAATTTTCATCTTTTAGATTAAAATCTATATTTCCTGCTAATTTACCATTAAATAACTCTGAAGAAATATTTTTTAATTTTAAACAATTATTTTTTAATTCAAAATCAGAATTTACTGCTGATAAATACAATGGATTATTATATATGGATAAAGTTGCTTTTTCAGAATAAAATTTACCGTTTTGAATTGTTACAGGTAATACTTTTAATAATGGGTTATCTTTGTACATTAAAATTGTATCAGTATTAATATACTTAGATTTAATATTAGCATTTTTAATTGTTAAACAGTTTGAAAAATCTGTTGATAAAGTTGAATTTAAACTTAAATATGAATCCGCAATTTTTACAGAAGGGGCATTTACTAAAACTATATTTTTATTAAAATCAACAATTATATTATTTGCATTCAATTCTAAAAATTGATTTATTAAATTTTGTATAAGAATTTGTCCTACAATATTAGGAGATGTAATTTTACCATTTACAAATAAATCTCCTTTAGTTTGTACTATTGTGTCAGCGTATGTTAAATTCAATTGTTGTGGAATAAAAATTCTTAAATTCTTAAACATTGGATTCTTATTTAAGTTTTCTATGTTTCCAGTAATAATTATTTTTTTATTCCCTTTTACATTATTTTTTAATTCTCCAAAAAATTTACCATTGTATGGCAATACTGATAAGTCTTCAATTTTAAGAATATTATTTTCTATTTTTGCAATAAAATTAACTAAAGAAGGTTCTTCAAATAGTGAAGATTTTTCAAATAGTAATTGAGATGTAATATTTTGAATATTTTTATTTCCATTAATTCTTAATTTTATTGGATAGATATATGAACTGGTTTTTAAAGATTTTAAATCTCTAGAATTTAAAAAACCATCTAATTTAAAATTAAAAGTTAAATCATTTGAATTATAGTTCAATATATCTGATTTAGCCGTAAATTTTGAGTTCGGCATAAAAATATTTGTATCAGGAATTGTTATACTATCTTTGTCAACATATATTTTTAATGTTGGGATTTTTATTAATTCTGTTGCTACTGGATTGATTATAATGTTATTAATATAAGCTACATTATTTTTATTTGTATCAATTTTTAATGTAGAAAGAGTTAGAGAATAATTTTTATCTTTTATATTTAAATTTTCGATTTGTAAATTTTCTTTATGTGTAATATTATCGAATGTTCCTGTTATATTTGCAACTAAAGATATTACGCCTTGTTTTATTCCAAAAAATTCAGGACATAAATGTTTTAAATCTACTTTATTCATTAAAATTTCAATATCTATATTCTTATCAATTTTTCCTTTCACTAATATAGGGGCATTATTAACATAACCAATCATATTAGTAAGAGTAATTGTATTATTAGAAAAATCAATATCAGAATTAATTTTATGTATATTAATACCTCGAGAAGAAATCGCTCCATCACTAATCTTTAAATAACCACACGATTTTATCTTATTTATATCTCCTTTTAAGGTGAAATCAGCTTTTAATATTCCGGAGATACTTGCTATTTCCTTAAAATATGAAAAATCAGCAATTAATTTAAGTTTTTCATATAAATCGTTTAATTTTATTTCATCAGATTTAACTTTTAAATCTATACTAAATTTTTTAGAATTATTAATAACACCATCAATATATATTTTTTTATCATTAGAAGCATAAATATTAGATAAAACTCCTATTTTGTCTCCTAAAAAAGTTAAATATATAAAACTTTTTGGAATTCTATTTTTTGGATCCAATACTGAAATGTTGTCAATATTTACTAATCCTGAAATCTGATTATTTCCATCTAATGATTTATATATTTTTAAATCCGCAATAATATCAGAATGAAATTTTAATAATTCTACTTGCTTAATAAAATCTTTGTAATTAAATTTATAAATTTTATTATTATTTTTATCAATATTAATATTTGGGTTAATTGATAAGTCATACGAAATATATTTATTGTTGTTTATATAAAAATTCCCTATAGCAGAGAGTCTATAATTATTATATGCCATTATTTTGGTTATATTTAAATCATGACCGGAAATTTTTAAATTTTTATTTATTGTATTATCATTATATCTAATGTCATAATATTTAAAATATATATCAGGAGAATTTTTAAAATCTTTGTTATAAATTTTTGAGATTAATGAAGATAAATATTTATCTGAAGAAGATGCTTTTACAATAAATTTATCAGCATACACTCTTTTTATAGCAATTTCATCTTTTAGTATTTCATTCCAAGAAATATAAAATTTTACATTATCAAATTGACAAAATTTATTTCCGTCTTTATAAAGAACATGCATTATTGGAGCTTTTAATTTTAAAGTAGGACCAAATCGAAAAATTAATTTTTCTATATGAACATCAACACCATATTCGTTGGTTACTTGTGTTTCAATTAAAGGTATTAATTTTGTAGCATTTATAGGTATAAAACATATTGTGATACAAAAAATTATTAGTGATATAAATATAATAAAAATATTTTTATACTTTTTTTTCATTTTTAAACTCGCTCTCCAAAATTATCAAAAAAATACATATTGCTTTTTGACAGATATAAATTTAAAGTTTTTTCATTAAATATTGTATTAGAAGAGATTTTTGCAGAACATTCACAATTATTTAATTTAAAATATACAATCTTATCAGACCCAGTCATTTCAACTATTTCTGGAGTTACTTTTATTTCGATATCTCCTTCTGTCATTTTTTCTTGTCTAATTCCAAGTATATAATTTCCTGTTAAATTTTTATCTATTTCGATTGTTTTATTTTCTATACAAAACTTTTTATCTTTAATAATGATATCTATAAAATTCATTTGTCCTATAAAACCTGCAACGAATTTATTTTTAGGATTGTTATAAATATTCTCAGGTGTATCAATTTGTTGAATTTGACCTTTGTCTAAAATGACAATTCTATCTCCCATTGTTAAAGCTTCTGTTTGATCGTGAGTTACATAAATAAACGTAGTTTTTAGTTTATTGTGTAATTTTTTTATTTCTGATCTCATTTTAACTCTTAAATTAGCATCTAAATTAGATAAAGGTTCATCCATTAAGAATACTTTAGGATTTCTCACAATAGCTCTTCCTAGTGCAACTCTTTGCCTTTGTCCGCCAGATAATTGTTTAGGTTTTCTGTCTAATAAATTTTCCAACCCTAAAGCTTTTGCAACTTCTATAACTTTAGTATTAATAACCTCTTTATCATATTTTCTCATTTTTAAACCGAATGCAATATTATCATATACACTCATATGAGGATATAGAGCATAACTTTGAAAAACAAAAGCGATATCACGGTCTTTTGGGTGAACATTATTTACAATTTTATCATCAATCAATATGTCGCCAGAAGTTATATCTTCTAAACCGGAGATTAATCTTAAAATTGTAGATTTACCACAACCAGATGAACCGACCAATATAATAAATTCTTTATCCCTAATTTCAAGATTGATATTGTCTATTATGTTATTTTTACCGTCATAGGATTTTACAAGATTTTTTAAAATAACTTTGCTCATTCCTGCTCCTTATTTTGAAGGAATTATAATGTTAAAACTTGTATTTTTTAATATTTGAGATTCTACCCATATAATGCCATTTAACTTTTGGATAACATTTTTTACACTTGCTAGAACAATTGCTCTTAAAATATTTTTTCTATTTGAAGAATCTAAAATTTTATAAGGATCAAAAATACATTCTAAATCATTTTCTGATAATAAAAACGAAGAACTAGATATTGATATTTTGGTATATTCTCCTAATATTAGATTTTTAGAATTAATTTCATCTTGTTCCGGTGTAGAAATTTCTATTATAATTTCTCCAACTTCTACAGATTTTAAAATTACTTCTAAAATATTTTGAATAATCATTTTTACCAAATTTTCATCAGTTGAAATCATTTTTTGTAAATTATCATTTTGTACTAATGATATTTTTACATCTTTACCTTTATATAATTGTTCATTAAATCGAATAGTATTGTTAACAAGATTTATTATGTCTAATAATTTTTTATCTAGTATATTATTTTCTTGTTCTGTTTGCGATAATTCAAGTAATTTTGCAATAAAGTACATTAATTCAGTAGAATTTTTATTAATTATCTTAATATATTTTTCTTGTTGTTCAGATAACTGTCCACCTAAACCATCTGCCATAGCTTGTGAAAACCCTACTATAGACTGAATAGGAGCTTTTAAATCATTTGATAATTTTAATAAAAAATTGTTTTTATTTTTATTAATCGATTCATTATCATCAGTTTCGTTATTACTTAGATGTTTGTTTTCAAATATAGAATCTCTTAAATCTAAGACAAACCCTTCTTCGATTTCTTTAACAGTCATGTCAAAATATACTTCTTTACTTAGTAATTTTGTAATAACTGGTTTATGTAAAATTATAGAACTTGATATCAAATTCATTGAATTTTCTAAAAAATCTGAAATATTAGATGTAAGTAAATGCATTTTTGAAGTCTCAAAAATTTCAGCTGCAACATCATTTACCCATAATATTTTTCCTTCTTTATTGCACATTACAATAGCATCTGGTAGAGCCTTTTCAACATCAATTGAATTAGTTTTAAATAAAATCTTTTTTATATCCATAAATTTATACTTCCTCTATAGCTTGTATTTTATCACAAAATAATACTATTAAAAAAAGATTAAAAATATTAAGAATTATAAATTTTTGTATTATTATAAGAAAAAAGAAGGAAAATATATGAAATATAAAGATTATTATGAAATACTTGGAGTCTCAAGAGACGCAGATAATTCAACAATAAAATCCGCATATAGAAAATTAGCTAGGAAATACCATCCTGATGTAAATAAAACAAAAGAGGCGGAAGAAAAATTTAAAGATATAAATGAAGCTTACGAAGTTCTTTCAGATAAGGTAAAACGACAAAGATATGATAGTCTTGGAGCAAACTGGCAAGGAGGTGCAGATTATACGCCTCCGCCTGGTTTTGAAAATTTTAGTTTTAATTTTAATCAAGGCGGAGCTCAAAGTTTTGATTTTGGTGGGCATGGTTTTTCTGATTTCTTCAGTTCTCTATTTGGCGATATGATGGGCGGAGGAGTTAATATCAATGGTGCCCAATTTAACAATTTTGATTTTAATCAATCTACAAGAAGAGCTTCTCAAAATAATCAAAAACGTAGTAATAAACCTGAAGATTTAGATATAATTAAAAATTTAAATGTAACAGCTAAAGAAATTTTTGAAAATAAGCCTATTAATGTTACTTTTAAAAACATTGAAAAATGTTCTCAATGTAATGGTAATGGTTACTGTTCAAATTGTGGAGGAACAGGGATTGTTTCAAATAATAAAACCGTAAAAGTTAAATTGCCTAAAGGAATAGAAGAGGGTCAAAAAGTAAGATTAAAAGGTGAAGGTAAAACTGATAGTTTTGGTAATAAAGGCGATTTATATCTAATAATTCATTTCAAAGATAGTGAATATGATTTTGAGGGTAATGATTTAATTAAAGAAATCGAGATTACACCTCCTGAAGCGGTCTTAGGATGCTCTAAAGAACTAGAAACTTTACATGGGAAAATAAATATAAAAATACCTAAAGAAGTTTCTAGTGGTCAATCTTTAAGATTAAAACAATTAGGACTTCCTCAAAAAAATGGTTTTGGAGATTTAAAAGTAAAAATAAAAATAATTATTCCTAAAAATATGTCTGCGGAAATAATTGATTTATATAAAAAAATAGAAAAAATAGGTGGATAATTTATATCCACCTATTTTTTATTTAAATGACTATATTTATTCTTCTGTAGAAATATCTTCAGATTCACTTTCTTGAATATCTTCATCATCATATTCTTGTTGATTCATTTCTTCTTCAATTTCTTCTTGAATTTCATCAGAATCAACAATTCTTTCATCATCTTCATCAATATCATCTTGATAATCATAATTAGAAACTTTAGAAGCTTCTTCATTTTCCATTTGAGAAACACTCTTGATATCTATTTTCCAACCAGTAAGTCTATGAGCAAGTCTTACATTTTGACCTTCTCTACCGATTGCTAATGATAATTGATCATCAGGAACAACTACTAAAGCATCTTTTGTTTCTTCATCATCAGTCATAATATCAACAGAAACAACTCTAGCAGGAGATATTGCATTTACAATATACTCAACAGGGTCAGGAGACCATCTTACAATATCAATTTTTTCATTCTTTAATTCACCTACAATAGTTTGAATTCTAGATCCTCTAGGTCCGATACAAGCTCCTACTGAATCAACTTCAGGGTCATTAGACCAAACTGCAATCTTAGTTCTAAAACCTGCTTCACGAGAAATTGATTTTATTTCAACAATTCCATCTTCAATTTCTGGAACTTCTAGTTCAAATAGCTCTCTTACAATTTCAGGATGAGCATGTGATACGATTACTTGTGGTAATCTATTTGTTTCTTTTACATTTAAAACAAAAACTCTTATTCTGTTACCAGGTTTATAATACTCACGAGGAATTTGTTCTTTTTGAGGCATAATTGCATCAGTTTTACCAATGTTTACAATAACATTTCTATTTTCAACTCTTTGAATAATACCTGTTGTTAAAGTCCCTTTCTTTTCAAGAAATTCATTTAATATATTATTTCTTTCAGCATCTCTAATTCTTTGAGTAATAACTTGTTTAGCAGATTGAGCTGCAATTCTACCGAATTGTTCAGGAGTAACCTCTATTTTAACTTCATCATCAATTTCGACATCTTCATCGATTTCTTGAGCATCTTCTAAAGAAATTTGTGTATCAGGATCCTCAACTGTTTCTACAACAGTTTTTGTACTAAATACACCTATTTCACCAGTTTGTTCGTCTAAAATAGCTTCAATATTAGCGGCTTCTTTCACATGCATATGTTTTTTATAAGCTGCAACCATTGCATCACATAAAGAAGCTATTAAAACTTCTTTAGAGATTCCACGTTCTCTTTCTAATTCTTCACAAGCTTCAAATAACGCTGTTCCAATTTTAATCATAATTTATTCTCCTTAATCTATATATAATTTTGCTGACTGAATATTTGATTTAGGGATCTGTAATTCTTGTCCGTCATCAAATCGTAGAATTCTTAAACCAAGATTATCGTCCCAGTCAAGAATCTCTCCTTTGAAAATTTTTTCTGTTTCTCCATCTAAGGCTTGTTTTAGTTTTAAACTTATTCTTCTACCTTTAAATATCAAAAATTCTTTATCAGATTTAAATTTTCTTTCTAAGCCAGGTGATGAAACCTCTAAATAATATTTTACAGGAATTAATTCATCTAAAAAATCATTAAGACTTCTTGTAACATTTTCACAATCTTCCAATGTTATATCTTTTTCGTACGAATATAAAAATATTCTTAAAAACCATTTATGATTTTCTTTTATAAACTCGATTTCTATAGGAATGAGATTATATCTCATAGCAGTATTTTCAATTAATGGGGTAATCTTATTTAATATTTCGAACCTATTAATTTCTTGTTTCATACCACCACTCCTTCTTTAGTAATAAAAAAAGAACGGGAAATTTTGCCGTTCTTTTTAAGAAACTATTTACAAAATAATAATAACAGATTAATTGATTTTTGTAAATAATTATATGAAGGTTTATGAAGTAATAATTTAAGAAATATGTTTGTGATATTATAAAGAAAGAAATAAGTGAAGAGGAAATATAAATGACACAACAAACACATGAGCCAATTTCGGCTAAAGAAACTATAAGACAAAATAGAATCCAAAAGTTAGCAGAATTAGCAGATAAGGGAATTAATCCATATCCATATTCATTTGATAAAGATATAGATGCTGCTGATTTACAAAAAAAATATGCAGATTTACCTGCAGGAGAAGAAACTGAAGATTTTTATTCTGTAGCAGGTCGTGTGATGGCTATTAGAAATTCAGGAATGTTTATTGATTTAATGGATGCTTCAGGAAAAATCCAAATATTTTCTCATAAAGAAAACATGGATCCTGAAATGGTAAAGACTCTTAAGCTTGTTGATATAGGCGATATTCTCGGATTTTACGGCTCTATAAGAAGAACTCCAAGAGGGGAGCTCTCTATAAAAGCTAAAAATTTCAAAATGCTTTCAAAATCCTTATTACCACTTCCAAATAAGCAAATTAGTGAAGAAAAGTTAGAACAACTTAAATCTTATCATACAATGTCGGATACGGAAACTAAATATCGTCAAAGATATGTAGATTTAATAGTTAACGAAAAAACTCGTGATACATTTAGAAAAAGAAGTTTAATCATACAGAAAGTTAGAGAATATTTAACTAAACAAGGCTTTTTAGAAGTTGAAACTCCAATGTTACATACTCAAGCTTCCGGTGCTAATGCTAGACCTTTTATTACGCATCATAATGCTCTTGATATGGATTTAACATTGAGAATTGCACCTGAGTTGCACTTAAAAAGGCTTATGGTTGGCGGTTTAAGTGAAAAAATCTTTGAACTTTCAAGATGTTTTAGAAACGAAGGTATTGATACAAGACACAATCCTGAATTCACAATGATAGAATTATATCAATCATATGTTGATTATAATGAAATGATGGCTTTGACAGAAAATTTAGTAGCTTATGTTGCTCAAGAAGTTCTTGGAACTACTAAGATTAAATATGGCGAAAATGAAATAGACTTAACTCCTCCTTGGGATAGAAAAACCATGATAGGATCTATTAAAGAATATACAGGGGTAGACTTTGGCGAATTCTTTACTGCTAAAGAAGCTTATGAAAAAGCTAAATCTATGCATGTAGAAGTTGATGAAGAAATGAATTGGGGACAAATCATTGAGGCTGTGTTTGAAGATAAAGTTGAACCTACTTTAATTCAGCCAATTCACATTATTGACTATCCAAGAGAAATTTCTCCATTAGCAAAAGTTCATAGAGATAATGATAGACTTACTGAACGTTTTGAGACAAGAGTTAATGGTTGGGAAATAGCAAATGCATTTTCAGAGTTAACAGATCCTATTGATCAAAGACACAGATTTGAAGCTCAAGCTTTAGCTAAAGCAAATGGTGATGAAGAAGCTATGTCTATTGATGAAGATTATATTAATGCTCTAGAATATGGTCTAGCTCCAACAGGAGGAATGGGTATGGGGATAGATAGACTTGTTATGTTGCTGACAAACTCGCCTACTATAAGAGATGTTATTGCATTTCCTACTCTCAAAAAGGTGGAAAACTAAATTCGAATAAGCGGGTTTTAAACCCGCTTTATTTATAACAGCTATGAAAGAACAGGATTTTTTAAATATTATAAAAAATGAAATTGGAACTAAATATATTGGTGATGATTGTGCTTATATAAAAGATTTGGGTATTGTTGTTACACAAGATAGTTTAGTTGAAGATATTCATTTTAAAAAAGAATGGTATACTCCTTATCAATTAGGTTATAAGGCTGTTGCTGTAAATATCAGTGATATACTAGCTTCAGGCGCGATTCCTGCTTTCTTAACAATTTCATTATCTTTACCTAATAGTACTACTGAAGAATTTATAAAAGATTTCTATAAAGGTGCTAAAGATTGCATGAAAACAGTAGAAATTATTGGAGGAGATATTACAGGGAGTGATAAAATTTTTATATCTATTACAGCTATTGGTAAAACTTCTGGAAGAAAAATTTCTTCAAGAAAAAATGCAAAACCGAAGGATGTAATTATTGTATCTAAAAATTCAATAAATAAATTTGGATTAAGTTCAAAGGGACTTAATGAACTTTTAAATAAAATATCAAATCCTAAATTTGCTAGTTACCATATAGAACCGGACTTAGATCTAGAATTCTCTGAGGAAATTGCAGGAAAAATTAAAACTGACTATGCAATGATGGATTGCTCAGATGGGCTTGCTGATGCTTTATTTAAAATTGCAGAATGCAGCAATGTATCTATTATTTGTAAAAATATTGAAGGCATATTTGGTTCGGAAGATTACAGGTTAGTCGCAGCAGTTCCAAAAGATTTTTTACAAGAAATTAATAATTATGAAATAATAGGAGAAGTCATAGATAAATCTGATTTTGTTATAAAAATAAATGATAAAAAATATTATAGATATGAAGAATTAAAGACATTTGACCATTTTGGAGGATAAAAATATGTATAATAATAAATTTTCAGTAATAATAACAGCAGGTGGTACTTCATCGAGATATGGAAATAAAAACAAATTATTAGAGTATATAAAAGATAAAACTGTTATAGAAGAAACTGTTTCTAAGTTTACAGACATTGAAAATATAACTGAAATAATAATTCCAGCTAATGAAACAATTATTGATACGTTTAATAACATGTTTAAAAATCCTAAAATAAAAATAATAGAAGGTGGAAATACTCGTCAAAAATCTGTATATAATGCTCTAAAAGAAGTTAAAAATGATTATGTAATCATTCATGATGGAGCTAGACCATTGATTAGAAAAGATACTATTCTATATGTTATGGAACATGTTTTAGACAAAAATGCTGTATCTGTAATGACAAAAACAACTGATACTATAAAAGAAGTTGATAGTAATGGCCGAATAATAAGAACAATTGATCGTTCAAAATTATATAATACACAAACTCCACAGGCTTTTAAAACAGAACTTATTAAAGAAGCTCATGAAAAATTAATTGATGGCAATTATACTGATGATTGTTCTATGCTTGAAGAATTAAATATTCCTGTATATATTGTTAATGGCAGTTATACAAATATTAAAATCACTATAAAAAGTGATTTAGATTTTGCAAAACTTTATATATAAACAATTATACTAGTAAAAATTAATAACTAATAAATAAAATTACATATTATTATTAGTACATATTATTAAAATTGCTAATTATTTTTTTAAATAATCAGTTGAATAGTAAGAAATTTAGACAAAGTTTATAGTTGTATCAAGGTGATATGACTATGAAAAAATTTTTTACATATTTATTTATAATTACATATATTTCATCATTTTTTGTTTTATATATGCCAAGTTATGCGGCAACAAAAGATAATAATCTATCTAAAATTGAAAATGATATATATGGTTATGAATATAATAAAGATACAACACAAAAAAGAGTTGAACGATTAGAAAAAAGCATTTACGGAAACATTTCTAGTGGAGATATAAATACTAGAATAAAAAAACTTTCCGCAGATATATCAGCAGATGTAATAGGCTTAGAAATTCCTCCTGTTGAAGATACTTTTAAAGAAGAAGATGAAATAGTTGCAGATAATAGTGTTAATTATCCTATAGTTAATGAAATAGAACAAAAACTGTTTAATCAAACTTATAAAAACAGAGATTTTCATACAAGAATTGTAACAATTGAAAAAAAATTATTCGGAAAAATCTACGATGTTGATGATTATTCAACAAGAATGGATAGAATAAAAGCGAAAGTTATGCCTGAAACAATTGCTAAAGGTGATAGTTTTGAAGGTGATAGAAGTTATTTCGGAAATGGACACTATTATGATGACAATGCTCTTAGTTCTCTTGATTTAGCCGGAACCGGACAAAGTAGATTTTCTATGCCTTATGGTCAAAGAAATTATACTCGTCCATATACTAATTATGGTGATTTTACAGGAGGAGCGTCTGATTTAAATGAAAACTATTATAATCCTAATCTAAATGATGAATTAGCGCAAATGGAATACGAAACATTTGGGACTGAATTTTCAAATGATGATACTACAACTAGAATAAAAAGACTTAATAGTGTAAACCAAGCACAAAAATCATCAAGTAAATATGATTCAAATAAATTTAATCAAAGAATGTCTACTGTGATGGAAATCGGAGCTATGTTATTAATGATTTTAGCAATGGTATTATGATTATTATTTTCTACCAGTATTAATGTTAATAATATCAGACACCCAAGGTAAATAACTATAAAGTCCCATCGCTGATGTTATTGCAAGGTATAATATTATTGCTGTAGTAATAGTTTGTATAACAGATAAATTAAATAAAAAAGACAATGGCATATTTATAATATATGGAATTGCATTAATTAGAGGTATTCTATATAAAATTACATATATTAACTCTGCAAATGTTGCTACAAGAAAGTATAGAATTGATAAAAAAATCGATTGTAATATATGATACATTAAAAAAGGAGTAACTCTTTTTCTTAAAACTGCAGCTATAATGAGCCATACAAAACCGGCTCCACCAGCAGTTAAATATGATGCAGCAGATATAATTCTTTCTATTGGATATATTTCATTAGAAGGACGCAATGACATCTCCTTTTCTAAATTCTTCTACATAATCTTCTAAAACTTGAATAAAAACTAATTTATATTCATCATTCTCAGGTCGCATATTAACAGCAGCTCTATATGAATATATTGAACGTTCTATTTCATTATTCATATAATAAACATTAGCAATAAGTACATATATGCTAGGATCTAATTTATTTATTTTTAAGGCCTCTTTATATTGAGCTTCTGCTTCTTTATATTTCTTTATATTTGAATACAAATTACCTGTTAATATATATGCATTAGGCTCTTTTGGATTAATCTCTATTGCTTTTTTATAAAGTTCAATAGCATCTTCATAGTCTTTAAAGTCTGATTTAGCTATAGCATAACAAATGTAAGCTTTATAGTTATCACCTGGTAATTCTAAAGCCTTTTCAAAATATTTATAACATTTCTCCTTGTTTTTATTAATAGCTAATGTATTTGCAATACATAAAGCCACTGTTTTATTATCAGGAGCCAATTCAAAAACTTTATAATAATATTCTAAAGCCTTATCATAATCAAATAATTTAAAACATACATTTCCTAAATCAACCAATGCAGTTAAATTTTCAGGATCAATTGACAAAGCCTTTTCATAATATGCTCTAGATTCAACATAATCTTCAAAATCATGATATAGAAGAGCAATAGCATTGTAAACTTCAGGATCTTGAGAATTAAAATCTAAAGTTCTATTATAATAATGTAATGCTTTAGAGAAATTTTTTAATTCTGCATAAGTATTTGCCATATTATAATAAACAAGATAATTACTTGGATTCACAATCATTGCTTGATTAAAATATTGTAAAGCCTTTTTATATTCTTTAGAATAAAACCATATGCTACCTAAGTTTAAAAGTGTCTGTAAATCTTTTGGATCAATTTCTAAAAGGCTTTCATAGACAGAAATAACTTTTTCATATTGATTATCCATAGCGTAATACTTTGCTAATTCATGATAATTTTCAGTATTTTTTGGCTCTAAAGCCATCTTTAAAACAGTTTTTTCAATTGCTTTATTTAATTCTTTTTTATCCATTATTTTATCTTTCAACATTATTATATTCTGAATACTCTTTTGACTCTTCTAACCAAGTTTCACGTGGAATACTAAAAGCATGGTTCCAAAATTTTTCTATGGCATAAGCTTCTCTTTCATCTTGATGTAATATATGCACTACAACATCACCATAATCTATTAAATTCCAACGATTTTTTATATCATTTTCGCGTCCTAATGGTAATCTTGAAAAAGTAGACTTAACCTTATCTGCAAGATTTTCAGTCAGAGCCTTAACTTGTGTATTCGTTTGAGCAGAACATATTACGAAATAATCAGCAAATGACGAGACATTGCTAATATTCAGTATTGACAAATCTTTTGCGATCTTATCATCTAAAAATCTAGCTACTACACAAGCAAATTTATAAGAACTCAACCCTTCTTTTTCCATTTAAAACTCCAATTAATACATATTAATTCTTCTTAAGTGTCTTCCGCCTTCAAAATCAGTTTTTAGCCAAATATCGACAATATCTAAAGCTAAACCTACTCCGGTAATTCTTTCACCTAAACATAAGATATTAGAATCATTGTGCATTCTTGTCATTCTTGCAGTAAAAGTATCAGTACAGTGAGAAGCTCTTATTCCCCTGTACCTATTTGCAACAAGGGACATTCCAATTCCAGTCCCACAAACTAAAATCCCCTTATCATTTGTCTTTAAAACAGCTTCTGCAACGCTTTTAGCTATTTCTGGATAATCACAGCTTTCTTCTGAATAACATCCGAAGTCCTCTACTTCTATATTCATAGATTTCAAATGTTTAATTATTTCATTTTTTAATTTATAACCACCGTGATCTGAACCGATCAATATCTTAGTCATTTTTAACTTTCCTTTATAATACTTAATAATTGTAACATTTTTGAAATAATTTATCAATAAAAAAAATGTTTTAGATTTAATATATATATGTGGAGTTGTGTGAATAATTTCAATTTAAATTTTAGAGCAGCAATATCCGATAAAGATATTGACAATTTTAAGCGTTCAAAACAATATTTTAGTGATTGTTACTTAATGACAACACTAGAAACGCTATCTCATACAAAAAATGGAAGAAATATTTTAAAAGAACATATTCAATATGATGATAACAATCCAAAATTATTAAACTGTTATTTATATAATAAAAATGGTCAAAAAGAAAAATACACAATTCCTACTAACGCAGTTGTAGATGGTTACGAAAAATTATATAAAAACCAACCAAATGAAATTATAAGAAGTATGGATATTACGGTTGATATGTATGAAAATAAACACAAATCAAAACCGTGGCTTTGTAAACTTGCAGATACTTTCAATGACTATTCATTTGAAAAAAATTCACCTTCTCATTTTATGGAAGTTTTAACAGGAATAAAACCTACTGTAATTGCAGAACAAGATTTAAATTTTGATCTAACTCGTTATAAAAAACAAGTTATGGAACTTTTTGAAAGAATGGATAAAGAAAAACAACATAGTTTCGTAATAGGAACAGGGCCTAAAATGCTTGATGGAAGAACTTGGCATGTATATATTCTTGAAGATGTTAATTTAAAAAATAATACTATTACAGTTAAAGAAAAAAGAAGCAACACTCCGAGAACTATGAATATTGACACTGCTCTTAATACATTCAAATATATTGTTGGCTACTTTAATAGCGACCTTGTTAAAAAGGAATCTCAACAATAAAAGTAGAACCATTATTTACTTCACTTATCAAAGATATATTTCCACCATGAAGTTCAACTAATTCTTTAGTAATAGTAAGTCCTAAGCCTGTAGAACTTTCCTTTTTGGTATAAGCAGAATCTAATTGAACAAATTTAGCAAAAATTTTACCGTGATATTTTTTATCAATCCCAACCCCATTGTCATGAACTGCTATTTTATAACTTATATCATCGCAAATCACTGCAATCTCAACTTCATCATTTTCAGGAGAATACTTTATTGCATTGCTCATCAAATTGTATATTATTTGTTGAATTTTTGTATAATCGGCAAAAACTTCAAAATCAGATTGAATTGCTTTGTTTATAACAATATTTTTCTTTTGAGCTAAAGGTTGTAGAATATTACAGGCTTCATCAATAGCTCTTGATATCCAAAATGTACTTTTTACTATTTTCATAGCATTAGCTTCTATTTTGGACATATCAAGAATTTCATTTATCATACCTAATAAATGAGTACCTGAAACTTTTATGTCATTAACATATTCTTCCTGTTTATAATTTAAATCACCATATAATTTTGCACTCAATATGTCAGCAAATCCTAAAATAGAATTTAAAGGTGTACGGAGTTCATGCGAAATATTAGCTAAAAATTCATTTTTAATTTTGTCAGCCTCTAATATTTTTTCATTTTGTTCTTTAATAGTCTTATATGCTTGATTTTTTTCAATAATTCCATCTTTTAGAGCTTTTAATTGTAATTTAAAAACATTAGATAGCTCTAAATCTTTTATAACATATGAGATTACAGATGAAACTGCATCTAAAATATCTAAATCATCCTTTGTATAAAAATTTTCTTCCCTCTTAGCTAAAACTAATATTCCAAATACTGTAGATTTTATCATTATTTTAGATATCAAAAAAGAAGAACAATTAATACTATCTAGTTTCAATAACTTTATCAAATCGTCATTTGAAGATTTGCAAGTTCCACTACTGTTAAAAACAAAATCTTTTACCATTCCGGATATATTGAAAACATCATCTATTTTAAAATCTAAATTATTCTTATATAAATATTTAAGTTGCAAACTATCTGGATTTGCAAAATATATAAAGCTATGATCAAAAATAAATATTTTTTCTAATTTTCTAAAAATACTAACCCCAATATCATTTGATATTAAATTTAAATCAAATAACGAAGGCAATAATTTTAGAATTTGATTAGAAGATAATAAAGCCATAAACCCCTTTCATACTAACCTGCTGATAAAGAGAATATATCGTAAATTTCTTGATCTGAGAGTTCTGTAATGATTTTTTCACCTTCATAAACTGCCAAATCAGCAAGTTCTTTTTTAGATTTTAACATCTCATCAATCTTTTCTTCAAAAGTACCTAAAGTAATAAGTCTATGCACCATAACATTTTTATCTTGACCTATACGATAAGTTCTATCAGTAGCTTGTTCTTCTACTGCTGGATTCCACCATAAATCATAATGAATAACATTTGTCGCACTTGTTAAGTTCAAACCTGTTCCTCCAGCTTTTAAAGAAAGTATCATAACTTTTCTATCATCATTATTTTGAAAATCTTCAATCAATTTCTCTCTTTGAGGTACGGTTAAAGAACCATGAAAGAATGAAGGTTCAGAACCACATTCATCAGCTAAAATTTTAACTAATAAATCTCCCATTTCTTTGTATTGAGTAAAAATAAGAGATTTTTCATTGTTATCAATAATACTCTGTACTAAAGAAACACACTTTTCAGCCTTTCCAGAAAGCTCTTTTGTCATTTCACCAGTTTTTAAAAACTGATAAGGATGATTACAAATTTGCTTTAGTGCAGTAATAAGCTTAAAAATATTACCTCTTCTATTAACACCAGTAAATCCGCTAATCTTTTCCATCATCTCATTAAGAGTTTTTTCATACAAAATAGCTTGAGATTTAGCAAGATAACAATAATCATTCATAACCATTTTTTCTGGTAAATCAGAAATAACATGTTTATCAGTTTTCAATCTTCTCAAAACAAAAGGTGAAACTGATAATTTTAATTTTGAAGCTCTTGATTTTTCCTTAAACCTTTCAATAGGTACAGCGTAACTCTTTTGAAATTCTTTCAAAGAACCCAAATAACCTTTATTAATAAAATCAAAAATACTCCATAACTCTGTTAATCTATTTTCGACAGGAGTACCTGTCATTGCTATTTTTACATCAGATTTTAGAGCTTTTATAGCAAGAGTCTGTGCAGTATCAGGATTTTTAATATTTTGAGCTTCATCAACAACAATCATCCCCCAAGAATTCTTTTTCATTTCTTCTACATCAATTCTCATTATTGCATATGTAGTTAAAATAACATCACATTTCAAATTAAGTTTTCTATCTAACCCGTGATAAGTTTCCGTTTTTAAATCCGGAGCAAATAACTGCAACTCTTTCATCCAATTACCCATCAAAGTAGTTGGACAAATCACTAGAACTGGATTTTTAAGTTTATTTTCTTCTTTTAATTTTAAAATCAAACTAATAACTTGAATCGTTTTACCAAGTCCCATATCATCTGCCATACAGCATCCAAAACCTTTTGAAACATTAGTCCATAGCCATTTTAAACCTGTCTGTTGGTATGCACGCAATTCTCCTTTTAAGCCTTCCGGCTGAGTTACTTCAACAGGTTTTGCAAAATCTTTAATCACATTTGCATAAGCTTCATCATAATTAAAGTCATAATTTTGAAGTTGACCAGACATAGAAGCATGGATCAACTCTAATCTTGTCATTTTCTTATGATTAGCGTTTTTAATCTGCTCGACTAGTTTTAAACCTTCAGCTTTATCAACTAATATATATTTTCCGTTATACTGAATTAAACCATCACTTTCACTAACTAATTTGTTAAACTCTTCTAATGATATCTTTTCATCTCCCAAAGATACCTCATAAGAAAATTCTAAAATATCATCTAATGAAATAGCACTACTTGAAACAGTATTAAAGATATTCATTAAATCGTCTGATCTTGCAGCCTTAACTTTTGCATTAATAGAAGCTCTTGGAATAATAATATTAGTCAATTCTTCCGGTAAAATAACTTCAATTTGAGCTTTTTGTAAATAATACGCAGTTTGAGCAATTATTTTATAAACTTCATTCAAATTTAAATTTAAAGCAAGCTTATCTTCATCTTCGAATAATGTCTCTAATTCAGGCATATATCTTAGAGCATAATTTAATTGCTTTTCAACTATTTTACCAATATCATCAGTACCAAGTCCCCAAATTTCTTCTTTTTGATAAAGTTCATCTATTAAAATAGTTTCATTATTATTTCTATTTTTAATATGTATTTTTAATTCAAATTCATCATCACTAATTTTATTAACCTTAAAAAATGGTATTAAATCATATTTACCGAGATATAATTCATCAAACCATTGTGCAAAATTCTCAGCTAAATCCTTACCTTTCAAACAAGATTTTTGCTCCAAATCTTTTAACATATAATGTCCGGATTTAACATCTTTAAATCTATAAGCTTTTATTCCCAAAAATTTGTAAATTAAATAATTTAAATACTCTCTTACAAATCTCTCTACAAAATCCTTTGGCTTATTGCCTTTTATAAAAATATTTTCAGGTAAATTTTTTTCTAATTCATTAATAATTCTAGCTGACTCTTTATTAGAAATAATCGGTTCATAAACTATTCTAAAAAAACTTCCACCAGCACCTTCTCTTTTATGAACAGTAGGAATAAAATATAATTTTTCTATTAATTTCATCACAAAATGTGTTAACTTATTAAAATAAGCAAAAGATTCAGTCAAAGAAGAAAAATCAACAATTTCTCCAAAACCTCCAAAATAATCTAAAACTAAATCTAAAGGCATAATATAGCCAATTTGACCATTTACTTCTTTAGAAGAAAATCTAAACATAGAGCCCTTAGATTTTAAATAAAACTGAAAATTGTTGGTAGGAGTCACGAAAAAAGAAAGCTTTGGATTAGATTCTGTTCCATCATTAATTAAATAAAAATCAGTATTTCTTACAGGAGAATTAGGAGATAAAAATATCCCCTCAAATTCATCCTCAACAAGCTGATATATTAAACTTAATGTATATCTAAAATCTTTATTTTTAAAACCATTGGGATTTTCACTAAGATTATAAAAGAATTCATCAACATTATTTTTCTTTAATGATAAATCAATATCCAAAGCTTTTGTATCTGTCATATATCCTCTCTCTTTAATGCTAAAACAAATTATTTAATTAAACTATCACAATCCATTTCAGCAGGTTTTTCTATACCCATTAGTTCTAAAACAGTTGGTGCTACATTACATAAAGCTCCAGAATCTTTTAAGGTAATCTCTTTTGGACTATTAATTACCACAAAAGGAACTTCATTAGTAGTATGAGCAGTTTGTGTTTTACCGGTACTTTCATCAACCATAACTTCAGCATTACCATGATCAGCTGTCAACACCATTGTAACACCTTCTTTTATACATTTCTCTGCAATTTTACCAACACATTCATCAACTACTTTACAAGCTTTAGTAGCAGCTTCAATCACACCAGTATGACCAACCATATCAGGGTTAGCAAAATTTACCAAAATAAAACCATAATCTTTATTGTCAATTGCTTTTAATACGTTATCACAAACTTCATAAGCACTCATTTCTGGTTGTAAATCATAGGTTGCAACTTTAGGTGAAGCAACTAGTTTTCTAGTTTCATGAGGTTTTGGCTCATCAATACCACCATTAAAGAAGAACGTAACATGAGCATACTTTTCAGTTTCAGCTGTTCTGAACTGATTTACCCCATTAGCCTCTAATACATCACCCAAAATATTTACTAATTTTGTTTTAGGAAATGCAACTGGGTATGTAAAAGTAGCTTCATAACTTGTCATAGTACAATAATATATATTTTTAAGTACTTTCTTTCTATCAAAGCCGTCAAAATCAACAAAATTAATAGCTTTAGTAATTTCTCTAGCTCTATCAGGACGATAATTAAAGAATATAATAGCATCATTATCTTTAATTCTAGATGCATTTACTTCTTCTACCGTACCAATTGCAGTCGGTAAAACAAATTCATCAGTTTCACCTTTATCATAAGATTTTTTTACAGCTTCAATAGCAGAAGAAGCCTTTTCTCCTTCACCTAATAATAAGCAATTATAACCTTTTTCTACTCTATCCCATCTATTATCTCTATCCATTATATAATAACGACCAATTACAGTAGCAACAGGAGGCAAGTTATATTTTTTAAGTTCATTTTCAACAATTTCTAAATAAGTACAAGCACTTGCAGGAGGTGTGTCACGTCCATCTAAAAAGGCATGTACATATACTTTTGTTAAACCTTCTTTTGCGGCTAATTGTATTAAAGCTAATAAATGATCTAAAGAAGAATGTACACCACCGGTTGAAACTAATCCGTATATATGTAAAGAAGAATCATTCTTTTTAGCATGTTCGATAGCTTCTAAGAATTTTTCATTCTTAAAGAAAGACCCATCTTTAATAGCATTGTTAATTTTTGACAAATCTTGATAAACAATTCTTCCGGCACCTAAATTCAAGTGACCTACTTCACTATTTCCCATCTGCCCTTCAGGAAGACCAACATATTCACCATCAGCATGAATTCTTATAGACGGATAATCTTTAATAAGCTCATTCACATGAACAGGATGAGATAATTTAGTAGCGTCATACTGTTCAGAACCTTTAGAAAATCCCCAACCATCCATAATACATAATAAAACTCTATTTTTCATAATATAATCTCCTCAAAATAAGTCTTTTAACCTTATAAGTTTAAGACAAACAGGAACTAATGTAAAGAGGAAAAGAAAGCACAAAAAATTGCGCTTGGCGCGATTCGAACGCGCGACCTATCCCTTAAAAGGGGAGTGCTCTACCTGCTGAGCTACAAGCGCAAATTTACAAAAATTTGAAACTATTTACTTTTCAATAAACCTATCATACTTCGGCTTGTGTACTAACCACAAAATATATACTATCAAGAACAAATTTTACTGTCAAGAGTTTTATTTTGAAAAATTTCTTTTATTATATCTCTAATTTCATCAGATATATCAAAATCATTATCAATATTAGCTTTTACCAATTTTGCAAATTCTGCTTTCTTAAATTCATGCAAACCTTTTTGTTTAAAAATATTTTCTAAATTCTCAACAGTAGAACTATATTCTAATAATTCACTATCCGAAATTGTCATAAAATTTTCAAAATGAGAATTAACAGTCTTTACTATTAAAGACTTCGGTAATAAATCCTCAAATTCACCACAAGAAACTAAATGCACTTTATCAATATTACGCAATCTAGGCATAATTTGCTTAATATTATCTTCTGCATCTTTATCTAATAACAAGAATATTGGAATTTTTAATTCTTCTTGAAGCTTATAATACATCTTAACAACCTGATTTTTACCTCCTGCAGGAATAATTTGAATTCCTTTTTGATAAAAATCAAATCCTAAATACCTTGAAAAAGCCGGCAATAAAATTTCTTCAGTAATTCCCTCCACTAATATCACTTTTTCTATCGGGAATTTAAGTAGATACTTCTCCCTTATTAATTTTTGATTATTTTCTACTACTAAGCTCTTTAACCACTTTAAATTAATAACACAATCAGAATCTATTAATTTTAAAGCTGATATATAATCAATATTATTGTTTAATAATTTTTGTGTATCTAAATCATTATTAAAAATAGAATTTTCATACTCAGCTAATTTTTTATTTATTGAAAAATCTTTATAATTATAATCAAAAGAACAATTAAAAATTTCTACAGCAATATCTTTTATCTTTTCAAAATCCATCATTAAAATTTCGGATTTTTTAATTTTAGGTTCAATTAAATTAGAAATAATAATATCAGTAAAAACTCTTAAGTATTTCTCTTTAGTTTCTTTAAATCTAGTTAACCTATCTAATGAAATTATAATTTGTTCTTTTGATAATCTTTTGTACTTCATTAAAAATATTATAATATACGCTGTAAATATTTGTAACAAAATTTAAAAAAAAATAATGTAAAGTTTTGTAACAAAATTATTAAATTTAGGAAATTGTAAAAAACAAATATACTTTATATATATAAGAGTATAAAAATATGAGGCAGTAGACACAAATGGCTTTCTTGTTATTATTACATGAAAAAATGAGGCTTCAACGTAACTACAATAAAATGGTGTTACGTAGTTCTCAACTTGCCAACCGCAAGTCAAGAATAGCCAATAATATTACTAAAGTACAGAAAATGTACTCTAATAAAATGACTCAACTTGAACAGTCTACTAAGATGCTTCAAAATCAATTCACAATGGGTATTCAAAATATGTTTGGTTTGGGTACTCAAAACCAAATGTTCAACCCAATGAACATGGGTGGATATGGTATTACATCATTTGTTGCTAATCAAATGGCATCTATGCTTGCAAATGGTGGAAAAGCTATAGAATTACCTGATGGAAAAGGTGGTACACTTTCTACAACATTTGATCAAAATAAATATCAAGCAATGATGACTGAATATATGTCTGGAACATTGAAAGAACAAATTGGCGATGATAATAAAGGTACAGGACAGTATGGTGCTAATGGAACATATAAAAAAGTTGATGTTGATGCATTTATGAATGCTATGAAAACTGCACAATATCAACAATCTCAAGCACAAATGATGTGTCAGCAAATGTCATCAAATTATCAAACAAACGTATCAGTTTGGTTAGAAGCACAAAAAACACAATTAGAAGCAGAACAAGACGCAGCTTTAGCACCACTAGAAGCAGAACAAACAGATATCGACTTAGAACAAGCTGGATTAGAAACTCAAATGGCAGATGCAAAAGCAAGACTAGAATCTTTAAAACAAGCTTGCAGCGAAGGAATAAAAGAATCCGCTCCAACATTCGGTCTAGGTTAATAATAATTATTATAATAATTGACGACGCCCACATTATTGTGGGCGTTTTTGCTTTATACTTACATTCCCTCCCATTGAGGAAGGGGCTAGGGTTGGGGTACAAGCAAAAAATAAAAACAAAACTATACTTCTAGCGGTTGATCGAGCGAACGGATTGAAATATCAACCTTATCATTAAACAACTGTGACATATGATTTACTAAATCATTAGTAGAATTAACCCAAAATATAGGTGAAGTAAGTATTTTAGTAGAATATCCATCAACTGGTGGTAATTTAAACATTACTGGATCATCACCATGATGTTTTGCAAGAACATTTTTTATTCCGCACAATTCTTCATACTTAACTTCTTTTTTTAAGCTTACAGTTACAATGTTAGAATTTTCAACAGATTTTACATTTTCGATTAAAAGGCTTATTTGATCTTCGCCTCTATGCTGTACTTTACCTGTAATAACAACTTTGTTATCTTGGACTAAAATATCAGCATATTCTTGTAATTTTCTATGGAAGCACACTCCATCGACTTTTCCTGTTAAATCCTCAATTGTGACAAATCTTAAAAACTTTGAAGGATCTTTTTTAGTAGGAATTTGTCTTGTAGCAGTTATTAAGCCACATATAGTAACTTCTTCCTCTTCTTTTACTTCTGCTAATTCTGAAATCCTATGAGTCATAAGGAATTGCAATTTATCCCTTATAGAAAACAATGGGTGTGATGTGACATAAAATCCTAAAAATTCTTTCTCATACATTTGAATTTCTTTATCAGTATACTCTGCATCACTTCCAATTAATTGATATTGAACATTTGCAAATTCATCATCTCCACCTAACGATGCGAACAAACTTACTTGCCCCATTGCTCTATCTTTAGCTTCTTTTGAAGTCACATCTAAAATATGTTCAATATTATCAAATAATTGTTTTCGACTTTTTTCAATATTTGAAAAAGCCCCAGCTTTTATAAGTCCTTCAAGCGATTTCTTATTAACAAACTTAGCATCGACACGCTTACAGAAATCAAAAATACTCTTAAATTCGCCGTTTTCTTCTCTTTCCTTAATAATAGCTTCAACAACAGGTTCACCTACTTGTTTTATGGCAGCTAAACCAAATCTTATATTTTCTCCATCAGGAGCATATTCTAAGAATGAATGATTAATATCAGGCGGAAGAACTTTTATACCATATTTTTGAGCCTCTTCAATATATAACTGAGTTTGATCTTTATTATCAGAAACACTTGATAACAATGCAGATAGGTATTCAACAGGATAATGGCACTTCAAGTATGCAGTTTGATATGCAACAAAAGCATAAGCTGCAGAATGCGAACGGTTGAAACAATATGATGCAAAAGCTTCAATTTGTTCGAATAATGTAGT
>CALUUP010000008.1 GCA_944323985.1 Candidatus Gastranaerophilales bacterium | reverse complement strand
CCTTAAATGGCGGGAATTTAGACACAGTTCAGGAATTTTGGGACAGGACAGTGTTAAAAATTTTTTCAAAATTTTAAATTTTGGTGGAAATTTGTTTCAATCTACTCGGAAATGTAATTTAGGTCGGTTTTACTGAACCGACCTACCAAATTTTACTAGAAGTGTTAATTATTTTAACCAGCCGAATAGTTTTTCAAAGAAATTTTTCTTTTTAGGTACTTCCGGTGAATTTTGTGTAAGAAGACTATTTGTTATATCATCAAGGTTTGCTATCTGCATAGCTGTTCTTTTCGCTTTGGATTTTTCCATTTTTTCTTTTGCTTCGATTTGTTTCATTTTAAAATCTTCTGCATTATTAATAAATTTTCTAGGCAAAACAGGATATTCATCTTTGTCAAATTTCGCAGTCAATTTATCTTTATTTTCAAGATTTAATTTTAATTGAGTAGGAATAACTGCAAATGGATTTGTAATATAAATTTGTCCATTAGCGTCTATAGTTTTTGAAAAATTAGCATTATAAAATAAATTCTTGGATAAATCTAATATATAATCATCTACCATTCTACATTGCATAGATTTTTGGCGATTATAAAGATTTTTATGATCCTTAGGAATAATATTTTTTAATCTGCCGCTAACTGATAAATTAGTTTCGATTTCAGAATTTAGAAGATATAAAAACTTATCAAGATTTTCATACATGTCTTTTTTTGATTTAATAACCCTTTTATCTCCATTCAAATCTTGGCGATACATTTGAGCTAAATTTGAAACAATCATCATATTAAGATTCCTAATATCAGAAACTCTATAGCCAACAGCAAAATCAGCATTCAAATCATCTGAAAATGCACGCACAATAATATCAAATTTTTTATTCTTTAAAAGCGGTGTGAATGTAAATAAAACATTCGCCATTCTGGAAGAATAAATTTCTGCATTACGTTGAGCTTTTTCAAAATCCTTTTCTTTTACAGCCTTCACAACTTGCATATTTAGCCAACTAAACGGATTTATAGAGATATTTATTTGAGATAATTTATTGGCATTTTCGGGTTTTGAATAATATTCAACAAATTTTTCAGCACGTTTTTGTAATTTTGTATTTGATTTGCTCCACCCATGCGTATCAAATAAAACCTTTTTATCAAAAGCATCATTTGCCATATTTGCTAAATCAATAAAATCGTAGGTATTACCTTTTTTATCTTTCAATTCCATCTCCAAACAATCAGCATCACGAAACAATGAAATTCCATAATACAAATAATTAGAAGGAGAGAAACCAAGACGTTCTCGTAAAGTTTTGAAACCATCAGTCAATAACTTATAATCTTCAAAAGACATTCTGTTAATATGATGATCATCTTCTTTAATCGGCTTTTTCGCATCAACATAGCAATGTCCGCAATAACCGCTACAACCGCGATAAACCGCAATTTCACTTAATTGATCACAAAGAAAGGCGATTTCTTTCATATTCAACCCATCAAATATTTTTATACCATTTTGTATGCCGTTTAACTTGTTTAAATCCAATTCTTTTATAGCACTGGGGACACCATTAATATAAATTTCATTATCTAAATACTGTTTAGCCCTTTTGTATTCTAAATCTTTTGAAGTGAAACTAATCGGCATATAAAAATGATTAGATAACTCAAAAGAAGAATGTATCTCATCATTTTGAGATATTGAAGATGCACCTGAATTATGGTTTAAATCTTTACAATTATTTAAACTTGATAAATTAACAGGTAATATTCTCATATATAGATAGAAACACGTAAAAAATATTTTTTGCTATTAAAATTTAAAACTAAGAATTTATAGGAACCAATAAAACAACAGCATTAGCAAAAACAAAATATAAACTTTAATTTTCCCAATACTCGTTTTTACTGTTACAAATAATCATTTAAGTTGTTTCTTTACAAAGTCGCTAAAAATGAAATTCCTGAACTGGCAAAAAAGTCCGATTACTGTCCGTCAATGTCTAAAAAAAGACAGTGTCTCAAAACCTTAAATGGCGAGGATTTAAATACAGTTTAAGTATTTTGGTACAGTTCAGGATTTTTGGGACAGGACAGTGTTGAAAAATTTTTCAAAATTTTAAATTTAGGTGGAAATTTATTTTAATTTACTCGGTAAAAAGTGATAAGAAATTTGAGAAAAATTGGTGTGTTAATTTACCCAAAAATCAAACCATCTGTAATTTGAAATCAAACCATTTGTCTTTTTACAATTGTTAAATGTTGTAAAAGTATTATTTATTCACATTATTTTTATTTCAAACATATGATATGATATTCTAAGGAGGCTTTGTTATAGTTATGAAAATATTTGATATTACTATTTTTCTAATCTTACTATTTTGCATGGAGAAAAAATTTTGTATAATTGATAAAATTATGAATAACGGCGTCATCAATCCTTATATAATTTTTTCAGGTATTATATTAATAGTAGCTTTATGCTTTATCATAGATAAAAGAATTTTATACAAAAAATTCCCTATATCATATAATAAATTAGTAAAAGAAAAAGGAAAACCATTAAGAGAATTTCAGCTTTTTTTTGTATATAGCAGAAAAAAAACATCAGCTTATACAAAAAGAAAAGGTTCTGCTAAAATATGTGTTTTTAATGATTGCGTAGTATTAAAGGTTTTAAATAGAGCTATATTAATAAATTCAAAAAATTTGGTATCAGAAACCGATTTCCCTGTATTTATAAATTTTGCTTTACGCTTGGGAGAGGAAGTATATTATTTTAAATCACTATCAGGAACTTCTGATATAATTGAAATTCTAAATAAGTATCAATAAATTTTGTTACTTAAACTAAACAGTTTAGTATAAATTGCTTAAAAACAAAAGCAAAAGTGTAATTTAACCGATAGCTTGGTCAAATGGTTTGATTAATTTCTTCCTACCCATCTAAACCACGTCAAAAGCTGATTACCCCAAATAATCACACAAATTAAACTAATCACGTTACTCAAACAAATACAGTTTTCATCTCCATCATGCGCATAAAAAAACTCCATCTCTGGAGTCTTTTGTAAATGGGGCGCCTGATGGGATTCGAACCCATGCATATCGGAACCACAATCCGAGGTCTTAACCGCTTGACGACAGGCGCCATAACCTTTGCAAGTTCTAGTATAACAAATAAATATTATAAAGCAAGAGGCTTGAAAAATTTTTATCAAGCCTCTTGTTGTATTCAAAATATTTATATTATTAGTTAATTCTCTGGAACATATAACCAATTCCACGCGCAGTTAAGATTAATTCCGGATTTGTTGGATCTGCTTCTAATTTAGAACGTAGTCTTGAAATATGAACATCTACTACACGTGTATCAATTCTATGATCAGCCGGATATGACCAAACATGCTGTAAGATTTCATTTCTTGAATATGCTTGACCAGAATTGTTAACTAATAATTCTAATAAGCTAAATTCCATTCCAGTTAAACGAATTCTTTCATTTTTTCTAAATACTTGTCTTCTAGCTGTATCAATTTTTATTGTTCCTGTTGTTATTATATTCTTAGCATTTTTACCAGTTCCTGCTGTTGAACCTACTGTTGAAGATGCCGGAATAACAACATCTTTACTTATTGTTCTTCTTAATACAGCTTTCACACGAGCCTCTAATTCTTTTGGTGAAAAAGGCTTTATCACATAATCATCTGCACCAAGTTCTAAACCTGTTATTCTTTCTGAAACATCACCAAGTGCTGTCAGTATTATAATTGGAACATCTGAAGTTCTTCTTATTTCTCGCGTTACACCATAACCGTCCATCTTTGGCATCATGACATCTAACACTACCAAATCTGGATTTGTTTTATTGAAAACTTCGACAGCTTCTTCGCCATCTTCTGCAACTACAACATCGTAACCGACCATTTTAAGACGAGTTTCTAAGATTCTTCTGATACTTGCTTCATCATCCGCAACTAATATCTTTTGACGAGTTTCGCCTTCGCTCATCTCTTGTAATTCTTCATTCTCTGCCATGCTACCACCTTTAATACTTGTATTTACAAAAATTTATAAACTTAATATTTATACATATATCTTAATAGAATTTAAACTTTTTTGCAAGGGGGTAAATCTAGGGGAAAATTAATATAAAAAGTATTAAATTGCCTTTCCATATATAATTCTATCAATACCTGCAAGGTCTTTTTCGATTTTTATATCTTCAAAATATTCAGCCATGTGGTTTTTTACTTCTTCTGACTCTTCTATTCCAAGTTCGAACAGTAACCAACCACCTTTTTTTAGATATTGAGGTGCTTGTTTTATTATTTCTTTATAAAAATATAACCCATTTTCCGCTGCAAAAAGTGCTATTTTAGGTTCTTTTTCAACTTCAGCATCCAATTTTGTTCCTATTGGAATATACGGTGGATTTGATATTATCATATCAAATTTTTCTTCTTCTCTTACTTTTGAAAACAAATCTGATTTTCTAAAAACTGCTCTATTATTAATCCCTAGTTTAGTAACATTATCCAATGCAACTCTTAAAGCATCGGAAGATATATCTACTCCCAAAACGGTTGCTTTTGTTCGTTTTGCAATCGTACAAGCTATACAACCGCTTCCTGTTCCTATATCTAAAACATCTATAAAACCATTCTTTTCTATTATATCAATAGCTTTTCTTACTAATATTTCTGTTTCATCTCTAGGAATTAAAACATCTGTATTAACTTTGAAATATTCTCCCATAAAATATGCTTCGCCAATTATATACTGAATAGGATTCTTTGTTTCTATTCTATATACAACCTTTTCATAAATTAAGTTCAAATCATCTTCAGTAAGCTCTTTTCCCATTAATCGATCTTTTTCTGTGTAGTTACAAAAATACTCTAATAACATACACATTTCTTTTTTTGCTTCATTAGCTTCTATTCCATTATCAATTAGTAATTTTGTAATCGTTTGAATGTTCATTTAAAATTCTTTCTATTTCATCTCTTAAATCCAATTTTGACAAATTTTCTATATCTTTTTTTTCAATAGAATATTTTTTACATAATCTATCATAATAATATAATTGTTTTTTAGTAGGTTTTTCTTTTGACATTTTTACTTCTTGTAAAAATTTGCGTTTCCTTTTTTCAAATTCTTTATTAGCTTCAATTATCGGACGCTGTTTTTCTTTATATTCATAATACTTTATACATTCTTTTATATAAGCTTCTGTATCGTTCAAAAAAATACTATCATCTATTATGTTTTCTAAAAAAGGAAATCTTGATGCTTTTTGTTCTAAATAATATTTTTCATCATCAAGAAACTTGTCCAATATTTCTGAACAAGTCTTATCTAAATTTTGTTTCACTAACGATCTTATATAATTGCATATACCACTTTTTTGAGTTTTATCAAAATCAAGATATATTCTGTTTTTTATTTGATACATTCTTTTCCATTTTTCCGCTTGATTTTTTTTATTTTACCATTTTATCAAATCTTCAACAGAAAACTTTTTACTAGGTGATGTATTTACAAATTTTACTAATTTTTCTGTTAGAGGATTTGTTTGATATAAATTATTATAATCTGTCTCTCGTTTTTTTTCTTTATAAATCATTTCTTCATTACTAATTACAGTAAATCTCTTTTTAACATCTCTACTCATTTTATACCTCTTTTATTAAATATCTCTTATGTATATATAAAGTATTTAATAATAAAAAAATTGCTTTATCTTTACTGTATTATTAAGAATTGTAACAAAATGCTATTTTTTTTTCAATTTTGTAAATATTTTGAAACAAAAAAAGAGTTACCACTCGAAAAAAAAAATCCCTTTTGATACACTGGTGATATATGTCATTAGAAAGTATTCTAGTATTGGAAGGAAAGGATTTTATGGATATATTTTCTATATTCACACTTTGCGGGGGACTTGCGTTTTTCCTATATGGAATAACTATTATGTCTTCAGGTTTAGAAAAGATTGCCGGTGGTAGGTTAGAGCGAATTTTAAAGAAGATGACTTCTAATCCGATAAAGAGTTTAATTTTCGGAGCAGGAGTTACTGCAGCGGTACAATCTTCTTCAGCTGTAACTGTAATGTTGGTAGGTCTTGTTAATTCGGGAATTATGAAATTATCTCAAGCGATAGGCGTTATTATGGGATCAAATATTGG
The DNA here is from genome assembly GCA_944323985.1 of Candidatus Gastranaerophilales bacterium. Taxonomy (GTDB): domain Bacteria; phylum Cyanobacteriota; class Vampirovibrionia; order Gastranaerophilales; family Gastranaerophilaceae; genus CAG-196. The sequence continues at coordinate 58,968 of CALUUP010000008.1, read as the reverse complement.
TACTACAGTAACAGCTTGGATATTAAGTTTAGCAGGGATTCAGAGTTCTAATTTTTTCGTAAGATTATTAAAACCTGAATCCTTTTCTCCTATTATGGCAATAGTTGGTGTTGTAATGATTATGGCGGCAAAATCTAATAAAAGAAAAAATGTCGGAGCGGTTTTAATTGGATTTGCAATACTAATGTTTGGTATGGAAGTTATGACTGATGCGATGTCTCCATTAGCGGATATGCCTCAGTTTACTCATATTTTGACCGCGTTTACTAATCCTATTTTAGGAGTTGTGGTAGGTACTGTTGTAACTGCTATTATTCAAAGCTCCGCAGCTTCAATTGGTATTTTGCAAGCTTTATCAATGGTTGGTGGCATTACTTATGGTATGGCGATTCCAATAGTTATGGGACAAAATATTGGTACGTGTATTTCTGCAATACTTTCCAGTATTGGTGTTAATACTAATGCTAAAAGAGTTGCTGCTGTTCACGTTTTATTTAATGTTTTTGGTGTAATAATTTGCTTATCTGCTTTTGAATTAGGAAATTTTGTTTTTAAATTTAATTTTGTTACAAGCGATATATCACCGTTTGGAATTGCAATGGTGCATTCTATTTTCAATATTGTTACAACAATTCTACTATTCCCATTTACTAAATTCTTAGAAAAATCTGCAATGGTATTTGTTAAGGACAAAAAAGTTAGAGATAAGAGTGTTCTTTTAGATGAAAGATTATTACTTGCTCCATCTTTTGCAATAGCTGAGTGTAACAGACAAACAATAAAAATGGCTGATATGGTTGAATTCAACTTTATTAATTCTACCAAAATGCTAAAAAGTTTTCATTATAAAAAAGCTGAACAAATTAGAAATAATGAAATTAAAATTGATACATATGAAGATAAACTAGACTCTTTTTTAATCAAATTATCAGGAAAAGAACTTTCCGAAGAAGATAATAATAAGATTTCCCAATTATTATTGACAATTGGAGATTATGAAAGAATTGGCGACCACGCTTCATACATTCTTAAAATCGCTGAAAAGTTAAAAGAAAGTGATAAAAAACTTTCTCCGGAAGCTGTAGAAGAATTAAAAGTTATAGTACATGCTGTATCTGAAATTTTCATGGTTTCTTTTGAAGCTTATAAAACAAATAACTTTAAATTAGCCCAAGAAGTTGAGCCATTAGAAGCTGTTATAAAGAAAATCATAAGAAAAGTTAAAACTCGCCATATCCAAAGACTTAAAGAAGGGCTTTGCACTGCTGAAGTTAGTTTTATGTTTTCTGATTTATTAAACGATTTAAGAAGAATTGCGGCTCACTGTGGTAATATTGCAACAAGTGTTATCCAATTACACGATAATACTTTGGATAAACACGAATATAATCATAGAAACAAAGATGAAGATCTTCAATTCATAAGTAAATATGAAGATTATAAGTCCAGATATTCTGTTTCTAAACATAAATCTATAGAAGAAACTACTAAGGTTTAGTCCTAAATTACCAAAATAAAAAAGATATACAAAAATAAAGTATATCTTTTTTTTTATAATTTTACTGTTCTAAAAATTGTTGAATATTTATGAGAACCATAATAAATAACAATCGAAACAAAATAATTTTCTAAATCATTTACTTCCAAATAAGTTTGAATTGGAGATTTTCGTTTAGTACTTTTAAATTTTCCTATAAAATCGAGAAATCCCATGTGGATTTTTTGTGCGGTTGTTAACTTAGGTTTTGGAATGTGTTTGTCGTAAAACAATTCCTGAGTATAATCTCTCTCATAAACAGGAATTATATATTTAACCACACCATTTTGCTTAAATAACATATACCAATCACCATCTTGTTCACGAGGTGTAAGTAAATAATAACCTGGCTCTACTGTAATAGTTTTAAAATATATAGGAGAATTAAGTCTTAATAAAGGATAGACTGACCAAGTTGTATCTTTCATATCATAATATTGTTCAGGATCAATATCATGCAAATAAGAAAAATTCGGAACACTTAGACTATTATAGATATCAGAATAATTTTTTGTAGGTTTTGTCTTCTCATAATTTTGTGGAATTATTATTTCTTGAGATTCAACCTGAGTATTTTCTAAAGACTTCGTATTAATATCCTCATCATCTTCATCATTTAAAGAATTTGGATCTATATCGTCATAAAACCCTGGAGGTGTCCCTGCGTGTCCTCCATTATCTTGAGGCATAACATACAAAGAAGAACTCAAAAACAAAGTTATAAGCAATATCGTCAATTTTCTTATCATACAAATATTTTAATGTATTCAAAAAGAAAATCAAGAAATTTTAAACATTAAGAAATGTTAAAATATTATTACTTATTGAAATTAGCAATAAAAATAAAACTTTATATATATACAAAACGGTAATAACAAAATGTTATATAAGTGATAAAAGAGCGAGAGAAAGAGAATTTAATAACTTCCCAAACAAGGGAAGTTTTTATTTAAGATAATTAACTAACCCTTCAAGTGCAAAAATATAACTTAGTTCCTTGAAACCTACAACTTGTCCAATACAAACTCCAGAAATAAGGGAGGTATGTCTAAAATCTTCTCTAGCGTGAATGTTAGTCATATGAATTTCAACAGTTGGAATATTAACAGCAGCAATAGCATCTCTTATTACAACGCTTGTATGAGTATAACCTCCTGCATTAATCAAAATTCCTTCATAAACATTTTTTGCTTGTTGAATTTTATCAACAATTTCACCTTCGTGATTGCTTTGAAAAGTTTCTACTTCACAATTAAGATTTTTACCTTTTTCAATAACAAGAGTTTCTATATCTTTAAGAGTTGTAGAACCATATTTTTCAGGTTCTCTTTGTCCTAACATATTTAAATTAGCACCATTAATAAGTAAAATTTTCATAATATTAAGCACCTTTCAATATCATACTTTTTATAATACAATAATAATTAAAAGAATGCGAGGAAAAAATGATTAACAAACGCTGGTATGACAAAGATCCTATTTTAAAAGAAGCTTTGGAGTTACTAAGATTATCTCCTGATGAAACAAAAAGTGAGGCGGCAGAATTTATGTTACAGCTTCAAGAACAAGTTGCTGGAGAAGTTATAGAACATGTTTATGACATAATAAATACATATCAGGGCAAAGGGAATCGTTGGTATGACAATGATCCTATGATGTTAAAAGCAGTAGAACTTTTAAGAAATGCTCCACCTAAAATTCAAAGAGTTGCAGCTCTAAAACTTTTAATCGCATTAGAACAAAAAAGTTTTGAAGGAATCGATATATAAATGAAAGATGTTCAAAATCAATCAGACACAAGAGGTGTTGATATTCAAAAAGTTGGAATTAAAGGTATTGAATTACCCTTAAAAATACAACGAAAAAATGCTGACGATATTGTTGTATATTCAAATGCAACAGCCGGAGTTTCTTTACCTGCACATTATAAAGGTACTCATATGTCACGTTTTGTTGAAGTTTTAAACGAATGGAGAACTAAAAAAACACTTGGAATTGATATAAAAGGATGTGTGGAAGCTATCGTGCAAAAACTCGATGCTAAAAGTGGATATTTAAAGTTAGATTTTAAATATTTTATTAATAAAACATCTCCTGTAACAGGAATATCTGCCCCAATGTGTTATGACTGCTTTTTTGAAGGAATCTTAGATAATTATAATGAAGAAGACGAAGAATATCGCTTCTTTTTAGGAGTAAAAGTCCCTGTAACAACTCTATGTCCTTGTTCAAAAGAAATTTCAAACTATGGTGCTCATAATCAGAGAGCTATTGTTTCTGTAAAAGTAACATATCCAGAAGATGAGCATATTTGGCTTGAAGATTTAGTAAAAGATATAGAAAAATCGGCATCTTGTGAGTTATATCCTTTATTAAAAAGAGAAGATGAAAAATTCGTAACAGAAAAAGCATACGACAATCCTAAGTTCGTAGAAGATGTCCTAAGAGATGTAGTAATTCTTTTGAGGAATAATGATATTATAGATTCATTTGAAGTTGAATGTGAATCTTTAGAGAGTATTCATAACCATTCTGCTTGGGCATATCAAGCTGAAGGATAAACAAAAATAATTCTTGTAATTATAATATTCTGGTTCTATAATATACAATAAAGGATTATAGGGGATGATAAGAAGAGTTTGCTTATTGATACTATCAATATTTATCATGTGTGGAATTGTTTCTGCTCAAAGCATTTACTCTAACTACATACCAAAAAATAACGAGATAATTTTTAACCAATCTATGTTTAAAGTGGATGTTATTGATCCTCAATTTTCTACTAACTGGAAAGGGGCAAGTTATCCTGGACTTAGAGGAGCTAATCAACTTGTCATATACACCCCTTCATTTGGTTATAGAACAAATACAAATGAATTTGGAACAGAAGCCATTGTTGTAGGAGATACTGTTACGGCACTAAGCGGTGCAGATTCTTTAATACCGGCTAATGGAATTGTTATCAGCGGACATGGACAAGCTAAAAAATGGATTCATGAAAATATAATGGTTGGGGCTAAAATTTCTATTGATTTGAACAAAAAAATTATAACTTCTTATATTACATCTGATACATTCTTATACAGTGCAAGAGAAAAAATAAAAGAAGTTCAAAACATGATGCTTTATTACATACAAAATTGTTCTGAATATAATCAAAAACGAACCTCACAAAATATCGCAAAAGCTAATGACTACATTGATAAAGCACAAAAAGACAGCAACAATTCGCAGAAATATGCTTCGAGAGCAATAGAATACGCAAATTTGGCGATGTCGACTGTTATACCATATGAATCCAACGAACTCAAAGGAGTTTGGATAAGACCGACATTTTATTCAGAAAAAGATATTGTAAAAGTCATAGATCAACTTACAAACTGTGGTATAAACAATATATTCATAGAAACTTACTATCACGGTAAAACAATTTTCCCTTCTAAAACAATGGAGAATTATGGATTCATAAAACAAAACGAAGATTATGTAGGTTTTGACCCTCTAAAAATATGGATAAATGAAGCTCATAAAAGAGGCATAAAAGTTCACATTTGGTTTGAAACTTTTTATGTAGGAAACAAACCTCCTGAAACAAATCCTGCGTATATTCTTTCAAGAAAACCTCAATGGGCAAATTATCAAAAAAGAAATGCAGATTCTGAAACTATACCGTATTCTATTTCAGAACATAACGGATATTTTATAGATCCAGCAAACCCTGAAGTACAAAAATTCTTATACGAATTATTAACCGAAATAATTGTATCTTATAAACCTGACGGTATTAATTTAGATTACATCAGATATCCTCAATCTTTAGACATTAGTTATTCTAATTATGATATGTCTAATTGGGGATACACTAAAATAGCACGAAATGAATTTAAAAATATGTATGGAGTAGATCCCATAACATTAAAACCAAACGATTATTTGTGGTACAGTTGGAGAATATACCGCGCCAATAAAGTCACTAATTTTGTGAAAAAAGCTAGTAAATTATGTAGAGCTAATAACATTATGTTAACAACCGTAATCTTTCCTAATAGAGGACTTGCATTAACGACAAAAATGCAAGATTGGCGTAATTGGTCTATGAACAATTATGTTGATGGTTTTACACCATTATTTTTAACTTGTAATGATGCAACAGCAATGAATTTAATGGAAGAAATTTTAAGAAATAAATCTAACAGTACAAAATTATATGCAGGATTATTTGTAACCTTTATGAATGGAACAACTTCTGATTTAATGAAGCAAATCCATGCAGCAAGAAGATTTGGTTTAAATGGACTTATAATATTTGACTATGCACATTTAACAGAAAATTATATTAATACATTAACAGAAAGTGTTTTCAAACCTATAAAAAAAGAAATAGTAATAACAGAAAACTATTCTAAATCTTCAACTCAGCAAAAGGATACAAAAAATGGCAGAAGATAATGAAAAAGAATCTATAAATAGACCTTTTTTAGGAATATGGTTTGATTGTTGTCACACATATGGAAGATTATACAAAAACAAAGATGGTACAGCATATGTAGGACGTTGTCCTAGATGTCTAAGACCTGTAAGGGTTAGGATAGGCGGAGAAGGCACAAATAGAAGATTTTTTAGAGGCGAATAAATTTTAATAAAAAAGAAAACGAGGAAATAATATGAATTTAGAAGATTTAAGAAAAGAAAATGAAGTTTTAGATATTTTTTGTGAATTAGTTCAAATACCATCTCCATCATTAAAAGAAGAGAAGGTTATAGAGTGGATTTTAAATTTTGCTAAGAAAAATGATATAAATGCAAAATGTGATAATTATGGCAATGTTTATATTAACATACCAGCAAAAGATTCGACTAAAGAACCGATTATGTTATCTTCACATATGGATGTCGTTGGAGATGACAGTCCAATTGAATTAATTTTAGACGGCGATTTTATAAAAGCAAAAGGAAGAACACTTGGAGCTGATGATAAAGTCGGGGTTGCGTGTGCTTTAAAACTTGCAAAAGACATTAAAAATGGAATTGTTGATGCTGCCGGAGGACTTGAAATAACATTTACCAGAGATGAAGAAACAGGCATGAGTGGTGCTGAACATTTAGAATTTAATAAGTTTAAATCAAAATATGTTTTAGTCTGTGATGCTGATAAACTTGGGCAATTACAGATTTCCGGCGCAAGTTATACAAATGCTAAAATTACTGTTAAAGGTCTTAAAGGAGGACATTCTGGTATTGATATTGCTGATACAACAAGATTAAATGCTGCAAAGTTAATTGCTGAATTAATTGCTGAATTTCCTCAAGGAGTCTATTATTCTGATAATACGGGTGTTATTACTTCTTGTAACCTAGGAGCTATAGTCGCTGGGGGAATTCAAAATTCAGTTGCTTCAATAGTAGAAAATGGAATAAAAACAAATAATTATATTGAAGAAATTATGAAAAAATCTTCAACAAATATAATAAATACTCTAGGAATGGCGTCATATTCAATTAGAAGTGCGTCAGTAGAAAAAGAAGAAGAACTTAAATCTTTAATGCAAGAAATTGTAAATAAATTTAATAAAAAATATGAGGGCTTAGCAGTAGCTGAAATTGAATTTGAGGTTCATTTACTTCCTTTTGAAAAAGCTAATGATGACAGAATAGAAAAAGTTCATACCAAAGCTTGTGAAATAGTTGGAATAAAAAATGATATCTCATCTTTTCATGCTGGAGCTGAAACTCATATTTATTGCCACAATAAAAATTCCAAAGGAGAATATTTTATGCCATCTTTATTAGGACTCGCTGATGTATACAATATGCATTCAGCAGCTGAAAAAGTAGATTTTAAAACTTTAATAAAAGGTTACGAAGTTATTAAAAATACATTTATTAATTTTAATAACTAATAGCAAATTTATTTTTTAGAAGTTTTTCAATTCATAAAAGGAGAATATAACAATGAATATTAACCCTATATGCAATGAAAACAAATGTACTTATCAAAAAAATTCCTTCAAAGCAAGAAAGCCTGAAGTTAAAATCATAAATCAGGTAGATGATTATGTTCAAGAAATACTAAATAAATATAATGCCCCTCTTGAAAATCATGCAAAAATGTATGGAAAAGATATCAAAATTGCACAGAAAGAAAACTCTGTTTTTATTAATTCAGGAGTAATTACCTCTAGCATAAATTTAAGAAAAATGTCACACGCAAGAGATTTTTACAGAGGAATAGTTGATAATCTTAGAGTAAATAGTGAAATAGAAAAAAATGGATTGAAAAAATCTTTAGAAAAATTAATATAAGTTTATAAAAAAAAATCCTCAAACAATGTTTGAGGATTTTTTTATTTCAATTGCTAAACTTATTTCATAGCATTTTCAACAGCAACTGCAACTGCAACAGTAGCACCAACCATAGGATTGTTACCCATACCGATAACACCCATCATTTCTACGTGAGCAGGAACAGAAGATGAACCAGCGAATTGAGCATCACCATGCATTCTACCCATAGTATCTGTCATACCATAAGAAGCAGGACCAGCTGCAACGTTATCAGGGTGAAGAGTTCTTCCTGTACCACCACCAGATGCTACTGAGAAGTATTTTCTACCATTTTCCCAGCACCATTTTTTGTAAGTACCAGCTACAGGGTGTTGGAAACGAGTTGGGTTAGTTGAATTACCGGTAATTGATACATCAACACCTTCTTTAATCATAATTGCAACACCTTCGTTTACATCGTCAGCACCATAGCATCTTACTTTTGCTCTTTCTCCTTCTGAGAATGGAGTTTCTTTAACGATTTTTAATTCGCCAGTTTTGTAATCATATTCAGTTTCAACTGATGTAAAACCGTTGATTCTTGCAATGATATGAGCAGCATCTTTACCAAGACCATTTAAGATAACTCTTAAAGGATTTTTTCTTACTTTATTAGCATTTCTAGCAATACCGATAGCACCTTCTGCAGCAGCGAAAGATTCGTGACCAGCTAAGAAGCAGAAACAATCAGTTTCTTCTCTTAATAACATAGCAGCTAAGTTACCGTGGCCAATACCTACTTGTCTTCTGTCACCAACTGAACCTGGTACTGCAAATGCTTGTAAACCTAAACCGATAGCTTCAGCTGCTTCTGCTGCTGTTTTAAGTCCTTTTTTAATTGCAATTGCACAACCTAAAGTATAAGCCCAAGAAGCGTTATCAAATGCGATAGGCTGAATACCTTTAACAATAGCATCTACGTCGATGCCTTTTGATAAACATAGTTCGCGAGCATCTTCTAAAGATTTGAAACCATACTCAGGTAAAACTTTTTTAAGAGTAGCTTCACGTCTATCTTGTCCTTCAAATTTTACTGTCATAATTGTTTTTCCTTATTTTTAATATTTATTACTAACTTTATCTAAAGTTTAGAAGTTGAGAAGTTTAGTAGTTGAGAAGAAGTATTAATTTCTTATAAACTTATAAACTTACCTCTTCTAAACGGCAAGCTTTGCTTGCACTATTCTTCACGTGGATCGATGTACTTAACAGCGTCAGCAAATCTGCCGTAAGTACCAATATTTTTTTCGTAAGCTTCTTTTGGATCAACACCTTTTTTGATAGCATCCATAACTTTTCCTAAGTTTACGAATTGGTATCCGATAACTTCATCATTTTTATCAAGACCCATTTTTAAGATGTAACCTTCAGTAAGTGAAAGATATCTAACACCTTTTTGTTTAGTAGAGTGGATAGTACCACACATAGAGCAAAGTCCTTTACCTAAATCTTCAAGACCAGCACCAACAGGAAGTCCATTTTCAGAGAATGCTGATTGAGTTCTTCCGTAAACGATTTGTAAGAATAATTCTCTCATTGCAACGTTAATAGCATCACAAACTAAGTCTGTATTTAAAGCTTCAAGGATAGTTTTTCCAGGAAGGATTTCTGCAGCCATAGCAGCTGAGTGAGTCATACCAGAACATCCGATTGTTTCTACTAAAGCTTCTTGAATGATACCATCTTTAACGTTAAGAGTTAGTTTACATGTACCTTGTTGAGGAGCACAGCAACCGCATCCGTGAGTTAAACCTGAAATATCTTTGATTTCTTTACATTTTGTCCATTCTCCTTCTTGAGGGATTGGAGCTGGTGAACCTTTAATACCACGATGTACGCAGCATTTTTCTTCGATTTCGTGTGTAATTTCTATTTTGCCCATTTGACCTCCTTATTAATCAAAATTCTTAGCATTTACTATATATTTCTACACATTTTTATACTAAAAAAGCTATCTTGTTCCGATAGTTTTATTATATTACAAACAAGGGGTAAATCAATTGGGGGGTAGTGAGGAGTGAATAGTGAGGAGTGAATAGAAATTTAATATTTGTAAATTGTGTAGGTCGGAGATTAACATGTAATAGCTAAAATTCAAATAATTTTGCAAGTTCTGTATTTAAAGCTTTTGCAAATCTTTTTGCTGTTGAAATTGTGGTATCTGTAATTCCACGCTCTATAGCACTAAGATAACTTGTTGAAATATTTACTTTAAAAGCAAGTTCTTCTTGTGTGAAATTAGCGTTTTTTCTAAGCTGTACAATTTTTTGTCCAAATTTTCGAGCTAAGACCTTATCATATTTATAAATTTTTCTTCCCATTAATAAAATTCTAAGTTACTATTTGACAAAATAAAAACTATGGGATAGTATTTATATATTCAAAATGTAATAATATAAGTATTTTTAGTTTATAATATTTTTTACATTCTGATTGTAATATTTAAAAAGAAAGAAGGCTTTATGCCAAAAACATTACTAATAGATTTGGATGGTGTGTTAAACACATATTGTGGAAATTTTAGTGAAAGTCAAATTCCAGCTCCAAGAAATGTGGTAAAAGAATTTTTACAAACTCTTGCCAAAACTTATAAAATTGAAATATTTACAGTAAGGAATAAAAAACTCACATATGAATGGTTAAAAAAATATCAATTAGATGAATTTATACATGATATAACTAACGTAAAAAATTCTTATGCCAGTGTGATTTTAGATGATAGAGCTTTGAGATTTGATGGAGATTTTGACAAAGCTTTGTCAGAAATTTTAAACTTTACTCCATATTGGAAAAATCTCTAATTAAGAAATACTCTTAATATCTTCAACAAAATCTTTTAAATCTGTAACGAAGCTTTTTGAGTATGTATTATAAAAGTTAGCTGCTTGTTTTTTTGCAAAATCAAAAAGTTCTGATCTAGCATTATCACCTTTTGTATCACTATTTAATAGAGAACTAAAAAATGAAATTGCTTCATGACCTGTGATATCACCATTATGATCCATATCAAAAGGATTAGAGATATTATTTTCTTCAATATTTATTTTTTCTCCAATTGCTTCCATTTGATCTTGAGCTGTTTCTGAAAATTCTGTACCGTCAAGATTTTCTATTTGAAAACCTGCAGGCATACCTAAGCCTGTAATAGTGTTATTTTCTTGGCTATCAATTTTGTTCAATAATTGTTTCTCTAATAAATCAGCAAAAGTAGAATCGTCCAAATTAAAATCTGGCGTTGATTTTACCCCGCCTAAATTATTTCCTATTCCGCTTATTGCATTAGAAATCAAACTCATATTCGTATAATAGCTTATATTTTCAAAATTACCCTCCTACAAAAAGTTGAAGTATTAGCAAATGTTTAGTATAATTTTTTTATTTAGGAGAGATTGAGTATGAAAAAATTTTTATCAATTTTAACAGTTATATTTTTATCCGCACATATTGTGAGTGCAGTTGAATATTCTTCTATTAGTTATCCAAATTTAAAAGAAGAGGCTAAATTAAAAATTGATAATTATACTTGGTCTAATAAAGTAAAAAGAGCTGATAAAGATTATTATATAAAAATGATTTGTGATGGTACAGGAAGTTATTCTGAATTCTATAAATCAACAGGTGAATATGCTTTTACTACAGGTTGTCAGTATGAATTTTTAAAAGATGGTAAATTATTTGGGTATTCTAATCAGGATTTAAAGTTTTATGAATTTACATTAGATGATAATATTTTGAATAAAAGAGAGCTTTCACTGGAGGAGGTTCAAGAGCTTTTTCCTGATTTTAAGATTATAAAAATATCAGAATTTAGTCCGAATACAAATTCTTTAAAAATTAAAAAATCTATAAAAAATTTAAAGCTAATTGTATTAAATGATACAGATAGAAATTTTTATCATTATTCTTTTACATCCGGAAATGCTAAATTTGAATTATATCCTTTAAGCGGATTTATAAACATCAAAAAAAGAGGGATGATACAGTTTTCTCATTTTGGAGATAATACAAAAGATAATCCTTGGTTTATTATTCTTGTAAGATAGCATTTGCTGCAACATAAGCTGTTGACCAAGCGTTTTGGAGGTTAAACCCACCACATAATCCGTCGATATTTAAAATTTCGCCTGTAAAATAAAGATTTGGATATTTTTTGGCTTCCATTGTTTTTGGATTTATTTCATCTAAATCAATACCGCCAGCTGATACTGTTTCTTCGCCTTTATCTGTTCCTATTATTGTTATTTCAAAATTATGTATTTTTTCTAAAATTAAATCTCTTGTTTTTCCATCAATCTTATGAGCTTTGACCTCTGATAAGTCTTTTAAAATAAATTTAACAAAATTAATTGGTAAAATATTTGATAAAATGTTTTTTAATTCTTTATGCGGATTTTTATTTAAAAATTCTTGTAAATCAAATTCATAAGGATACAAGTCAAATATTAATTTATAAGGGATTTTATCTTTAGTCTTATAAGAAGAAATTTTATAAGTTAAAGGACCTGATATCCCAAAATGAGTAAATAACAAATCGTCTGTTATTTTTAAATCTTTAGAATAAACATTTTTTATAACTATACCTGATATTTCTTTAAAATTTTCTTTAGAATTAAGTCCAACAAGAGCGGGGGTAAATGGAATAATATTTAAATTTAAATTTTTAAATAAAAGTTCATTCTTAAATTTCTCGCCACCAACTGATACAACAACATCTGTAAAAAAGTATTCAGCCTTATTTGTTTTTATCTTATAACCTTTTTCTAAAGGTGAGATAAGAATAACTTTTTCTTTAACAAAATTTATTCCTTTTAGCTTATTGAGGATTTTTTCTTGAACGTCTTTTGAGGCGTTTGAAGTTGGATAAATTCTTCCATTTTCTTGACTGTAGGTCTCTATTTCAAGCTCATCAAAAAGGGCTAATGTTTCATATGTCCCAAATTGAGAAAATATAGAATAAAGAAATTTTTCACCTCTAGGATAATTTTTGACTAAATCTTTAAAATCGTATTCCGCATGAGCGAGATTACATCTTCCGCCACCAGTTGGAAGAATAGTTCTTAATGGAGTAGAAAAGTCAAATATGCTAACATCCTTTCCGGCTTTTAAAAGATAATAAGCACATATGCAACCGGAAGCTCCTGCGCCAATAATTGCAATCTCTCTATTCATCAAAACCCCTTAAATTCTTGTTCCATAAAGACAAACCATTTCAGGGTTTTCTAAATCTTCATAAATTTCGCTTATATTTTTATTAAACAAAGGATGTACAAAATCTTGAGCTATCTCAAGCATAGGTACTAATAAAAATGCTCTTTTATGGAAGAATTTATGAGGAATCGTAAGTTCTGGAGAATTGAAGATTAAGTTATCGTAAAAAAGAATATCGATATCAATTGTTCTATCAACATATCCTTTAGCAGAATCTCTTTTTCTACCAAGTTGAAGTTCTATTCTTTGGCATTCTTTTAATAATTCTTCAGGTTTTAGAGATGTAGAAATTTGAATAATAGCATTAACAAACCAGTTTTCTGATTCCATACACCAAGGCTCTGATTCATAAAAAGAAGATGTTGATACAATACTAACTTCAGGAATTGCACCAATCAAGCTTGTTGCTTGTTGAAGATGACCTATTCTATCTCCTAAATTTGAACCTAATGATAAATAAACTATTGCCATAAATTTATCTTATAATATATTTTGAAATTTTGTCAATAATAAAAAAGAAGCCTAAAGGCTTCTTTTTTATTTGTAAAATCTTAACTAAACCGTTATTATTTATTACCGTAACGTTTGTTAAATCTTTCAACACGTCCTTCAGAGTCAAGAATTTTTTGTTGACCTGTGTAGAATGGGTGACAGTTTGAACAAATTTCAACTGTTAGATTATCTACAACAGAACCTGTTTCTATTTCGTTACCGCAAACACATTTGATAACAGTTTTTTTATAATCTGGATGGATACCATCTTTCATAATGACCTTCTTTCTGTTCTTTCAAGATTCCAAACTTGATTCTTTCGACCAATAACATTTTATTTCGCTAAAAATTTTTTTTCAAGTGTATCTCACATTTTTAATTGTTTTTATTAATATATTTTAACTTTTTATCAAATTTTATTTTGATATAATGTATTTATGATTTATTTGGACGCCGGAACTACATATTCAAAAATAATAACTGATACTGAAAATTTTTCAAAAGAATATTTAATTCAAAGAAAAAATAATCAGTTCTATTACATTCTACCATCCAGTCTTGTAAAATCAATGAATATAATCCCTAATAGTTGTTGCGGACATATGACTAATTCTAATGAGAATGAAATTGTAGCATTAGCAAAAGGGGCTAAAAAACTTGGTATAGCTCAAAACTCAACAATATTAGATTTAGGTAGTAGAGATGCTAAATGGGTTAAATTTAAGGAAGGAAAATTCCACGATATGGATTGGAATACTTCTTGTGCAAGTTCTACTGGAGCTACTGTAGAAATGCTTTTAAAATTTTATAATGTAAAAGCGGATGAACTTAAATATAATCCCGAAAAATTTGCAGTTACTTGTGGAATTTTTGGTATGGAAAAAATTATGGATTCTATATCATCAGGAGAAAAACCCTCAGATGCAATATCGAAATTTGTTCACGGGATTGCTTTTAATGCTTGGAATTTCTGCAAAAAATCTGAAAAAATATATTTGTCAGGTGGGTTTTGTGAAAATAAATGTTTGGTAGATTCTTTAAAAGAATATTGTGAACTTGAATTATTAGGTAGATTTGTTCTTTGTGAAGGGCTTTTTTAATATTCTATTGATAAGATTGTAAATTTTTAGTATCATAGGTTGTATGGATACGCAAAATTTATCTCTAGCAATATATTGGCATATGCATCAGCCTGTATATGAGCTTGAAGGCACTTACTTAATGCCTTGGGTGAGATTACATGCGATTAAAGACTATTTGGATATGGCTCTATTTTTGGAAAAATTTCCTAAACTTAAGCTAAATTTCAATATCGTTCCTGCTCTTTTAGATGCAATTATTGATTATACAGATAATGGGCTTACTGATATTCATGCGGAACTTTCTGCCGTTGATGCGGATACTCTTACAGATGAAGAAAAAGCTTTTGTTTTGAATAATTTTTTTAGTTCTAAATTCGAAACTATGATTTATAGAAGTGAAAATTATAAAAACCTCTATCAAAAGCGTTTTTCTAAAGATGTTGCGGTTTTAGAAGATTTTTCTAGTCAAGAAATTTCAGATTTAATGGCTTTGTTTAATCTTGTTTGGATTGATCCTATTCATTATGAAAGATATCCGAGATTAAAAGATTTGTGGAATAAACAATATAATTATTCTAAAGAAGATAGAATTGAGATAATTAATATTCATCTTCAAATTATGAAAGAAATTATTCCAACTTATAAAAAATATATTCAATCAGGAAGAATAGAACTCACAACAAGTCCTTATTATCATGCAATTTTACCAATTCTTGCTGATATGAAAAATTCTGTTAAAAATACTTTAACAACAGAAGGTCTTCCTCAATCGTTGGATATGTTAGATGATGCAAAACTCCAAATAAAAAAAGGATTGGATAGAATAGAAGAAATTTTCGGAGTTCGTCCAAAAGGAATTTGGCCGCCTGAATTGTGTTTGGGTGCTAAAACTTTAAATCTGTTAGCTAAAGAAGGTATAAAATGGACAATTTCTGATGAAGGTGTTTTGGCAAATTCGATTAATGTTGATTTTGTAAGAGATTTTAAGGGAAATTTGGATGACCCATATCATTTATTAAAAGTTTATAGTTATAAAACTAAAGATTCGGAAATTGATGTAATATTTAGAGATAGATCAATTCCACATCTTATAAATTTTGAATATGCTGGTATAAATCCACAAATGGCTGCAGGCGATTTGTATGAAAAAATAAAACTTATTCAAAATAAATTGGTTGTATCTCCTGATAAAACTCACTTATTAACAATTGCCCTAGATTGTGAAAACTGTTGGGAAAATTACCAAAATGACGGAATTGATTTCTTAGAAAATATTTATTCTTATATTGAAAATGATGAATCGCTTTCTACGGTTTTAATAAGTGATTATGTAGAAAAAGATGAACACAAAAAAGAATTAAAAAAAATATTTTCAGGTTCGTGGATTGATCAAACTTTTCAATTTTGGATAGGAGAATCTGAGAAAAATAAAGCTTGGGCTTATCTTAAAAAAACTAAAGATGATTTAGATAATTATATAAAAGAACATAAACTTAATCAAAAAATAAATTTTGCAAAACGAGAACTGTTAATAGCAGAAGGAAGCGACTGGTTCTGGTGGTATGGAGAGCCTAATTATTCAGGACAAGATTTTATTTTTGATTATATGTTTAGAGAACGTTTAAAAAATGTTTATCTGATTTTGGGCATAGATTATCCGGAATATTTAGATAAAACTCTTATAACAGCAGTAGAAGTTCCTTTTAAACATCCTCAACGTTCTATTACCCCAAGAATGGATGGTTTATATAAAAGTGTCGATGATTGGTATAATTCAGGTTCTATTAGTATGTTAGATGGACCAGTCTTTAGAGAAAATAAAATTGTTGATAAAATAAATTTTGGTTGTGATAAAAATAATATCTATTTCAGACTCCATGTAAATAAAGGCTCCGGAGAAATAAGTTTTATTGATAGAATTAATCAGTTTTATATTTATACAAGAAACGCAACAAATATAGGATTAAGAGCTTATATTAGACTTATTAGCAAAACCGATAACCCATATCCAATATTGTTAGAACGTTTTGAACATGAAATAGCATTAACTATAGTAAAAGATACATTATATCCTCCACGTTTAGCTACAGTTTTACATCCAAATTTGTGGACTCTTGATAATCCGGAAGGAATTAGTATTGTAAATAATGATGTTATAGATGTTACAATACCTTTTGATAAGCTTGGTATAAAAGAGGGTGAAACTGTTGAATTCTTCCTTGCTAATACTGATTCAGGAGTTAAAAATACTTATATTCCTCAAGAAATTTTATTAACCCTTACTCGAGAATAACTAACTGTTATTTTAAAATTTTTAATGGTAATATAGAGTTGTAGTGTTTTTATATAGATGGGGTTTTTATGTTTAAAGAATTTAATGAAATTGTATGCTTAGGTGTTGGTGGTTCGTATTCTGAAATTGCTAAAGATAAATTATTTAAAGCATATGATTTATATTTATATCAAAGATCATTACGTTCAATAAAAGAATGTATTGATTATGTAGATGAAAATAGTAATTCGATTGCAATAATTCCTGTTGAAACAACTTATGAAGGAATTATTAGAGAAACAATTGATAATTTGATTCAGACAAAAAATGAAAATGTAAAGATATTGGCTGAAACCATAGTTCCAGTAAATGATTGTATTTTATCAAAAACGACCGAATTCTATTCTATAACAGGTTTAATTTCTAATCCAAATGCTTTAGCAAAAAGTAAAAATTTTGTAAGAGATGAAATGCCACGACAATTAAATATTGTGATTGCAGAAAATATGGATGAATCTGCAAGACTTTTAAATAATTATAATCTTACATATTCAATTATAGGAACTCCAAAAACAGCTGAATTATATAACTTAAATATTTTAAAAGAACATATTGAAGATGATAAAAATAATGAAAAAAGATTTATCGTAATTGGTGATACAGAAACTTATTCTACGGGTAAAGATAAAACAAGTATTGTTTTATTTTTAACAGATAGACAAGGAGCCTTATTAGATATAGTTCAAATTTTTGTTAAATATAATATAAATATTACTCAAATTAATTCTAAAATGATGAATAATAGATCTGAAGAACAAGCAGTATTTATAGATTTTGATGGACATAAAGACGATGATGTAATAAAAAATCTTATCAAGGATTTATCTCCACTTGCAAAAGGTATAAGAATTATAGGTTCCTATGCAAAATTTTAACACGTATTGTTGTAGAAGCAACATGTTGCTTTTGCAACACAATCGTGATAATATTTTCTTGTAAAAATAAGGAAATGTTATGACAGAAATTATAGAAGAGAATAAAAGTTTAAATCCTTGGTTAGCCTGCCTTCCAACAATGGCAGCAGCGTTTATGTTTGTGTTAGATGAAACTATTGCAAACGTAGCATTACCACATATGGCAGGAAGTTTTTCAGTAAGTAGAGAGGAGTCAATGTGGATATTGACATTTTATCTTATTGCCAGTGGTATTGTTATTCCAATGGTCGGTTGGTTTAGCAAAGCTTTAGGACGTAAAAATTTCTTTATATTAAGTATAATTTTATTTACTGTAGCTTCAGGACTTTGTGGAATTTCAGAAAATTTGGAAACAATGATTTTTGCAAGAATTTTGCAAGGTATAGGTGGTGGAGGTTTACTTCCAATTTCACAAGCTATCTTGTTAGAGAATTTTAAACCTCAAGATAGAGGAAAAGCCATGGCAATGTTTGGTTTGGTAATTGTTATGGCTCCGATTATCGGTCCAGTTCTTGGTGGATGGATTACTGAAAATTGGTCTTGGCCTTTTATTTATTTTATTAATATCCCAATTGGTATAATAGCTGTGATTTTATCAAAAGCTCTTATTTACGATCCTCCATATGCTCAGAAACAAAGTGGTGTTAAGACTGATGCTTTTGGTTTTTTGATGCTTTCAATTTGGCTTTTAACACTTCAAATAGTTTTAGATAAAGGAAACAATGCTGATTGGTTTAATGCACCTTGGATATGCTGGTTATCTGCTTTATCTACAATTACCGGTATAGCGTTTCTTGTTTCTCAGATTATGAATAAAGAATCTTTGGTTGATTTGAGTGTATTCAAGGATAAAAACTTTTTAATAGGAACTTTAGTTCAAATAGTAATGCAAGCAGTATTATTAGCATCATTAGCTATATTACCACAATTTTTACAAGCATTAATGGGTTATGATGCTTATAAAAGTGGATTATCAATGATGCCAAGAGGTTTAGGGGCATTGCTTGCAATGGTGTTGTGCGCAACTCTGGCAAATTTAATTGATAATAGATTATTGGTTATGATAGGGCTTGGATGTATAGCAGGTGGAAGTTGGATGTTAGGAGAATTAAATCTTCAAATTTCAACTATGAATATTGCAGTACCAAACTTTTTATTTGGAGTAGGTTTAGGCTTAGCAATGATTCCTATTATTACTCTTTCGGTTGCTACACTAAAAAATGAGCAAATGACTAATGCGAGTGGACTACAAAATTTATTAAAAAATATTGGTGGTGCTTTTGGAACTTCAATTGTGGCAACTCTTCTTTCAAGGGGTGCTCAAAAGCATCAATTTATGCTTATTCAACATCTATCAGATACTGTTAATACTTATTCTGAACGTGTACAAGCTTATAGTAGTATGTTTATGACAACTGTAGATCCTCATACTGCAAAATATATGGGAGAAAGTGTAGCATATAAACTTTTAATGCAACAGGCAAATTTAGCTGCTTTTATAGATGCCTTTAGAATTTTTGCTATTGCTGCTGCTGTTATTATTCCATTGATATTACTTTTAAAGAATTTAAAAGAAGCATAAAAAAAAGAATTTGAGATAAAATGTATCTCAAATTCTTTTTTTATTAAAATTTTGCTTATTGTTCAGAATGGCATTCCTCAAAAGAAATTTCTTGTTCGTTATTCTTAGAAGAATTCATTTCTTCAGGAGTTGATATAACATTTGAAGAATTTTCATCTAAGCTATTTTCATTATTATTTTCTTCAGAAGATTCAACAGAAGAATCCATTACTTCTTCTATAGCTTCAATTTTTTCTTCTAATTTTTCTGCTTCAGCTTTAAGAGCAGCCTCAATTTCTTCTTCATCTTTAGCTCTTATAACAGGAATAGACAACATTAAAGCAACCTGCTCTCCTTCTTGTTCAAAATTTAATTCAAGAAGTTCTTTATCTAATTCTACATAACGTGATAATAAATCAATTAATTCTCCACGCATTTGCTCCAAGATTTTAGGAGTAAGATTTGTTCTATCTTGCATAAGAACTAACTTTAATCTGTTTGTAGCAACAGATTTAGAAGCATCGCCCTGTTCTTCTTGTGGGCGGAAGAACTTAGCCACTGTATTATAAATATCAGAGAAAAGTCCCATCCTACACCTTCGCTTTCAATTTTGCAAATACATTCTTAATTTTAGCAACAAATCCTTTTGGCTCATCTAAGTCTAAAAATGGAACTTCTTCACCTAAAATTCTTTGCGCCACATTTCTATAAGCTTTTCCTGCAAGCGCATTTTCATCATTTACAATAGGTTCACCTTTATTAGTAGAAGTAATAATACCAGTATCTTCCGGTATTATACCAACTAAAGGACAGGATAGAATTTCTACAACATCATCGACACTCATCATTTCATTTGATTTGATAAGACTTGGACGAACTCTATTTAATAAAAGTTTGTAACTTTTTATTTCTTCTTTCGCCTCTAATAAACCAATGATTCTATCAGCATCACGAATAGCTGACATTTCAGGAGTTGTAACAACAATAGCTTCGCTAGCCCCTGCAACCGCATTTTGAAAACCTTGTTCTATTCCGGCAGGACAATCAACTAAGACAAAGTCATTTTCTTCTTTTAAAGTATCACAAATTTCTTTTAATTGTTCCGCATTCACTGCAGTTTTATCTCTTGTTTGAGCTGCTGCCAATAATGATAAATTTGGATTCTTTTTATCTTTTACCAAAGCTTGTTTTAATTTACAACGTTCTTCTATTACATCTACTATTGTATACACAATTCTATTTTCCAAACCAAGCAAAAGGTCTAAATTTCTTAGTCCTAAGTCAGTGTCAATTAGCACAACTTTATAACCCGCTTTTGCAAGAGCAGTACCGATGTTCGCACTAGTTGTTGTTTTTCCAACTCCGCCTTTACCGGATGTGATTACTATTACTCGACCAGTCATTAATCTCTCCTTAATTTTTTATAAATTACTATTTTTCCATCTTCAATTTTAGCCTCTTCAGGAGTAAACTCATTAGTTTTTTGTACATATGGTACATTCAACGTATCATTACGTCTTGCATACAATCCTGCAATTCTTAACTGAATTGCATTCAATTTTAATGCTCTTACTTTTGATGTCACATTACCTTGAGATCCAGCATGTGCAATACCACCTAATATACCCCAAACAGTTATATCACCAGTAGCAACAATTTCACTTCCGGGATGAGCATCACCTATTATCAAGATATTTCCATCATAAGTCACTGTTTGACCGGAACGCAATGTTTGACTAATATATAAAGTTGGTAAAACCTCTGTATTAATAGAATTCTCTTCAACACCAACTGGTAAAACATCTCCTGTATCTAAAAGAATATACTTACTAACTTCCTCTTTTGATACCAAACCTTCATTTACAGCTAATGTTTCAAAATTTGTTTCAAAATGCTCTCTAGGAATAATTTCTGATATTTCTTGAGTTGTTTCCTCCTCATAAATATCTTCTATATCTTCAGCTGTTTCTATTGGACTATTTTGACTTTGCTCTATATCTGCATGAACCTCTATTGTCTTATCTAAATTCTCTTTTTTATCATCTATCTCTTCTATCTTTACTTGAACAGATTCTTCTTTAATATCATTTTCACTAGAAGCCGTTATAGAAGGAATTTCTTCCTCATTAAGTTCTGAAATTATTATACCCAAACTTATTGCTGATGCTTCTGTTTGTTCTGAATTAGTATCTATAAAAGCAATATCTGCATCCATAGATTCTATTAATGCCTTTATACTTAATAACTGAGATTGTTTTAAATCTAAATCTCCTAATTTTAAACAAATTTTTTTACCTTTAACATCCGGATGCTCCATTATAGAACTAAGTTCAAAAACTAACTGAGTAGTATTTTTTACATCACTTAAATCTATAATAAACCCATTTTCAACAAAACCTTTTTCCATGAATAATTCCTAAATAACTCTAATACCTCACTATAAAACTAGGATATATTAAATATTCTTCCAATTCAATAAAGTATGACGCAATGTAAAGATATTATCATAAAAAAATGGAGCTCTTTTTAGAACTCCATTTTTTTAGTCATTTATTTTATTAAACTTTAGCTAATTTTGCTTCACTTTCTAATTGTAATGTTACAGTAGTAATATCACAAACAGAACTTGGTCCAAAATATTGAATAGCTCCTGGGAATAAATATCTATCATTCATAGCCCAGTCTTCTCTGTTAGCTTCCAATTTTTTGAATACAGGTCCATCTAATTCAACTAAAGCTTTTTTGATAACAGGTTTCATTTCGCCGTGTCTTCTTTCCATATTCATCATCATGGTAAGAGGAACACCTCCTGCAATCCAATCATTAGCTGGTTCTGTTAAATTTCTTACAGAAGATAAATAGCCTGTTAGACCAAAATTGATTAAAGCAAAAGCATTAAATCCTAATGCGTAGCAGTAATCTGCATCAAAGTTAGAAGGGAATGCACATCTTCCTTCATAACCAAAGAAGTGTGATTGTGTAGAGAATTTACCTGAGAATTTGCCTTCTTTTTTCAATTTTGCTAATTTTTCTTCTACCATAGAAATTAATAATTTTTCAGTTTCAATTTTAGAAACTTGAACATTACCGTGAGGATCTCTATCCATTAATAATTGAGATTTAATTAATGCTGGTAAAGATTTAAATACAGAAGCATTCTCGCTTGATAAAGTATTTTCAATAATAGCAATTTTTTCAGCATCACTACCGTTTGAATATGCAGAATCTTTTTCAAGAGTCGGCATAACATCATTTAAATTAGCTATCATAGATTTTAACTCTGGAATAAATTCAATTAACCCTTCTGGAATAACTGCAATACCGAAATTTTTACCATTTTCAGAACGTCTTACAACAATATCAGAAATATAATCTATAATGGAAGCTAAAGACATTTTCTTTTGTTCAACTTCTTCTGAAATTAAAGTAATATTTGGTTGAGTTTGAAGAGCAGCTTCTAAAGCAACGTGAGAAGCACTTCTTCCCATAATTTTAACAAAGTGCCAATATTTTTTAGCAGAGTTAGCATCTCTTTCAATATTACCAATTAATTCTCCATAAGTCTTAGTAGCTGTATCAAAACCAAAAGAAATTTCAATTTGTTCATTTTTTAAGTCCCCATCAATTGTTTTTGGGCAACCTATTACTTGAATGTTTGCGTTATTAGCAACAAACCATTCAGCTAACAATGCAGCGTTAGTATTAGAGTCATCTCCACCAATTATTACAACAGCAGAAATATTTAGCTTTTTACAAACTTCAAGAGCAGATTTAAATTGTTCTTCAGTTTCAAGTTTAGTTCTTCCGGAACCAATAATATCAAAACCACCAGTGTTTCTATAATCATTGATAAAGCTATCATTAAATTCTACATACTTACCTTCAATAATACCACTAGGTCCGCCTAAGAATCCGTATAAATTGTTAGCAGGATTAGCTTGTTTTAAAGCATCATAAAGACCAGCAATAACGTTGTGTCCACCAGGAGCTTGTCCACCTGATAAGATAACCCCAACATTTCTAACTTCGCTAGGTTTTGAATCATTAGATGTTTGGAAAGTAACAGTAGGTTTTCCATAAGTATTTTTAAATAAAGCTTTAATTTCTTCTTGGTTAGCAACAGATTGTGTTGCATCACCTTCTAAAGCTGTTAAATGATTAATACCATTTGCCAAAGAAGAAGGCAATTTAGGTTGGTATTTTAATCTTTCAATTTGTAATGGTGATAAATTTGTCATAAAAGTTTCCTTTCTTTTTGTTGATTATATTATACCTTAAAAATTTTTATGTAGAGTAGCAAAATATATTTTTTTGTTTTTTTAATCAATGTAGAAAGGATTATTATGAAAATATTACAGAATTCAAATTATGTAGTTACAAAAGGTTTAAAACCGATTTCAGAATATAAAGGTCCAATTCTAAAATTAACTAAAAAAGAAAAATCTCAAATTTCCATTATAGAGTCTAAAATTAGCGAATTAGAAATTGAATTAATAAAACTTGATAAAACATGGAAAAATATTAAAAAGCCAAGTGATATTCAACAAGATTATTATAGTTATAAAATATACAGTATAAATAACTGGATAGAATCATTAAGAAAATCAATAAAAGAAATAAAAATGAAAAGACTAGAAAAACAAAAAGAAAAGCTTAAAAATTCCGGATTAGATTTAGAAGTTTAAAATTAATAACCGTTTAAGAATAATAAACTAGCCCAAATAACAATAATACCGGACATAATACCTGCAATAGCATAATGCCAATCGCCATATTCGTGAGAGAGGGGTAGTAGTGTATCGAAAGAAATATAAATCATAATCCCAACAACCGCAGCCATAGCAAAACCTACAAATACTTGAGGCAAAAACCAATGTAATAAAGCTAGTCCTATTAAAGCTCCTAAAGGTTCAGTCATGCCAGTCCAAAAAGAATACCAAATAGCCATTCTTTTTTTACCGGTAGCATGGTAAATAGGTAAAGCAACGGCAATTCCTTCTGGAATATTGTGTAAAGCGATAGCTAATGCAACTGAAATCCCGATAGTTAAATCTTGTGATGTAACAAGGAATGTTCCAAGTCCTTCCGGAAAATTATGAACTGCAATTGCGATAGCCGTTAATAAACCCGCTCTTTTTATTCTATGTTCTTTCTTAGACGAACCTTCTTTGTTGTCAGCACCCAAATCATCTTCAACGTGATCGGGAAGGAATGTATCAATAAGTTTAGAAATAATAACCCCTGCAATAAATCCCCAAAACATAATCCAATGATAATCTATCGGATAATATTGTTTTAATAATTCTTCTGCGGTATTAAGAATTTCTGTAAGAGAAACAAAAATCATGACACCAGCAGAAAAGCCAAGTCCTAAAGAAAGAATTTTAAGACTTTTTCTATTGACCAAAAAAGTTATAAAACCACCTATAACCGTAGCAAGTCCTGCAAAAACAGTCATTAAAAGAGGTATTTTCCAATTTTCTATCATTTGTTTATCCTTTATTTATTCACGAGAAAATTATATCACAATAAATAAAGAGTTTGCGGAAAATTTGACATTTTTCTCGCAAACTGCTAGGAACGGTTTCGCATCAGATTGTATGCTATCCCACACACAACCTGATGCTCACACACCGAAGGTCGGATTTATAAAAATCTCAAAAATTTGCGAGAATGAGCTTTTGTACTTCGTACAACGCTCCCGCTCTCGCCAGTCAATTTTTGGATTTTTCCGTATCCTCTAAAAAAAAAGAGCCAAATGGCTCTAGGAATTAAGAATAGCTGGAAGTATGAAAAAGATTTAATGATTATATTAAACAAAAATAACGGTGTTAAATAAATTCTCGAGTTGATTAATTTGCAATTAACTAATTGGGTAAAAAAATAAGTACTTGCAAAAAAAAATTTAGCAAGTTATATTAAAAATGTAACCGAGAGGTTACGATGTGAAAATTAAATATGGGAGCGTAGCTCAGTTTGGTTAGAGCGCATGCCTGTCACGCATGAGGTCGCGAGTTCGAGCCTCGTCGTTCCCGCCATTTAACAAAAAAATAAGCCCGCTTGTCGGGCTTATTTTTTTGTTCTTTTGTTGTGGAATAAAGAGGTGAGAACTCGCCGCAGGTTGTTTTAAACCTGCCTGAGTTCGAGCGAGGAGCGAGCAGAGGCTGGAGTGATTTTGACAAGTGATGAAATCACGAAGTCAAAACACGGAATTGCCGTTTAATGCGAGCGACTCAAGACAGCCTCGTCGTTCCCGCCATTAACAAAATTTGAAAATAAATTTTGTCAGTATAGTAATGCTGACAGGTTCTATTAGGTATTCATTGATTCACAAAACAAAATTATTAAAAGATGTGGTAAATCACAGATTTACCACATCCTACAAACTAAATCAGACCTACGAAAAGCTATCACAATTTAGTAATGTAGATTATTCAACAAAGATTCAACATATCTACAATAACAGATAAACTATGTTTAATATTAAGCTGCATATTTAGTAGCCCATTGATTTAACATATAAACTAGTTTTGTACTATCTTTATTCATTAACTGCAATTTTAATGTTGTAATAAATGGTTCGATATAAAACGCATTATTTCCGCCATTAATAAAAAATAAGTCCGCATAATCGGACTTATTTTTTTGTTTTTTATTCGTGAAATAAAGAAGTGAGAACTCGCCACAGGTTGTTTTAAACCTGCCCAAGTTCGCGCGGATTGTAAGCGAAGACTGGAACATTTTGACAAGAGAAGAATTCTTGATGTCAAAATGAGAAATTGCAGTTCTTTGCGAACAATCCTAGACAGCCTCGTCGTTCCAGTCATTTCAGGAGGGGGCTAAAACCATTTTTTAATAGATTTTTTGTATGTGTAATCTGTGGGTAATGATTAGTATTTATTGATAAAATTATTTATTGATAAAATGATAATTTTGTTGTATAATAAAACATTATGTATAAAAACAACAATCCAAAAACAAAAATAATTGCAACTCTTGGACCTGCAACATCCAGCTATGAAATGATTCAAAAATTAATCGAAGCGGGAGTTTCTATGTTTCGTTTAAATACTTCTCATGGAAATGAAGAAAATCACAAAAAAAATATTGAATTAATTAGAAGTATTGCAAATGAAAAGAATATTTTTATTCCTATAATGATAGATTTACAAGGACCTAAAATCAGAGTTGGAAATATTAACGAACCTATATCAATAGAAAAAGGACAAGAAGTAATATTAAAAGCTTCAAATGATATTCAGAATAAAGAATTTATCCCTGTGGATTATACGGGCATAGCAGAAGATGTTAAAATTGGTGATAAAATTTTACTTGATGATGGAAATATCGGATTATCTGTTACTAATATAAAAGATAAAAAAGTATACACTAAAGTTTTATATGGAAAAATAATTAAACCAAGAAAAGGGATAAATCTTCCTGGTTCAACAGCAAGTCTTAATGCTGTTACAGATAAAGATATAAAATACATTAATTTTGCAGTTAAACATAATATAGACTACATAGCTCTTTCTTTTGTAAGAAAAGCTGATGACATTGAACTTGCAAGAAAGTATGTTACAGATTTTGGTGGTAATATACCTATCATTGCAAAAATAGAAAAACCTGAAGCGATTGAAAATATACAACAAATTCTTAATGTAACAGACGGAATAATGGTTGCTAGAGGAGATCTTGGTATTGAAATGTCGCCTGAAGAAGTACCTATTGTTCAAAAATGTATTGTTGAAAATACGATTAAACAACGTAAACTCTGTATTGTTGCAACTCAAATGTTAGAATCTATGATAGAAAACCCTATTCCAACAAGAGCAGAAGCGAGTGACGTTGCAAATGCAATACTAGATGGAACTGATGCAATTATGCTATCAGGAGAAACTGCTATGGGGAAAAATCCTACAGAAGCCGTTAAAATTATGAATAAAATTGCTTTTAACGTTGAGAAAAGTGATTTTTGTCTATCAGACTTAGATCTAGAAGTTAACAACAATTACGATCTTTCACCACAAGCAATAGCAAATGCTGCAGTCAAAATGGCACAAGACATTCAAGCTAAAGCAATATTAGCATTCACACATACAGGATATACACCAAAATTACTTTCTAAATTAAAACCTTCTATTCCAATAATTGCTATATCAGATATGGAAACCACTTGCAGAAGACTAAATATTTATTGGGATATTTATCCTGATTTAAAAAACTGGGATACAGTACTTGATTCTGAATTGTTAAATAAAATTGATGAATATATTCTCAAAAATACAACTTTCCAAAAAGATGAAAGAATTATTATCATAGGTTCCATTCCAAAACTGATATCAGGAAGGACCAATTTTATAAGAGTTCACAGAATAGGAGCTTCTACAGAGAAATAATCTTAATGTCCTATTTTAAGAAGTGCAACTCCAAACAAAATTAAAATCACACCCAAAGCCCGCATTAAGCTAAATGTATCGTGAAAAATTAGTACGCCTATAGCAAATGTGCAAGCTGCACCTATACCTGTCCAAACAGCATAAGCGGTTCCTACAGGAATTGTTTTTTGAGCAAAAAACAAAAACACTCCACTTAAAGTCATTGCAATAATTGCAAAAATTATCCAAAAAATTTTCGAATTTCCTAAAGCAGCCATCTTTAAACCAAAAGGCCAACCAACTTCAAAAATTGCAGCTACTAATAAATAAAACCAACCCACTTATTTACTTTCTCCTACTATACATTGGAATTAATTATTCTATCTATACAAGCCTTAGGAGAATATTGCCATTCTCGTCTTGAAATTCTTGAAACTTTAAGACCTGAACGCTCAATTATTGCTTGCTTTTTCATATTTGAAACCTTCGCAGAAGTTTTATCTTCAACTCCATCACATTCGATTACAAATTTATTGTCAACAAGTAAATCTACGCTCAACCCTGCTATATCGACGCCACAAACAACATCATGTCCTAAATCTCTAAAAGCTTGGGCAACTTCTTTTTCAAAAGAATTTTTATAGACATTCTCATCAAAATCATCTGAATTTCTTAATGCATATCGATTTTCATACTCTTCTACAAAACCTAAATAACTTCTTAAAATACCTTCCGGTAATTCTCTAGGATTTTTTGAGATAAAATTAATCATTTGATATCTCGCTCTTGTAATTGCAACATTAAATAAATTTGGTTTTTGCAAGAATATTAAACTTTGAGGAAAACTATTATTTGCATACGCCCAAGAAGCTAGAATAATATCTCTTTCATCTCCCTGAAAAGTATGAGCTGTACCAATTTCTATTTGATGTTTTTCCATCATATGTTCTGATAAAACCTTTGAAACAGAAATCTTAAGTTGCTCAACTTGCGCTCTAAACGGAGATATTATACCGATAGACACAGGATTTTCAGGATTCTTTCGTTCATCCTCAACTACAATTTCATGTAATCTTTTTACAAGAGCCTCAATTTCAGGAAGATTTCTTGTTGCATCAAAATCCACTTTCCCATCCGGAACAACAACAGTTTCTAAAACTTTTTTTGTATTATCGTTCCTTCTCATTACTCTTATTCTTCCACCATAAAATTCTTTATTAGAATAATTAATAATCGGCGGTAAACTTCTAAAATGTTCGTCCAATAGAACAGGATGCATTGAATAATAATTTGCTAAATCAAACATAGAGTTCGTTCTAAATCTCCACATAAGCTGATATCTGTCATTGATACCATATTGAGAAAGAAACGATTGTTCTTTAGCTTTTTCTAAAAATGATAAATGAGGTAATTGTTTATCATCACCAACAACTACTGCTTTCTTAGCTCTATATAAAATTGGGAAACAACTTGCAATATCACATTGAGAAGCTTCATCAATAATTACAACATCAAAAAGTCCTGGTTTCATCGGAAGAGAACCCGAAACCGCATATGTTGTAACACACCAACAAGGAAATGCTTCTAATAAAGGCTTAAAATCTTCTGTTTCAAGAAGCCTGTTTTGAAGATTTTTCTTTCTTTCTACTAAAGATTTTGAATGAACAAAGAGTCTTTGACGCTTGATAGGATCTTGCATAAGTCCTTTTAAAGCAGATCTTCTTTTTGTTTTCAAAATATCAATAGCAAGACGCTTTTGTTTCTTTTTCATGTTTCTTATCTGTTCAGAAAAAACATGAATATTGCCGATTGTCTGAATTTCAGTTTCAATCTTTCTAGCCTTACAAATTAATTTTGCATATTCTAATTCATTTTTTAATATAGCTAAATTTTCATTATTAACATCAAAACTGTTTATTTTTAGAGCTTTTTTAAGATTTCCAATCGCAGAAATATTTTTTAATCCCGCAAAAAATCCTGATTTTTCTAGATTACTACTTAATAATTTAATAGAATTCTCAACTAAATTTATTTCATCTTCTTTTAAAACATTTTTAATAAATTTAGGATCCAGATGCATTGGCTCTTCTAACTTAATCTGTTCATTAACCCCAGTCCAACTTTCTTCTAATTTTATAATCTTTTCAGATTTTTTCTCTAAATCAGAAATAGCTTTTAAAAGCTCTTCCATATCAGAAACATCACAAAGAATAGAATTTTCTACACCTTCATCCAAATCAACTTTATTAGCCAATAAATCTTGAAGCTGCATACTCAATTCTCTTTGATAATTTAACCTCCCAGCTCTTAAAGCTAAAAACGGAGCACCTAAATCATTTAATCTTTCTGCAATAACATCAACCGCTTTATCCATTCTTGAAGCAACAAGTACCGTTTTACCATTTGCAATTAAATGTGCTGCAAGATTCACTATAGTTTGAGATTTTCCTGTTCCAGGAGGACCGAAAACTGATACTAATTTTGAATTTTCTACATTTTTTATAACATTCAACTGAGCATCGGATAAAGACAATGGAGTTACAGGAAAAAAGTCTGCCAAAGTTTTCTGTTGAGTATCAGTTGGTTTAGATTGAGTATACTCTTCGTTAATTAAATTAAGAACAGTTTCTCTATACACTCCGCTGGGTTTTTCTGCAATTTGAGTTAATTCATGCAAAACTCCTGCAGTTACAGAAGGGCGCTTAGTTAAAATAATTGCACACTGATTAGTTAAACTGATTTTATCAAGTTTTATTTGTACCTTCTTAGCATTCTCCTCTTCTTCTATTATTTCATCTATATTTTCTGAAGTAATTTTAACTCCATCACTATAGAAATCTTTTTCTATATTATCTTCTCTAACAATATTGTCTGCACTTAGAGAAACATCAATATCAGGTACTATAGATTTTAAAGTTGTTAAAAATATATCTAATTTTTCTTGCGTAATCGGAACAGTAGGAACCACATCTAATAAACCTTCTAACAATTGTTCTGTTTCATCTTCATCATCACTTTTTTTCATTAGAGCGGTTAAAGCTCCTGTATTTAACGAAATAAACTCATCCGTCAACATACAATTTATATTCACCCCATTACGTTCTAAACGACAAGGAGAATATAAAAGAGGAGTTAAAAATTCATTTTTCTTACCTGATTTATTTTTACCTACAAGGAAAATATACCCATAAATCAAATACTTATCCTTTTGACTTGTCTCAGATTGAATCATAAGTTCAGTAAGCTTAGGATCCGAACCTTCAAGACGCAAATATTCAAGACCTTGAGTAAATAAAGAATCTTCTTCATTTAAAAATATCCATTTATTATCCTTATCTGCCTTCAAATTTCTAAAAGTAGAACTCTTAACTTCTTCTCTTACACAATCATGCAAATATTGACTTAATTTTTTTATAAAACTATTGTTAAATGCTGAATTAATTGCTCTTGTTGCTTCTTGTAACATGATTTTCCCCTCTTACGCATATTTTTTTAAATTATACCACACGTTTTTATAAATAAAAAATTTTATACATCCAAAGTTTCTTCCAAAAACTTTTTCAGATTTACAGGAAAATCTTTAGGAATATTATCCAAAGGATTTTTTATAATATTCAAATCTTCATCCAATGATTTTGTTGTTATTTTCGTCATAAATTCAGCAAAAATTTCTAATAAAGAAGATTGATTTACCGAATAAGTACCTAAAAAATTATTCAAATAAAATTTATCACTTTTCGAAATATTACATTTATCTAATTCTTCTATTTTTTTCAAACCACAAGAACAAGGTTTATGATAAATTTGCTTCATTATTGGGCAATTGCCTTCATAACCATATTTTTTATAAATTAAATCTAAATGAATAGAATGAAACCATTCATGCAAAGGAATAGCTAAAAAATGAGAAGAAGATAAAGATTTTCTAAAATTCTCATACGTAGTAACTAAATCTTGAAAAATTACAGAATCAAAAAACATCTTTCTTAAAAAAATTGTTCCTGCGACAAAAGGTAACTCATTTTTTAAAACCTTCTTAGTATCAACATTACAAAAACCAAATAAATTATTCTGAAATTTTTCAATCCCTTCTTCCTTTTTAAACACTCTTATCATTCTTGGCTGATAATCTAATGGTAAATGATATTTTCCTGAAATATCATTCAAAACATCACATATTATGGTGATTGAACCTGACAAAGATTTTGAATTTAAAAAATTTGCATTCGTTCCAAGTTTTCTAAAATCAGCTTCAATTTCAGATACATTTATTTTTTTAAAATCTTTTACTAAATTTCTTGTTAACCCAGATTTAAAAGTTAAAGAAGTAGATGATAATATTCTATCCATATTCAAATAAAAACCAAAAAATTTTTTTTTGTCAAAATCTTCTTGTATTTTTTATTTTTAGATGTAAAATAATAAAAATTTTAAAAGAAAGGAGTTTATGATGAAAATTCAAAAAATTGAAACTAAAAATCAACCGACAACAACAACTCAAAATTTTGGAGCTATTAAACTAAGAAAATCTAATTTAAGAATGCCAGAAGCATTAACAAAAGACACTTTAAATTTAAGCAAAAATTTACCCGATAATGCAAAATCAAAAGATCTAAAATATTTTGGAAATGCAGAAGTAGGTGGCTGCGGTGGAAACAATAATATGGATGATGGCGACGTAGCAAAAGCTTTTCTTATTTGGGGAGCTGCAATTGCCGCAGCTGCATTATTATAGAGATTTACTAAAAAAACGAAATCTTTGTAAAAAGATTTCGTTTTTTTAATTCAATTGTAGGAGTTATAACTCAACTTAATATGATATTCTTATGTATTATATAATTTGAGGTATAATATGAAAAAAGTATTATTAACATTTATCCTAGCGCTAAGTTCAATTACTTATGCTGCAGAAATTACTCAACAAAATGTACAACAACCCTTAACAGTACCACAAAACATTATTTTCGAAGATTGTACGAAATTGTTTGCAACAAATAAAGAAAAATTATTTTATCTAACACTTGCATCCTTAACAGCAAACAGATTTCTAATTGATGAAGTTCAAACAACTAACGGTTATGTAATATTCACCGTTAATAAAAACCAATACCTAGCGACTATTGCAGGTGTAGATAGTACAAATTCTATTCTAAAAATTACCCCTTGCAATAATATTTATAATTTTCCGCCAGGAATTTTAGTAAACACTTTTAAATACATCGACTTAAATATAAACACAGAACTAAAAAGCTAAAACCAACTATGAAAAGAATATTAATTATATTTAGCATATTTTTGTTAGTGATTGGAAAAATTTTTGCAGAAGAATTCACACTACAAGCTGGGGTTTCGATTAATGACATTCCAAAAGCTTTTTTTGGAAGCTGGAGAGTTAACGCTAAATTGGAAGATACAAACAGCTATACAACATTTAAACCGCAAAGTGTAGATATGTGGAATTTATCAAGAGTTGGAGATAAAGTAACATTATCAAACCCTTTTAGCGGAGCTAATGCCGAAATATCAGTAAAAACAATAGAAGGTAACTTAATTGTTTTTTCTAAAAAAGCACCATATGATAATAAAATTCTTATTGATACTGTGACAATAAGACTTAATGAAAACTCTTTTAGCGGAATTAATGAATTAACATTAGAATCATATTCAATGGTTGATAATCATTTAATGAAAGCAGAAAAAGCAAGATATAAAATATCCGGAGAAAAGATTTCTGGAGAAAGTATTTTAAAATAAAACACTTAAAACAAGCTTCTTTACAACTAATCGAAAAAATAGTACAATAAACAGGTTAATATAAGTATATGAGAGGAATTGACATATGAAATTTTACATGCAAGTGTTAATAGCACTTGGGCTCGGTTTAAAAAGAAATTGGCATATTTTTGTAGGTTTAATTTTAGGTGTCATTGTTGGTATATGGCTGCATAACGAACCTAACCCTATTGTTATGACAACCCTAACTTTTATCGGTCAATTATTCATCAGATTAATCCAAATGATAGTTATACCATTAGTAATTTCAGCAATTGTAATTGGTATAACAAGCGTTGGCGATAGCAAACAAATCGGTAAACTTGGCACTAAAATGATTTTTTACTACAGTATAATAACAGTATTGGCAGTAACAATCGGTGCAAGTTTAGCTCTTTTATTTAAACCTGGTTTAGGAGCTGCACACTATATAAACCTTGATATTGCAACAAATATCCAAGCTCAAGTTGCAGCAACAATTGAAGAACAACGCGGAAATCTTCTAAATATATTTTTAGGATTTGTCCCTAAAAACCCTTTATCAGCAATAGCAAGCGGAGATATGGTTCCAATAATAGTGTTTGCATTAATATTTTCTTTAGCATTAGCTAAAGCAGGTGATATCAACAGACCTTTTGTGAGCTTTTTTGAATCAATATTTGCAGCAACAATGAAGATTACAGATTGGATTATGTGTTTTGCGGCACCCGGTGTTTTTGCTCTTACTGCTGTTGCAGTATCATCTTTCGGTGTTGACATATTCATGAGTATCTCTAAATATTTAGGAGTACTCGCACTAGGTTTTGCAATACAATTCTTCGTTGTATATCCTGTATTTTTAAAAATATTTTCAAAAGTTCCTGTATTAATGTTATACGCTGCAATCGCAGAAGCAATGATGGTGGCTTTTGGAACAGCAAGTTCTTCTGCTACACTACCTCTAACAATAGCTTGTTGTGAAAAAAGAGGAATTTCTCACAAAGTATCAAGTTTTGTTCTTCCATTAGGAGCAACTCTTAATATGGATGGAACAGCTATGCTACAAACTATAGCAGTAATTTTCTTAACTCAATCATACGGAGTCGAACTAACACCGTTCTTAGTTGTACAAATAGCTGTATTAGCAATCGTAGCTTCAAGTACTTGTGCAGGTATCCCTGGAGCTGGTCTAATTACAATAGCATTAGTTCTTAACGGAATGGGCCTTAGCCCTGAGCAACTAGTTGCAGGCTTTGCATTCTTATTCACAATTGAAAGAATAACTGATATGATGAGAACTTTATTAAACGTAACATCTGATGCTGTTGTTGCAGCCGCAATTGCAGACAACGAAAACGAGATAAATTACGATTTATTAAATAATCCAGAAGAATACGGAGATATAATAAACTAAAATATAAATTAATAAACTGTAACAACCAAAAAGAGGAATTTATAGTTCCTCTTTTTTTGTTAGTTGTATAATAAAATTTGGAGGATAGCTTATGAATAAAAATAACATCGATTGGAGTAACCTTGGTTTTGGTTATATAAAAACTGATTACAGATATATAGCAAACTATAAAGATGGCAAATGGGACAGTGGAATATTATCCACCGATGAAAATATTGTAATGAATGAGTGTGCTTGTGTATTACAATATGCCCAAACTTGTTTTGAAGGAATGAAAGCTTATCGAACAGAAAACGGAAAAGTAGTTTGCTTTAGACCAGATTTAAATGCAAAAAGAATGGCAGATACTTGTAAAAGATTAGAAATGCCGGTATTTCCGGAAGACAGATTTGTAGAAGCAGTAGTTGAAACTGTAAAAAGAAATATTGATTATGTTCCTCCATATGGTTCTGGAGCAACACTTTACATTAGACCTTATATGTTTGGAATAAACCCTGTAATGGGAGTTAAACCAGCAAGTGAATACCAATTCCGTATATTTACATCTCCGGTTGGACCTTATTTTAAAGGAGGTGCAAAACCAATAACATTAAGAGTTCCTGATTTTGATAGAGCCGCTCCTCTCGGAACTGGACATGTCAAAGCTGGTTTAAATTACGCAATGAGTCTTCACGCTATAGTTGATGCTCATAATCAAGGTTATAATGAAAATATGTATTTAGATTCCGCAACAAGAACAAAAGTTGAAGAAACAGGTGGTGCAAATATTATTTTTGTAACAAAAGATAATAAAGTTATTACACCTAAATCAAATACAATATTACCATCTATCACAAGAAGATCTCTTATGTATGTTGCAGAACATTATTTAGGGCTAAAAGCTGAAGAAAGAGAAATAAAATTTGAAGAAGTAAAAGATTTTGCAGAATGTGCTTTATGCGGAACAGCAGCAGTACTTTCTCCTGTTGGAAAAGTTGTAGATCACGGCAAAGAAATCTTATTCCCATCAGGAATGGAAAAAATGGGACCTATAACTCAAAAATTATATGATACTTTAACGGGAATTCAAATGGGTAGAATTGAAGCTCCTAAAGGATGGATAAAAGAAATCTGTTAAATAAAAACTAAAAAAGCGGTATTTAAAATACCGCTTTTTATTTATGCATTAGGATTAAAATCTTTTTTAGCTTCACCTAAATTATATGTATTATAAATATTAGAATACAATTTAGCAGCGGCTTCAGCATTACTTTTTTGAGTGTATCTTAATAAAGCATCAAAGCCTTTTTTATTAATAGTCCCATCTACATTATTTATATCAGGAGAATCTGATTTACTTAACAAATCAGCTGCAATAATACTTGAGCCATATTCAGCGATATCAATTTTTCCATCTTTATTAATATCCAAAGCTTCAGATGTAAATGTTTCATCCGGTGCAAATTTATTATCTAAATCTTTTACACTAAGTTCTTCAACTTGTCCCAATTCCTCATAAGCTGCACCTAAAACAGCTTGTTTATCAATCTGTCCTTTTTGCATCTGTGGCATATAACGATATTCAAATTGTAAAGGAGGAAGAGCTTTTAAATATTCGTCATTCTCTTTTAAAAATTTATCTAACTTATCAGCATTATTTTCAGCCGCATTCTGCGATAAACCAAAATCTAAAATCGGAGCAGGATTCATATTATCAGCAATAATTGGTTTCTCTAAATATGTAAAATAATTTTCAACAGCATTTCTTCCATACCTAACTGAAGGATTTGTTACCTTGTTATCATATTTCCCTTTACTACCGTCAATCTTTGCAACACCATTATTAACTTCAAACATACAGAATCTACCTCCACACAATTATATAAAAACATTTAAATTTTAAAATTTGCTTTTTTGTAAAAAAATATTTACAAAATCAATTTTAAAGAATAATTTTGTTATAAAATAAATCTGATGAGGAGTAATTTATAAATGACTGAATATCTATTTATGAATGGAGAATATATTGAAGCAAAAACAGCTACAATTCCCGTTAGAACACACGCATTTTTATATGGCACCTCAGTTTTTGAAGGTATAAGAGCCTATTATAATAAAGACAAAAATCAACTATATGCATTTAGAGTAAAAGAACATTATGAAAGACTCTTAAGGAGTGCCAAAGTAATGTGGATGCAAAGTCCATATTCAATAGAAGAATATTGTAAAATAACTAAAGACTTACTAAGAAAAAATGAATACAAAACAGATGTGTACATAAGACCAACACTTTACAAATCCTCACAAAAAGTTGGTCCGACACTCACTGATAATGAAGACTCTTTTTTAATATTTACAACTCCTTTTGGCGACTATTTTGACGCTGATAAAGGCTTAAAGTTATGTGTTTCTAATTGGAGAAGAACATCTGATAATGCAATTCCTCCAAGAGCGAAAGTTAGCGGAGCTTATGCTAATTCTGCATTAATAAAAACAGATGCACACGAAGCAGGTTTTGACGATGCAGTTGTTTTATCTGAATCAGGTCAAGTTACAGAAGGCTCTGCAATGAACATATTTCTAGTCATAAACGGAGTTTTAACAACTTCTAATACAACCGACGATATACTCGTAGGAGTAACCAGAAATACAGTTCTAGAATTAGCAAAAGAATTAAATATACCTGTTAAAGAAAGAGCAATTGATAGAACTGAATTATATTTAGCAGATGAAGTATTCTGTTGTGGAACAGGAGCACAAATAGTTCCAGTTGAAAGCATTGATCACAGAGTCGTCGGCGATGGTAAAATCGGAAAACTCACTAAACAAATTTCAGACTTATATTTTGAAGTTGTAAGGGGTAATGTAGACAAATTTAAAGATTGGTGTACGCCTATTTATGATTAGTTTTTTCGGAAAATGTGTAGAAAACCTTTGTAGAAGTATCTGTTATTTGATAACAGGTCGCTCAAGGGTTGTTCATATAATAAACCAAGCCGCAGCAATAAGTTACGATTCTTTGCTAATATCATTAGTGATAGCTTTTGTATCAGCTGCAGTTATCGCAATACAAGTATCAAAACAATTTTTAATGTCAGGGGCAGAAGCATATG
The DNA here is from genome assembly GCA_944323985.1 of Candidatus Gastranaerophilales bacterium. Classification (GTDB taxonomy): domain Bacteria; phylum Cyanobacteriota; class Vampirovibrionia; order Gastranaerophilales; family Gastranaerophilaceae; genus CAG-196. Next base: position 20,883 of record CALUUP010000008.1, on the reverse strand, counting down.
TCGGAGGTTCTATTGCTGTCGTTATGATAAGAGAAATCGCCCCGGGATTTGTCGCATTAGCAATTGGAGCCAGAGCCGGAACTGCAATTTCTGCAGAAATTGCAAATATGCAAGTAACCTCACAAGTTGATGCTATTAAAACATTAAAAGTGGATCCAGTAGGATACTATTTTGCACCAAGATTATTAGCGGCAGCAATTACGGTACCAATGGTTGTTATACTTGCAGAACTCGTTGGGATTTCCGGAGGACTCTTTGTTTCAAAAGCTACAATTAATCTTCATCCAGCAAGATATATAAACTCTGTCTGGTTATGGCTAAATTCTAGAGATATTTATATTAGTATCTTTAAAGGTTTTATTTTTGGAACATTAATTGCACTGGTTTGTGCAACACAAGGATATGAAACAAAAGGGGGCGCAAAAGATGTAGGGGAATCTACAACAAAAGCTGCCGTTTTATCTACTGTATACATGTTAATTGCAGATTTTTTAATAAATTTAGTTTTTTATCTATAAGTACAAAGAAAGGATATGTGAAATGAAAATTCAACCAATCAACAACACAACATTTAATTCAAAAATTAATTACAATAAAACAGTAAAAGCTGGTTTTGAATTAGCTCAAAAAAGTGCTAATTCCCCAAGAAAAAAAGACTTAGATTTTGCTAAAACTTTTACAGATGATATCAGAACTATTTTAGAAAATAAAAACCAAGATACTGTATCATTTAATTTACCGAAACCTTTTGGTGTTTTTACAGAAATAGTTGATGGTGAACAAAAAAATATAGATATACCTAATGAAGGATATAAATGTACCGTTAAAGCCCACAAAATTGCTTCTGAAACCGATAAAAAAACCAATAAATATATCGATACGTTAAAATCACAATTAGAAGGAACAATGGCTCTTGTGGAAGAGTTAAAAGAAAAATATAGCAAAGCTCTAATTGAAGAATTAAATGACTTAGAAAATCAAATTAAAAAATCTAATATCTAATTTGATAATACATTTTTCTCGTGATATTATTATGAAATACTAGAGTGGAGCTAAAATGGTATTAAATAATAACGAACAAAAAACATACGAACTTGTTTCTAAATGGTTAGAAGAATACCATTTAGAAACAGATAAGTACAAAAAAACAAAAATTAAAGCTCTTATAGTGACTCAAATGTTTCCAATAATTAAACGTATTGCAAAAACGATTGCAAGACGTTCTTATGACCCTATTGAAGATATGGTTCAAGCAGGAGCCATAGGACTTTTGAAAGCCATTGATAGTTATTCTAAAGATATTAATAACAACTTCAAAATTTATGCAGGTTATTTAATTATTGGAGAAATGAAACACTTCCTCAGAGATAAACTTAATACAATTAGAGTTCCCAGACATATACAAGAATTATCATATCGTATTAACACATTCACTAGAGATTTAACTATTAATGAATTAAACGAATTAACAAATGACAATGTAGCTGCTGCTCTAAATGTAACCGCAAAAGAAGTCGACTTTGCAAAACAGGCTGATAGAAGAAAAAATACTTTATCTTTAGATGAAATTTATATGACAGATTCCGGACATTCCAACTATGAAGAGATGATTGCCGGAATGAATTATAAAGAAGCTCTTGAGCTTGAAGATTCTAAAATCATTCTTAAAGAAGTTATAGAAAAACTTCCGGAAGAATACAAAAAACTAATTAATTTATATTATTACAATGATTTTTCACAAAAGGAAATTAGTGAAAAACTTAATATGACACAAATGCAAGTTTCAAGAAAACTGAAAAAAGCTTTTAGCATACTTTATAAAATGATAGCAGATAATATAGAAGAGGTATAAAATGGATTTATATACCTATGGTCTTTTTTGGATTTGTATAATAGGTCTTTGTATGGGAAGTTTCTTTAATGTTGTAATACTTCGATCTTTAGCAGATGAAAGTATCGTTTTCCCACCTTCTAAATGTCCTAAATGCGGTAATAGACTAAAATGGTGGCATAATATTCCTGTTCTATCGTACATTTTACTTAAAGGAAAATGTTATTTTTGTAAAGAAAAAATTAGTATACAATACCCTATTATAGAAATAATAACAATGTTATCTTATGCTACAACGTACATAAAATTCGGTTTTAGCCTAAAAACTTTATTTATAATTATATGGTTATCCGGCTTCATTATAATGTCAACAACTGATATAAAAGAAAAAATAGTTGATTGCAATATCGCAATATTTATTGGAATAACAGGTCTTTTATATAATTTCTTAATGTCCGGTTTTAATGGACTTTTAGATTCTTTTTTAGGACTTTTATTAGGAGCTTTAATATTAGAAATTATCGCACGAAGTGGATATCTTGTTGCAAAAACACGTGCTATGGGAGAAGCTGATACCTACGTTGCAGCAGCTTTAGGAACTATCTTTGGCTACCAAAACATTTTATTAGTTCTCTTATATAGTTTATTTGCAGCTATGATTTTTATTGTTCCAATGTTTTTATATAATCAATTTAAATTAAACAATAAAAAAACTTGTATATTATCAATACTATTTATTTTATCTATATTAATATTTACAACTCTTGTTCAAAACTACTACTCAATGTTTTTCGTAATTATAAGTGGTATACTACTTTCTATTTCTATACTAAACTCTTTAAAAACAGAACAAAATAGAAACTATCTTCCGTTTGTTCCACCACTTATTATTGGAGCTTTATATTTTATTTTTTTTAATGTAAACTTCTAACTATGAGTGTATCGTATCCAAATCAATATAGGAATTATTGCATATTCGACATAAAAGAACAAAAAACTCTCCCAGAGATAAAAACCTCTCTTGAAAATCCTAAATCAGAAGAAGATGTTTTAGAAAGTTTATACACATTAAATTTAATGCTAGATAAAGATGGAGTAAACGAAAAAGGGGTATGTGAAAAAGTGTTATCTATGTATCCCATATTATCAAAATACAACAACACAACCTCACCTAATATTCAAACATTTCTAGCAGGAATTTATAGAAAAACTAAAATTCCTGACGCATTTGGCCCACTTTGTGCAATGCTTATCAGAAATTCTATAAATCCTCCAAAAAATTGCGGCTTTGATCCCAATGAAGAAATCGGCGGAGCTATTTTAGACTATTTGGCTTGAAATATTTTATCTTTTGCTAATTCTTCTAAAGTTTTATAAACTAATCTTAAAAAAGACATATCGCTTTCTTTTTTTATATGATAAATTGACAAAGACTTAGGAGTATATCCTTGAATCTCAACATAATCATCAGCATCTTTGCCCCAAACCGAAGAAACTTTATTTATATTTACATTAAAAGGTTTATCTTTCAGATAATTTTCCATAATCCCCTTTGCTTGAACTAATTGCTCTTTGTAAGGGTTTTGTATTTCTTTAGAAATTTTCACTTTTTCTATTATTTTAGGAGCTATTTTAAAAATTTTCATACCGTACACCCTTCTGAGATTGTATTCAAAGCTTTTATATTCAAAGGTAATAAATCTTTTTTCTTTTCTCCTAAAACTTTTTCCACAGCTTTTTCTAAAAATTCTTTTGAAACAATCGCAGAAACAGATGCCAAAACTCCTAAAGATACCATATTTGTAACTTTTGAAGAACCTAAGTCATTTGCAATTTCTGTCATTGGAGCAAATACATAATTTATATCACTTCTAGGACGAGAATCCGAAACAAGAGTGGAATTAGAAACAATAGTTCCTCCAGATTTAACTCTATGAACAAATCTATCAAAAGATTGTTGGTTTAAAACCAAAGCAAAATCTGTATCTTGTTTATGAACAGAACTAACTTCTTCATCAGAAACAACAATTTCACAATTCACTGTTCCACCACGCATTTCAGCTCCATAACAAGGATACCAAGTAACATTTTTACCTTCTAGCATAAACGCATTTGCTAAAACAGTACCGGCAAGCAAAATCCCCTGACCGCCAAAACCTGCAAGTATAAAATTAGTTTCCATCTTTGCTTACCTCCTTAAATACTCCTAAAGGAAAAACAGGAATCATTTCTTCTCGAACACGTTTATGAGCATCTTCCGGAGTCATATGCCAATTTGTAGGACAAGAAGATAATATTTCCACAAATCCAAAACCTAAACCATCAAGTTGAACTTGAAACGCTTTTTTAATAGCTTGTTTTGCTTGATTAATATGTTGAATAGTATCCAAAGCAACTCTAGCAGAATAAGCAGTACCATCACATAAAGCAATGTGTTCTGCAATTTTTATAGGATAACCATAATAATCAACATTTCTACCAGAAGGAGAAGTTGTTGTTTTTTGTCCTAATAAAGTAGTTGGCCCTAATTGACCTCCAGTCATACCATAAGTTGTATTATTTATACAAATACTGGAAATACATTCCCCTCTTAAAGCAGTATGCATAGATTCTGCTAACCCAATAGAAGCGAAATCACCATCACCAGAATATGTAAATACAAATTTATCAGGTCTTGCTCTTTTAACCCCTGTAGCAGAAGCCAAAGCTCTTCCGTGAGGAGCTTCTACACAATCTATATCAAGAAAATCATATAAAAATACAGAGCATCCTACTGAAGTTGAAGAAATTATATCTTCTCTTATACCCAATTCATCAATAACTTCTGCCACAAGTCTGATTGCAATACCGTGATCACAACCTGGACAAAAAGTATATTTAAAATCTTTTTTCATTGATTTTGGAATACTAAATACTTGCTGCATATTGTTTTCTCCCTTCAACTATTTTTTCAACAGAAGAAACAATTTCTTCCACACTCAACCATTCACCACAAGGTCTGTTCACTAAATCAACATTTACCTTACCTTCTACAGCAAATTTAACATCCTTAAACATTTGCCCCATATTCATCTCTACAACAATAAAATCTTTACCCCTAGAAGCCAATTCATTAATTCTCTTATGAGGGAAAGGAGAAAGAGTTATCGGTCTAAATACTCCAACTTTTAAACCTTTTCTTCTCAAAACATTCATTGCTGCTTTTATATTTCTAGTCATAGAGCCAAATGCTGTCAAAACAAAATCTGCATCTTCTACATTGAACTCTTCATAAGTTGTTTCATTCTGAGTTATCACCTCAAATTTTTTATGTAAATCGAAAATATGCTGAATCTGTTTTTTCTCTTCTCTTGCAACAGAATAAATACTTCTAGGCTCTCTATTTTTTGCCCCTGTCAAAGCCCACGAAGAAACATCAACTTCAGGATATGGATACTCCCCAAATGAAGCGGGTTCCATCATTTGTCCCAATAAACCATCTGCTAATAGAATAACAGGATTTCTATATTTTTGAGCTAAATAAAAAGATCTATAAGTTAAATCAATACATTCCTGAACAGTAGAAGGAGCTAAAACAATAATTTTATAATCCCCATTTCCACCACCATAAACAGCTTGATTATAATCCCCTTGAGCAGGATAAATATAGCCTAAGCCGGGACCTGTTCTCATCACATTAACTAAAACGACAGGTAATTCATCAGAAGCTGCATAAGACAGAGCTTCTTGCATTAAAGCTACAGCACAAGAAGATGAAGAAGTCATCGCCTTAACACCTGTCGAAACGGCACCCATTACCATATTTATAGCTGCTAATTCACTTTCAGCACAAACATAACCTCTACCTAATTCCTGCATCTTTCCACTTAAATATTCTCCAATTTCTGTTTGCGGAGTTATTGGATAGCCAAAATAACATTGGCAACCTGCATTTACAGCAGCTTGTGCTATTGCATAATTACCTTTTATTAAAACTTTTTCATTACCCATTACTTATAAACCTCTATTGCAACATCTGGACAACGTTTTGCACACATCGCGCAAGCTATACATTCTCCATTCTCATCATTAAACTCAACCATATAATCACCTAAACGATTAGTTTTAGAACTTTTTTTAATCAATCCCTTAGGACAAGTCATTGTACATATATAACAAGATTTACAACGACTATTATCAATAACTATCTTTCCCATTTCATCTCCTATTCAAATAAAAGTATAGCACTAACGAATATTTCAGACCTCTATTGTTACGAATTGTAAAAAATTATCCCATAACTGTTATCAAAATTTTAAGATGTGGAATTTGAGTAGTAAGAAAAACAATGCAAGGACGCATTCGTAGGATGTGATCGCCAGAAAGGAGTAAAGAATGGCACTAACAATTAACACAAACATCTCATCTCTGATTGTTCAATCAAACTTGAGCAAAGCAACAAACTCTCTTAACCAAGCAATTGAGAGAATGACAACCGGTTACAAGATTAACCACGCTTCAGACAACGCTGCTGGTTATTCAATTGCAAGAAACTGGGACACTCAATTAGGTTCTCTAGATGTTGCAGCTGACAACGCTGCTACAGGAGCTGACATGTTAACAACTTTAGAAGACACTTACGCTCTTGTTTCATCTCACCTTCAACGTGTAAGAGACTTAACCGAACAAGCTGCAAACGGAACTTACGGTTCAGATTCCCTTAAAGCTATTCAATCTGAAATTACTGCAAGACTAGAAGAAGTTGACCGTATCGCTGCTAACTGTGAATTTAACGGACTAAAAATGATGGACGGTTCTATGCAGGATATTAGCTTACAAGTAGGTCTATACGGATCTGCTGATAGCCAAATTGTACTTGATGCTAGTTTATTTGAAGCAGGTGACGTAAATTCCCTATTTGGTGAAGATATATCAACTATTGCTGAAAAATGTGCAGGTCTTGCTAAAGGCACAGATGCTTCTAGTATGTTAGATGAAATCGATAAAGTTATTAACACTATTTCAGGACGTTCAACAACTTTAGGTTCTGCTCAAAACAGAATTGAATCTGCTATAGAATCTATTGATGTTCAATCTGAAAATATTATGTCATCTTTATCAACTCTTAGAGATGCTGACATTGCTGAAGAATCTTCAAATTACATAAAAGCTCAAATTCTACAACAAGCTTCTGCTACATTACTTGCTACCGCAAACCAAACTCCAAGTATTGCATTGAACTTGTTATAATAAGAATTAGCGGGTACATTGCCCTAATAAAAAGCAAGGACTTTTTATGTCCTTGCTTTTGTGTGTCAAATCTATGTTATAATTATATTGTGAATAGCATAAAAGAGGTCTTTTTAATATGTACGAATTTCCTTTTGAATTAGATGATTTTCAAAAACAAGCTTGTAATTGTATTACAGAAGGGAAAAGCGTAGTTGTTTGCGCTCCAACCGGAGCTGGAAAAACTGTTATCGCTCAACACGCTATTCATTGTGCATTACAAAATAACAAACGAGTTTTTTATACAACACCTCTTAAAGCTCTTTCTAATCAAAAATTCAATGATTTCTCTGAAAAATATGGTTCTGACAAAGTTGGACTTTTGACCGGCGACAGTTCTTTTAATAGAAATGCTCAAATTGTGGTTATGACTACTGAAGTTTTCAGAAATATGTTGTACGGAACTAATTTTGGTTCTGTTACTGATAATTTAAAAGACGTTAAATATGTTATTCTAGATGAAGTTCATTATATGAATGATGAACAAAGAGGTACTGTTTGGGAAGAAAGCATTATCTACTGTCCTACTAATGTTCAATTAGTTGCACTCTCGGCTACTGTTGCTAATGCTGACAAACTTACGGAATGGATTAATACTGTTCATTCAAAAACAGAATTAATTAATACAGATTTTAGACCTGTACCTCTTAGATTTTTTTACTTTGACTCTTCCCAACCAAATACTTTACTACCACTGCTAACCCCTAATGGAACATTAAATAAAAAAATAAAACCTGAAAAAAAAGAATTTAAAAGAGGTAAGGCTGTTCAAAAAAGAAATACTGTTAAAGATGTTGTTAGAAATTTACACGAAAAAGATATGCTTCCTGCAATATACTTTACCTTCTCCAGAAAAAAATGCGACGAACAAATGGAAAAATGTGCCTCTTTATGCTTAGTTACAAAACAAGAACAAGAAGAAATCAAAAAAATCATAGACGAATATATTGCAGAAAATCCATATCTATATAAAAACAAACACATTGAATATCTGCTACTTGGAGTAGCATCACATCATGCTGGACTATTACCTGCTTGGAAAGTTCTTGTTGAAAAATTATTCCAAAAAGGTTTAATAAAAGTTGTTTTTGCAACAGAAACTCTCGCAGCAGGGATTAACATGCCAGCTCGTTCTACAGTTATCAGTTCCATTTCCAAAAGAACTGATACCGGACACAGAACTCTAACGCCGAGCGAATTTCTACAAATGTCAGGTAGAGCCGGACGTAGAGGAATGGACGAAATAGGATATGTTACAATTGTCGGAACTCCTTTCCAAACTCCTGAAGAAGTAGCAGAACTTGTGCTTAGTGACGCAAATCCTCTTGAAAGTAAATTCTCTCCTAGTTATTCAATGGTTTTAAACTTACTCCAACGTTTTTCATTAGAAGAAGCTAAAGAATTAGTTTTGAAAAGCTTTGGATATTTTTCTTCTAACTCTAGAATAGAGCCTTTACTTAAAATTAAAGAAATTAACCAAGAAAAAATTGATGAATGTAATAATTTCACTTGCTTCTGTAAAAGAACTAATGAAGACTTACTTGAATATAACAAAATTCGAGAAATTTATGTACAAAACAGAAGAACCTTTAAAACTATACAAAAACAAGAGAAGAAAAAAAACCGACCACTTTCTGATGAAGCAAAAGCTTTTGGAGAACAAACAAAAAATTTACTTAATATGATGCATTCATACGAATGTGATACTTGTAAACTTTTTAAAAAACATATGAAAATCATTGATGTTCTAAATAGATATAATACAAAACAAAAAATATTAGACAAAGAAATCGAGAAACAAAAAGATATATTTTGGAACAAATTCTTATCACATAGAGCTGTTCTTGAAGAATATGGATATCTTAAAGATGATTATCCTACGGAAAAAGGAATAACTATCTCTCAAATCCGTTCAGAAAATGAACTTTTCTTAGCTCAAATTATTTTCTCTAATATATTAAGCGGTCTAACTCCTGCAGAACTAGCGAGTGTTATTTGTGCTATTACAACAGAAGATATGAGGGCTGATTTATATTCTCAACTACCTCTTTCGCCTAATGTAAGAAAAAGATTAAATAAAATAAAAGATATTAGAAGAGATTTAGACAAAAAACAAAAAACTTACGAAATTAATGACCCTATGTACATAAATGCTTATTATTCTCCACTCATAGAATTATGGGCAACAGGATCCGAATGGGAAGATATAATTGATCAAATAGATATGGGAGAAGGTGATATTGTAAGGTGTTTTAAACGTGTAATTGATGTACTAAGACAATTTTGCACAATTTCTAATATACCGGAAGATCTTGTCTTTACAGCAAGAGAAGCTATAGAATTAATACAAAGATCTCCTATTGATATTGACTAATATTTATAATAAAAGGCTGGGATTTTGAAATTTTCAAAATCCCAGCCTTTTCATAATCTTTTATTCTTCTGGAACCTCTATTTCAACATCATCCACATCTTCTTCTTTTTTTATGGTCTCAATAACATTCTTAGCCATTTCTTTAGCTATAACACCTCTTGTTGATTCCGGACAATTTTGAAGAAGACTTATTGCTGTTCTCAAAGTTCCATCCAAATCATACCAACGACCGTGTTTTGACTCATCCATAACATCTTCCGTTGCTGATACAATATCCTCCACTGACTCATATTCAGAATTAGATATATGATGTTCTGTTATTATTTTTATCAAATTTAATGCAACTTTAATTTGTGTTTCATCATCAGATTCTTCTAAGGTTTTCATTGCAGAAGATAAAACAGGATCCTTATCATACCAACGTCTTGTATTTGTTGTAAACTCTTCTTTCATATAAACCTCCTAAATCTGTAACAGCTCTATTATACAATATTATATAATTTTTGTAAAATATTTAAACATTAACCTTTAATGATAAATTATACAAAACTCTTTTTCTTAATGATATTGGAAATATTTTTACCTTTATATACTCATCCAATACATTATCAACTTTTATGTTTGAATTTCCTACATTTTTAACAAAATTAGTTTCTTCTTTCGGTTTCAACTGTGAAATTATTAAATCAAAATCTTCCAAACTTGCCATTGGTTTTTTTAACATTACATTATCCACATAATACTCATTTTTTTCTATAATATCATGACCTTCTGTTGTCAAAGTGGTACATACATATTTACCACTTTTAAACTTATTTTTTACAAAAATTTCTTTTTCTTTTCTATCAATTATTCTATACGTTGACAACTTATTATCTACATAATTTTCTACTCTTATGTGTTGATTACTATCGCTATATTCTATCAAATTATCTAAAATATCATACTTATATTCTTGAAAAAACTGTTCTATCAAATCTACATATATTCTTCTTAATATTATTCTACCTAAACTATCATATACATATTTTATTGCATATTCTTTATTATTAACTATTTTCACTATATTGTTAATTCTATTTAAATTATCATATTCGTATTTTATTTGATATTTACTAAATCCTTCTTTATCATATATTTTAGACTCAATAAGCAAACCTAACTTATACTCATTAATTTTTCTCACTTTATTGTTTTGATAATATCTAATTTTTGATATTTCAGAATTTTCATAAAAAACTTGTTTTTCTAATTCTCTTTCATCCAAATAATAATTGATGGAAGTTATTTCGCCTAATTCATTTCGATTAAATTCTATAAAAGGAATATTATTATCTATATTTCCACAACCAAAATTTTCAAAAGATTCATTTTTTCGTAAATCTGTAGCCAAAGAAGTACTGTTCAATTATAAAACTCCTATATAATTTATAACAACTCTCCTCTGCATATATAAAGTATATATAACTTTTACAATTGCTTTTTATTTTTATTTCTTTACAAAACTACACATTTAATTTATATCCACCACCATAAATAGTTTCAATATATTTCTTACCTTCAGATATCTTATCGATTTTACTTCTCAAATGTCTAATATGAACTCTTATTGTTTCAACATTATCATCAGGTTCATATCCCCAAATTTCTTTTAATAATCTAGCCCCAGAAACCATATTTCCATGATTTTGGAATAAAAGATTAAATATATCAAACTCAATAGGAGTAAGTTTTTGAATTTTGTCATTTATTTGAACACTATACGTTTCCGGTAATAATGTTATTTCTTTATACGTTAATAATTCTCTAACAGCAGAAGACTTTGGAATTTGCTTTGTTCTTTTTAAAACAGCCCTAACTCTAACGATTAGTTCATCAATCTCAAAAGGTTTAGTTAAATAATCATCAACACCAATATTAAAACCATTAACCTTATCATTTAATTGAGAAAGAGCAGTAAGCATAATAATTGGAGTATCTGCAATTTCAGCTGCCTGACGAATCCTTTGAGCAACAGTATATCCATCAACTTCCGGCATCATTACATCTAATATAATTAACGCAGGCATTTCTTGTTTTGCCAATGCAAACCCTTCAACCCCATTATAAGCTTGAATAACTGAATACCCATTTAACTCTAAATTTATTTTTATTAACTCATTTATTGCAACATCATCATCAACTACAAGAATTTTAGTCATTTCCCAAAACTCCTTCCAACTCATCAATATTATCATCCACTTCTAGTAAAGCATTTGGAATCTCCTTTGAAGAAGTTATTCCTAACTGTTTTAATTCTTTAACTTGATCAAATAAACCCAGTCTATTTTTATTTTTTCTTTTAAATCTATTAATAGTTGTACCAAATTTTTTATTAATTTCATCAAATCGTTTTTGTAAATCGACTAAGTCCTCACAAAATTGAACAAAAGTTTCATATAAATTAGTTCCTGCAGTAACTATATTATTAACACTTTCACACTGTTTTTGTTGAGCGAATAATTGATCTACAAGTTTAATTGTGGTTAATAAAGAAGCAGTCCCTATTATAATAATTTTAGATTTATAAGCAGTATTTATTAATTCATAATCTTCATAAATTAAGTTTAAAGAAGACTCTATTGGTATATACATTAAAACGAAATCAGGCTGCCATAAATTTTCAGCATTTTGATAATTTTTGTTTGCTAAATCTATAATCCTTTTTTTTACTTCCGCTTTAAAATCCTTAACTTTAGATTCGTCTTCAATACAATCTAAATAACTTGTTAAAGTAACTTTTGAATCAATAATAATATGCCTGTCTTTAGGTAAATTAATAACGATATCAGGTCTAATCGTATGAATTTCACCATCCTTTAAATTAGAAGAAGTAGTTACATATTGTTTTGAATAATGAATACCTTCCTGCATACCACAAGATTCAAGAATAGTATCCAAAATATTTTCGCCATAAGCCCCTTTTACATTTTGATTTTTTGTCAATGCTTCAGTTAAATTTTTTGCTTCTTGCGCAATTATTTTATTATTTTTTTCTAAATTCAAAATTTGTTGTTCCAATTTTGCAACATTTTCAACACCTGATAAATTAAATTTTTCAACTTTATTTTTAAATTCTCCAAGCTCAGTTTTAAGAGGTAAAATTTTCTCTTCCAAAGCTTCTCTATTTTGTTTTCTTAAATCTTCTTGCTCATTTTTTATAGTTTCTTGCGCTAATTGAACAAAATCTCGCTTAATAATTTCTTGTAAATTTTGAGTTAACTCAGCTTTAGTTTTTAATTGAGAAAAACCTTCCTTTAAAGCCATCTCTCTTTTTACAAAATAAACATACATAACAAGGGCTGCAACTACAGCACCTATAATAAAAGAAATCCCCCCAACTAAAAACATTTAACCCTCCTTAAAAATCAAGCTCCTTTTATTATAAAAGAAGCTTGAAAAAAAATCTATCTACGGTCACTTAATTTTGCCAGTAATTTTAAAATCTCTAAATATAACCAAACAATTGTTACCATAAGTCCAAAAGCACCATACCACTCCATATCTTTAGGTAACATCATCTGTGAACCTTTTTCAATAAAATCAAAGTCAATAATCAAGTTTAAAGCAGCAACTACACAAACAATTAAACTAATACCAATTCCAATAGGAGATGCTGAATTTAATGCCGGTACTTGCATATTGAAAAAACTACCTATAAAATTAATCAAATAAACAGCAGCTATAGACAATGTAGCTATGAATATTACACTTCTAAATTTATCTGTACATTTAATAACATTAGCTCTATATAAAATTAACATTGAAAACAATGCCGCAAAAGTTCCGGCGACAGCTTGTGTTACAATCCCCGGATAAGAAGCTTCAAATTGAGCAGAAATTCCACCCAAAAATAAACCTTCGCAAACCGCATAAACAGGGATAAGAAACTTTGTTCTTGTAAAACATACTATCAAAGCTAAAACAAAACCAACAATAGCACCACCAGCAGTTAACATCAATGCTAAATCAGTATAACCTAAACTAAATCTTGTCCATACAAAAGCTGCAGCTGCAACTAAAAGAATTCCTAGAAAAGCTGTTACCTGAATAGTTCCATTAACTGTCATCGGTTCGCCTTGTAATACTTGTTCTTGATTTACAAACTTTTCATTTAATATAGGGTTTGACATAAATCCTCCTTCTTACTTTGTATAAAGTATAACATATTTTTTTTATTTTTTTTCATGAAATTAATGTTTTTTTAATGTAGTATATTCTATATGTTCAAAACTTGCCTTCTAAAATATTTTAAATATTTAAAGAATAATAAACAAAAATTTTATCTTTACAATATTCTATCATTTTTTGTAGGTTTACTTGAATTATCAGGAGTCGCACTTGTTTATCCTTTTGTTCTTCAAATTTTATCAAAAAACAAGTTAGATAAAACCTCCATTTTAATTGGAATAGCTATCACTCTTTTATTCCTTACAAAAAATTTATTTATGATTTATTACACATATCTTCAAGCAAAATTTACTAAAAATCTTGAAGCTGAGTTAAATTTAAAATTTATGGAATATTTTCTACAAACATCTTTTCAAAACAGCTCAAAAATTGCTATAGCAAAAAAATCAAATATTTTATTTTTTCTTATACCAAATTTTATAAATAACTTTGTTTTAAGACTAATGAATCTAAGCATAAATATAATTATACTAAGCTTTATAACTCTATTTTTAATTCTAAAATTTCCACTTGCAACAGTCGTTACAATAACATTTGCAGCCTTAATTTTAATTATACAAACATTCTTATTCAATAAGACGTTAAAAAATGTTTCTGAAAAATTAAATAAATCTTCAATAAATTGCACCAATGCAACAAACGAAATTATCTTAAATTTAAAAAACATAAAAATTTCAAAAAACGAAATATTCTTTTTCACCAAATACAAAAAGACATTACTTGACTTTTTTTCATACATCACAAAATCCCAATTTTATAATTCAATTCCACCATACATAACTGAACCTTGTATAATATTATTGCTATTTATCTTACTTTCAATAATTTCCATTCAAAATTTAAATAATACCACCAATTTAATAGCTTCATTTGCACTTATAACAGCATCAATTTTTAGACTAGCACCAACTATTTCAAGAATTCAAACAAACATAAATGGAATAAAAACATCTCTAAATATTGTTGATGAATTATTAACAACATACGAAAATTTAAATATAAAAACTTCCCCTGCATTAGTAAAAACTCAATATACAAAATTTGAAAACAAAATAGAATTTAAAAACATCTTTTTTGAATACAACGAAAATAAACCAATCCTCAAAAATATAAATTTTGAAATAGAAAAGAATGAATTTATCGGTATAGTTGGACTATCAGGAGCAGGAAAAACAACATTAACAGATCTCTTATGTGGACTACTGAAACCGACTAAAGGAGATATTCTTATTGATAATTCTGTTCTTGAAAATAAATCCTTAAAAATAGGCTATATCCCACAAGAATTTAAAAATCTAAACGCTTCCATTAGAGAAAATGTAGCATTTGGTTTTGATAATATAGATGACACAAAAGTTATTGAATCATTAAAAAAAGCTCAACTATACGACTATATAAAAGATAATTTCCCAAACGGAATCTATGAAAATCCTTTTATTGACAATATTGGTCTATCGCAAGGACAAAAACAAAGGCTTGCAATAGCTCGAGCATTATACACAAACCCTGATATCCTAATATTAGACGAAGCAACTTCTGCACTTGACTTAAAAACAGAAGAAGAAATTTGTTCAGTTTTAGAAGAATTAAGAAAATCTATTACAATCGTTGCAGTTGCGCATAAACTAACAACAATAAAAAATGCAGATAAAATAATATTCCTAAAAGATTCTAAAATAAACGATATTGGAACTTTCAATTATCTTAAAGAAAATAATAAAGAGTTTGCTGATTTTGCAAACTCTCATAAATCTAAATAACTCTTACTTGATTCATTAACTTAGAAATTTTTTCTTTTAATTCAGCATCAATAGGACTTACGACATATCCATTAATTTTAGAATTAATCTCTTTTTCTTCCAAAGTTTTCTCTAATAAAGCGAGTTTCCTAATTGCAATATTCATCATAACCTCCTAGATACCCCTTGATTGGTTGATACCTATTACTTAACTTACATATATATAAAGTCAAATTTTTTTAACAAATTGACTAAAATATTAAGAAATATTACAATCTACCAAACAACTTTCTCTATTAATTCAATTTCATATCCGTCTGGATCTTTTATAAAAGCTATTTTAGAACCTTTACCGTTTAAATCAAAAGGTTCATAGAGATATTCAACACCAAGCTTTTGTATTTTTTTCGTAAAATCATCAAGTGAATCAACTTGAAAAGCAAAATGCCCAAAACCTGCACCAATATTATACCCATTTTCAGGAGTTTCATCATTATAAGTAAGTTCAATTTGACAAGTTTTTTCATTATCTTCTAGAAAATATAACCAACAATCTTCTAAACGTTTTTTTTCTACAAGATTCATATCTAAAACTTTTTCGTAAAAATTTAAAGATTTTTGAATATCTCTAACTCTAATCATCGTATGTAAAAATTTCATAACTCCTCCTTACTTTTATTATTATATCATGTTAGAATGAGTTTATGAAACATACATTTGAACAAAAAGTTTATTATTCAGACACAGATGCATACGGCGTAGTATGGCACGGTTCATATTTAAGATGGCTTGAAATGGGTAGAGTTGAATTATGCGAAATGCTTGGACATAATTTACTTGAATTAGAAGCAAACGATATCGTTATGCCGGTTACTAATATGAATATTCGATACAAAGCTTCAGGAAAACTTAATGACGTCGTAATTATAGAAACTTGGATAAAAAAATTAACACCTGTAACAGTTGTTTTTGAACAAACTATAAAAAATAAAGAAAGCGGTAAACTATTTATTCAAGCTGAATTTGAAGTTGTAGCAATTCATAATGACGGAAAAATGTACAGACGCATGCCTGATATTTTAAAAGATTCTTTTGAGAAAGTATTATCATGCCAAGACTAAACAAATATATAGCTTCTACTGGAATTTGTTCTCGAAGAAAAGCTGATGAAATCATTTTATCAGGTAGAGTTCGTGTTAATGAAAAGATTATAAATGAACTTGGATATCATGTCAGAGAAAAAGATAAAGTATACATAGATAACAAATTAGTACGTCCACAAGAACACGTTTATTATAAATTTTATAAACCAGCAGGTTATATAACAACATCTGATGATGAAAAAGGTAGAAAAACGATTTACGATGTAATACCTCCGGAACTACAGAATTTAAAACCTGTCGGGAGATTAGATAAAGATTCAACCGGACTTCTTATTCTAACAAATGATGGAGATTTCATTAATGAAATGACGCATCCTTCTATTAAATTACCAAAAGTTTACCTAGTTACTATAAATGGTAAATTTACAATAGAAAATGGAGAAAAGATGTTCAATGGAATCACTATTGAAACAGATAGTGGAGAAAGAAAAACTGCATATGCAGAAACTCTTCCAATTGAACTTACAAACAAATCTTCACTAATTCAAGTTACACTATATCAGGGAATTAATAGACAAATAAGAAAAATGTTTGCAAAACTTGGATATGAAGTTATTAGTTTAAAAAGAATTCAACACGGAACCATTACTATTGAAGGTTTAAAAAAAGGGCAAGTTAAACAAATTAAGCCTAAACAAATAAAAGAAGTAAAAAATTATATCGAAAAATTAAAGAGAGAATATGCTAAAAATAGCGATAACAGGTAATATTGCCTCAGGAAAATCTCAAGTAGAAAAGATTTTATCAAAACAGTTTAAAGTTTTTGATACAGACAAAATTGCTCACGAAAAACTCAACAGTTTAAAAGAATTTTACGGATATAACGTTTTTACAAACGGAATAATTGATAGAGAGAAACTTGGTAAACTTGTTTTTAACAACCCTGATTTAAAAACAAAACTTGAAAACATAATTCATCCGCTTATAAAAGAAGAAGTATTAAAAATCTTTGCAGAAAACAAAAATGAAAATGTAATTTTCATTTCAGTTCCGCTATTATTTGAAACAGATTTTTATAAACTCTTCGATAAAATTTTATTTATAGCTGCAGACGAAAATATAAGACTTGAAAGGCTTCAAAAAAGAAATAATCTATCAAAAAAAGATGCTTTATTAAGAATAAACGCACAAATTCCTCAAGAAGATAAAATAAAAAAATCTGATTTTATAATTGAAAACAACACTTCTATTGATAATTTAGAAAAAGAAGTTTTAATATTTATTAGAAAGCTTCATAGCTTTATACATCTCAAATAAACTTAATAATAAAAACACACCAAAAACTGCTAAATAAGATTTTTCAGAATAAACAAGAACATTACCAACATGCTCTGGTTTAAAAATATTTAATAAAAACCCAGTTGCAGTACCTAAAAAACCAACCATCATAAAGAAACAAAAATTCATTATACTAACAGCAGTTCCCGAAAACATCTTTCTGTTAGTAAGATGTAAAACAGGAACCAAAATAGATGTAAGACTTGCGTTACCTGCAAGCACACAAAATATTAATGCAATAAATAAAGTTCTTATATTAAAAAATAAACATACACATATAATTAATAAACTGAAAAATGTAACAAAAGAAGCATTTTTCAAATATCTTACTCTATGATTATGACAAATTTTACACAAAGAAGCATTAACAATATTAAATATAGCTGCTATTACAGCCATAATTGATAAAACCATCGCAGATTTAGAAGTTGTCATACAACAAAAATCTTCTAAAAATTTTTTCCCAATAATTGTTTGTATAGTATAAGATATACCAAAGTTACAACAAGCAAAACTAAACAAATTCCTATTGTGTTTCTTATGTAAAACTAAACGAAAAGGAAGAGAACGCATTTTAACATTTTTATTAATCACAGGAAGATTTATTTTTCTAACTACAAAATAAAAAACAAAAACAGCAACCAATGTAATAGCCGCAATTATTAAAATAATTTCTCTCCAACTCATATAATTCAAAACAAATACAAATGGAGCATTAGCGGCAATTCCTCCGGCATATCCTATAAATAACATTACAGAAATAGCAATACCAAAATTTTTATCAGAAACACATTCTCTAATTTCCCTTATAAGACTTAAATAGAACATACTTCCACCAAGTCCTAACAAAGCTCTTGCAAAATACATAATAAAAATATTTGAAGTCAATGGAAATAAAAGAGTGCCTAAAGCTAAAACAATCCCTCCAGTTAACATAACTCTCATACCACCAAATCTATCGACCATTACACCAATAATCAACTGATTAAAAGCATAAATATACATAAACATTGCACCAAAAGCCGTTATATAAGGGGCTGAAAGTTTTAATTCTTGCTGTAAAACATCAAAAATAGCACCAGGGATTGCAATTCTATGAAAATTTGCTAAAAAATAAAAAAATGCTCCTATAAAAATTAATAAAATTTGTAACTTCAAATTCTTTTTCATACAAAAAATAATCTACCGCTAAAAAAAATATTAGTCAATCAACACAAAAAAAAGGAATTCTACTCTTTAGAATTCCTATGGTTGTTTTCTTTTTAAATTTCTCTTTCTTTTCCTAATATTTCTCTCGTGTTTTTATCCAAAAATCCCCTCGCCAAAATTTAGCTTTGTCTAAATTTGACTTCACTAATCTAGTAGTGCCTCTAAAATCCTAGCATTCTTATCTGCTAAAGTATTGTTTCTAACTTGAGATCTTGTAATATAACTTCTCAAAGCTTCTCTAATCAATTCAGAACGAGATCTGCTTTCATTTTCAGCTACTTCATCAATTTTACCTAAAAAACTTTCAGGCATTGAAATTAAAACTCTTGCCATAAAATACTCCTTTTTACTTTATACTCTGTAAAACTTATTTATCACTTGTATATATATAAAGTATTTGTATTTTATAAAATTGCTTTTTTGATTGCAAAATATTAAGAAATATTAAGCTTACAAATATCTTTTCTTAAATATTTACCTTTAAAATTAATATTTTCAGCTTCATTATATAATTTCTTAACAGCAGAAGTAACAGAAGACGCAGAAGTAGAAATAAAAAGAACTTCTCCATTTATTGCTTCATATTCCAAATATTTATTTTTTCTTATTCTTGGAGTATAAGCATAAAAAGTATCATCTTCTAATAGATCAATTCCTTCAATAATATTTTCAATATTTTCCTTATTATTACAATGTAAAACTAAAGTAGAAGAGAATTTATCTTTTAAATTAATATTATCAACCTCATCACTAAAAACCCCAATAACACAAGAGTCAAAAAGGTTATACAAATCATCTTGAATCATCTCTAATATAGAATAAGCATCCAAATTTTGAACAAACGGATAATAACCTAAAACTACAATATTACCATCATTATCCACAATACAATTTAAACCTAATATTCCTAAATAAGGGTTCCCCTCAATTTCTAAAAAATCAAGAGTTGGATAAATCACACTATTCATCAAAAACTCTTCTTGCTCAAAAGAAAGCTTATAATTAGGAGAACAAGCCCCCATACCGGAAGTTAATTGCCCACCGTCACCTTCTAATTTATGTTTATAGTTCAAAGAAGAACCTATTGGTATAGCTTTATATCCATCGGTAATTACATAAAAAGAAAAAGGTGTACCATACACATAATCCTCTATTATAATTTTTTTATTCTTATCAATGTAATTAAAATCAACATAATTCTTTGCTTGATTATAAGAATTAAAAACCACAGAACTATTTGAATCACTAGATTTAATAACAAAAGGGTTTTTCAAATTTTTAATATAATCAAGAACCATATTTTGTTTTTCAAAAATACCAAATCTCGGAGTTGGAATTCTTAATTTATATAAAACTTTTTTAGCATAAGCTTTATCCAAAGCTAAATTTGCAGCATTAAAATTAGGAGCAAAAATATTAAGATTATTTCTTGTAAAAATTTCAACAATATCAGTTTTTAGCGTCAATTCAGAGACAGGAATAGTCATGTCAATACCTGTTTCAAGAACAAATTCTAAAATTTCAGAGATATTATCTTCTCTAATATCTAAACAAGTAGCAAATTCTTTCAAAAAATCGGAAGCAGGAGTTATAAAAACGTCATGCTTATTTGCTAATAGCTTCGCAAGAGAAATAGCATTAATATCATTTCCAATAATTAAAATTTTCTTCTGCATAAAAAAATTATACCATATAAAAGAAGGTTTGAACTTACTTTATTTATTCAAACCTTCTTTTATACATTATATTGGTCAAAACCATCTGATAGTATTATCATTGAGGCGACCTTGT
>CALUUP010000007.1 GCA_944323985.1 Candidatus Gastranaerophilales bacterium | reverse complement strand
ACATCATAACCTGCACGAGCAAGTTCTAAAGCACAAGCTTTTCCAATTCCACGAGAACCGCCTGTTACTAATGCTAATTTTTCACTCATTTTATTTCTCCTTATTATGCGTTAATTAATTGTTCTTTTAGACTTTCAATAGTAGCTTCTAATGATGCTTTATCAAATACATTATAAACAGTAGCTTCTGGAGCTATTTTTTTATTCAATCCTGCTAATACTTTTCCAGGTCCGATTTCTATAAATGTATCAACGCCTTCTGCAACCATTTTTTGAATAGTTTGAGTCCAATGTACTGATGAAGAAATTTGACGTGGCATTTTTGATTTAAAATCATTTGCGCTTGTTGTAATTTCTGCATCTACATTTGTGATAACAGGAACTTTTGCGTCATTCAAATTAAAATCAGCAACAAATGTCGCAAATTCTTTACCTGCATTTTCCATAAATTTAGAATGGAATGCTCCTGATACAGCAAGAGGAACAACTCTTCTTACTCCGTTTGCTAAAAGATAATCACTAGTTGCTTTTACTGCATCATCGGCTCCAGTAATTACTACTTGAGCAGGGGAATTATAATTAGCTACATCAACATAACCAACTTTTGAGCCTTCTTCTAAACCGGCTTTTAATTGTTCTTCTGAAGCATTTAAAACTGCAGCCATAGAACCGCCTTTTGTTGCACCCATTAAATCAGCTCTTTTTTGTATTAATTTTAGAGTTGTTTCTAAATCCATTACTCCAGCTGCATACATTGCACAATATTCGCCTAATGAATGACCTGCAACAAAACTAGGCTCAATTTTTAGTTCAGATTTTAAAGCTTCCATTGCGGCAATAGACATTGTAACAATTGAAGGTTGAGTGTTAATAGTTAATTTCAAATCTTCTTCTGGGCCTTCAAAACAAATTTTTGTTATACTCTTTTCAAGAGTCTTGTCAGCAGTATCAAAAACATTTTTTGCTGCTTTAAAATTTTCATACAAATCTTTTCCCATTCCTACAGCTTGTGAGCCTTGTCCAGGAAATAAGAATGCAACTTTTTTTACCATAATTATTACTCCTTAATTTTTTCAAAAATATCTGTTTCAGGATACAATTTTTTTAACCAATTTTTTCTTATATCTACTAAAGATACATATTCATTACTTATATCCGGTAATAATACTTGATTTTTTATATTGGAATTTATCCCAAAGTATAACGCAGAAGCCCCAAATAATAAGCTTCTGCGAGTTTTTATATTTAGCATATACCTTCTCTTAATCTTACTACAGCTCCACCCCAGGTCATACCTGCACCGAATCCGCATAAGATTGCAGTAGTACCTAATTTAACTTTACCTTTTTCTACGCTTTCGGCTAAAGCAATTGGGATAGAAGCAGCTGAAGTATTACCATAATATTTTATATTAGTAACAACTTTATCATCTGAATATCCTAATCTTTCTTGAACAGCTTGAATAATTCTAATATTCGCTTGATGAGGTATTAAATAATCAATATCATCAGCATTCATACCTGCTTTTGCAACTAATTCTTCAACATAGTGAGGAAGAATTTTTGCAACAAACGTATAAACTCCACGTCCATTCATTCTAATACCTTTAGGTTTTTCTTCATATTGTTCTACTAAAGGACAATTTTTGCCATCAAATGCTAGTTCAATTAAATTTCCATAATTTCCATCTGCTTTAATATCAATTGCAATTACATCATCAATTCCATCTTCAGAAGCTGTAACAACCATAGCACCAGCTCCATCACCAAATAGAATAGAAGTCCCTCTATCTGTCCAATCAACTAATCTAGAATTGTTATCGGTTGCTACAATTAATATATTTTTATACATACCAGATGCGATATAAGCTTTTGCAATACTTAAACCGTAAATTAATCCAGAACAAGCAGCAGTTATATCAAATGCCGGAATTTGTCTTTGAATACCTAATCTTTTATGTATATGGCAAGCAATCGCAGGATATAAATCCGGAGGTGCTGATGATGCTGCTAATATTAAATCAATTTCTTCAATATTAATACCAGATTTTTCAATAGCATTTTTTGCAGCTTGATATCCTAAATCAATCGCGTTTTCTTCACCTGAAACAACACGTCTTTCTTTAATACCAGTTCTTGTATAAATCCATTCATCAGACGTGTCATATAATTTTGTTAAATCCTCATTCGTAATAACCGTTTCTGGAAGACTATATCCAACACCGGCAATTCTCAAAGGAATTAGATTATTTCCCATTAA
The DNA here is from genome assembly GCA_944323985.1 of Candidatus Gastranaerophilales bacterium. Classification (GTDB taxonomy): domain Bacteria; phylum Cyanobacteriota; class Vampirovibrionia; order Gastranaerophilales; family Gastranaerophilaceae; genus CAG-196. Next base: position 63,662 of record CALUUP010000007.1, on the reverse strand, counting down.
TTGATTACTCCTTCTTCAATATTTTACTTTTGGGGTGAGTAAATTTTCAAATTATAGAAAATTATGCTTCGATTGATTCGGAAATCTTTCTGTTAACCCCTGTTTCAACGGCTTCTTTTGCTACTCTTACTGCATTTTTTATCGCATAAGCGTTACTTCTTCCGTGTGAAATTACTGTTATACCTTTTACGCCTAATAATAAAGCTCCTCCGAATTCTTCATAATTAATTTTTTCATAAATTCGTTTCATAAAAGGTTTTGCCAATAGTCCGATTAACATGCCAAGAAAATCTGACTTGAATTCGCTCTTAATCATTTTGAATAGTAATGATGATGTTCCTTCGGTTACTTTTAGTACAACATTTCCTACAAATCCATCACATACTACAACATCACATACGTTAAGGAATAATTCTCTTCCTTCAACGTTGCCCATAAAATTAAATTTCTCTTTTTCTTCTTCAAGAATATTATAAGTATTTTGAGCAAGCTCGTTTCCTTTACCAGCTTCTTCACCAATGTTTAAAACCCCAACTCTAGGATTTTCAATTCCCAATACATTTTTAGAAAAAGTCATACCCATAATTGCAAATTGTTTTAACATTTGTGGGGTACAATTACTGTTTGCACCGGCATCAATTATTACAATCGGTTTCTTCATTGTTGGTAATGTTACTGCAATTGCTGGTCTATCAATTCCAGGAATTCTGCCTAAACCAAACAAACTTGACGCCATTGCTGCTCCGGTAGAACCTGCTGCAACAAGAGCTTCTGAGCTTCCTGTTGCAACTGAGTTTACCGTTAATACTATTGATGAATTTTTCTTTTTACGAATAGCTTGACCTGGTGCTTCACCCATTTCAATAATTTCTGATGCGTGGGTAATTTTGATATCTAATGATTTTACATCAACTCGAACTCGTCTTTTTCTTCCGGCTTTACCACAATCTGATAAAAAACCTTCCTTTTGTATTATTTCAAGACAATGCTCGATTCTGTCTTGTTTTCCGACTAATTCTAACGCTACGCCATATTCTGCAGCTGCCCATACTGCACCTGCTACTATCTCAAACGGAGCGTGGTCTCCCCCCATCGCATCTATAGCTATTCTTGTCATCTAATTCATCCCTCTATTCTTCAGTTTTTTCTTCAGCTGAAGCTTCTTCTTTTACTTCTTCTACTACTTCTTCAGCTTTAGCTTCTTCAACCTTTACTTCTTCTGCTACTGCTGCTTCTGATTTTTTAGTTGATTTCTTAGCTTTTTTTTCTTCTTTAACTTCTTCTACATAGCCTTCAGCTTTTTTTGAAACTACTTTACCTTTGTATGTTCCACAAGCTGTACATACTGTGTGAGTTAATACTTTTTGTCCGCAATTTGGACAAGTTGTTAATTCAGGCTTTGTTGCCTTCCAATTTGATCTTCTTTTTCCTTGAGCACTATGCCCTGTTCTTTTCTTTGGTACTGCCATTTCTTATATCTTCCTTTCTAATTTTGTTTGCTATTCCAATTAATTATTATTGTTACAGCTTTTTAGTTGAGTACTACTTATATTATCGGGTTATTCTATTTTTATATTCTTGAATATTTTCATTCGCTCATCCGGGATATTCATCTCGTCTTCTGACACAAATAATCCCTCATTACAATTTATACCACAAACTTTTTTATTTGGTAACTGCAATATTACAGATTGATACAATAAGTCATAAATATCTATTTCTTTTTCTCCGTTCAAATCCGTAATAAACTGTCCTGACTTGAGTTCCACCTCTTGGCCATATTCTTCATAAAGTGAATTCTTTGCATACATTTCATCTATTTCAAAATTTAATTCATAATCAAATTTATTTAGACATCTGTCACATTCAAGTTGAATTTTACCCTTAACATTGCCTTTTACTTCTATATATTCACCCAACGATTTTAAATCTAAATTTGCTATAATCTCGCAACCTTCCAACTCAGTAATATCTCCATTAAATTCATAATGAAGTGTTTTATCTTTATTTTTTTCAATATCTTCTATTAATACTATTTTGGAAGTGTTGTCATTTTTATGCATATGGTTCTTCCTGTAATACTAAACCTGCTATTTGAGTAGACACAAAACATAATTTTTTAATAGGTCCGATTGGTTCTTTTTCTACTAAAACAGGAGTTGGACTTTTCATTAATTGTTTTAACTCAGCATAAATTGCTTGAGGATTTTCAAAATACATTACAACAGGTGTCGCAGAACCTTTTAAAAATAAAATTACTGCTTGCCTTGTTTTTTGTGGTGTATTAAATTGTTGAACCATAAAATTCTCCTTTTTATTTACATTTTATAATATAACATAAACTATTAAATTATTTAATCTTTCCAGATTGATATCCTGTAAAAGTATATATCAACGGCATTAATTTCTCTATTGGAATTTTATTTACAAAAGGTACTTTTGATGCAACTAAAGCTCCTGAAATTACATCTATATTTGCTAAAAAATCTATTGCTCCAACTTTTCGTTTTTTCTCTTCTTCATTTTCTCTAGTAACTATATTTGAAACCTTAGCCCCCAAATGCATACCTCCAACTATACCACTCATTAATAATCCTATTTTTACAATATTATTATTTAATGGTTTTACCATTTTGCAAATTGTTAAAATTGGTTCTATTAATAATGTTGGAAATAATACATTAAAAAATTGAAAAACACCTTCACAAACTTTTGCTCTTGCATCTGTTGTTTTATCTGCAACAACACCTCCTATTATACCGCCTGCAATACTTCCTGCACTTAATAGGATCATTTTATCAGGAGGATATTTTAAATCTCTTAATCTAACATTTTGTTGTTTTTTCATTAATAATATCGGTAGTAATGTTCCTATCATAGAACCAGCTGCAACTCCAATATGTTCTTTTAAACTTGGAGAATTTTTTCTATTATTATTTATTATATTTTTATGTAATATAGTTGAATTTTTACTTATATTGAAATTATTTGTGACTTCCATTTATATAACCTAATCAATAACTAAAGGGTACTTACAAAAAGATTTCTGTCAATAATAAATTAATATAGCTACTAAAAAAATTTTTTGCTAATATAATATAAAAACTGGATCGTTTATGGAAAAATTTTTTAGTAAAAATAATATAAATGAAATTTTAAAGAATGGCGGAGTTATCGCCTATGTAACAGATACTGTTTGGGGACTTGGATGTTTACCCAATAATGAAAAAGCTGTGAAAAAAATTTATGATATAAAACATAGGGATGGAAAAAAGCCTTTAATTTTAATGAGTAATGAGTTTTATAATCTTTTTGATTATTTAAAACAACCTATTCCTAAAGAAGCTCAAAAATTAATAAAAAAGTTTTTTCCAGGTGCTTTAACTCTTGTTTTAGAAAAATCCGATAAAACTCCTGATTATATTACATCTAATATGAATACTGTTGGGGTTAGAATTCCTGATAACAAAGTTTTTCAAAAAATTTGTGAGAATATTGATGGGCATATTCTTGCAACTACTAGTGCAAACTTATCAGGAGAACCGGCTGCATTAACTTATGATGAAGCAATGAATTATATTGGAGACAAAGTTGATTTAGTAATCCCTGATTTTGGTTATTTAGCTAAGGGTAAAGCCTCTACTGTTGCCGGATTTAAAAATGATGAAATCATTATTTTTAGACAGGGTGAAATTGTAATTTAGGTGATTATTGTTCAAGACTTTTTTCCAAAACATATTCTATATGTTTAGTAATGGTACGTTTATTTTTTTCTGCGTCTTTTTTTATTCTTTCAAAAAGATTATTATCAATTCTTAAAGTAAAAACTTTTTGATTTTTTTCATTAATTGACATTTAAGACTCCCTTAAATTACCTATTTAATAAATCTTATAGTTATAAATAAAAATAATCAAGCGTGCATATTGACATCAAAATGATATCAGACTATACTCTTAAAAAAGAGAGGATTAAGATGCAAAATATTGAATCTAATTTAGAACAAATTGAAATTTTATTATCCAAAAATAAATCTTTACTGGAAATTATAAATGGATATTGTTTATATTTTTCAGAACATATTGATGAAGTATATGATTTATTAGATGTGTTAAGTACAGTAATCAACAATCATAAAGAATTACAAGATAAACTTGAGATTTTAAATTTAGAAATATTTAAAACAAAATTAAATTAAGCGTAGAAATCAAGTTTATGGTTTTCTAATGAATTGTTTTTATCCTTATTGTTTTCTTGTTCAGCTTTAAGACGCCACTCCTCTTGACCTGCAATATTTGATGTTTCAGGAACCTTTGCATCCCAATAACGGAATTCTTCTATCATTTTTTCATATTTTATGCTCTCTCTATCAGAAGTAGAGTGTTCATAATCTATGATTTTATTCCTAATATTATCAAAATTCTTACACGCATTATAATAATCTTTTGCGTATCTGTTATTCGGTGAATATGTGAATACTCGGCAACTTTCCATTTTTATTTCCTATATCTATATATTAAATAAAAAATTTTTATCATTAAAAATTGCCATTTTATAACGATTTGTAAATTTTTATTTTTTACGTTTTGTTTTTAAATTCTTATAATAATTACTTTCTTTTTCAATAGCTTCAGAATAAGTGTATCTATAGTTTGATAAATCTAACTGTATCTTATTATTAGATTCTTTTGCTAATCTTTCTTTTATTTTGTATGGGTAAGTTTCGTTACCTTTCAAATGACCTTTATAAATCTCTTGCATTATTTCTTCAACATATTGTTGACAATATTGAGGAATATTTGGATGTCTTTTTATATATTTTTCTAATGGCATATTTTCACGGTTACTGTTTGCTAGAGATGATACTAATATAAAGTTTCCAATATCATTTTCTCCTCCTTTGGAATCAGGTTTTATATGTTCAATTGTTCCTGCGGATGCTCTTAAAATCCTTTTTGCGATTTCTTTTTCTCCTCTAGAAGCGTATTTTACAATGAAAGCGTTTTTACTACTGCTTGAAGTTGGAAGATATAGAGCTTGATCTTTCATTTTTTCTAATATCGTTTTTTCATTGTCATTTTTTGGTTTTATTTCGTTTAAAGAATCTAAAAATATCCTACGCTTAAATGTATCTTCTTTATTGTTAGCTAATATAACTTCTCGACAACGAGTTGTTTTTGCTCTTACTTGTAAAGCTGTTTCAGGTGATAATTCTTTTGAAATATCATCGACATTATCTAAAACTTCAAATTCTTCCAGTTTTAATTTTGCTAAACTTTCATTATATAATTCTTGAAGACAATCTGTTAATTTTTTATTTGGACTTTCTTCTGCATATTTTGAAAAAATATTATACATTTTTTTTTCTGTTATTTGCATATAATCAGTATATTTAGAAAGCATTTTTAGTATTCTTTCAGTAGATTTAAAACCCTCAATTCTTTTTTCTAAAGCCGTAACAGTTGAACCTGATAACATTTTTATACCTGTATATGGGCAAGTAATTTCTTTTAATTTTTTTAAAATATTTCCATTTGAAGTATTTGCTCTAAACGAAATCTCATCAGGTTTGCTTATCATATCTAACCTCTGAAAATTAGTTCTTGGTGTCATTATATTTTCTCTATAATTTATTGGTTGATTTATTTTAAAATTTATTGGAAAAATTTGCACAAAATACCTACCACTAATACTATTTAATAGTATCAAATTTTTATAAGAGAGGCAAGCAATTACCTCTCTTATTTTATAATGTTATTATTTATTTCCTTTTTTATCAGCAAGTTCGCTATCGACTCTCAAAAATACAGGAGTAATATTTTCTTTGTCAATTAAGTGTCCTGCTTGTAATACTTCACAAGTGATATCATCTAATTTTGTACTCAAATCATATCCAAGCTGTTCTGACATTGATTTTGCAATATTCGGACAATAGGGGTAAATTAAAGATGCAATAGCTGTCATAACTTGTAAAACATTTGTTAAAACAATTCCGCATTTTTCCATTTGTCCTTCTTTTGCAAGAGTCCAAGGAGCGTTATCTGTAACATATTTGTTAACAAAATCTACTAACTCCATAATTTTTAATGCTGCTTCTTGAATTTCATAATAATCAAAATGATGTTTTACAGCTTTTATCGTTTCTAAAGCTTTTTCTTTTAATTCATTTTTACCTAGAAATTCAGGCTTAATATCACCATCAAAATATTTTACTAACATTGATAGAGTTCTATTTAAAAGGTTGCCCATTGAGTTTGCTAAGTGAGCGTTTACTTTTTCTTTAAAATCTTCATCAGAATAATTACCATCCTTACCGCAAGGTGCAGCAGTTGCCATGTAGTATCTTAAAGGATCAGGAATCTCTAAATTAAATGCTTCTAAAACTCCTGTTGGAGAAATAACATTTCCTAATGATTTTGACATCTTTGTTTGATCAATTGTAATCCAGCCATGAGCTAAAATATGTTTTGGTAATGGTAAATCTAATGCCATAAGTATCGCTATCCAATAAATACTATGGAATTTTAAAATATCTTTTCCGATTACCTGAACATCAGCAGGCCAGAAATTTTTAAATTTTTCATCGCTTTCTCCATCAGGGTTATAACCTAATGCTGTAATATAGTTAGATAAAGCATCAATCCAAACATAAATTACTTGATCATCATCTCCTAGAACAGGAATTCCCCAAGATACATTTGATTTTGCACGGGAAACTGAAATATCTTCAATATTTTCTAACTGATTTAAAACTTCATTTGCTCTAAAAGATGGAACTATAAAATCAGGATTCGTTTTAATATGTTTGATGATCGCATCTTTGTATTTAGTTAATTTGAAGAAATAATTTTCTTCACTAACAACTTCCGGTTTTTTTAAGTGATCAGGACAAAGCCCGTCTTCTGTTAAATCTTTTTCACTTAAAAATGCTTCACATCCTGAACAGTATAGACCTGTATAAGAATTTTTATAGATATCACCTTTATCTACTAATTTTTTGAATATTTTTTGAACAATTTTTTCATGTTGTTCGTCTGTTGTTCTAATAAATTGTGAATAATCAACATCTAAAGCTTTCCAAGCTTCTTTGAATTTATTAGCATTCATATCGCATAACTCTTTTGGAGTCATTCCATTTTGAGCAGAAGTCTTTTGGATTTTTATACCGTGCTCATCAGTACCTGTTAGAAAATAAGTATTCTCACATCTTTGTGTAAAATGTCTATAAATAACATCTGTAAGAATTTTTTCATAAGCATGTCCAATATGTGGAGCTCCGTTTACATAATCAATTGCGGTTGTTGTATAAAATCTTTCCATAATATATTTCCCTCTGCTAATTTACTATTTTAAGTCGATTATAGCATGAAAAAATTAAAATCAGGTGATTATTATGTTATTATTTAATTATAAACTGGAGGTTTTTAGATTTGTGATGAGTATATTTGTAAATTTAATACCATTGGTATTACTTGTAATTGTTGTAATCTTTTTACAGAAAAAGACTAATAATTTTGATTTTATAGATTCTTCAAAGTATCCGTTAAGGAGTCAATTTGTTAATAGTGGTAGTAGATTTGTAACGATTTATATGCCAATATTTATATTAGTTACAATAATTGTATTTTATTTTTCATTTAACTTATTATTACCTTCTAAAAAAGATCAGGTTTGGCTTAATAAGGCTAGTGATTGTATGTATAAAATTGAAAAATATAGTTATGAAACGATGCAAAATGGCGTAAAAGTACCTTGTTCCACAAATGAAGAATTTGCAATGGCATATTCTGATATTTTACAACCTAAAAAAATAAATTCAGATGGAACAATGCTGGTTGATGATGATTTGATGTTGGAATTTTCTAGTAATGGTGCTGAATATTGTTCTGCTTTTGAAGAAAATTGTAAAGTGTATGTTCATCCTTTAAATGATAGGTTAGTGAAAAAAATAGGTGAAAGTACTTATAAAAATAGATTTACATATATTTATGGTTCTATAAGACGAGGTATGATAAAAGAAATTAAAGCAGGTGAAAGGCTTCAAGTGAATTATGATAAATGATTTTATTGATTGTAATGGTGTAATTTTTGCACCAGAAACTCAAAATAGTCATTTCCTTACGTTTACATAGATTAAAAATTTAAGCTTCGACAGATGCAAGCATCATATTAATTTCAGCAATCAAATCTTCATTTTTTGTTTTTACTGCATTTACTAAAGCTTTTTTTAATAAAGATTTAGCTTTATTTGGACTATTGAATTCTATCATTAATTGAGCTGCAGATTTGTAATTTTGAGCAATTTCTTCTACTGAATTTGTTTTTTCATAGTTTTTAACCGCTTCCGCATAATATTTTAAAGCTTTATCGCCTTTTTTAAATTGAACACAAGCATCAGCGGTATTTGAAAGTACATAACCTTTCATTGTGTTATCAGTTGTTTGTTCGATTAATTTTCTGGCAACATCATAGTAATCAAAAGCATTATCATCATATTTATCAGTGAATATATTTGCCATTTTGGTTAAAGAATCTGATTGACCTATTAAATCATCTGATTTTCCCGCATAAGAAATTGATGTCAAATAATGATTTAAAGCAGGTTCTACTTCATTTACATCATCATAAATTTGAGCCATAGAAAAATGTGCTCTTGATTTTACATTTACATCGGTCGTATATTGTAAGGACTTGTTATAACTGTTTAATGCTTGAACAAAATGATCGTTGTCATCATAAATTTTTCCGATTTCAAGACAAATTCTTGATTGAGTTTCATTATCATTTAACGCTTCTGCTCTTAAGAATGCTTCTTTAAATATTTGCATTGCTTTTTGAGGATTGTTAGAGAAAGCTTGTTTTTTAGCTTCTACAAATAATGATTTTAATTTTGTATCCTGTGGAATTATAGTAATATTTGGTTTTTTAGAAATTACTTGCTTTGCTTGAGAAAATTCTTCTTCCAAGCTTAATTCTTCAGGTTCAATTTCTATAACTTCATGATTTTCAACCGAATCAATGTTTTCTTTTGCTAAATTTTCTTGTTCAGCTTCTTTTTGTTGTATTTCTTGATTTTCAACAGGTTGTTGTTTTTTATCTTCTTGCTCAGGAAATTTTACTAAAAAGTTAGGATTTACTTCTGCTTCGTCATAGCTATAATTTATTTTTTGTAAAAATAATGCATCTAACCAGTTTTGAACAACTTTTGAATCTTTGTTTAAAGTTTCTGAAATGTATTTATCTAACAAAGATGCTGCTATTTTTAAATTGCTTTGAATCAAATTAACTTGTGGTTGAGGAGCTCTAACTTGTTCTTCAACAATTTTTAAATAATGGTTAACTTGTTCTTCAATCTCCTGAGGAGTAGCGATTGCTTTGATTGTATTTCTAAAATCTTTTAAAATCTGAGCAATATTAACTTTATTACTTCTTTGAGCCTTAACAGGTTGTTGAGAAACCGGAGCTTGGGCAGGTTGGTTCAATGGTTGATATCCTGCTTGAGCTGCCTGATATTGCATCGGATTTATCTGATGAGGATTGTGTCTTATAGGAGGCGGTGTATGAACTGGATAGGTTTGTTTATTAGGATAAGCATTTGAATACGCATTATTTGCAGGCGAATAAATCGCTTGGCGTTGAGCAACCGGTTGATTTTGTTGTTGTATATCTTCAGCTCTTCCGCGTGCTATTGTTTGGTGACGCTGATTTTGTTGGTCTTGGGCGTTTCCATTATGTCCGTCTTTATCAGCTCCGTCACTACCTGCGTTATAATTGCCGTTCCCTCTTTGCGGATAAGGGCGTGGGCGTATTGTATTCATTGTATTAAACAATATAAACCGTCCTTCCTCTAATAATATCGTCGTTATTATTAAAGAACTTAATTATTTTTATTAAATTTCATCCGTTTGTACGATATTTTTAATAAAAATTTTAGGAAAGTCATGGTTTAGATTAAATTTTCTTAAAAATTAATGAAGTATTAATTCCTCCAAAGGCAAAATTATTACTCATTACATATTCGGTTTCAAAATTCCTGCCGTTATCTTTTATATAATCTAACTTTCCACAGTTTTCATCTATATTTTTTAAATTTAAAGTCGGACAATACCAATTATTGTTCATCATCTCTATTGATAAAATAGCTTCAATAGCCCCGCAAGCTCCAAGAGTATGTCCTGTATAACTTTTTATTGAACTTATAGGAACTTCTCTTTTGAAGACTTCTTCTGTTGCATTAGTTTCAGCTATATCACCATTTATTGTAGCTGTTCCGTGAGCATTTACATATCCGATATCATTAGCTGAAATTCCGGCATTTGCTACTGCTTGTCGCATTACTTCTGCCATCATATCTTTATTAGGGTTTGTAATATGAGTACCGTCTGTATTTGTTGCAAAACCTACGATTTCTGCGTAAATCTTCGCTCCTCTATTTTTTGCGTGCTCATATTCTTCTAATATTAAAGTTCCAGCCCCTTCTCCGATTACCAAGCCATCTCTATCTTTGTCAAAAGGTGATGGGGTTAAGGTTGGAGTATTATTTTTACTGCTTGTTGCATATAAAGTATCAAAAACTCCAACTTGTGTCGGATGAATTTCTTCTGCTCCGCCTGAAATCATTACATCTTGATACCCGTCTTTTATCATTTCATAAGCATAACCGATTCCCATTGAACCTGATGTACAAGCGGTAGAAGTCGGAATTAAACGTCCGTGAGTTTTAAAATACAATGAAATATTAACCGCATTTGTTTGAGGCATCATTTTTATATAAGAGCCTGAATTAAGCATCTTTACTTCTTTATCAATGCACATTGCATAAAAATCCAATATTGCATCCAAAGAACCTGTTGAAGAACCGTAACTTACTCCACATCTTCCGTTTGTTATAATATCATCACCTAACAATCCAGAATCTTTAAGAGCATCTTCTGCCGTACAAACAGACATTAACGCAACATTTCCCATTGTTCTTTTTACTTTTCTTGTGAAATGTTCAGGAATAACAAAACCTTCAACAAAAGAACCCAATGAAGTATTTAATTTTTCATACTCATCTAGTTTATCCCAATGAGAAACACAATTTTCGTATTTTTTTAATCTCTCATATGCTGTTTTAACGGTAGAGCCAAGAGGAGATGCTATTCCCATACCTGTAACAACAACTCTTCTCATAAATACAAGCCTCCGTTAACTCCGATTACCTGACCGGTTATATAGCTTGAATCTTCACTTAATAAATAATTTACCAAACTCGCAACTTCTTTAGCAGTCCCCATTCTTTTCATCGGAACTTGTTTTACTATCTCAGCTGGGATTTCTTCTGTCATTTCTGTATCAATAATCCCCGGAGCAATTGCATTAACTGTTATATTACGTTTTGCAAGTTCTAAACTTAAAGCTTTTGTTGCTCCTATTAATCCTGATTTTGAAGCACTGTAATTTACTTGTCCTCTATTTCCACATTGTCCTGAAATAGATGACATTACTATTATTCTACCTTTTCTATTTTGAATTAGAGGCATTATAATTGGTTTTAATACGTTATAAAATCCGCCTAAATTAGTATTTAAAACATCATCCCACATATCTTCTTCCATAGCAGGAAACGGAGCATCTTTTGCAATTCCCGCATTCAAGATAATTCCATAATAAATACCGTTTTTCTCTATATCTTCATTTAGGATTTTTTGAGTTTGTTCTCTATCTTTTATATCAAAAGCTAAAGTTCTGCATTCAACACTAAAAGAAAGAATTTCCTTTTTTAAATCATTTAATCTTTCAGGATTTTTAGAACAATGTAAAACTAAATTATATCCATTTTTTGCAAGATATAACGCTATAGCTTTTCCAATCCCTCTACTTGCTCCTGTTATTAAAATATCATTCATTTTCTAATAAATCCTTTATGTTACCGCCTTGATAGGCATTTATTGTAGCACTTGCGACTTCTTCTTTATCACTATTATATATGATACAGTCGAATGCGACAATGTTATTGTCTGAAAAAACCTCTTGAGCTTTTACTGTATAAATTTCTCCCTCTTTAAAATAATCTATAGAATTATTATAAAGCCTTGTCCCCAGCAAAAGTCCGGGAGATGGTTCAGCAGAATTATCTTTAAAATAAGCATAGCATCCGATAGTTTGTGCCATAAATTCTATTCCGACAAGTGAATTTATACCTTGTTTTTCATAAAAGACTTTTTGAGGATACACTTTAAACATTGAAATCAAATAATGTTCTTCAAGATTAACTTCTAAGATATCATCAAGAAGTATCATCGGAGGTTTGTGTGGTAGTATTTTAGTTAAATCGTACATAAACCTATTATAAAACAAAAGAAGATGGGTGAATAGTGAGTAGTGAGTAGTGAATAGTGAATAGAAATTATTACCAAAAGTGATAAAAACATCGAGAAAAAATCTTGATATTATAGTTTTGTCTAAAAGAACTCTTCACACCTTACACTCTGCGAAGCGTAATCGCACAGTTTGTTCCGCCAAAGCCAAAGGAAGTACATAAACAAGTCTTTGTCGGATTATAAATTTTATTTTTCTCAACAAGATTTATTTTTGGGATTTCTAAATCATATTCTCCATCATAAATATGAGGAAAAAGTTTTTCTGAATTTGTTTCAATTAGTTTAGCACACAGAGCAATCTCTATACTGGCAGCAGCTCCAAGACAATGCCCTGTTAAAGGTTTAGTTGTACTTGATGGAACTTTTTCACCAAAGATAGCTGAAATTGCGGTCGCTTCCATTAAATCATTTGCAACAGTTCCTGTTCCGTGAAGATTTATGTAATCTATTTCACAAGGTTTGATGTTGCCTAAAGCTTGTTTAATAGCGTTTATAGCTTCTACTCCGCTTGGATCAGGAGTCGTTGAATGATAATAATCTGTAGTTTCTCCTAACCCCGCTATTTCTATACCATCTCCATCTTTTCCCACTATAAAGGCTGCAGCTCCTTCTCCTATATTTATTCCGCTTCTATTTTTACTAAACGGATTTGTTGGAGAAGAAGAAAGTATTTCCAAAGAGTTAAATCCAAAAAGCGGTAATTTTGCAAGACTATCTACTCCCAGAACCAAAACTTTTTCTGCATAATTTGAATCTAAAAGTTCTTTTGCAATAATAAAAGCTTTTATTCCTGAAGAACAAGCTGTAGAAACTGATGTATAAAAGTTTTTAAATCCGAAATAATCTTTTACAAATTCAGCAGGATTTCCGATTTCTGCGAATTTATAATTTCTTGTTTGTTCAAATTCTTCTACTGCAGTATTTGTTGTTGCACAAACTATTGCGGTTGTATTTTTATCTAATTTTTCAATCTCTAATGGTTCGAGAACTTTTAATAAAATTTGATTACATCTTGCATTGTAATTATCAAGTTCGATTTGAGGTAGACTTGTTTTTATTGTTCCAAGACGAAGATTTTTTTCTTTAATATATTCTTTAGAATATTCAAAACAAGAATTATCGCCCAGTAAAGCCTTAGCGAAAATTTCATCGATATTATTTCCTAGATTGCATATTGCATTGTATTTTGTAATTCTCATTTTATTGTATAATTTTAGCATGAAAAAGAGTTTTTATATTAGTGATTTTTATTATATTAAATCGGTAGAAGAATTTAAATCCGAAAAAATTCCACCTCTTATTAGAAGGAAGTTAAGTCCAATTGATAAATTGGCGGTCGAAGTTATTTCTCAAGTTTATAATAACGATGTTGAGGAAATTGTTTTTTCTTCTAAGCAGGGAGAAATTACAAGATTGGAAAAAATTATTGAACAGTATAATGAGTTAAATGAAGTATCGCCTGCACAATTTTCCGGTTCTGTACATAATTTTGCCGTTGGATTTTTTACTTTATTTCAAAAGATTAATATCCCGTATTATGCAATTTCAAGTGGAGAAAATTCTCTTTCTGCAGGGTTTATAAAAAGTATTATTTCGCAAAAAAATAATTCATTGTTTTGTTATGCGGATTCGTCTGCTGTTGCGTGTTTAATTTCTCATGAATTTGGAAAAATAAAATGTGAATTTGAAAATTCTTGTCAAAAAAATTCTGATGAATTTAATTCATTTGTTGATTTTTTAGAGGGTAAGAACGATATTTATAAATCAAATTTTGGGATAATAAGAAGAATAGAGGGCTAAATTGAAATATTTTCGTTCATTTTTGGTAATAATTTGTTTTGGAATTTTTGGAATTGGCGCCGTTTTAATGAATTTTTGTCTTTTTCCATTTATTAAAAATAACAAAAAATTATGCTCTGATGTAATTCGCTATAGTTGGAAATTTTTTATCGGTATATTAGTTTTTATTAGGTTAATAAAAATTGATATAAAAAAATTAAGTGAGATTAAAAATAAGGTAATTGTATCAACTCACCCGAGTTTTATTGATATTGTAATTTTAATAAGTTTAATTCCGCAAAGTACTTGTTTTGTAAAAAAAGAACTCGCTCATAATCCTATTTTAAAAAATATAATTAACAGTATTTTTTTAACAAACGAATTAGAAATAGAAGAATTAAAATCTCAAAGTAAAAAGATGCTTGATATGGGATTTAATGTAATAATTTTTCCATCAGGAATTAGACATCGTAAAAATGAATTTCCTAAAATAAAAAAAGGAGCAGCTCTCGTCGCATTAAATGCAATGAAAAATATTGTTCCGATAAAATTATTTTCTGATAGAGATTTTCTATTTATTAATCAACCATTTTATGCGGCATCTGATAAGATAGTGACTTTTGAGCTTGAAATGGGTGAGGAAATTAATATTGAGGATTATAAAAACGAAAGCGAAATAATCGAGAAAAAAGCTATCACTGAAAGTATTCTAGAAGCATTGTATGGAGGTAGGGATTAGTGATTAGTGAGTAGTGAGTAGAAATTAGTGAGTAGAGATTATTTTAATTCCTTCTAAATTTTTCCTTTTAAAAAACACCTCATCCTAACCTTCTCCTATAAGGAGAAGGAACGTTTTCTAATTCCCTCTCCTTGAGGAGAGGGCTGGGTGAGGTAAAAAAAGTTTGTATAATTAAAGTTTTATACCTTAATTAACTCCTTCTCAACTTCTAAATTTATAAACTTCTTTTTTCTCTTAAACAATTCCCCATCCCAACCTTCCCCCATTGGGGAATGAGATTCGTTAAATCCCTTCTAAACTTCTAAACTTATTCACTTCTTCCCTTAAAAAACACGTCACTCTGAATTTATTTAAGGGTCTTTTAAGCTTGGAAATAACGCTTTAAACTGGTAAGATTCCGAAATAAATTCGGAATGACAAAATATACAATTAAAAATCAAAGTATAATTTTTAATTGAAATTAATGCAGAAATTTTATCTTACAATTCTTCTTGGTAGTTTTCTTTTACATAATTTTTAATTAATGTAGTTCCTAAATTTCCAGCAGTTCTATTTTGATTTTCTGCTAGTTTTTTAAACTTTTCATAAATATCATTTTCAACTAATAAAACAAATCTTTTTTTATTATTTAATGTCATAAACTACCAACCTTTTTACAATAATATTATAATTTTATACACATATCAATTGTAATAAATTTGCAATTATGTTATAACTAAATTACAACTAAATGAGGTGTAATTATGAACGAAAAACTTTTAAATTTTTTTAACGAAATACTTGAAATGACTGCTGAAAACCAAAATTTATTAAGTATCTTAGAAGGGTATTGTAATAATAATTTAATGGAAAGTTCGGAAATTGGAGAGATTTTAACAATAGTAGAAGTAATAAGAAAAAGACAAAACGAAATTATTAATAAAATTGATACTTCCAGTATAGAATTTTATCGTCAATTGTTAGTATAAAAAACATTAAATTTCTTAAATTTAATAGATTCTTTTTTTAATCTGTTTGGAGTAAAATTAGAACTGTTCGGAGAAGTTGGAAAATGAGTGAAAAAGTTTTAATTTTAGGTCTTTCAAAAAGCGGAATCTCAGCCGCAAAGTTTGCTTTAAATAAAGGGTATGAAGTTTATATTACAGAATCAAAATCAATTGTTGATTTGAAAGAAGAATATCGTTCACAAATTGATAATTTGAAAGAATGCGGAATAAAAATAGAATGTGGATATCATAGTGATGAATTTATTTCTAATTCATCTTTTGCGATTACTAGTCCCGGTATTCCTCCTAAATCTGAAATTTTTAGAAGATTAAATGAAAAAAATATCAAAATAATTTCAGAAGTTGAATTTGCTTATTTAAATACCAATATTCCTTTTATTGTAATAACAGGAACCAATGGTAAAACAACTACTACAGCTCTTGTTTCACATATTTTGAGCAAAGATTTTTCAGCTCCGGTTTGCGGAAATATAGGTGTTCCTCCAACATCCTTAATAGAAAAAGAACATGATTTTTTAGTTTGTGAAATGAGTTCATATCAGGCTCAAATGACTGAAAAATTTAAGGCTAAAATAGCTTGTTGGACAAATTTTACTCCTGATCATATTGACTGGCATGGGGGATTGGAAAATTATTTTAAAGCGAAAGCAAAAGTATTTTTATCGCCACAAGATCCGGAATACTCAATTTTAAATTACAAAGATGAAAAATTATTAGAGTTTTCTAAAAAATGTAAAAATGTCATATTTTTTGATAAAGAAGATGATTGCGGAATTGTTAATGATTCCATATTTTTCAGAGGAGAAGAAATAATTTCACTAAAAGACTGTCCTTTAGTAGGACATCATAATTATCAAAATATAATGTGTGGAATAATAATTGCTAAAATTTTAGGCATGAAAAATGAAGATATAAGATCTCAAATTATGTCTTTTAAAGCTCCTGAGCATAGGCTTGAAAAAGTTAGAGAAATGAATGGAATTATTTTTTATAATGATTCTAAAGCTACAAATCCTGAAGCTAGTATCGTAGCAATTGATTCTTTTAATAATCAAGATGTTGCTTTAATACTTGGAGGTAGAGATAAAAATACTGATTTAACTCAAATGTGCCATTCGATTAATAAACATATAAAAACAGTTTTATTAATAGGAGAAGCAACAGAAAGATTTGAAGAAAATCTACAAAAAAATGGTTTTAGTAATATAATAAAAGAACATTCGCTAGAGAGTGCAGTAGATAAAGCAATTAGTTTAAAACCAGATGTAGTACTTCTTTCTCCGGCTTGTGCAAGTTTTGATATGTTTAATAGCTATGAACATAGAGGAGACGTTTTTAAAGAATATGTCTTATCAAAATAATATAAACAAAACCGATAAACTAAATCCTCAAAATATGCAATCTGATAGGCCTTTAATGATTGCAGTAATTTTTCTTGTTGTAATCGGTTTAATGTCTATATTTTCAGCAAGTGCTCCTAAGTGTATTGAAATGGGTGTTAATCCTGCAAGATTTTTTGTTCAACAATTGTTTGGTGTAATTGTTGGTTTTGTTGGGTTAAAATTTTTATCCAATTTTCATTATAAAAAATTAATGGCTTGGACTTTGCCTTTTGCGGGATTTGTTATTGTAATGTTAATACTTGTAAAAGTTGCAGGGGTTACGGTAAATGGCGCTCAAAGATGGATTAATATAGGGCCTTTAAGCTTACAACCTTCAGAATTTGCAAAACCAGCGGTTGTAATGTTACTTTCTGCGGTTTTTTATAAAAATGCCGATATATTAGATAATAATAAAATTGTTACAGCCTTTATTCCGATTTTGATAATGGTGTTCTTTATTTTTACTCAACCGAATTTGAGTATGGTTTTGCTTCTTTTAGCAACTTCTGTTGCAATTTATCTTTGTGCTGGTGGTTCTGTCCAATTAATTTTAGGCGGAATGAGTCTTATGATACCTTTGCTTTTATTAAAAGGTTTGAAAGGGTATCAATCATCAAGAATTACTACTTGGCTGCATCCTGAAGCTGATCCGTTAGGTGCCGGTTATAATATTATTCAATCATTGGTTGCATTTGCTTCAGGTGGTTTGTATGGTGTTGGATATGGAAGCTCTAAACAAAAACTCGCTTGGCTTCCGGAAGCTCATACGGACTTTATTTTTGCAGTAATTGGCGAAGAACACGGTTTTATTGGGTGTTTGTTAATAATTTGTCTTTTTTGGACAATATTACAAAGAGGTTTTACTATTGCTGCTAAATGTCAGGATATGTACGGAAAACTTTTAGCTCTTGGGCTAACATTTTCTATTTGTTTTCAAGGATTTTTAAATATGTGGGTTGCTAGTTCTTTTGTTCCTGCAACCGGAGTTCCTATGCCATTTATAAGTTACGGAGGATCTTCTATTATGGTTTCTTTATGGATGATAGGAATTTTATTAAATATATCAAAAGATAATGTAAAAAAGGTTAGGTTTGGAAATGACAGAAAATTCTAATAATGTATATTTTATAACCGGTGGTGGCACCGGAGGACATATTTACCCTGCTTTAGCTGTTGCGGATGCTCTAAATGGCGCAAAAGTATATTATGTTGGTAATAAACGTAATATGGAATATGAACTTGCTACTAAAAAAGGTTATAAATTCTTACACGTTAGTATTTCCGGAATGCCTAGAAAACTTAATCCTAAATTCTTTATCTGGGGTATTAAACTTGTTAAATCAATTATTCGATCTATTAGATATATTAAGAAATATAAGCCCAAAGCTGTTTTTGCAACCGGTGGATATGTGTCTGCTCCAATGATTTTTGCTTGTATTTTTACAAATACTCCTTATATGATGCATGATTGTGATGCAATGCCTGGACTTGTTTCTAGGAAACTTTCTAAAAGGGCTAAGTATGTTTCTTTAGCATTTGAAAAAGCAAAAAAATTTATTCCTAATAAAAAAGCTGTTGTTACAGGAAATCCTATTAGAGAAGGGTTTTCTTCTATGACAAAAACTAATGCAAAATTGGCGTTAGGTCTTGCTAATTCTTTAACTTTATGTATAATGGGTGGTTCGCAAGGGGCAAAAGCTATTAATAATACCGTTATTGAACTTATCAAAGAATTCTCGCAAGAACTTGGGTTGCAAGTTATTTTTCAAACCGGAAAGAAAAATTATGACTCTGTCGTTGAAAATATTCAAAGAATTTATCCGACTTTTGAACAAAATAAAAATTTAATTATTAAACCTTATTTTGATGATATGATTACTGTTTTAAAAGCTAGTGATATTGTTATATCAAGGGCTGGCTCTTTAAGTTTATCAGAAATCTGTGCTTCAGAAGTTGCTCCTATTTTAATTCCATATCCTTATGCAGCTGCTAATCATCAAAGAGCGAATGCTAAATATTTACTTGAAATGGGGGCTTGTATTTATCTCGAAGAAAAAGATTTAGATCCTAATAAATTAAGAGAAGTTATTGTTCAACTAGTAGAAAATCCTATTAAAATTAATTACTTAAAACAAAATTCTTCTCATTTGGCAAAATTTAATGCTACAGAGAAAATTGTTGAATTATTAACATCTTTATAGCTAAAATCCTATAAATAGTTGATGCTTTTTATCTAAACTTCTTTTACTATAGTTATGGATTATAGTAGGGACGGGGGTAATTTTAAACTCGTTTGATTTAAGTCAAAAAGAGTTGTTATCTCAAAAGGGTTAGGTATGGTAAGTTCTATATTCTTTGATGATTTGTATAAACAGTTTGCTTGGTATGATTCTGTTTTCACACCTGTAGTTAAAAATTGCAGTAGTGAATTCTTTTTTGATGGTTTTGAATATAAACTTGCTTCTATCAGTACTAATATGAATGTACTTTCTCAAAATGAAACTTTTTTTGTTACGAAAGTAAAAATTAATTCGAAAAATGACGTTTATATAAGAATTTCCCAAGATGCTATTAATGTAATTTTAGATAAAGTTTTAGGAAAAAATAATAGAAGATTTGATTTAACCGAAGTTTCTGATTTGGAAGCTAGGATTATTACTTCATTTAATGATTTTTTATATGAGTCTTTAGCGGGAAATTTTACAATAGAACCACATAAGCGTTATACTGAAATTTTACATTTAACTTATTTTGTTAAAAGTGAAATTTCTGAATCTGCCGCAAAATTTATAATTTCAGTTCCTAAAGAAATTCTCTCTCCAAAAGATATTGAAAGAAAAATAAGATTTAATGATAAAGATTTTTCAACGAGTTTAGTAGAGGTTAATTTACTTTTAGGGACGACAACATTTCCGGTTGCGGATATTAAAAGGCTTGATGTAGGTGATATTGTTGTATTTGAAAACAGCAATTCGTCTGAAATGACTTTGATATGTGATAATATAGTTCAAAAATTTAAAGTAAAACCAAATATAAAAATTGTAGAGCCCTATGATATGGGTGGAGGTAATGGAATGAACGATAATATAAGTACAAATTTGTGGGATAGTATACAAGTTGATATGGCGGCAGAGTTTGATAAAGTTAAAGTTACTTTAGGAGAACTCAAAAGTATTGAAGAAGGTTTAATTGTAGATTTATGCTCGGTTTATGATAACAAGGTTTCTCTAAAAGTTGGGGGAAAAATTGTTGCCTCAGGTGAATTAGTGATTATTAATGATAGATTTGGAGTTAAAATTGATAAAGTTAATGATTCGCAAGCTTCATCTACTATTGATAATAATACAATTGAAGAAATTGAAAATCATCAAGATTCTTCGGAACAAAATGTTGATGATTTCGATTATAGTGATTTTGAGGTTGAAGGGCAAGAAAATCAAGAAGCTTGATTTTTGAAAACAGTTCATTAAAGTAATAAAAAGAGGGTATGAGTATGGGATATTTAGCAAATTTTTTGGTTTATACTTTTGCAATGGTTGGGGTAATCGTTGCAGCTCTGCTTATTTTTAAAAATTCAACCTCAATAGGTGGAGGTAAAAAATCAAAATATCTAAAGGTTATTGATTCGATGTCATTAGCACCGAGAAAAACATTGTATATTGTATCTACCGGTTCTGAAAAATTTTTATTAGCGGCAGATGTTGATAAAACAACTTTAATTTCTAAACTCGATGGTATACAAGTTTTAGATAATGATAAGACTTTTAAAGAAACTCTTGAAAGTATGCCAAATGTTAAAGAAATGAAAATAAATAATATTCCTAAACCAAGTTTTATGGATAAATCGAATATTGCTAATTTAGGAATTAAATCAAGTATGTTACATTCTGATGTACGACAAAAATCAGTAATAAAAAGTTTAGCAGAAAGAATAAAATAAGTAGGTAATAATTATGGACTCAGTAATAAAGGATATGAATCCCGTTTTACAAATGCTTACGGTAATGTCATTATTTTCGCTATTACCGTTTGTATTCTGTTGTATGACGTGTTTTTTAAGATTTACAATAGTTTTTTCTCTTTTAAAAACTGCGATGGGTGTGCAAGTTCCACCTGCAATCGTTACAATTGGTTTATGTATGATTTTGACATTTTATACTATGGGTGGAGTCTTTCAACAAATGTATGAAAGAGGTTCTATTCCTTATCAGAAAAATCAAAATCTTATTATGGCGATTGATGAAGGTTCTAAACCTTTAAAAGAATTTATGATGAAACAGACAAGAGAAACTGATTTGGCGTTTTTTATAGAACTTAAACATAAAACACCTCCAAAATCTCCTGAAGATATTACAATTTGGGAAGTCGCTCCTGCTTATATTTTAAGTGAACTTAAAACTGCTTTTGAAATCGGGTTTGTGGTTTTTGTTCCTTTTATTGTACTTGATTTAGTTGTAGCAAATATTTTACTTGCTTTAGGGATGTTTATGTTATCACCTACAATTATTTCATTACCATTTAAATTGCTTATATTTATTGCGGTTGATGGATGGGCTTTGATTGTTCAAGGTTTGGTTCAAAGTTATAACTAAAGTTAGGATTTCTTAAATGAATGACATTTTATTAGTAAAAAATTTAATATATGAAATTCGTGGCTACAAAGTTATGCTAGATAGTGACTTAGCAAATTTATATGAAGTACCTACGCATAGACTTAATGAAGCTGTGAAACGCAATATTACAAGATTTCCTTTGAATTTTATGTTTCAATTAAGTAAAGAAGAATATGAAAATTTGATATCGCAAAATGCGATATCAAAAAAAGGTCGAGGAGGAAGGCGATTCTTACCTTATGTTTTTACAGAACAAGGAGTCGCTATGTTATCCTCAGTTTTGAATAGTGAGAAAGCTATTCAAATAAATATTCAAATAATGAACACTTTTGTACAAATGCGACAATGGGCGATAGAAAATAAAGATTTATCAAGACGTTTAAATGAACTGGAAAATTATTTTATAGAACATTGTAAAGATTACAAATCTGATATCAAGGAAATTTATGAAGCAATAGATTTGCTTATGGACAGAACAAAGCCAACGCAAATTGGTTTTATCAAACAAAATAAGGACTAAAATTATGGAAATGTTAACAGAATATTTATCAAAAGGTTTTATGGTAATGCTTGCGATATCTATGCCTTGCGTTCTAACAGCAGCTGCTATTGGTTTAGTAGTTGGTATTATTCAGGCTGTTACCCAAGTGCAAGAACAAACGATTGCGGCTGCTCCTAAGATTTTTGCTGTATTTTTAGTAATTATAATCGGCGGTATGGGATTTATTAAATTACTTACAAATTTATTTAATGAAGGAATGGCTTTGGCTTTTAATGCGGTTCCGAAAGCTGATAATTTTGTATTGCCTGCGGATTATTATAAATATACTACTCCTTTTGAAGGTGAAATGAAAGATTCTTTTAAATCTCAACCTAATTTAAATGAATTAATGAAAAATCCGGGAAAAGTTCCGTTTATTGATAAATCTCAAAAAATTAAATATGATTCTTCTCCAAGAACACCTATGCCTAAAGGTAATCTTGTTGAAATTAATAAAATGTTAGGAAGATAGGTTAATTTTTAGCAATGATTAAAAAGTTTGTAACGTATAATTTTATAATATTTTATTTGATTTATTTAAACTTGCCTTCATTTGCTTTTGAGGACTATTTAATTATTAATGATGATAAATTAACAGATATAAGTATTGAACATAATGATATTATCAATGTTTTTCCAATTATTACTATAATGAATGAAAAAAATACATTGTACGTACAACCTTTAAAAGTTGGAGATACTAGATTTTGTGTTTTAAAAGGTAAAAAAGATAAAATCATGTTTAATGTTAGTGTGAAAGAAGATGAAACAATTATTCAAGATGTTGAAGGGTTTGATATTTTAAAAGTTGATGTACCAATAGATAATTTTGAATTTGATTTAGATTTACCACCTATTATAAATTCTGGAGAAAAAACATGGATCAATTAATTTCTCAAATAGCAATATTGTTTCCTGAATTTGACAGGTGGTTTTCAGCCGGATTTATTGTTTTTGCAAGACTTTTAGGTTTTATTAGATTTGCTCCGATATTTAATAGAAAAGAGATTACAGGTCTTGTTAAATTAGCTTTTGTTTTTATATTAACAATGATTTTAACTCCAATATTAAAACCATCGGTTCCACCTGCAGGAATTTCTCCTTTATTATTAATAATATTAAACTTTGCAGTTGGAGCAATAATTGGATATATTGCACAACTTTTAATTTTAGCGATAGAAGCTGGTGGAGATATGATTAATACTCAAATGGGTTTATCTTCGGCTATGGTTATGGATCCTACATCGAATAGTCAAACTTCTATTTTAAGTCGTATGATTACGCTTTTGGGGATTATTATTTTTATTCAATTGGGAGGGTTTTATTGGCTTATAAATGCATTGGTTAGAAGTTTCGAAATTTTCCCAATTTATGCGGTTGCAATTCCTTTAGAGAAAATTATTAATTTAGATTATTTAGTTACTGTAACTTCAAATGTTTTGTATATGGGGCTTCAAATAGCATCTCCTGTTTTATTGGCAACTTTAGGTCAAGATATTATTTTGGGTGTAATTTCTAAAACTGCTCCACAAGTTAACGTTTTTCAATTAAGTTTCTTATTTAAGCCTGTTTTTGGAGCAGCTATCATGATTTGGATTTTGCCAATGTTTATTAATGTGATTTCAGAATTCTTTTTAGAATTTTCTAAAATTTATTAATAAAAAAGACCCGTTCGGGTCTTTTTAGTAACTGATTTTATAACCTTCTTGGATAACTCTAGCTGTACAACCAGCACCTCTGACATCTTCTGAAGTACCTTTGTCTGAATTTGTACAACTAAATTTATTACTGGTTTCGCTATCCCAAGTTCCGGCTTTTTCCATTCTTGCAACATCTTTTCCACCAGCTGGGTATAAAATCCCATTTTCGCTAACTTGGAACCAAAATATATCTCTACCTAATGTGTTAGGAGAACCAATACCGTTTACATCTATGATTACATCGCCTGCGTGAGTGTAATATGAGCTACCATTTTTTATTGCATCAGATTTTAAGGTATCAAAATCTGATGGCTCAGTATTTGTTTTTATAAATATTGCACCGCCATTTTTTGTTAAAATTGTGATGTAACCATTTGTACTATCGAATGTTGTAAGTAGTTTGCCGGTATTTTTTGAACCATTGTTATTCATTGGGTAGAATCCACCCACTTTATTATAAAAATCAGATTCAGATTTTTCATAGCCTGAAATGATTAAATTTTTACCCAAATTACCTGCAAATGCCGCAATTTTATCATCGTCTGTATTTGAGTTTATCGCACCATCTTGCCATAGTGTCGTTTCATATAAACTGCCGACATTTTCTTGTACTATTGTTGTTGTAAAAGCATTTTCTATATTTGAGGCAAGTACTGTTAATTTGGATGCGTAAGCTTGGTTTTTATTACTGGTTATTAATGGTGGGGCTGTTAATGCTGCTACTATACCAATTATGCCCATGGTTATCAATGCTTCTGCCAATGTGAAACCTTGTTTTTTCATAATTAGACTTCCTCTCTTACTTATTTGTTAGTAAATGTATTATGATTATATGATAGCATATGTTTTAATGTTTGTATAGGTTATTTCAGTTTATAGTTCAAAATATTCTGCTTTGTTTAGTATTCTCTCA
The DNA here is from genome assembly GCA_944323985.1 of Candidatus Gastranaerophilales bacterium. Lineage (GTDB taxonomy): Bacteria > Cyanobacteriota > Vampirovibrionia > Gastranaerophilales > Gastranaerophilaceae > CAG-196. The sequence continues at coordinate 38,625 of CALUUP010000007.1, read as the reverse complement.
TTTCTATAATAACTATTGTATATACGAGCATTCTTAATAATTCCATACCATTTATTATAATCATTTTTGAATTCTTGTTTATTTTTATTCATATAATGAATAGTAATAATACCCTCATATCCTCTAGTTACTCTTAAAAATTCACATTGTCCTTCAATTTTGTTATAGTTATTAGTACATCTGCCGACTATCGCATCATCAGATCTTAAAAAAAGGGTTTTATAACTTGCACTTGGATTTATTTTTAACATTCTTGCTGTTGTATTACTTAAAAATATGTTAATAGGGTAATTAGAACCTTTATAAGAATGAATTACAATAGTACGATTCCAATTATTAGTATTTTGTCCGTTTGGTACATATTGTAAAATAGCTTCAGCGGCGGCTTTTTTATAATATGCTTTTATCCATAATTCTTTGTCAGGGAAATGGACTATGACTGTTTCATAAGCAAAAACACTTAATGTTGTTAATAATAGTAATAAACTAAATAAAAGGACTCTTTTCATCCGCAAGAACTCCTTTTTCTCCAATTTGAGTAATTTCTTTTAATAATTCAGGTGCAAAAATTTCACTCTCAAAATGTCCGATATCAAACACAACTTGTTTAGAATCTAACGCTGTATGAAATTTCAAATCTCCTGTTACAAAAGCATCTACATCATATTTATCTATAAATTCAGCTCCAGAACCAGCACAAAATCCTATTTTTTTTATCTGTGTTTTATTCAAATTATTTACATAACGTAAATTTGGAGAAATAGTTTTCAATAAATCTTTAAAATCTTTTATATTAATAGGATTTTCAAGTTCAACAATTCTTACAAAATCTTCATTTTTACTTTTTTTAAGTCCCAATTTATTTATCAAAGTATCAGTAGTTCCACCCTCTGCCCTATCTAAATTTGTGTGAGCAGAATAAATATTTATATCGCTGTATTCTAAAGGAATATAAAAAAGCGGATGGTGTGAAATTATCATATCACAATTTTTATCTCTTGCTTGCTGAACAACATCATCAGTAATTGTAAGCGCAAAAAGGATTTTATGAACTTCACTACCTTTTTTGTCAACTCCCCAACCACAAGAATCCCAACTCTCTTGTGTTTCAATTGGTGCAAATTCTTCTATTTTTTTTACTATTTCGTATTTATTCAAATACTCTCTCCAAAATTTGTTTTGCGATATTTAATTTTGTATTTTTTTCTATGTGCTGAATGTTTAAATTTTTATCTAAAATATAAACTTCATTTTCTTCACTGTTGAATCCGATATCTTTTCTTGAAATATCATTTGCTACAAGGTAATCACAACCTTTATTTTGAATTTTTATTTTAGCATTTTCTAATAAATTTTCACTTTCTGCACAAAAACCTACAATAATAGCCTTCGTTCTTAATGAAGAAATTTCCTTTAAAATATCAGGATTTTTGATAAGTTCAAGTGCCAAATTATCACATTTTTCTTTCTTGATTTTTTGTTCAGAAACTTCTTTTACTCTATAGTCAGCAACTGCAGCTGTCATAATTACACAATCTTGTTCATCAATGTTTTCCTTAACAGCTTTTTCCATTTCTAAAGCTGTTTCTGCTAAAACTTTTCTATAAGGTTTTTTAACTTTAAAAGTTGATATTAAAGTAACATCTGCCCCCATTGAAAACGCTACGTCAGCCAGTGCTAAACCCATTTTCCCAGAAGAAGAATTAGAAATATATCTTACAGGATCAATTTTTTCCTTTGTTCCTCCTGCTGTAATTAAGATTTTTTTGCCTTTAAGTTTACTTGATAAAATTTCGAGAGTTTTTTCAAAAATATCTTCAACCTCTCTCATTCTTCCGACACCATTTGTTCCGCAAGCTAAAAATCCATTATCAGGTTCTAAAATATGATATCCGCATTTTGTTAATTTTGATAAATTTTCTTGAACAAAAGGATTGTTCCACATATTTGTATTCATTGCAGGAGCAATTAAAATAGGTTTGTTAAATGCACATGCTGTAGAAAGTAATAAGTTATCACAAATTCCGTTTGCAAGTTTTGAAATCGTATTTGCACTAGCAGGAGCTATCACAAAAATATCTGACTCCGTTAATGCTATGTGTTCAGGTTTATATTCATCTATTGTAAAATTTTCAACATATACTTCATTGTTTGATAGAGTTTGAAGTGTTAATTTTGTTACAAAATTCAATGCATTAGGAGTTAGAACCACTCTCACATTAGCATTAGCTTTTTTATACATTCTAATAAGCTCACATATCTTATATGCAGCTATTCCACCTGTTATTCCTATCAAAATATTTTTATTACTTAGCATAAAATTATTGTAACATGATTATATAACATTACCTAATTTAAACATTTTATTTGTTATAAAATAATCTTATGAAAGTTGATTTACATTTGCATAGCAATAATTCTGATGGAAGTGATTCTGTACAAAATTTGTATAATGAAATTTGTAAAGCAAAGTTAAACGTCTTTGCTCTAACAGATCACGATACAATATCCGGTTTAGAAGAGATGGAAAATTTAGTTTCTTCAGATATCAAATTCATAAAAGGAGTTGAACTGACGTCTTTATGTGGTGATATTAAATGTCATCTTTTAGGTTATGGAGTTGATTATAATAATCTTGAATTAAAAAATTTAATCGAAAAGGGAAAATTATTACGTCGTCAAAAATTAGAAACTCGTATTGATTATTTAAAAGATACTTGGAATGTAGAACTTACTGAAGAAGAAAAACAATGGTTGTATTCAAGAAAAAGTGTTGTAAAAACTCATGTTGCAAATGTTTTGGTAAAAAGAGGTCTAGCAAAAGATAATTTATCCGCAATGCAAAAATATTTAGATGCTTGTAAAACAGGAAATACAAGATTTTCAGGTAAAGATTCAATATCTGCGATTAAAAATTCAGGAGGAATTGTTGTTTGGGCACATCCTTTAGGTGGTGAGGGTGAAGAGCATTTAACAAAAGAAAAATTCATTCCTAAATTAGAGAAAATGATAGATTTTGGAATTCAAGGTCTGGAATGCTTTTATTCTCGTTATAATGAAGATGAAAGTTTATTATTGTTTGAAATCGCTCAAAAATATAATTTATTAGTTTCAGCTGGAAGCGATTATCACGGAGCTAATAAATCTAATATTGAAATTGGAAAATTAAATTGTGATAATAAAATCATAGACTATAAAAAAATAACAATATTAGATATTCTACTAGGCAAATAATTTAAAAAATATTATAATATATTCAAAAGGAGCTTTTATGAATAGTACAAAATGGAATTTATCATATGATGTAGGTGTAGAAAAATTTAATGAACATCATAGAGTATTATTTAAAGCTCTTGATGATATTTATGAAGCTATGGAAAATAAAAAAGATAAATTTGCCCTAGCTAAAATCATTAACGAGTTACAAGAATTTGCAAGATATCATCTAACAGAAGAAGAAACTTGCTTGTTAAAAAATAATTATCCAGATTATGACGCTCATAGAAAAAGTCATAAGATTTTTCTTGAAAAACTGGAACAATTTATCGATGATTTTAACTCTGATAAATATTTGCTTCATCACGATATTGCAATATTTTTAAAAAGTTGGATTGCAAATCATATTCTAGGAGTAGATAAAAAATACAAAGAATATTTAAATTCTAAAGGTGTGTGTTAGGAGTGTTTATATGAAAAAATTTGTTTTATTATTCTTGTTGTTGTTTTTTTCATCAGCTTATACAATGGCAAATAACATTCAGTATGGCTATAATGCACAAGGAGATTATGTACCAACTTCTATAAACGGTAAACGTGTAGAATACGGATATAACGCACAAGGAGATTATGTTCCGACTTCTATTGGAAACGAACGAGTTCAATATGGATATAATGCTCAAGGAGATTACGTTCCAACATCAGTCGGAGGAAACAGAATCCAATACGGATATAACGCACAAGGCGAATATAAACCAAGTTTTTATGGAAATCAACAAGTCCAATATGGGTATAACGCTCAGGGAGATTATGTTCCGACATCAGTTGGCGGAAATAGAATTCAATACGGCTATAATGCACAAGGAGATTATGTCCCTACAGGATATGGAAACTAACAGTTAAAACTTATTTTTTATCAATAAAGATAAGCTCCATATCGAGAGCTTCTGCTATAAGTTTCATTTCTGAATATCTGATGGTATTTGACCTTAATTTATTAGATAAATTATTAATAGAATAAATTTTTCCAGAGTGTTCTGATAAATATTTTGCAAGAGATGTTAAAGTTACACCTTTTTTTGCAGCAAGCATTTTTACTTCATTTATTGCGTTCATACTCTAGTATTATACAATATTTTTTTATTTAGTAAAGAAAAGAATGACTTATTTCTTATCAACAAACAAAAGTTCCATATCTAATGCTTCAGCAATCATTTTCATTTCAGAATACCTAATAGTATTACCTCTTAATTTTTTAGATAAAAGATCTAAAGAATATTTTTTTCCTGAAATTTTTACCAAACGTTCTGCAAGCAATGTAAGGGTTATACCCTTTTTAGCAACTAACATTTTAACTTCGTTTATAGCATTCATACTCTAATATTATATATTAGACTCTATTTTTAGTAAAAATATGCTAATTTTTCTTGACATAATTAGAGAGAAAATGCTATTATTAGAGCATAAACTCTAATAATATAACAAGGAGAGGCTTTTATGGATAATACAATAACAGAAGAAATAAAAAACAAGCTTGAAGAACATTCAATAAGATTAATTACAGCAAAACAAGCTCTTTCTTTACTTTTATTTTGTATTGAAAGTGATTGGTATAATGAAACAGTTGTAGAATTGTATAGCTTTGGAAAAATCCTAGAAGAATATTTTCAAAAGACCTACAGCGAATTTCAAGATGTGAGTGAAACTTTAGGAATTAATTTATAACAAGAAATTAATCGCAACTGCAATTGCAGAGAGTATTAAAGAAACAAGAGTAAATTCTTTTACAATTCTAATTTCAGAATGTCCGCATAGTTCAAAGTGGTGGTGGATAGGGGACATTTTAAAAATTCTTTTACCGGTAAGTTTAAAGCTTGTCACTTGAAGAATTACAGAAAGAGTTTCCATAACGAATACTCCACCGAATAAAGCAAGTAAGATTTCGCATTTCCCAAGTATTGCTAAAGTTCCTAAAAGCCCTCCAAGAGCAAGAGAGCCTGTATCACCCATAAATACTTGAGCTTTAGGTTTATTGTATTTTAAAAATCCTATTAAAGCACCGATTACTGTAGCAGAAACAATTGCAACTACATTATGTCCGTCTAAAAATGCTAATGCTCCACAAGCTAGGAAAGCCGGAATTCCGGTAGAAGCTGCAAGTCCATCTAAACCATCTGTTAAATTATAAGCATTAGAAGCTCCAACAACTATGAACACGGCAAAAATAGGGTATAAAAAGCCTAATTCTAAAGTCTTTGAGCCTAATGTGACAAAAGTTCCATAATTATTCATAGCGTAAACAGTTGGAATAAGAGCGATTAAAATTTGTCTTACGAGTTTTCCTCTAGGGCTTAAACCTTTATTTTCTTGTCCTTTTATTTTTAAGTAATCATCTTGTAAACCTGCCAACCCCATAAATAATAGAGTTATCAAGATTATCCAAGCAGATTTATCCATTTGTTGAGCCATAAGAAGTGTAATGATAGAAGAAATTATGATTGCTAAAATAATAAATACACCGCCTGTAGTTGGAGTACCTGCTTTTTTTGCATGAGCTTCCGGAGCAAGGTCTAAAATATATTGTCCGATTGTTTTTTTCTTTAAAAAATCAATATATGGAACTCCAAAAAGAAGGCATAATACCATACTTAAAAGTAAAGCTACTGCAATCATTATCATAATCAATTTCTCCTAACTATTACAAATTTAATATACTCCAAAAAGAAGAATAAGTATATATTGACTCTTAATAGTCAGTTAAGTAAAATTAGAAAAAGAGGTATAAGGTTTATGGAAATTGAATTAGGTGGTTCTCGTTTTGATTCTCAAAAGAATCATGCTCATTGGTATAATGTACATTTAGATACAAAGTTTAGGGTTAATAGGGATGCGATACCAGATGCGGTAAATCATTTAAATGATTGTATAGATAATCCTACTATAGGTTTAACTGCAAGAAATTGGGCGACTCCAAATATTCCAAATTATCCTGGTAGTTATTATTCTAATAAAGAGTTGTTGTTTAATTTTCCGGAAGTTAAACAAGTGAATGATGTTTTTGAATCAAAATTTAAAGAACTATATCCTAAATCCGGTAAAACCCGTAATAAATTAATTGATTGCAGACAAATTGTTTTGAATTTTGTTACACCTAAAATGAATTTTGGTAGAAAACTTTTATTTAAGCTCTTTGGCTTTTAGTTTTACTTTTTCTTTTGGTGATTTTGGCATTTAGCATTGGAAGTAATATACCAAGTGTAATTGCAGAATATGCAATTCCTGATGCGTGAGCTAAATTAAGTTTCCAGATGTTTTTGTTTGCAAATTTAGTTCCTTTTGATGCGATTTCATTATGAGTTTTTAAATTCATTTCGTTTAGCCAGTGTTTTAAGCCTTTACCTTTTTTAGTGTAATTAAATAAGTTTTCACCTTTTTTATCTAAAAGATTAGCGACTCCTTTTGCAGCAAAGCCTCCAAAAACAAGCCAATTTAAGAATCCTAAATAATCTCTTGTCATAGATTCTCTAAGTTCTGTTCCATTATCAGCAGCCATAAATCTTCCGACAATAGTTGATGCGTAAACAGTTTTTATTGCATTTCCACTTGTTATTGGACCGCTGAATTCTAATTTTTTTGCAAATTGTTTTAAATTTTTAACGCCCATTACGCTAAAAACCATACCTATCATTAAAGCACTTGCTCCGAGTTTTTTTAAGAGTAGAAATTTGTCTTTTTCTTTTTCACATCTGTTGTTTGATGTGAAATCAACATCGCCAACAAATCCTTTTTTGCCTGTTCTTTTTTCAGTGATTTTTCTATTTAAATATTGATTTGTAAGTCCTAATATACAAGAGGCTATAATTGCTCCAAAAACTTTTATATTATTAACTTTTTTTATTTTGTGTAAAGCTAAATTAATTGTTTTATCATTGTTATTTTTGAAAACATCTCGTCCCATATCTATTGTATCTCTGAGTATGTTTTCAAGTTTAGTGTTTAATTTTTTCCCGTTTATATTAATTTCAATATCTCTTTCAGCACCTAATGCATTGGTTAGGCGTTTATCTAATATTGATATTAATTGTTTTTTATCATCTTTGTGAATACTTTTTTCATTAATTAAGTCAATAATAACATTAACGAAACCGTTTTCATCTTTTAGTTTATCTTGTATATTATGAAATTTAGGATTGCCCCATTCGATTTTTTCCCATTTTTTCTCGTCAATCCACTCAATTTTTTTCCAATCAATATCTTTAAAATAATTGATTTTATGTCCATCTTTACCTGAAATATTATTTAAAATATTTTTAACATATTTTTTTTCATTTCCATCCCAAGCTGAATTTAAAACTTCTATTGAATCGTTAGTGAACCAGCTATCTGAGTTAATTTTTATTTCTGGCATGATTTGTTTTGAAGCAATTTTAGAAATTAATTTTGCAAAAAGCCCTGCAGATAAACAGTTTATGAATGTCCCGCTGGATTCTCTTATAAATGTTTCGGCTCCGGCGTATTCGTTTCTAGCTTTTGTATCATAATAAGCTCGTGGTATTACCATTGCGCCAACGTCAAGACCTACGGCATTGACCATTTCATTCATATCACAAGTTCTTAAAACATTTGTTACAACCCCGTCTAATGGACCTTTAAAATTTATATTATTATTTATGTTATTGATTTTCATTAAAACGATACCCCATATACACAAAAAATCTCGTTTATTAACGAGATCTTAAATAATGCTACACAAAAATACGACTGCTTAACTTATCTAAGTCTCGACGAGTACTTGGATGAGGATGATGAGTATGATGTATTTGGTATGCACTCTTTAAAAATCATATGTAAAGTATACAATTAATTATTTTTTCAGTCAATAGTTATATTGATTTACATTAGGTAGCATGTTACCCTAAAAATATGGCTAATTTTGAAACAGAAATTCATTATAATAAAGATATTGCTCAAAAAAATGAGTTATTAAATGTTTTGGGAGATGATTGTTTAACGGGTATTAGTAATAAAAATAATTTGAGTCTTTATTATAGGTTTTTAAGAAAAAATTTAAAAAAAGTTTTGTATTTTTTTAAAAAGGATGTTTTTAGAGATATTTTATTTATTACAATTGATAAAATACCTTTTGATTATATTACTGCGTTTCAGAAGCAATATCCTGATAAAAAATTTAAGGTATTAGTCCCAATTTTTAGTATTCAGGAGTTGAATAAAGTTGTATTTGAATTTGATTATTTTTTTAGAAATAGAATAAATCGCGGTGTTTTATATAAATTACCCATAAATAAATACAATATTGATGTTTATGGTTTGTATTGTGAAGTTAATTTAGATGAAAAATTAACAAAGTTTCAACAATTAGTGTCTTTTATGAAAGCAGTTAGGATTTGTGTTAAAAATTTAAAACCTTCAATTGTTCACGTTGACAGTATACCATTTTTTTTAGGAGAAGAGTTTGAGAGAACATTTCCTGTTAATATTAAGGTTTTTCAGGTAATAAAAGATTTAAATGCTTATGATAGTAATAAGCTGGAACCTTTTTGGGCTATTATTAATATGGCCAATAAAAAACAGATGAAGAAAATATGTAGAGATAAAGTTATTAAAAAAAATATCTCAAGATTATTTAATCTCCATAATAATAGAAAATTTTATCCTATTAATGATTGTTTGGAATTGATTTATGAAAATTATTCTAAATTTAGAAAGTATATAGATAAATGTGAGGATATAGAAGAAAATATAATTTTTAATAAATTAAATTATCGAATTTTACAGCTATTTCCTAATTTAGTAGCAGAAAAAGAATCTTTTTATAATATATTTATGCATTCAATTATGAAATCAAATTTATGGGCAATTTTTTCTAAAACTTATTTTGAAGAAATTAACTATGATTATGAAAAATTTGGTTTATTGGGGAAAATTACAAATAATAGAAAGAACTATGGTGATTATATTTTGTATGGATTTTCTCCTGAAAAAGAAAAAGTATATGTAAATTTTGATGTAAATAGTTTTAGAGAAAATAAACCTAAGAATAAGGCATATTTAATAAAAGAATTTTCTAAAGATAGGATTAGAACGAATTTCGTTGATATTTCTTTATTTGAAAATACTGATTATAAAATATCTGGTTATTTAGATTCTTTTTATAGTTCTCCATTATTTCTTATAAAATTGGAAGATGATATTTATGGTGATGGAATAGATATTGCTTTGAATGTAATATTAAAATTATTTGAATTGAATAAAAATATTCAAGTTGTAATTACTTCTGTAAATGGTACTAAAAATAGCTATATAAAGTCTTGGTTAGATTTTGTTAATAAACATCAAATTGCTTTAGGACGTTGGGTTTTTGTAGAAGGAAAGATTAGAGAAGCTCAGTTTTTAGCATCTTCGGATATGGTTTTATTGCCTAAACGCTATAATACAAAAACTAAAGAGCATTATTTTGCAATGTCTTATGGGTGTATTCCTGTTGTTTCTAAAATAGGAATTTTTAATGATACTGTTATAGATATATTTGATGATATTTCTAACGGTAATGGATTTAAAACTAAAGACAATTTAACAGTTAATGAAGATGTAAATTTGATTTTTTATAATACATTGAATAAAGCTTTAAATTTATATAATCAAAGTCCAACAAGTTGGAATTCTTTAATCAAGAATGCAATGAATTATAATTCAAGTTGGAGCTTTGAAATTGTAGAAAAATATAATGAGATTTATGAAAAAATAATGTAATAAAAAAGGTAATCTTTATAAAGATTACCTTTTTTATTTATTTAAAGCAGTAATTACATCATACCGCCCATACCACCCATACCTGCCATAGCAGACATATCAGGAGCTTTTGATTCTTCAGGGATATCAACAACTGCAGCTTGAGTTGTTAATAACATAGAACCAACAGATGCTGCATTTTCTAAAGCACTTCTAGTAACTTTTGCAGGGTCTACAATACCAGCTGCAAACATATCAGTGTATCTGTCTAATAATGCATCATATCCATAAGCATCTTTTTCTGCTCTTACATTTTCTACTACTACATCAGATTTTGCACCTGAATTGAATGCAATAGCTCTTAAAGGTACATCTAAAGCTGCCATAAGAATTTTATAACCGCTCTTTTCATCATCAGAATCAAATGCTATTGTATTTAATTTTGATTCTAATTCTTGTTGTACTCTAATTAAAGCAACTCCACCACCAGGAACAATACCTTCTTCATTAGCAGCTCTTGTTGCGTTTAGAGCATCTTCAATTCTTAATTTTCTTTCTTTTAATTCGATTTCAGTTGCTGCACCTACTTCGATTACTGCAACACCACCTGATAATTTTGCCATACGTTCTTGTAATTTTTCTTTATCGTATTCACTATCAGATGCTTCGATTTGTTTTTTGATAAGTCTTACACGTTCTGCAACTGCTTCTTTTGTTTCATTACCAACAACAATTGTTGTTTCATCTTTAGTAACAGTAACACGTTTTGCAAGTCCCATCATATCAGTTGTTATATTTTCTAATTTGATACCTAATTCTTCAGTGAACAATTGACCGCCTGTTAGAATTGCGATATCTTCTAACATAGCTTTTCTTCTGTCACCAAATCCAGGAGCTTTAACAGCAACTGCTCTTAGAACTTTTCTCATTGTATTAACTACTAAAGTTGCTAAAGCTTCACCTTCTACATCTTCAGCTATTAACAATAATGAACGTCCATCTCTTGCTACTTGTTCTAGAACAGGTACTAAATCAGCAATTAAATTGATTTTTTTGTTAACACAAAGAACATAAGCATCTTCTAAAACTGCTTCCATTCTTTCAGGATCAGTTACAAAATAAGGTGAAATGTAACCTTTATCGAATTGCATACCTTCAACAACTTTCAAGTTAGTACCAAAAGATTTGCTTTCTTCAACAGTAATTACACCATCATGACCAACTTTTTCCATTGCTTCAGCAATTAATTCACCGATTTCAGAATTATTACCAGCAGAAATTCCTGCAACTTGAGCTATTTCTTCTTTTGTATTAACAGGTCTTGATAAGTCTTTAATTTTATTAATTGCAATTTCAACAGCTTTATCAATACCACGTTTCATAGACATTGGGTTAGCACCTGCTGTTAAGTTCTTTAAACCTTCTCTAACGATAGCTTGAGCAAGAACAGATGCAGTTGTTGTACCATCACCCGCTACATCATTAGTCTTTGATGATACTTCTTTTAATAATTGAGCACCAGCATTTTCTAAACCATCTTGTAATTCAATTTCTTTTGCGATTGTAACACCATCATTAACGATTTGAGGTGCACCAAATTTCTTTTGTAAAATAACGTTACGACCTTTTGGTCCTAATGTAACTTTTACGGCATCAGCTACAGCATCAATACCGTTTAGAAGAGCTTTTCTTGCTTCTTCTTCAAATACTATTCTTTTTGCCATTTTATACATCTCCTTTTCTAATTTATCTTTTGAAAGTGAGTAGTGAATAGTGAGTAGTGAATAGATTTATATTTTATTTCTCAAGTGCTTTTTTAATCCAGAAAGCATTCTACCAATATTATCTATTTTCTCAATCAAAATTTGAGTTTTATTCATTTCACAATATCCTAATTGTACAGAAATTAATAACTGAGTCTCTAATTCTGCTAATGAACCACAAGCAATATCAATAAATCTTAAATTTTCTTTATCAGAATTTCTTGCTGAACCTTCTGCTATATTAGAGGGGACTGAAATTGCGGCTCGACGAATTTGATTTATTAACCCAAACTTCTCTTCTTCTGGAAATTCACAAGTTATCTTGTAAATTTCTGAAACCAATTCCATCGATTTTTTCCAAACCTCTAAGTCTTTATGATTCATAACATCTATTCACTAGTCACTAATCACTATTCACTGTTTATCTATCTTTTATCTAGTTGCTTTACAATCTATTCAACTACTGCTAAAGCGTCTTTAATTGATAGAATTTTGTATTCTACTCCATCCATTTTTACATCTGTGCCTGCATATTTAGCATATAGGATAATATCACCTACATTAACTCCCATAGGTTCTTTTTCACCTTTATCATTAGTTTTTCCTTCGCCTACTGCAACAACTTCACCTTTTTGTGGCTTTTCTTTTGCGCTATCAGGTATAAAAATTCCGCCTGAAGTTTGTTCTGTATCTTCAATAACTTTGATAACAATTCTGTCTTGTAATGGTTTTAATGCCATAATAATATCCTCCTATTTTAACTAACATGCCTAAAAGACATTTTGAACTATATTTAACTTATACCCTAAATTTTTCCAAATAATGAGAAAATTAAGAAAAAATTAATAATTTAATTTATATCTCTCCAATTAAATCGTATTCAGTACAATCTATAATTTTTACCATTTCAATATCACCGGGAACAACATGCTTATTTGTTCTGATATTAACAATTCCATCAATTTCTGGAGCATCATATTGAGTTCTTGCAATAACTTCTCCCTCATCTGAATAACATTCAATAATACAAGGAACTATTTTTCCAATAAAAGTTTTATTTCTTTCCATTGAAATTTTTTGTTGAATTTCCATTAATTTTTTATATCTTTGTTTTGCAATTCTTGAATTTACTCTATTTGGCAAATTGTAGGAAGGTGTTCCTTTTTCTCTTGAATAAGTAAATACTCCCATTTTATCAAATTTCATATCTTCAACGAATTTGCATAAATGTTCAAAATATTCTTCGGTTTCTCCGGGATAACCAACTATGAATGCCGTCCTTATAGAAACATTTGGAATTATTTTTCTTATATTTTCAATCATTGGACGATAATCAAAAGATGGACGATTCATCATTTTTAACATTTCCGGATGTGAATGTTGCAAAGGTATATCAACATATTTAACAACTTTATTCAATTTTGCAATCGTATTCAATAATTCATCATTCATTTGAGTTGGATATGCATACATTGTTCTAATCCAACCTAAACCTTCAATTTTATTTAATTCTTCCAGTAGTTTTGGAAGCATTGGTTTTTTATAAATATCAACTCCATATCCGGTTGTATCTTGTGCTATTAAAATAATTTCAGTTACACCTTTTTTTACAAGTTTTTTAGCTTCTTCAACTATATTTTCGATTTTTCTTGAACGATAATTACCTCGTAAATAAGGAATTACACAATATCCACAACGATAATTACATCCGTCCGCTATTTTTATATAAGAACTTGCTCCCATTGTTATTTGTTGACGCTCTATTGTTTCAGGATAAATGTATTCCGGATTTCTATTTACTTCATCGATAAAACCTTTATCTATATTTTTTAAAACTTCTACTATTTTAGTAAAATCAGTTGTTCCTAAAATTGCTTTAATTTCCGGAATCTCTTTTTTTAATTCTTCAGGATGTTTTTGAGACAAACAGCCTGTAACAATTATATTTTTATTTTTTTCTGCCATTTCTAATATTGCGTGAATAGATTCTCTTTCGGCATCAGCAATAAAAGAGCAAGTATTTATAATAACAGTATCTGCTTCTTCTTCATTTAACGTTATTGAATAGCCATTTTCTGCTAATAATCCTAACATTAATTCTGAATCAACAAGATTTTTCGGACATCCATAACTTATTAATGCAATTTTTTTCATAGGTTTATTTTAACATAAAATTATTTTATATTTTTTATCTTATAATATTAAGTATGGATATTTTTGTTATTGAATTAATAGATGTAGATAATGTTCATAGAGAACTTTTAAAAGAATTTCAAAAAAAAGAAATTTCTAATCAAAAGAAGTGGGAACAGCATTGTTTATCATATTTAATGGTTGATAGGATTTTAAGAGAATTCTATAAAATTGAAAATAGAAAAATTATTTTTAATGGGAAAAAACCTTTTTTAGAAAGTAGAGAAAAATTTTTTAGTATAAGTCATAGTAATGATTATATTGTTTTAGCTTTTTCTAATTATGATTGTGGGATTGATATTGAACAAATAAAGTTAAGAAATTTTGAAGATATTTCTAAACGTATGGGATTTAAATGTAATACTTTAGAAGAATTTTATAATGAATGGACTAGATATGAAGCGGAATATAAATTAGGTAAGCCTGCTCAAAAATTTAAAAAATTTCATTTTGAAGACTATATTATTACTGCTGCAAGCGTAAATATTGAAGAAAATTTTGAAATTTATATTCAAAGTGGAAATGTTTTTCCTAATGTTTAAAAATGAATTGTTTAAAGATAATTTTTAAAGAGCCGTTAATCTTTTTATAAGTGAAAGGATGAATAATGGCAAAAATTATTGAAACAAGTGAAAACTCAAGAAGATTAATTAAGATGTCAACGGATGATATTTTATCAATAGTCCAAGATTATCAAAGGATTGTTCCAAGATTCTCAACTTCTGAAAATGCTAGAATGTATCTGAATGATACAGTAATTTATATTCCGGAAGATGTCTAGTAATAATCTGATGAAGATAAATCTGCAAGAGCATTTTTTGCTTCTTCAAAAGACGGATCTTGTTCAAGAATTTCAATGTAAAGTTCCTTTGCTCTATCTCTATTATTGTTTTCATATAAAAGTGCTAAATTATACTTTGCCTTAATAAGGTCTGGATCATTATTAATTGCTTTTTTAAAAGAATCTTCAGCGTTTTTAAAATCGTGTTGGGCAGCGTACATAAGCCCAACTCTATAAAGACCTTGAGGATTTTTATCATCGTATTTCAACAAATCAGTTAGGGCTTTCTTTTCTTCAAAGAAATTCCCAAGTTGGTGGTGTGCATCAGATAATAATAATAGGTATTTAGACTGATTTTCTTTTTGTTTGTCGTATTCAATTGCCTTATTTGCAGCTTCAACTGTTGCAGTGTAATTTTTTAATTTGAAATAATTTTTTGCCATATAATAATATATTTCAGGGTTTAATGCGTTATACTCTGTTGCCTCTTTTAATAAATCGAAAGATTCTTCATATTTTTCTTTATCTGCATAATCTTTTGCCCAGTTAATGTATAATTCACACAATAGTAAATTAACAGTCTTTGCTTCTCTAGGAGTTGCTTTATCAAGTAGTATTTTGTATTTTTCTAAAGCTTTTTGATATTCTTTATTCTGGATATATGCATCTGAAAGCTCAAGTGTGACATCAAAACCGTTTTGCGACATCATTGCT
The DNA here is from genome assembly GCA_944323985.1 of Candidatus Gastranaerophilales bacterium. Classification (GTDB taxonomy): domain Bacteria; phylum Cyanobacteriota; class Vampirovibrionia; order Gastranaerophilales; family Gastranaerophilaceae; genus CAG-196. The sequence goes on along the minus strand of CALUUP010000007.1, from coordinate 23,208 downwards.
AAATCTTCAAGTATAGAAATTCCTTCATTCGTACGTTTTAGTTTTAGGTTAAAGGTTGCAATATTATTTCTTACTTTAAATTTGTCTGAACCTTGAATGTCTAATAATTTTTCAGAATATTCTATCGCCTTTTCGTAATCCTCTGTTTCTATACTTAAAGCTACTAATGTTTCATAAATCCAAAGTAGAACTTTTGCTTCTGTTACAAAAGAAAGCATGTATAAAAGAGTTTCTATTGCAACCGGATAGTTTTTTATTTTAATGTAAAGTTCAGTAAGTTTTCTGTTTGTATTAATATCATTAGGATATATTCCCAGTCTTGTTTTATATGCTTCAAAAGCGGCAGGGTAATCGTGAATTTCTTCGTTTAATTCCGCTAATATAGACTGTATGTCTGCAATATCTTCTTCTAATTCTGATAAATCCGCAAGAACTTCGTAAGCCCCGATAGCAGAAAAAATTTGGTCAGTTTCTCTGTATAATTTAGCTAATGTTCTTACTACATCCTTATCAGTTTTTCTGTAGTCATAAACATATTCATATTCTTTTATTGCTTTAAGCGGTAGTTGTTTTTTTATGTAACAATCCCCTAAAAGTTGTCGAGTTTCTATATTGTTAGATTTTCTTTTTAATATTATTGAACACTGTTTAATTGCTTGGTTGTATTTTCTATCAGCATAATAAGCTTTTGCTAAATAGATTCTAACATCAATATGATCAGGAACCCTGTCTAAGTATTTTGTTGATAAAAGTTGTACAAGAGCGTATTCTTTCTTGTCAAATAAAACTTCTACTTGTTCAAGAATATTTTTGGTTGAAAGTTGTAATTCATCACCTTTTTTTGTGGAAATTCCTTGAAACAATATTATGGAGTATAGTATATAGATAGCTGCAATTGCTGCAATAAAAGCCACAACTATTATAATGATGTTTATATCTGTCATTAATACTTCTCTCTTGTAACTACAATTCTATTATACACAATTCTTGAAAAAAAGGAATATCTGAGATGATATTTTTATACTTTACTTTTAGTGTAAGTTGATTATATATTATTATCATGAATACAAAATTTCGTATATTTATAATTTTTATATCGGTTTTATGTTTCTCGCTAAGTGTTTTTGCAGAAGATGAATGGAGTGATTTTGGTAATATTGATCGCGCTTGGGATGGTCAGAAATCTATTACAAATCAAGAATTTGAACAAGCGATAGATGTATTAGAAGGAAAGAAGAAGCAAAAAGAAGAAAAACAGCGAAAGAAAAGGGTAAAAAAACTTAGTGGCGGCGGAAATAGTTTACATTCCGATTTGAATACGGATAAAAATATAACGCCTTTAGATGTTCTTGGGAAAGTTGATGAAGGGATGTTGTTGAATGTTCCCGTTAATTTGATTATTGACGAGAATCCTATTGAAAAAGGTTATTATAAAGTTTTTGCAGAAAGAGAGAGTGGAGGGGATATTTATTTTAAGTTCTATCAATCTCAATTTTATAAAGGAAAAATTCGCGCTTCAGAAACTAAGAATGATTTTGGTAAGGATACGATAGATTTTGTTGAATTATTGCCTTATGATAACAATTTTGTGAAAATTATTTTTGGTTCTTTAGATTTTAATGCTTATGCATATGTGAGGTATCAGCAGGATAATATTTGATTGCAATATTTCAAAATTGTGGTATTATATACTTAATACTGTTAAAATTTGAAGGGAAGTTTGAGATTAATAATATAAACATAGGATTTAAAAAATATTAATTCTAATATATTATGAAGTAGTAAGAGAGCAAAAAGAAGTATAAAAGAGAAATATGCGTAGTTATAGAAAAGTAAAACAAGGTTTTAAGATTACAGAGTTATCGGCTGATGAGCTTATAAGAATGTTTACAAGGCAGAAGTCTTTTGTTGCTTTGAAATTTTCATTAATTATATTAAGTTTATGTGCTTTGAGCTTTTTTATAAAAGGAGCTGGTATATTCGGTAATACTGATGATTTGGTGGTAGAAGATAGTACCATTTCTTTGGCAGAGGTACCATTGAATGCGACTAGTGCGAAGAAGGATTTGATATCAATACCTGCTGGTACAGTCAAGGCTAATCCTTTTTTACCATATAGGGATATTAGTGGAAGTTCAACTGTAAGTGATGTTCCAACATATGATTTGGTTGCACCGCCAGATGCTGTAAATGATACTTCTGATGCAGCAAGGGTCATGGATACTATTGTTTCAGGCATTTTGTATGATAAATTCAGTCCTTCTGCAATATTAAATATTGAAGGTAATGATTATTTGGTAAAAAAGGGTGATGTTGTAAATAATTATCATATTTTAAATATAATGCAGGACAGTGTTACTGTAAAATTAGGAACAAATGTTTATAAAGCTGGTATAGGCGAGATTTTAACTGAGGGTTCAGTGAATCATAATGACGTTTCAAATTTAAGTAAAAAATTCGGAGGGGAAAAATGATGAAATATAATCATAAACAGCGATTGCTATCAGCAGCGTTATTATTTGCGTTTACTGTGCCTGGGTGTTTAGCAGATGCTGTTTATAATGCAGAAGCTTATTGTTCAAGTGTTATGGATCTGTCAAGTAATGTAAAATTGACAGACAAAAATAACAATATTACCTTAAGTTTAAGGGATTCTGATGTTCAACAGGTTTTAAGAATGTTTGCTGATAAAGCCGGTATGAATATTGTTTTTCATTCGTCAGTGAGCGGTAAAGTTACTTTAGATTTAGTAAATACTCCGATTAATGATGCGTTTAAATTAGTTTTAGATATAGCAGGTTTAAATTATTACAAACAAAATAATACTTTGGTAATAATTGCAAAAGGTGATTCTGATAATGCTAGTTTTTCAAAACAAGAGATGATGGTATTTCCAATTAAGTATGTAAGTGCATCAAGGATTGCAGAGTTTTTGAATAGTAATGTGTTTGCAATGCAGAAGGTTGGGTTATCATCAGTAGAAGCTGCAACAGTAAATACAGCCACTAATGAAGTTATCGTTTTTGGTATGCCTTCTGATGCAAAAATTGTAGAGAAAGTTATTGCACAATTAGATAGAGAGCCTTTGTCTAAGACTTTTGTAGTGAATCATACTACTCCTGCAGAAATGGCTAACATGATTTGTAATTTCTTGTTACCATCAAGGGGTACTGTAAATGGAAGTTCTTCTTCTGGCTCATCAAGAAGTTCTTCAGGTTCTGCAACCGGAGGAGCCGCTTCTACAGCATCTGGTTCTGGAGATATCAAGTTAGGCGAGGGTGTTGTTGCTTGCTCAGTAGCTCCAGCAGCTCCTAAATCTTCTGCATCTTCTTTTGATGTTCAGAATTTAGCAGTTTCTTATTTCCCGCAAAGAGGTACTGTAACTTTGATGGGTGGTTCTGAAGCTCAAATGGCTATGGTTGAAAAGTTTGTTAAAGAAAATGATATAAAACAGCCTCAAGCGTATTTAGAAGTTTCTATAGTGGAATTAAATGAACAAGGTAGCAAAGAGTTTACAAATGATTGGGCTATTCAAAGTAAGGCTTGGAACTTCCATTTTAATGGCACTTCATCTTCTGGTGGAAGAGAAGGCGGTGTTGGACAAAGAGTTTATGATGTAACTGAGCATTATTGGATTGAGCCATCTTATGATGAAAATGGTAATTTTTTACCTCCTCAGTACATAGCTGTTACAGGTAAAAAACCTTATCCAGGAGGTAATTCTTCTTATTTGTCTTGGCAAATGAATTATTTAATTGAAAATAGTAAAGCAAGAGTTCTTGCTAATCCTAAGTTATTAATTACCAATGGTCAAGAATCTGTTATTGATTTAACTCAGGATTATGTAGAAAAGGTTACTTCTGAATTTTTATCTTCAACAGGTACAGGTATGGGGGCTATAGGTACTGTTCAAAGAACTTATACTATTGGTGAAGATAAAGGTATAAAGGTTAAATTAACGCCATTTATTTCTCCGGAAGGTTATGTAACTTTAAATATATCTCCTGAATATGCTACTGAAGCTGGACAGGTTACAACTAAGTCATTGACTGGTACTTCTGATTTACAGGCAACTTTATTAAGCCGTAGAAATCTTGATTTGAAGAATATTAGAATAAAAGATGGTGAAACTTTAGTTATTGGAGGTATGATTCAAGAAGAAGATTCTAAGGTGGTTAGAAAAATTCCTATTTTAGGGGATTTACCTGTTGTTGGTACTGTATTTAGATCTACTACCTCTAGAAAAACAAAAAGCGAACTTGTTATTATGATCACTCCTAGAATTATAAATGATGGAGATGGTGCTGTAGCTGATAATTTATGATGTTATGACTAATCAATTAGAAAAATTAAAAAATAGTATAAATAAAGAATATTTAAGTACATTTGATATAAACCTGATGAAATCATCAGGTTTTATTCCAGTGGATAAAAGAAAATCTGATTTTTATGTCATATTAAATAAAGATAATCTTTCTAATAAGGTTCAGGTAGAAAATATTATAAGAGAAAAGTATTCGACTTTAACTCCTCAGTTTATTCAGATAGAGTCGCGTGATTTTGATAATATAATTTCATCATTGTTTGTAGAAACGAATTCTTCTATATCAGATAAGGTAGAATCTTCTGAACCTACTCCAGAAGAAATGCTTGTTACTATTGGTTGGATTACTAAAGAACAGTTAGAAGAGTGCTTAAAGATTTCAAAAGATAAAAAACTTCCTTTAGATGCTGTTTTTTATGAAAAAGAGTATTTAACTTATGAGCAAATTGTTTCATATTTAAAAAAGAAGTTTGGTTGTGAAGTTGTTTCAAAAAAGAATATATCAGTAGATAAATCAATTTTAAAACTTTTACCTGATGATTTTGTCGAAAAGAAACAGACTATAATAATGTCTTTGGATGCAAGTAATAAGCTTGCTGTTGCAATGGTTAATCCAAGTGATAAGTACACCATTCGAGAAATTTCTCTTTCAACAGGTAGATCCTTAAATGTATATTGTATACCATATTTTGAGTATGAGCAGTACTTAAAAGAGTATTTTGTTCTGAGAAAGACAGAAAAATCTGCAAAAGAAACTGAGAGAATAATTCAAAGCATTGAAGAAGAAGCAGCTCAATTTTCTAATGAAGAATCTTTGTGGACTCAGGTTGAGAAAGAGTTACAAGATGCGAGTGGTAACGTTGCAAAGTTTGTTTATAAAATTATAACTGATGCTATTGATGCAAAAGCTTCTGATATTCATATTGAGCCGAGATTAGGATATTATGTTGTGCGCTTGCGTTCTGATGGTATATTGAAAAAAGTTTTAGAAATTCCTGGAAGTATTGAACAGGCTGTTATTACGCGTTTTAAAGTTTTGGCAAGAATGAATATTGCAGAACATAGACGCCCTCAAGATGGTACTTTTTCTATAAAGTATAATGATAGAATGTATGATTTTCGTATTAATACATTGCCTGTTTCTGGAAAAGAAAAGGTTGTTATTCGTATTCTTGCCCCTGCAGTTAGTTTAAAAGCTTCGGGTGAAAAAATGGTTATTATGGGTGCATCTGATGCCGATATTCAAAAAATTCATGATATGGTTCAGAGTCCAAACGGTATTATACTGACTTCTGGTCCTACCGGTTCAGGAAAAACTACAACTTTATATACGATTTTGAAGGCTTTAAATAAGGAAGATGTAAATATAACTACAATTGAAGATCCGATAGAAATTAAGTTGGAAGGTATTAATCAATCTCAAGTTAATCCAAAAGCTGATATTACTTTTGCATCTTGCATGCGTGCTATTTTAAGACAAGACCCCGATATTATTTTGATTGGTGAAATTCGTGACTTTGAAACTTTAGAAGTAGCTATTTCAGCTGCTCTTACAGGTCACTTGGTATTAAGTACAGTCCACACCAATTCTGCTGCCGCAACTGTTACTCGTTTAATTGAAATGGGTGCTAAGGATTATTTGGTATCTTCAACTTTGACTGGTGTAATTGCACAACGTTTGGTGAGAAAGCTTTGTGATAAATGTAAAGAAGCTTATTTCCCAACTGAAGAAGAAGTAAAACATATTGCAACTGATGCAAAAGTTCAAGAGCAGTTGTTATCTACAAAATTATATAGAAAAAAAGGCTGTAAAGATTGTGGATTCTTAGGATATACAGGGCGTATAGGTATTTATGAAGTTATGCCTATAACTCGTGAAATAAAAAAATTAATTGCACAGGGTGCACATGATATTGAAATTGAAGAAGCTGCTGTTGCAGCAGGTATGAAAACTTTAAAATATTCTTGTTTAAATCACATTGTTGAGGGTAATACTTCAACAAGTGAATTTATAAGGGTTTTGGGTTATGCAAACGAATAAAATAGGACAATGAGGATAACATGCCAATATATAATTATTCAGCATTAAAACAGGGGAAAGAGATTGTTACGGGTGAAATTACTGCATCTAACTTGAAGGATGCAAAGGATATCGTTCGTAAAATGGGATTAGTTCCTACAAAAATCGTAGAGATGAGTGATGTAAAACTAAAGAAAGCTTCTAGAATTTCTCCTTTATCTTTAACGGAGAAAATAGATTTTATTTCAACTCTTCAAATATTATTGTCTTCAGGTATTCCTGCTGTTGAATCTCTTATGTTTATGGAGCAGGAGGCTGCCAGAAAAAAAATAAGAGATATGGCTAAAAAGTTAAAAAATCAGATTATGGCCGGATCTACTTTTGCAGATACTTTGGCAAGATATCCTCAAGTTTTTGGATATATTTTTATTGGGTTAATAAAGGCTGGTGAAGAAGCCGGTGAATTAGAAAAAACTTTAGGGCGTATTAAAGATTTATTATCTAAACAAGCAAATATTAAAGGTAAAGTTATCGGAACGTTAATGTATCCTATGTTTGTTGTTGTCTTGGCTTTTATTATTACTTTGGTAATGTTAATTTTTGTATTCCCTGCGTTTAAAGAAATGTTTGAACAACAAGAAAAAGCGTTGCCTTTAATTACTTCAATTATGATTAATGCGGGTGATTATTTGAAAACTTATTGGTATACAATTCCGGTTTTTATATTTATTTTCTTTGCTTTTTGTGTTGTTCTTGTTAGGTGGCAGCCAGCTAGAAATTTATTGGATAGATTTGTGCTTAAAGTGCCTCTTTTAAATAATTTGATTATGTATTCAAATTATTCTAATTTCTTGTCTGTAATGAGTGTTTCTTATGATGCAGGTATTCCTATTGTGGATTGTTTGCATTTAGCTGTAATTACACTTACTAATTCGGTACTTAAGAATAAATTGAGTAGTGCTATTATTAAAGTTCAACAAGGTTTACAGGTTTCTCAAGCTTTTAAGTCAACAAAGATAGTTCCTAAGATGCTGTTATTTATGATTGCAACCGGTGAGCAATCTGGTCGTTTGGGTGATATGCTTGAAAAAGGCGTAAATTTTTTGGATAAAACTTTAGATGGTATTATTGATACGATGACTAAAATGATTGAACCGATTATGCTTATGGTTATTGGTAGTATAGTTCTTGTTATGGCTTTGGCGTTATACTTACCTTTGTTCCAGTCTTATATGAGTTAAAAAGAAAGATTTTTATGATGGAAAATAAAGAAATTTTAGAATTAACAACTTCTGCTTGGCGAGAAAAAGTTTATATTGAAACTACTGAATATATTATTAAAGGGTATGTCTTCATGCCTAAAATTGGTAAAAGAAATAGGCTTTTGTCTGAAATTTTAAATACTTCTAAGCAATTTATTGCTGTAAAAAATTGCTCTATGGAGTCTAAATTAGTGCCACAAAAAGATGTTGAATATCACGAATTTATTCAAGTAAATTTATCAACTATATTGATAATGAGACCTTTAAATGATGACTAAAACTTATGTAATAACGGGTGCTACGTCTGGTATTGGAAAGGCTTTGCTTTTAAAGTTAGCTACTGATAATATTGTTTTTGCTGCTTTTAGAAATTATGACTATCTTCAAGAATTGGAAAAACTTTCATCTAATATTTTCCCCTTTTATTTAGATTATGAAAACGAAAATTCTATTAAAGAAGCTTCTGATTATATTTTATCTAAATGTAGTAAAATCGATACTTTGATTAATATTGCAGGAGCTGTTATTGCGGGACCAATTGAAAAAATTCAATTTTCAGAATTAAAACGTCAATTTGATATTAATACCTTTGGGCATTTAGAATTTTCCAGAAATTTATTAGATATATTAGATGGTGGAAAAATAATAAATATTAGTTCTATGGCCAGTTATGGAGTATTTCCTTTTATAGCTCCTTATTGTGCATCAAAACGTTGTTTGGATATGTTATTTAATTCTTTATTATTGGAAACTAAAAAAAATATAAAAATTATTTCTATTAAACCAGGTGTAATATCTACTCCCCTTTGGGAAAAAGCAATTAATGAAAATTCAAAATATTTTGAGGTTTGTAAAGGGTTTGAAAAAGAAATACAATTTTTAATTGATAATGCTAAAAAAAATTCAAAAGAAGGTCTAAGTGTTCAAAAGGTGGTTGATAAAATTATAAAAATTGATGCTTTGAAAAATCCAAAATTGTCTTATAATATTGGGTTTGATGCAATTTGCGTAAGTTTGTTATCTAAATTACCTCAAAAATATGTAAATTACGGTATTAAATTTTTAATGAAATATAGGTTAAACAATAGAATAAAAAAAAGACCTTGTATAAAATAACCAAGGCCTGTCCGTTTAAATAAGAAGAGAGAGCTTTATATATTGTTTTAAAGTTCTATAAAAAATAAATTTGCTAGTATAATGTCAATTTATTTACAAAAGTTTACAAATTTGTAGAAATAGTGAACATTTAAAATTAAAATTCGTTATACTAATGTAAGAGGTAATAAATTATGAAAGATAAATGTTCAAAATACGAAAGTTTATTTGTTTTTTCAGATAAAAATACATTAGAAAAGCATATTGCAGAATGTGAAGATTGTCGTAATGAAAACGAAAAAATGCAAAAGGTTTCTGAGTTGATAAGTGAAGTTAAATTTTATTATAAGAAGAAACAAAAAAAGTTCGCATATTTTCGAGTCGCTTGTGCAATGAGTTTGCTTTTATTTTCAACTTTGTCTTTGGGTATAATGACAACAAATGATGAATTATTGGATACTTTGATGTATGGAGAAACTCTGACTGCTGAGGAATTAGGGTTTCCGGTAGATTCATATGGTTTAATTATGGTGGATGAATGAAATTTAATGAGATAATTGAGAATAATAAAAATAATATTAAAAGTATAATTAGATTAATAACAAAACAAGATAACGAAGATATTGAACAAGAAGTGTATATAAAGCTTTGGAAGAATAAGGATAAATATCAAGAGAAAGGTTCTTTTAAAAGTTGGGTGAATACTATTGCTAAAAATACTTCAAAGGATTATTTGAAATCTAAAGTTGTAAAATATGAATATAATTCAACATCAGATGATATGGTTATGAATAATATACAAGATAAACGAAATAATCCGGAGAATTCTTCGATTATTTCAGAGAGGCAGAAGTTAATAATTAATGCAATAGAAAATTTAAGACCAAAATTAAAAGAAGTTATAATGTTATGTGAAATTAATGGTTATACATATGAAAGTGCTGCTAAAAAATTGAATTGTCCAATTGGAACTATAAAATCAAGAATTTATAATGCTAAAAAGGATTTAGCAGAACAATTAAGAGATTTATTATAAAGAGAGGTGAATTATGAAAAAATTAGTGGTAATGTTATGTGCTTTAAGTGCTTTATCAACTGTTGCAATTGCAGCTGAAGATAATACTCAAAAAATTAATGAAGGAATTAAAACTCCTTTAACTAAAGAAGAGATGGTTGCTAAACGACAAGCTAGAGAGGCTGCTTTTGAACAAAAATTGGGGCTTACTGCTGAACAAAAATTAAAAGCGAAAGAAATTCGTCAAAAGGGACATGAACAATTAAAACCTTTATTTGAACAATTAAAATTAAAGAAACAAGAAGCTGAAATGGTTAAATTATCAAGAATTGCAACTTGGGCTCAAGAAGAAAAATTAGCTCAAATTGATAAAGAAATTAAAGAGATAAAAAAACAAATTAATGTGATAAGAAAAGAGAATATGAAAGAATTTGAATCAATTCTTACTAAAGCTCAGAAAAAAACTTTAAAACAAATGAAAAATGAAGGACGTAAAAAGTATAAAGAAATGCATAAAAAGAATATGGAATTAAATAAGTAATGAAATAATATAACACAAGTGGTAGATTTCTTTTAGAAATCTACCACTTGTGTTAGTGCATTATATGTGTGTTAATTAAGTCTTTCTAAAGCTCTTGTAGCAGTCATTGAAACATCAGGATTAGTATCTGCTTGAGCTAATGTGTAGATAGTTGTTAATTCATCTTTATATTCAGGTCTTTGAATATGTCTCAAAGCATCGATTGCTGCTATTTTTACTCCGGAATTTGGATTATATCTTAACGCGTCTACCATGGCAGAACTACCAGGAATATCTGTTAATGGAACAATGTTTCCGGTTTGTTTTTCTACTTCATCTGTATACACTTTTGCAAGTACAGCCATTGTGTATAGGGCATATTCCTTATTACGCTCTGCTTGTTCCATTGGTGATAATTGATTTGCAAGAGTGATTTCTCTTTGGCTTAAATTAAATGGTAGCTTTTCAGGTTCATTATTTTTGTTTTCTTCCAATGCTATAAAGTTTGCAATTACTTTTTTTCTTGCTTCTATTTGTTCATTAGTTGGAGTTTCTAAATTTGTTGTATCTTTTTTAGATATTTCTATTAATGATGAAAAGACTTCTCGTACAATATATGGAATAGCATTTTCAGGGTTATCTAAGGATATTCTTGCTATTTCTTCCATTTGTTGAGCTTGAATGTCATAATTTTGATTTGATAAATTAGATAAAACTAATGGAATATCAACTTTGGGTTTTATTTCTTCAGATTCAATTATTTCAGGCTTTCTGATTTCAGAAGTTTTAATATCTTTTTCTTCTGTTTCTTGAACTTCTGTTTCCATTATTTTTACATCTTTTGTTATTTCATCATCTGTAGATTCGATTTTATTTTCAGTTTTTTCATTTTCTATACTTGTATAGTTAGGTTGTGGCGGATTTATTCCTTTATTATCTTCTATTGAAGTTTTAGTTTCTGAATCATTAATTGAATTTTCAGGTTCTTCTTCAAATTTAATTTCTTCATTATTTTCATTTTGATGCTCAAATTCAATTTCGTTTTCTATCTTAGGGAGAATAACATTTGTTGTTTGGTAGGCAACATGAAATCCTTTAGGTAAATCTATTGGGTGAATATTTGCCATATCATATGTGATTGGGGTTTCTGCTGTTGGATAATCGTAGATGTTCTTTGTATTTGTATTAATCGAAGGATTATCAACATTTATGTCTACAGCATTATACATTCCATTATCTGTTATTTGTTGATTAGAATCTTCTTTATTAATTGTAGGATTTTTTATATGTATTTTAACTGCATTGTATGTTGGTTTATTAATGTTATTGTTAATTGATTGAACCATTTTCACACTTCCTTTCGATAGACACACATTTATGATTTATTAATACCTCTAAATTTTATAAATTGCTTAAATATTTATGCATATTTACAAATGTTTACAAATTGATTACATTTATTCCTTTAAATTCAAAAATATCTTTTGTGTTATTTTTTAATTTTTCTTCCGCAAGTATTGTTCCAATTATTGCTTCTAATTGGGCTACTGGCATCATATTGTTTGGTAGATTTACGAATCCATATTCAAATTTTAGTGCAGATTGCAAAAATTTACAATCAGCAGAGGAGCGTTCTTTATGGTTTGAATATAAGTTCATTTTTTGTCTTGTAAGGTAAATTTCAAATCGTGTAATATCAATTCCTTGTTTTTTTAGGTTTAATAATAATTCGCAGCCCCTTGTTGAAAAACGTTGCATCCAATTATCTTTGTTTATAAAATTATGATGTGTTGAATTTATAAGTTGATATTGTTTTGAAAGAACTCTCCATTTCCCATCAAGTAACGTGTTGTCCCATGGTAAAGAGACACATATAATTGAATTTTTTAATGAAATATAATTATCAAAGAAAAGTTGAATATCATTCATTGAAAACAGTTTGTCAACATGAATTAATTTTTGTGTAGCTATTTCTTTAACTGCAACACCACTTTCAATTGAAGATGATGGGGCTAAAGATATCCCTACTGTATGAGTTATCATAGTCCAAAATCCTCATCTTCAGGAATGTTTGAATTAAGTTTGATGACTCTTTTTTCTATTGCCGGCATTAAATCATCATTATTATTTGTTTTTACATCGTTATTTATATTTATGTAAAGTTCTTTGTTTTCATTTGATAAGTTTTGTTTTTTCTGTTTTGAAATTAAGTATTTTTTATGTTCTTCTAATAATTTTTTTGCAGCTGGAGATATAGAATCTTCTTCAACTTTTGCAATAACTTCCATTCTTTGTTTTTGAATTTTTTCTTGTTCTTCTTTTGTCAGATTAAAAGAGCTATCATTACGAGTTTCGAAATGTCTTTTATATTTATTTTTCATAATAAGAATTTCAACTCTTCTATTTGCAGGATCTTTTGGTGATATTGCTTTTTTTAAAGGTCTAGTATCTGCATATCCTATTGCAGAAAATAATGATGGTGAAAATTTGAATCGCTCAATCATATATCTGACAACTGCTGAAGCTCTTGCAGAAGATAACTCCCAGTTTGAAGGATATTTTTCGGTGTGTATTGGATCGCTGTCGGTATGACCTTCTATTCTCATTGAGTGTAATACAAATTTTTTACAGATAAGAACTCCAACTTTATCTAGCATTTTTTTTGCATTTGAGTCAAGATATGCTGAAGCTGGGGCAAAAAGATATTTATCATCAAATGTAAGTAATAATCCTTTATCTGTAATTTCAGTTGAAATACCTTCAAGTTCATTCATATCTTTTAGTTTAATGATTTCTTCTTCTATATCTTTAAAAGATTCTTCTTCATATTTAGGATTTATAAATTCCATCATAAGACTTGGTATGAAAGAGTTAGCTTGTTGTTGATCAAAAAGAGAATTGCTCCCGTCCATAACTGATTGTTGTCCATTGAAAAGTGCTCCTTGACTGAACGCTTGTTTGAGAGATTCTTCTAATTTTTCAAAATCCGCAACATCAACTTGTGCAAGTGCATATAAAACAACAAATGTAGCAAAAAGTAATGTAATGAAATCAGCATAAGAAACCAGCCATCTTTCTAAATTTTCATGTTCAGGATGTTTTTGTTTTTTAGCCATTAATTCTTTCGTCTTTCTTTTCGTCTAAAATAAATGAACGTAATTTTCTTTCAATCAAAACAGGGCTTTCTCCGGCTTGGATAGAAAGTACGCCTTCAAGAATTATATTTTTATATAAAAATACATTTTGATAGATAAATTTAATTCTGGTACTAATAGGAATCATCACAAGGTTAGCAGCAAATAGACCATAAATAGTCGCAACAAACGCTACTGCAATCCCAGCACCAAGTTTTGATGGATCAGAAAGGTTTTGCATAACTTGAATTAGTCCCATAACAGCACCGATAATACCTAATGTAGGAGAGTAACCACCAAAAGATTCAAATACTTTTGCGGCATTGTTTACGTGGTTTTCTAATTGTTCGATTTGATTTTCTAACATTTCTCTTACAAGAGTAGGATCTGTACCATCCGCAACAGCTCCAAGACCTAGTGTAAGAAGGGAATCTGTTGCATTATTTGCTTCTTTTTCAAGAGATATGATACCTTCTTTTCTTGCCTTAGTTGCAAATCCTCCGATTTCCGAAATTAATGCTTCAAAGTCAACATTTGGGGGCATAAATACATCTTTTAATATCTTGACGGCAGAAGCAAGAGTTTTAGGTGGAAAACTTAATATAACAGCTCCACTTGTGCCTCCAAGTACAATGAAAGCTGCGGTAATTTGTAAAAGTTGACCAATATTTCCGCCTTCCATTGCTTGTCCTATTAAAATCATTGTTATCCCGAAAAATAGGCCAATGACTGCAAATATATCCATAATAATCTCCGATTCTATACTATTCCTAATATATTAAACTATATTTGTTTTGTTATGTAATCCTTTAAACATATTAATTTAATTAAGTTTTATCTACTTTGAATTTAGATTTAAATTATATTTAGAGAGTTTATAGTTATAAGATAATAGAAAAGAATGAAGAATATTTGATTTTGTTCTTTTTTATTAAATAAATTTACGAGTTTAGCTTCAAGTTTTCGACTTTTGCAAAACTCTCAACTCTCTGCTCGTTCGCGTTCGAACCCTAAAAATGCTTCGCATTGGGGTTCTTTGTCTCTTTATAGAGTAGTTTTACTTTGAGGCAGACTTGTAGAATAAATTTAAATAATGATAGATAATTTGTCTGCCGATAAGATGTTCTTTTCTTTTTGTTTACTTTTTCTTTTTAGTAAAGAAAAAGTAAATGTCGAAGAAGGGACTTTCTTGCTTACTCGCATTAAACGAGTCTACGAGTTTAGCTTCAAGTCTTCGACTTTTGCAAAACTCTCAACTCTCTGCTCGTTCGCGTTCGAACCCTAAAAATGCTTCGCATTGGGGTTCTTCGTCCCTTTATAGAGTAGTTTTACTTTGAGGCAGACTTGTAGAATAAAAATAAACAATGATAATTAATTTGTCTGCCGATAAGATGTTCTTTTCTTTTTGTTTACTTTTTCTTTTTAGTAAAGAAAAAGTAAATGTCGAAGAAGGGACTCGAACCCTCAAGGATTTCTCCACAAGAACCTGAATCTTGCGTGTCTACCAATTTCACCACTTCGACCTATTTTTATTATACAATGAAATTCTTTTATTGTAATATTTCTTAAAATTTGCATGTTTTTTTTATATGTTTGTTTTAATATAAACCAAAATATATTTTTTATATCACGAGTGACATAAATTATCTTATTTTCTAGTGTTAAATTTATAAGTGTTTAAAGGAGGTTGCATGAAAATATCACCAATTAGTATTACTAATTTTTCAAAAATGTCATTTAAAGGACAGGAAGTCTATTATTCTCGTTATGAAGGAGCGAATTCTTTAAAAAATTCCCCATATTGGCATAAAAATTCGAGTATTGATAAGATGTTAGGTTCATATCATTCAAATCAAACTTGGAAAGCTTATTATGCAGATCCACTTGAGCCTATAGATGATGTTATTAGAGATAGAGTTGATTATATTATATATGATAATGAGCCTAGTTATCCAAGAATTGAAGATGTGGAAACGAATTATTTAGGAAAAAATAGAACAAATTATAGAAATGATTTTGAAGAGGTAAGAAATTATTATTATAGAAGAGAAATGGCTGGTCATGCTAATAAATCAGAAGCTCAATATCAACAATGGCAAGCCGCTGAATGTACCGGTTTTTATGATAGAGCTGGAAATGCAAGATTTAGAAAAGAAAAATTAGAAGATGGTATAGAAAATATTAATAGAGCAATTCAGGAAAAAGAAATAGAAAATCTTGAGTTAATTGCTAGTGCCGGAAAATCTGAAGATGAAAAGAAATTATTAGAAATGAAACAAAAAAATTATCAAGCAAAGAATGAGAAGTATTCTGAACTTGATAAATTAGCAAAAGAAACTATTGATAGGGATAAACAAGAAATTAATTTTATAGCATCTCAAATTGAGAATATCAAAAATAATATAAGAAAATGTCAAGATAAGATTAAAATTTGTTCTGAAAATATTAAATATTGTCAAAAGAAAATTGCATCAAATAGAAAAGATATTGAAATTTTAAATAGGGATAAAAAAACAAAGACAAATTTAATTTCTGAAATTATTGAAAAAGAATTAAAGCCGATGTTTAATTCTTTAAAAGAATTTTATGTAAAACAAGGTATTAAAATTATTAAATAAAAGGGGAAAAAGATGAAAATTAATGCAATAAATAATACAAATTTTAAGGGGTTGTTTACAAATAAGTCAACAAATAATAATTGGAGAATGGAATATAGTCCATACAGTTGGGAACAAAATAATACTTCAAAGATGGCTCCTAAACAAAAATTAGATATTTATGCTTCTAAGTTGGCAGATAATGAAGAAATATATACAGTAGAAACTTATCCAAACTTAAGATCTTCTTCAAAAGATATTTTTGGTACAGAATCATATTTTGAAGATAATGTAACCGGTAAAATTAGAAAGACTATAACAGAAGTTCCTGCGATGAATAGAGAAGATTCATTAATGGTTTTAAATAAAAAATTAGCAAGGTTTTTAGGTATGAAAGAAAAAGAAATGTCTTTGATAAAAAATGACGTAGAGCTTATAAAACCTTCAACTATAAAAAGTGAAGATAGATTTAAGAAATTTTATTCAGATGCAGAGGAAGGTTATTTTAGTAGAACATATTCTTTATCTACTTCTCACGGTACAATGAAAGAAGAATTTGATAATGTTAGAAATAATGTTGTAAATTTATATAATAAATTTAATAATTATGTACAATTAAGAGATTCGGCAGATAATGTAAAAAAACAAATATCATTAAATGAATCAGAGGTAAATCAATTGAAGAAATTAAGAGCTTCTAATCAGTTAATTGATATAAGCAGACGAGATATTTATGATCCTAATAAAGCATTGTGGGACGCATTACAAAATATTAAAGCTGCAGCTAATAAATTTGTTTGTTTGCCTCATAAAATAATATCAGTAGAAGAAATTTTAAAAGCAGTTGGTTTAAAAGTTAAGTCTTCAGAAATTCCGCAAGAAGCGATAAAATATGTTGATGTTTTGATAAAAAAATCAATATAAAAATAAAAAGCTCCTTTTTAAGGAGCTTTTTATTTTAAATAATTTCTTTTCCAACAATAGGAGCAATTTGTTTAATTTGTTTATAAAGTAAGTCATATTGCCAAGGGTATAGAGATTGTGCCCCATCGCAAATTGCTCTGTCTGGATCGTGATGAACTTCAATAATTAAACCGTCACAACCAGCAGCAATTGCAGCTCTTGACATTGGTTCAACTTTATCTCTCAAGCCGGTAGCATGAGAAGGGTCTATTATAATTGGCAAATGACTTAATTTTTTTATAACAGGAATAGCAGTTAAATCGAGAGTATTTCGTGTATATTTTTCAAAAGTTCTAATACCTCTTTCACATAAAATAACTTGGTTATTACCTCCAGCCATAATATATTCAGCAGACATAAGCCATTCTTCGTAAGTAGAAGATAGTCCGCGTTTAAGAATTACAGGTTTATGAGCGTGTCCAAGTTCTTTTAACAGATTGAAGTTTTGCATATTTCTTGCTCCAACTTGTAAAATATCAACGTATTTTTCAAAAAGTTCAAGTTGAGCAACTTCCATAATTTCTGAGGTAACAGCCATTCCGTGATTATCAGCAACACTTCTAATGATTTTTAAACCTTCCTCTCCAAGTCCTTGAAAAGCATAAGGGCTTGTTCTTGGTTTAAACGCTCCTCCACGAATAATTTTAACATTAGATTCAGCTAGTTCTTGAGCTGTTTCATCCATTTGATCATAGGATTCTATAGTACAAGGTCCTGCGATTAAACCTGTATATTTATCTCCAAATTTAACTCCGTTTACTTCTACAACAGTATCTTTACCTTGACAAGCTCTTGCAGCTAGTTTGTAGTTTGTTGTTAGTCTAATAACTTCGTCCACACCTGCTAAAAGTTCAAAGTCTCGTTGGTCAACTTCTTTTACCCCGATTGCGTGGACGACAGTTCTTGCTTCTCCGTGTGAAACTCGAGCTTCAAAACCTTTTGATTCTATAAATAACTCAACACGCTTAATATCTTTTTCGGTTGCGTGACTATTCATTACAACTAGCATTCTTTTTTACCTCTTTAAATTTAATTTTTGGAGTTATGATTAAGATGATAATTATAATTATACACAAAATAAGATTTATATGGTATAATTTAAACTATTATGACAATATTTGATGAGAATTTAATTTTAGAAACAATTAATATGATAAAGCTTCACAATTTCGATATTCGAACGGTGACTTTAGCTGTAAGTTTGAGAAATTGTTTATCAGAGGATGTGAATATTGTATGTGATAAAATTAAGTTTAAGCTTGATAAATACGCAAAAAATTTAGTTAAGTATGCAACTGAAATTGAAAATGATTATTCAATTCCAATTGTAAATAAAAGAATATCAGTTACTCCAATATCTTTATTGGGCGAATCTTGTAGGGATAAGGATTATATAAAAATAGCCAAAACACTTGATGAATGTGCATTTAATCTTGGAATTGATTTTATTGGCGGATTTTCTGCTTTAGTAGAAAAAGGTTTTACTCAAGGTGATATGGCTTTAATAAATTCTATTCCGGAGGCATTGGCTAGTACAAATAGGTTGTGTTCTTCTGTTAATGTTGCAACATCAAAAGCCGGAATTAATATGGATGCTGTTATAAAGATGGCAGATACCATAAAAAGCGCCGCAGAATTAACTGCTCAAAAAGATGGTTTAGGAGCTGCAAAGCTTGTAGTATTTTGTAATTCTGTTGGAGATAATCCATTTATGGCAGGAGCATATTGTGGATATGGAGAACCTGAATGTGCATTGAATATTGGAGTTTCTGGTCCTGGTGTTGTGAGAGCTGCGATATTAGATTTGGATGAAAATGCTGATTTAGGAGTTTTATCAAATAAAATTAAACAAACCGCATATAAAATAACGTCTACCGGAGAATTAATCGGTAGAAAAATGGCTAAAAATTTAAATATTCCGTTTGGAGTTATTGATTTGTCATTAGCACCAACTCCAGCAATAGGTGATAGCGTAGCTCAAATTTTTCAGGCAATGGGGCTTGAGCATGCGGGAGCTCACGGGACAACTGCAGCTTTAGCTATGCTCAATGACGCAGTTAAAAAAGGTGGAATAATGGCTAGTTCATATGTGGGTGGTTTATCAGGAGCGTTTATTCCTGTATCAGAGGATGCCGGTATGATTGAGGCGGCTTCTTTGGGACATCTGACTTTTGATAAACTTGAAGCTATGACTTGTGTTTGTTCTGTTGGACTTGATATGATTGCAGTGCCTGGAGATACTCCAAATTCTACAATTGCAGGTATTATCGCTGATGAGATGGCAATTGGTATGATTAATAAAAAGACTACTGCTGTAAGGATTATCCCTGCTCCTAATAAAAAAGAGGGTGATAAGGTTGTTTTCGGAGGGCTTTTGGGTGAAGCGCCTGTTATGAAGGTTAATAATCTTTCAGCTGATAGATTTATTAACAGAGGTGGAAGAATTCCTGCTCCGGTTCATAGTTTAAATAATTAAGGATGGTTAAAAATGGCAACATTTAAAGATATGGAAGACAGCTTAAAGAATTTTATTATACAAGAACAATCTGATGCCCATAACGTTAGAACTACTAATATGGCAAAATATAATAATATAAAAATGTGGATGGATCCGGCAAAATACAATCAACCTCATTTTTTTATTAGAATTTCAATTTCAGAAGCTGTTTTTAACTTAGCTGATTGTTCAAAAATTAATGGCGGCTTAGGTTACGAAGAGCGTTTTATTATTAAATGGTTTGGAAGAATGGGTATAAAAGAAAAACTTATTGAATTGTGGAATAATGCCGAAAAAAATAGAGAAGACAAATAATTAGGTTTGTGTTACTATAGTATCAAAAGTATACTTATGTAATAGGGAGCTTATGGAGTATAAAGATTTAGCTACAAATCCTGTAACTGTAGTTTTACAGTTAGTGGGGGCAAAGTGGAAAATTTTAATAATCAAAGAATTATTAAAAAAAGAAATGCGTTTCGTTGAGCTAAAAAAAAGTTTAGGTTGTACTGCAAAAGTTCTCACAAACTGTTTAAAAGAATTAGAAGAAGATGGGTTAATTATTAGAGAAGAATATAATATCCAACCACCAAAAGTTGAATATTATTTAACAGACATTGGTTATACTTTAAGACCTGTTATTGATTCAATGCATAAATGGGGTAAAGAATATAAAAGATTAAGAAAGTTAATGGAAAGGTTGAAGTAGTGAATATAAAGTATTTAGGTCATAGTGCTTTTGAAATAACAACACAAGGTAAGAAGATACTTGTTGATCCTTTTTTGGTTTGTTCTCCAGATTATAAATGTGAAAATATTTATGACATATTTGTATCGCACGCTCACGGAGATCATCTAGGAAGTGCTATTGAAATTTCTAAAGCAACAGGGGCTCCTATAACAACGGTATATGAGCTTGCAAATTATTGTTCTGAAAAAGGAGCAAAGACTATTGATATGGGACTTGGTTCTTGGCGTGAATATAGTTGGGGAAAAGTTATTCTTGTCCCGGCTTTTCATTCAAGTTCTACTCCCGATGGCATTTATGGTGGCTGTCCTTGTGGCTTTATTTTTAGTATTGAAGATAAAATTATATATTATGCAGGTGATACTTCTATTAATTCAGAAATGAAAATTATCGGTGAGCTTTATGAACCTGATATTGCTATGCTTCCTATTGGTGGTAAATATACTATGGATATTGAACATGCGGTCAAGGCTTCTGTTTGGTTAGGAGCTACTATTATTGTTCCGATGCATTATAATACTTTTGATGCAATTAAAGTGGAGATTCAAGATTTTGAAAGGCAAATTAGGGAAATTGGAAAAATACCTGTGGTTTTGAAAATTGGAGAAAGCTTGTAATGAAAATTTACAATTTGAAAAGATTTTATTGGTAAGATAATATTATATTGAGAGATTGTGCGTGGGGAGTACATGGAAAATAATTATTTTGCACTTTTAGCTAATGATGTAAAGAAGTTGTGGAATGGTCTCGATGGAGGCCAAAAATTGGGGATGCTATTTTTAATTGTAGTTACATTGGTTGCTGCTACTTTCTTTTTATCAAAAGCTATGGAGCCTGACTGGGTAGTGCTTTATTCTGATTTAAATGAGGTTAATGCGACAAGTATCGTTGAAGGTATGAAAAAAAATGGTTATCAATATAAAATTTCTGAGGACCGTAAGTCTATATTGGTACCTTCTAACGTAAGAGATGAAATGAGAGTTTTTGTCGCTGAAAATGATTTAATAAAAAATAGTGATAATGGTTTTGAACTTCTTGATGATATGCAGTTGGGTTCTACTGATTTTAAGAATAAATTGACAAAGCAAAGAATTTTTCAAGGTGAATTAACACGTTCTATTGAAAAGATACAAGGGGTTCGTTATGCAAGAGTTCAATTAGCGGAACCAGAAAGATCAATTTTTGAAGATAATGATGAAAAACCTTCTGCTTCAGTTGTTTTGGTTCTGGAACCAGGATATAAAATTAAAGCTTCTCAAGTAAAAGCTATAAAAAATCTCGTAGCATATGCTGTTCCAAGAATGACTCCGGAACAAGTGTTTATTACTGATCAAAACGGTAATACTCTTTCGGATGAAACTTCCAAAAATTCGACTGATATGGAAAGTTTTAAAGGTAATTTGGAAAAAGATATTTCTAAAAAAGTTTCTGAAGTTTTAGAAAAAATTGTTGGAAAAGGAAATGTTTCTGTTCAGGTTAATGCTGATATAGACTTTAATTCTGCTAAATCTACCATAGAAAGTTATATTCCTGTTAATGACAAGGGAGAAGGTGTTGTTACAAGTTCTCAAACAGAAGTTGAAACTTACGAAAATCCTAATAATGTTCCTAATCCTAATAACGTAAATCAAAGAAATCTTAATTATTCAAAACAAAAAACAGCTATTAATTATAGTGTTTCAAAAGAGGTGAAACAAGTTGTTTATGCTCCTGGAACAATAAAGCGTTTGTCTATTGCAGTTGCTGTAAATAAAATATTAACAGATTCAGAAAAAGAAGAGTTAAAAAATCTTGTTTTATCAGCTTCTGGTGTTGATTATTCAAGAGGCGATGTGATTTCTGTTTCAGGTTTGCAATTTGAAGGTGCTAATATTGATAGACAAGCTCAAGAGGAATTTGCTAAACAATATCAGCAAGAGCAATTAATGTATTTTATAACATCTTCTGTAATTCCATTGGTTATAGTTTTAATATTAGGTTGTTTTGCTCTTTTCATATTGAAAAATTTTATATCAAAAATGCCGAGTGCTCGTAAAACAGAGAAAATTATTCAAGAGGAATTTGTAGAAAAGCCTGAAGAGGTTGAACAAGAAGATGAGTTACCGAAATTTGAATTTAATAAAAAGGAAATAAAATCTCAAAAAGAGCAGAATATTAATGAGCTTAATGAAGCAGTCATGGCATCGCCAGAGGAAGCTGCTAAATTGATAACATCATTTATTCGGGATTAATTAGAAGGTTGATATGGGTATAGAAGAAATTAAAAAAGCTAAAGAAGAGGCAAGAAAAACGATAACTCGACCAAGTCAAAAGGTTGCAGCGCTTCTTATTGCTCTTGGTCCGACTACGGCTTCTGAGATATTGAAAAATATTAAAGATGAAGATCTTTTAGAGCAAATAACGCTTGATATAGCTAATCTTGGTAAAATTTCTGATGAAGATTTGAATGATGTTCTAATAGAATTTAAGACTGTTTTTCAAGCGAAAAATTATGTTGCGCAAGGCGGGGTAAGTTATGCAAAACAATTATTAGCTCAAACTTATGGTGAGCAAGAGGCTGCTAAATTGTTGGATAAGGTAAATTCAATGGTTAATACAAATCCATTTTATTTCTTAAATGAAGCAGATCCTTCGCAACTTGCAAATACTTTCGCTTCTGAAAATCCTCAACTTTTAGCTTTAATTTTAGCGTATTTGCGGCCTGAATTATCAGCTCAAGTTTTAGCTTTTTTGCCTCCTGATGTTCAAGCTGTCGTATCGATGAGAATTGCTGATATGACGCCTACTAATCCTGAAATATTATCAACAATTGAAGATATCGTTGAACGTAAATTTTCTGCATTACTTGTTCAAGATTTTTCAAATGCAGGTGGGGTTGAATCTTTGGCTAATATTCTTAATTGTTGTGATAGGGGTACTGAAAAGAATATTATGGAATGGCTTGATATTGAAAATCAAAAAATGGCTCAAGAAGTTCGTGATTTGATGTTCGTATTTGAAGATATTATTATTCTTGATGATAGAGCTATTCAAAGA